>JAJDCK010000001.1 GCA_029260855.1 Candidatus Saccharimonadota bacterium
CTGGCGTATCTACTGTCAGCAAAAGCAAAGATAGTGTATGGATAGGTTGGCCCGGGATCAGTTCAAATGTGTTGACAAAAAAGGACAAACAAGACATCATCAACGAACTAAAAAAGCATGGCTGTCATCCAGTTTTTCTGAATGATACACAAATTCAAAACTACTATTTTGGCTACAGCAACACAACGCTTTGGCCACTGTTTCACTATTTTACCAACATGGCTCGGTATGAAGATAGCTTTTGGCGGTCGTACCAAGAAGCTAACGAGTTGTTTTGCACCGAGACAATAAAGTTTGCAGACGAGAGTGCTCGTGTATGGGTGCATGATTATCAGCTTATGTTGCTACCTAAGATGCTGCGAAATACGGCTCCTCGCAGTTTAATTGGCTTTTTTTTGCACACCCCATTCCCGTCTTACGAGATCTTCAGACAGCTACCCCAGCGCCGCGAACTACTAGAGGGTTTACTTGGGGCTGACCTAGTGGGTTTTCATACGTATGATTATGTAAGGCACTTTTTAACTAGCATCAGCCACGGACTTGGGCTAGAGAATCATCTAGGCTCGATTAAGCACAACAACCGCGTAGTGAAGGCTGATGCATTTCCGATCGGTATTGATTATAAAAAGTATGCAAAGAACCCGAAAACTCGCAGCGTAAAAAAGCTTGTGCAGTCGTTTGATATTTTTAAGAAGCACAACAAAATCATATTAGCTGTTGACCGCGCCGACTACTCCAAAGGCATACCTGCACGGTTAGATGCCTATGAACTATTTTTACAACAAAACCAGAACTATCACGGCAAGGTAGTGATGATACTGCTGGCCGTACCATCAAGGGAAAACGTACAAGAATATCAGCAGCTAAGAGAGACTATTGAGCAGAAAGTCAGCCGCATCAACGGCAACTTCTCTACGGTTGACTGGTCGCCTATTAGCTATCGCTACCAGTCGCTACCATTTAATGAGCTGATAGCGCTTTATTCTATGGCCGACGTGATGATGGTAACACCACTGCGTGATGGTATGAACTTGGTTGCTAAAGAATATGTAGCGTCTCACCACAAATCAGACGGCGTGCTCGTGTTAAGCGAAATGGCCGGGGCGGCATCTGAATTGTCCGAAGCCATACAGGTAAACCCAAACGACACCCAGCAGGTATCTAATGCACTTGTCACCGCATTGAAAATGCCCGCTAAAGAACAAAAAGAACGCATGAGAGCCATGCAACGAAGGATATCAACATACACAATTTCAACCTGGGCGGATGACTATATCGGCGAGCTAGAATACTCCCGCGATAGGCAGCTGAAACAGCCAGGGCATCTACGGGACACAGACCTTACTCAGATAGCCAAGGTCTATAAAGCTGCAGATAAACGCCTAATACTGCTTGACTATGACGGAACCCTTAAGAATTTTGTTGCCTCCCCCAGCAGATCTCTTGCCCACCCTTCTTCTCGTGTTAGGCGCGCGATCAGAAAATTGACCGACAACAAGCAGAACCGAATAATTATCGTAAGCGGTCGCCCTAAAAATGTATTGGAATCATTTTTTGAGACCAAGGGGTTGGGACTGATTGCTGAGCACGGAGGCTGGGTGTTTGATGCTGGCAACTGGGTAAAGTACAGCCTTACGCCAAAACGATGGAAACGACCAATCAAGTCTATCCTAGAGAAGTACACCTCAAGAACTCCAGGCTCAATCGTAGAAGAAAAAGATTTCGCTTTGGTGTGGCACTATCGAAATGTATCACCGGATCTAGCCTTTGTGCGCAAGGAAGAGCTAAAGATGGATCTTCAAGGCCAACTTAGCGACAGCGAAATAGGTGTATTTGAAGGTAACAAGATTATTGAGATTAAACCAAAAAATATGCACAAAGGCGCGATTGTCGCTGAACTATTATCACAAGATAAGTGGGATTTCATAATGGCTATCGGAGACGATTATACCGACGAAGATATGTTCCGCGCCTTGCCAGAGCGGTCATATAGCATTCGTGTCGGAGGAGGCGATACCGCGGCTCGGTATCAACTAGATAGTGTTGATGAGGTGATAAATTTGCTGGCAAATCTTAAGTAGGTTAGGATTATATACGCAAACCTAAGAGAACATTTAGGAGGTGTCATGCTCAAAGACTCGAAAGCGTTCAGCGGTTTTTCAATTATGAATATTACAGAATCTAAGAAGTTCTATGTAGAAACATTGGGGCTTGATGTCTCAGAAGACTGGATGGGACTAGTCCTCAAAATCCCAGACAGCAACAACGTGTTCTTGTACCAAAAGGACGACCATACACCTGCAACATTTACAGTTCTTAACTTCCCCGTGGACGACATAGACAATGCGGTTAATGAATTGGTTAGTAGAGGGGTCGTTTTTGAACATTATGACGACCTGGGAAACGGTGCAAAAACAGACGGAACAGGCGTGCTGCGCGGTAGATCGGCGAATATGGGGCCAGATATTGCCTGGTTTAAAGACCCTTCCGGCAATATACTTTCCGTATTACAGAGCTAATAGGTGTGCGGGTCTTCGTTGATTAGTATCTCACTGCCTACAGATCAGCTATAATGACATTCAACGTAAGTAAAATTGATCAAAGGCTTTTATGATATTGTCAGCAAATATTCGGGAGAAATCATTTGGCAGCAACCTGCTGTATAGTGGTGTAGATCTTGAGATTCAAAATGGTGAAAAGGTCGGCCTGATAGGTCGGAACGGTACGGGCAAGTCAACGTTATTCAATATCTTAAACGGCAAAGATAAAGACTATCAAGGCGAGGTCCAGATTAAGCGCGGGGCGATCGTTATTAGCAGCCGACAAGAACACCACGGCCACGAAGATAAGACTGTTCTAGAATATATTCAGGGCGACCTGCCAGACTATAAGCGCTTAACACACATTATAGACACTTATCCGGATTCAATGGGCAGCAACCAGACAAAGATCCAGACATTCAGCGATGCTCTGGTCAGATTTAATGAGCTCGGTTACTATCAGTTAGAGGATGAGATCAAGCAAGCCTTTGCTGTCTATCAGATTGACCCGTCCAATATGCATCGGGTTCTTGGGTCGCTTAGTGGCGGCCAAAAGCGCATGGTAGAACTTATCAAGGTGCAGCGCAGCCGAGGACATATTGCGCTAATCGATGAGCCCACAAACCACATGGATTACGTTGCAAAGCAGGCTTTTATCAAATGGCTACGCGCAGCAGATGAGGCTGTTTTGGTTATTACACATGACCGAGACGTGCTTAATAATGTCGACCGCATAATAGAAATACGCGACGGAAAAAGCTATGCCTTCCGCGGCAACTACGATACATACCTCCGAACCAATAAGGGCCAAATAACAGCCGAGGTAATAACGTATGATCTGACACAAAAACGGCTAGTCACACTCGCAGAAGACGTTGTGCGTTTCCGGCGCATGAAGGAAAAAGCTAGAACACCCGGAACCATCCGTAGGTTTAAGTCACAAGAGCAAAAAGCCAAAGATGAGCTAAATTTATTAAGTGCTCTTGAAAAACCGTCCTTTTGGATAGATCAAGAGTCGGCTAGTGGCATGACCCACAAAATGACCAGTACCTACGATAAATATAAGGCCACTAATATTAAAGTGCGCACACGCACGAAGGAAGCTACAGATAATAGCAACGCATTACTAAAAATTGACAAGTTGAGTTTAGGATATAACGGCAAAGCACTGTTTGAAAACGTAAGTTTCTCACTACGAACCGGCGAAAGACAAAGGCTTCATGGCCGCAATGGAGCCGGCAAAACTACGTTTGTTTCTGCGATCATGGCAGAGGCACAAGGAGCCAACCCTACATCAGAACGTTTGTTCGGGAGTATTCAGATTGACAAGGGGCTTCGTATTGGACATTATGAGCAAGAAATTGATTCTAAATACTTGAAGCTGACATTAAACGAGGCCCTTGAAAATGTTTTGCGCGACAAGGGGCTACCGATTAGTTCACAGCATATCAAGCAGCTTTTGAGTGATTACTTGTTTAACCCGTCTGTTGATGGAGATATGCCTGTAAGCCGTCTCAGTGGCGGTCAAAAAGCGCGCCTACAAATAATTTCTATGCTTGTTGATGATCCTCAAATACTCATATTAGACGAGCCCACGAACCATTTAGACCTACCCAGCATTGAAGAGCTTGAAAACGCACTCATCCAATATCATGGAGCAATTATCTACATTTCGCATGATAGTTTTCTGGCCACTAAACTTGGTGGTAAAACAGTTCTAATTGGGGAGTAGCTCACGGCGCCACGTTTTTCTATGCGGTAAGAGAAGCGCAAACAATAATTATGATGATTGCGGCTGTATATGTTTTGTGTGACTAAAATTTAAGATATAACACGAGGCAGACCAAGAATTCAAAGAATTGTGCATAGTGCCCCTGGTAAGTTAGTAATCACGACTTCCGTGCTACCTTTAAGCCCGACTATTTCTCCATCAAGTTGCAGCAATGTATCTTCGCAGACATCAAAAGCATATGAGGAAGCACGTGTTGATTTCGGGGGTTTGGCCTGCGCCATTTGAATAAGCTGCTTAATCCTGTGTGACGGTGACCTAAACCCAATCATCTGTACTTCAAACAAGCCGTCATCCATACTTGACTCATCGGACAGCGTCAACCACCTTGCCATTTTTGGAGTGTTTGAAAAAATTAGACTATCAATTTTTTTATATCTGCCGCGCCGTTTGATTTTGACCGGCTTAAACTTTGCGATAGATTTCGCTGCTATAATCTTATCGTTAAAGTTATTTACATCCGTAGAGTTTAGCTCCTTGCCGATGTACGGAGATAACCCTAGGCCTATATAAGAGTGAGCATATCTTTCCGTTCGCTGACCATTTTCGTTAGTGTACTGCGCCCCGAGTAAGTCTACCTGGCGAGTCCGGTTGTGCTGTATATTCGCAATCAGGGTTGATTCATTGCCTTTTAAGCTGCGAAAATGGTCGTTGGCATGACCAGCAGGTAGCACTCCGCAGATTGGCATTATTTTTGTTCGCGCCCGTACTTTCATAGCCCCATTGATTAGCTCGTTATAACCCCCGTCTCCGCTCGCAGCCAGAAGGACCACGTTCTCGCCACCGTGTTTTTCCGCCAGCTCTATAGCATGAAGCGCGTATTCGGTCGGGATGACCCGCACCGTTAAGCTTGGCATGGTTTTTTTTAACTGCTTCTCCAGCTTTAAAGACATTTTTCTACCAGGGCCGGTACTCACCGGGTTGTAGACTATTACTACCTCTTGTATTGCTTGATTACTCATAGCGCTGACACTACATTATATGGGATTGCGCCATTAAGCGACACATTTTAACAATAAGCCGATTTCGACTGCGTGATTGAACAGACAATATTTAAAGACAGGCACTAAAAAATTTTATACAGGGGTCTTCTTTTTGGATGACTGCGCATTAACTTCGTAACTAGTGTTGATAGATTCAAAGAAGTTAACAAGCTCAAGCGTATCATTAGCTGTAGCCATCCATTTAGCTGGGTTACTGACTTTGTACTCAGCCTCAAAGCCAAGCTCTTCCAGTCTACGATCCGCCAGATATTTAACGTATTGATTTATGTAGTCAGCGTTCAGCCCCAATATACCATTAGGAAGCAGGTCTTTATTATATTGCTCTTCCATAGCAACACCGTCTAGTATCATTTGTTTGATTTCTTGTGCAAACTCTTCGGTTTGCAAGTCCGGGTTTTCTTCCAGCACGGTCAGTATTAGGTTGATCCCGAACTTGAGGTGGAGGGACTCATCCCTTACAACCCAACTGATTAGTGATCCGAAGTTGCGTAGCAAATTGCGCTGGCGGAAAGACAGAGCAACCATGAAACCGCTATAGAACCAAAGTCCTTCTAGGATAATATTGTAGGCCACTAAATTACGGACAAAATCTTTCTTGCCCTCAGTGGTAGTAATATCTATTTGGTTCTCGGTCATGCGTTTGATGAATTTGACCTCAAATTCTTCTTTTTTGATCATTGAGGGAACTGTTACATGGGCGGCATACGAATCTTCGCGCTCGATAGGAAATGTTTCCAGCACATACTCGAAACTCATGCAATGATTAGCTTCTTCCCACATCTGTTTGGCCAGGTACATGTGCGCTTCTGGCGCGTTGATGTATGGATAAACACCAAAGGCCAGAGCCTTATTGACTAACAGCTCATTTGGATTAAAATAGCTCATTAAAAATTTTAGAGCGTGTTTCTCTTCGTCGCTGAATCTTTTGAAGTCAGCCAGATCTAAGTCAAGCTGAATCTCGTTAGGAAACCATGTGTTACGCACCGCTTGCTCGTATAAATCATAGGCCCACTGATAACGGATCGGTTTAAGCAATAAGCCGTCTTGTATACCTGTCCCTAAAATACCCTTTGGTTGCGCCATCTTATTCACACCCTTCGCACTGAAACGCGTCTTGCGGGTCAACAGGCGCATTTATATTCAACCCCTTAATTTTTGCCCGAGCCTTTTGTTGTTCGGCTGCAATCGCTTGGGCGATCTGATTTAATTTTTCTTCTATATCCTCTTCAGCGTCGTCGATAGCGTCAACTGCATTCATTAATTTTTGTATTGTTTTGTTTGTGCTAGAAGCCATGCTGTTTTCTCCTATTTATTAGTTTATGCGCTTGTTCGCTTAGCAAACCCGAAGCCTGCTTTGTTCTTTGAAATACTGGTAGACTTATTAACCTTAACCGTGCTTTGTTCTGCCGTGTGCCGCGGCTTCATATGCAGGTAATATGTGGTCTTTAGGCCTTTTTCCCACGCCTTGGTATAGATATCGACCATATCGTCTATTTCGCGTGTTTCTAGGTACATGTTTCGTGACATGGATTGGTCAATCCACTTTTGGGCTCGTGCAGCTACCTCTATAAAAGCATATGGCGATAACTGGAACGAGGTCTTGTACACATCCCGGACTTCCTGAGGTATAGCCTCTATCTCCTGAATATCACCTTGAGCACGCAAAATATCTTCGCGAACTTCTTCCCATATACCTAACTCTTTTAGGTCATTCACAAGGTTAGCGTTCACTTCTAGGAACTTGCCATTTAGAGTGGCTCTGCTGAAAATCTGTGAAAACTGCGGATCAATTCCTGGTGTTGTGCCAGCAACATGGGCAATATTGGCCGTTGGTGCTATGGCCATCAGCGTTGCGTTGCGCATGCCCTTCTTGACTTTTTTGCGCAGCTTAGCCCAGTCCATTCTTTGAGTACGGTTTACTTCAATTTTGACTTTTCGATCCTTAGCAGTTGTTTCAAGCGTATCAAACGGGACCACACCTTGACTCCAGCGTGAACCTTTGTAGTTCGGGTAGCTTCCACGCTCTTCTGCTAGGCTAGCGCTTTCATCAATCGCATGGTAGCTGACAAACTCCGCAATGCGATCGCTAAGCTCATAGGCCTGCTCGCTGTCGTACGGGAAACCAAGTCGCTCAGTTACGTCCGTAAAACCCATCACGCCCAGGCCAACGGCTCTGTTCATTTTGTTGGAATGCATGGCTTCGGGAATTGGGGTGGTTGTTATGTCAATCAGGTTATCTAGCTGGCGAATAGCAGAACGAACGCTAGATTCTAGGCGCTTCCAGTCAAAATCTTTCTGTTCATCTAGTAGGTGAGCCGACAAGTTAAGGCTAGCCAGGTTACACACCGCAATATTGTTCTCATCTTGCGGTAAGCATATCTCAGTACAAAGATTAGACATGTGAATAGTACCCGTGTTGTTGTTGAGGGCGCGGTTGTTGGTGGTGTCCTTCCAGGTCAGCCACGGATGCGAGGTAGTTTGTAGACTCATCAGTATTGATCTGAACTGCTCGCGCGCCTTAATTCTCTTGAATACACGCATCTTTCCGGATTCGGCTAGCTTGACATATTCGTTGTAACGCTTAGAAAAGGCAGAGCCGTAAAGCTCGTTTAGATCACTGACTTCAGCTGGGTCAAACAAATACCAGTCAGCGTCATTTTTCACTCGTTTCATAAACTCGTCCGAAATCCATACGGCAGTATTGGCCGTTCTGGCGCGACGATAGGGGTCGCCAGAGTTTTGTTTAAGGTCAAGATACTGTGGGAAGTCGAGGTGCCAGTTTTCTAAGTAGAAACAAAGCGCGCCTGCCTTTTTCCCTTTGCGGCTGACAGCTCGCAAAATCGAGTCAACGGTATGCATGTAGGGTATAGGGCCAGTAGACACCGTATTTGTGCTGCGTACTGGCGAACCCTCCGCGCGAAGCTTGGTCATACTAAGGCCTATACCGCCAGTACCCTTACTCATCCACATGACGTCACGGTTGGCTTTTGCGATTGATTCAATATCGTCCTGGACCTCCATCAAGAAACAGTTAGCTAGTTGCGGGAAGTGCGTACCAGCGTTAACGTTAGTTGAGCCGCCAGGGATATAGTCCAAGCGAGACATGTGCTCATAAAAGTTCAGTGCTGCTTCTGTTGGGTTCTTTTCGTTGAAGCTCAACCCCATCGCAACACGCATACGCGAATACTGAGGCACCTCAATCGTCTCGCCGTCTAGTCTACGCAAAGAGTAGCGATTCCGGCTAGTAATAACCCCAAGGTACTTCATAAGATTGTCTCTTGAAGGGTCAATAGCAAGCGCAAGCTTTTTAAGGTCAAAAAGTTTGTCGTTCATGCGCTTGTCAAGTAGCCCCTCACGGACGCCATCCTTGATATATTGAATAAATTTGGTCCGGTGAAGTTCTACCAGTTCTTCGTCAGTGTTGAAGTCGCCCAAAACTTGCTTGTAAATAGTTTTGAGCAGCAAGCGTGCCGCTATCGTGTCATAGTCAGGATCATCTTTGACGTTCTGTAGCGCAGTGTTGATCGCCGCTTGGTCCAGCTGCGTAGTAGTAATACCGTCAAACAATGTCAGCGACAGCTCAGTCGCAATCTGAACCACCTTAGAAATTTGGTCTGGGAGACCCCTTGACGCGCGCTCCAGCGCACGATTGATTCTGTCGGCGTTGTACGGCTCTCTCTTACCGTCGACGTGCTGGACAGTGATATCCATTGTACCCTCCTTATTTTTGTAAGTTTTAATTTTGCCTCAAGCTCGCCCGTTCAGGGTTAGCTAAAAAGTAAAAGCTCCCACTTTCACATCCAGCTTACACGTGCTGCCCAAAAACGTAAAGACCAAATTTTGGGGCAACTATACCGAACGCAATGGCGTCTGGCGTCGCAGTTACAGTTTAAAAACTACTGTTTTTAAACATTTTCAGGGGAAAACCTGAAATTCCGGACGCTGGGTGTAGTGCTTAGTACACCATATGTAGCGCTCGTATTTGAGTATACTACTCTATGGGTAGTTGTTGTCAAACAATTTTCGTACTAGAATTTACTACAAGTTTGTTTTAAGGAGTTGGATTTCGTGTCTCATCTGGTCTGAAACATAAGTGAATACAAGGGGTTGCGAAACAGTCTGATAAATAACTAATAGCCAACTATATTTATAGTAGCTAAGCTGTAGGCGTTAATCTAATAAGGGGGGGTTATGGCTAAATCAAACCGTGGGTTTGCGAGTATGAACAAGGCTAAGCAGAGAGAAATCGCCAGCATGGGTGGAAGTCGCAGCCCAAGCAATTTTAAAAACGACAGGGCCAAGGCCAGCCGGGCCGGTAAAAAAGGGGGGCGAAGTAGCAGACAAAGTCGGTAGTAATCTTCAGGATATGCCGGTTACAAGCCTGTGTCGCTCATGACTTGTGCTGAAATTGGGTACAAGGCTATACACTTGGCTTGGCTGTGGTTACCAGGCTTTACGGGATCATACATAGAAGCCCATGTCAAGCCACGAGAGTGTGTGGTTTGACCAAAGCAGGCATAGTGTGCTTGAATCGGATCATGGCTAAAAAACAGTTAGGGTATTTACGCTCGTGTGTTGTTAGGGCCACTCGCGTACACTTCGCCTTAGTGTTTGTCTTGGCTTCTTCTATAGTGATATTTGACGGGTGGAACTACATTACTCTTGAGAATGCGCTAAACCGCTGGATGATTGTTGCGGCTTTATTGGTGGTCAATACAGTCGTCTGGTATGCCTCACGTAACCTTGGAAAAAAATCAGGATACTATAAGGCTTTGATGCTGGGGCTAATAGTGTCAGATATAGCTGTCGCGGCAATGTTCGTGTATAACGATCGAGGCATCGCTAGCCCCGCTGTTATGTTGTACGCCATCCCAATAGCCACTTCTGCAGTCCTGTACAGCCGTCGCGCTCTATTTGCCACCGCAGCCCTTTGTACCGCAGCTTACAACCTGACTGTTGTAAGCTACTTTGTCCTCAATTTTAATGAAGCAATTACTGTTCAACTTTACGGAACAGCTGCTCTGTACAGTGCTGTTTTCTTTGTAATTGCTGCCCTGCTATGGGTAGTAATCACTCCATACGAACAAACCGACTAGGACTAAGTGACTCGCCTACTAAATCATCAACTGCTTACGCTTGAAGAATAGTTTTGCCAAAAGCGCAAATATGAGCACACCAACGTAAAGTAGAGAGAAAGAGGCCGCGAAGACTACCAGGCTATATGTGTTTGTGTCCGCAAATAGCCTTTGCGCCAAAATTGCTACTAAAGGCGTGAGCACAAAACCCATAAGCATCCCCCATAAGACAATCAGTCCGTACAAAAGAATATGGGCAGAGAACTGAACGAAAACCTCACCCCAGAACCGCCAGCGGGTGTAATTGCTGGGATGCATGAAATGGGTGTCTACGTTAACGTCGTTTTTTACTTCGGCGTAGACATTATAGACAGACTGCGCCAGACTAAACACAAACAAGCCGGTTAGGCTCCAAAATATAAAGACCGCACTTGACGGAACAAAAGTCAGGCCTTCGATAAATTCAAAGAACTTATCTGAATACATACGAAAAACATCTTCGCCTGTCTGGGGTACATTACCGGTTTGATTTAGTAGATATGTAGTTATGTATGTGAGATTTGCAACGAACACTATTGCTACGGCGACAAAAAAATATAGCAAAACCTCAAGTTTGCTGGGGACAAGGTAGTCGCTAACTGTGTTCTTTAACATATTTGTATAACGTTTACTGTGTTCATATAATACAGTCTTTGTCCGTTTTACTGTTAGGGGTTTATATAATTTTGTCGTTGGACCTAAAGTCTTTTTGCTACAGCCGACCAGTTTACTACGCTCCACCAGTTCTCAATATACTCAGGCCTACGGTTTTGGTATTTCAAATAGTATGCATGCTCCCAAACATCAAGTCCAAGTAACGGTTTTATTCCATTCATGATCGGCGAATCTTGGTTGGGGGTGCTTATAATTTTTACACCGTTCCCGTCCTTCAGAAGCCAGACCCAGCCACTACCAAAACGAGCGGCGCCCGCACTAGCAAACTGTTTTTTGAACTCTTCAAAACTATCAAAAGACACTTTTATCCTATCGCTTAATTCACCGCTTGGTGAATTTTCACCTCCGGGTACCATCAGTTCCCAGAACAAACTATGGTTATAATGTCCACCGCCATTGTTCTGTACGGCCGTGCGCTTATCTTCTGGTAACGATGAAAGATTTTGCAGCACCTCTTCAATGGTCTTGTCTGCCCATTCTGTAGCTTCCAGCGCAGTATTTAGCTTGTCAACGTATGTTTGATGGTGCTTGGAATGGTGCAACTCCATTGTTTTGGCGTCTATGTATGGCTCAAGTGCATCATAGCTATATGGCAGTTTTGGTAGTAAAAACATAGTGGCCTCCGGTTACCATACCAGTATATCAATAAGCTGGCATATAAGGCATCTAGCTTAGTTCTCGCTAAGGTGCTCCTTGTATACTTGCCATTCGCGGCTATTCAGTGGCAGGGCTGCCGCTAAATCAGCATAGCTAAGATTTGTGCTGAACTCGCCTTCGTCTATAAATTCACTTGCAAGCCTGGCGGGCCTTACCGCCGTCTCCCATAAGCGGTCGTTAAAGTTTTCAACAAACTCACGGTCTGCTCCAAAATAGTAATGCATAAAGTGGTTGCCTACAGTTGTAGCCAAACGCTCCGGAAACGCTATAGAGTAATACTCAAAAATCGCGTCTTTTGACATATTTTCTATATCAGGGGTGAGCACCAGACTAGGCGGGGCTAATTCACTAGCAACTCTCCCCATCAAACTAGCTATCCCTAATCTTTGAGTCGCTAGCGTTCTTAACCATTGCGGATCCTGCACACGATTTAATAAAATGCCCGCTAAACGGCCAAGCTCCCATGCCCACGTCATGTCTCTTACCTCATCTTTATGATACCGACTGTTCATTGATAACGAGGTGTCTTTTATATGGCCATATATGTTTAGGTGTATCTTAGCTACACTCATCCCCTTTGCATGCATCAGCTGCTCTTGCAAGTTTCCCCCAAAAGTCACGTCAGTATCTGTAGCTATGCTATGCGAGTCAACTGTCACATAGCCGCTTGCTTTTAGCCGGTCTGATACCCCTACTCCGTGTTTTAAAGGGACCTCCATGAGGCTTAAAGCGCTACTAACAAGCCCGATTCGTGACTCGAACATCTCAACCACATCAATCAACCCGCCTCGTTCCTTGGTAGTGTGGCGCTCATAACTGATCTGATGAACGTTTGTCTCTAGCTCCGGATTATTCGAGCCGTCAAGCGAACTATTAACTACATGCATTTACTTTTTATATCATTATTATTAATTTTGTTCAACCGCACGGCTATTTTTGTTACGCCATTTTTCAATTTCGGCATGATGACCCTTCAATAAAACGTCCGGTACCTTCATGCCCCGAAAGTCTTCCGGGCGGGTATATTGTGGAAATTCTAGAGTCTTACCATCACTAAAACTTTCTATCTCAGTGCTTTTAGCACCGCCGAGCACCCCCGGCAAAAGCCTCACAACCGCATCCGTCACGATCATAGCGGGCAGCTCACCACCAGTTAATACATAATCGCCTATTGATATCTGCTCGTCTATAAAAGCTGTCACGCGCTCATCATAGCCCTCGTAGCGAGCACAGACCAGGATCAGATTATCGAGCTGCGCAAGCTCTTTAGCTTTAGCCTGATTAAACCGCTCCCCTCGCGGCGTCATTAGAACCACTTTTTGCTTTTTGCTTTTTGCTTTTTGCGATTCATTCCCGTCATACGCTTTAGCTGCTTCAATAGCTGCCACAAGCGGCTCAGGCTTAAGCAGCATACCGTCGCCCCCACCGTAAGGAGTATCATCAACCGTCTTGCGCTTTCCTAGGCCAAAGTCACGCAGATTTATATACGAATATTCAACAATTCCCTTGTCTTTAGCCTTGAACAACATGCTAGTCTCCAGCACGGGCGGGAACATCTCTGGGAATAAACTAATAATCTGTATTAACATCTCTAGGTATCATCCCATAAAATACAAAAACCTGCAATTAAGCAGGTTTTTGTATCACATAAAGCTCCCATCTTCGCCAAGGCTTCGATGGGTAAACCCATTTTTTCCTCGAACGACTATGGCTCGCAGAGCTTTTATATTTTTGTATTTGTTTTTTAACGCTGACGTCGCAGCCGTCAATAACTCAGCTATTGTAGCTGATTATGTTTTACCAAACAAGCCGTTTTCCACATATTAAATATCTAGGTCGTCAAGGTCGCTAAGTTCTTGGCGGGTTCTTCGCAAAGCGTCACTTTCTTTTTCTTCTGGTTCTTCAGCCGGCCCCTGACTTGATGATATTTCGTCTGGAGAGGTGTATTCGTCATTATCATCGTTACTGGTCTGGGCAGGCACGGTAGCTGCGCTGGCGTCGTCAGAGCTGCGCGTTGGACGTTCGCCATTTGACGTATCGATAATTTTCAGGTTGTAGCGGGCGTCATTTTTGGTGCCAAGTGCACGCAGTAATGTGCGTAGGCTTTGAGCAGTTGCACCACGCTTGCCGATTACCCTGCCCAGGTCTTCTGGGTCTACGGTGAGTTCAAGCAAGACGCCTTTTTCATCAACCCGTCTGTCAACCTTGACCGCGTCTGGTTTACTGACTACTGATTTTACGATAAATTCTATAAACTGTTGGTCAATAGTCGCATTCATGTACTGTCTATCCCTCCTTTTTCAGTCACTTGATGTACTGCCATTATAGCAAATAAGTTGCTTATGTTCAGTGGCAAAAGATAAATATATTAGATAATTTTTTCGTCATTAGCCGGCTTTTCAGAGCTTGCTTCAACAGCAATTTCTGTAGCGACGGAGGTTTCTGCTGGGGATTCTGCTACTGCTTCCACGACGACTTCAGCTGAGGTATCTGTGGTTTCAACTACAGCTTCTTCAGTTAGCTCCTCTTGCGGAGTCTTGGCAGCTGGAGTAGCTTTCTCGGCCGGGCGGTTGCGGCGGAGTTTGTCAGTATTCTTGATAACACCTTTTTTCTTGGCAGCAACCTGGACCCAGTCAGGCAATTTAACCTTTTCAGACTTCAGGATAGTTACGACACGAGGTGATGGTTGAGCTCCATTCTCAAGGTAAAAAGTAGCTTTTTCTTTGTCTAAAACCGTTAGCTTAGAGTGAGGGTTATAATGACCTAGCTGAGCGACAACCTTTCCGCTGGCAGGCGAGCGGCGGGCATCCTGAACAATCACGCGGAACTCTGCGTGACCTTTACGACCTGTACGTTGCATACGAATAGCTAGCATGTATCTTGTTCTCTTCTCTCCACCCAACGGCGAATTTATAGCTTATACAACAATCCTGTGTATTCTACAGATAACCACCCCTTATGTCAACCTTATGGAATATTTGTTCAGTTATAGACACTAAGACAGGGAATATTTATTTCATGCAGTACTGCGTCTTTACGCACCATACTTACTAATAAATCGGCCTCTCGGAGTGTTGCTGTTCCCAGTATTTTGCCCTGTTCTAGTCTTCTGAGGGTGTCAGCTGTTTGTTCAAAGCGCTTTTCAACCTCTAAAGGTTCAATGCCATTTATTCCGCTAATACGGCTTTTTATGCCTTTTATGTCTAGCGTGGTAACAGGTTGGTGGTTTTTGTCTTCTTCCTGAGCACTAAGTCTTAAGGCTAGTTCACCGCAGCTTAGTTTATAATAATCATGCAAAGGATCAAATGGCCGACTATCGGCCAAACCAAGGGCTTCTTGCACCAAACCCGTTAGTTGTCTTAGCGGCTCACGCCGTACATCCATATATGGCATAGACATATATTTATCCTTTTTGTCTATATTACTACATCTGTAGAATATATAATATTCACGTATATAATTATATTATACCACAGTTGTAAAGTATTTACAACTTTAAGTCTGGTATTTTTTAAGAGCGGCTTCGGCAGCGCCGACTTGGCCGATTTGCTTACTGGGGCCAGTCCCTTTGCCTTGTAATACACCGTTCACGTATACGCCCACGGTAAATATCTTATCGTGATCAGGGCCTTCTTCTGCTAATACTTTATAAACAGGCGTAAAACCATCTTGGTTTTGTACAAGCTCTTGCAGGTTGGATTTTGGATCCATCCATGACCCTGCCTTAAGAATCCCCTCAAATGTAACAAGCAAGCTCTTGGCTATGAAGTCTTTGGTAGCCTCGTAGCCTTTGTCCAAATACAATGCGCCTACAACAGCTTCGTAACAATTAGCGAGTATCTGGGCCCTTGCCCTATTCGTGCCACGCTTCTCGCCGCGACTCAGCCGTAACAACGGCTCAAAGTCAAAACGATGTGCTGCAGCACCGATACTCTCTGTGCGTACTAGTGAGCTTCGCCAATTAGTCAGGGTGCCCTCTGGTTCTGTAAAGTTGGCGTATAAGTATTCTGTGACTATTAGCTCTAGCACAGCGTCACCCAAAAACTCCAGACGCTCATTGTGTTCAGAAGCTGTCTTACGATGTTCGTTTACGTAGGACCGATGAGTAAAAGCCGTTACAAGCAAGCTCGCGTCGCTAAACACTACGCCTAGCTTATCTTTGGCAAATGCTTGGTAGATTGAAGTGTCTTGCATAAATTCTACGTGTTAAAGTTCCTGATCTTTTTTAATCCAAGTAGGATTAGTTTTCCAATGTCATCATACTCTATTTTATCTAGCGCCTCACTGGCGGGGAACCATTTGATTCCGTTCATCCAGTCTTCTGGGTGCACGTCATCAGTGTCTCCAAGCCCTTGGATTAGAAAAATCTCGGTGGTCATCAGCACTAAGCTTGAGCCTCTGCGGTAACGAAAATTGATCTTACCCAACCAGTTAAGCACCTTCATCGCTTTCAGGCCAGTTTCTTCACCAACTTCACGCTCGGCAGTTTCTTTGGCGGACTCCCCTTCTTCTATGTGCCCTTTGGGGATAGTCCAGCGATTTTTGGCATCTTGAATTAACAGTATTTCAACTTCGTTGGTTCTTTGGTCGCGCCTGAACACAACGCCACCAGCTGTAGGTTCGCGCACAACTTCGTTGATCGTCGGCTTCCGATTAGCAACAAATTTTTTAAATCCATGGATGGGTTTAGGTCTTTTCATAATTCTTTGGCCTTATCGTTGAGGTGAGTCTTCTTGACTGGTCTCGATTTATCTTGTCGTTGACGTAGAACTGTTCCTAGAACACCGTTGACAAACTTAGAAGAGTTGTCGCCCCCAAATCCTTTCGCCAATTCCACCGCTTCGTTAATCACAACTTTCGGCGGGATACTCTTCTCGTGCAGCAGTTCATAAACCCCCAGCCTTAGTACCAATCGGTCCATGCGAGCTATCTGGTCAATGGGCCATTCGGGCGCCACCGGTTGAATGATTGCGTCTAGCTCGTCTTTGCGCTCGGTTATACCGTTAACTAGGCGCTCAATAAAGTCTTCGTCGTCAACTAGCGTCTTGTAGCGATGTATATTGCGTTTTGTAGACTGCTTCAGGTTAAAATTGTTGTCCTGACACTCCTGTCGAAGTTCTTGTTCGTACAGCGTCTGCAGTGCAATGATACGGCCGAGATGACGATTAGCACTCATATTGTTAAGTTAGTCCTTATCGTTCCAGTATACGCTCTGGATGGGCGTGTTTTAATTTTTTTCTGATTTACTGGCGGCCGAAACTGCTCTGCCGCTTTCACGCCTGGTTGTAAATGCTTTGACTGGTGATTTTGCGTTTACAGCACGAGCCAATTTAAGCACTAAATGACTGCGACGCATACCTGTCCGGCGGGGTGATGTGCGTTTTTTGGGTTTTCCCATAGCTTAGATAGCACTCCTTCTCTCTGTATTACCGATGTATTATTCCCCCTATTCTACCCCAAATAACGACTAAAAACAACAGCTCACCCTTGTATCAGCAAAACACGCTATTACGGTTTTAATATAATCATTAATTGTCTAAGCGCTGGACATGTATTAGATTACGAAGTTAATGAGTTTGTTGGGTACATAAATAACTTTTTGAGCGGCTTTACCTTGCAAGTATTCAGCAATCTTTTCGTGCGATTGAGCGAGTTTTGTGACATCACTCTCGCTACTGGCAGCAGGCATCTCTATATTAGCCCTGACTTTGCCGTTAACCTGGATAACAATTGTCATAGTTTCGCTTATCAGCAATTTTTCATCCCAAGATGGCCACTCACTGGTGTGGACCGACCCAGTATTACCCAGCCGTTGCCATAATTCTTCCGTTATATGAGGCGCAAAAGGCGCCAGCAATTGAATAAGCGTAGTCAACACAGCCTTCCATTGGGCTGATCCTAGTTTTGTAATCGTCTTGAGTTTGTAAAGCTCGTTGACTAGCTCCATAAGCGAGGCAATTGAGGTATTAAAACCAAGCTCGTGCATGTCTAGACTAACTGCCTTGGTAGCTTTTGCTAAAGCCCGTGGTAATTCTGGTGTGATGTCTTCAGATTCTTCTGACGCAATATGTTCCTGAACCAGTGTCCAAACACGCTGCAAAAATCTAAATGTGCCGCCCATACCTTCTACGCTCCAGGCCGCTGATTGATTCCAGGGGCCGATAAACAGTTCCATCAAACGGATAGAGTCCGCTCCGTAGCCTTGGCTAATCAGTTCATCGGGAGATATTACATTGCCCTTGCTTTTACTCATTTTCTGGCCATCGGGGGCTAGAATATTGCCCTGATTACGGAGAGTCTTAAATGGTTCCTTAAATTCTATAAGGCCTTCATCAAACATCACCTTTGTCCAAAAACGAGCATAGAGTAAATGCATAACTGCATGGTCTGCTCCGCCAATGTAATCATCTACAGGCAGCCAGAACTCAGCCTTACTTTTATCAAAGGCCGCATTGGCGTTATGCGGGTCAGCAAAACGTAAAAAATACCAACTACTACAGGCAAAACCATCCATAGTATCGGTTTCTCGCTCGGCCGGGCCGCCGCATTTAGGACAAGGCACATTGACAAATTCCTCTACGCGCGCCAGTGGGCTTCTGCCATCACCGCTGGGTTCATAGCTTTCTATTTCTGGAATGATCACTGGCAGTTGATCTTCTGGCACAGCTACCGCACCGTCCTTAGGACAATGGATTATCGGTATCGGCGCGCCCCAGTAGCGCTGACGACTGATTAGCCAATCGCGGATTTTATAGTTGACGTGCTCGTCAGCAACACCGCTCTTATTTAGGTCAGCCACAATTTGCTCACGTGCTTCTTCTGAGCGCATGTCATCATATATACCGGAATTCATCATTAAACCCTCGTCGTGGGTGCAGGCCTCATCTGGTGCCTCATTTTGAACTACACGTATAATCGGCAGTTTGTATTTCTTTGCAAACTTCCAGTCACGTTCATCGTGCGCCGGCACTGCCATAATCGCTCCAGTTCCATAACCGCCAAGTACGTAGTCCGCAATCCAAACAGGAATTTTTGCATTATTTGCGGGGTTAGTGGCATATGAGCCTGTAAAAATACCTGTCTTTTCCCTGTCTGTTTCTTGCCTTTCTATATCACTTTTGGCCTGTGATTCTTTGACATAATCTTCTATGGATTTTTTCTGTCCAGTAGTTGTTATACGTTTAACCAGTGGATGTTCTGGAGCTAGGACCATAAAAGTGGCTCCGAATAAAGTGTCTGCCCTAGTAGTAAAAACGCGTATAACTTCACTACCCTCAGCCAGTTTGAAATCTATTTCAGCACCGGTGCTTTTGCCAATCCAATTTCGCTGCATTGTTTTGATTGCGTCGGACCACTCCAGATCTCCCAAATCCTCCAACAAACGATCGGCATACTCTGTGATTTTAAAGAACCATTGTTTTAAAGATTTCTTCTCTACGTCACTACCACAGCGCCAGCACTTACCAGCTTCAACTTGCTCGTTTGCCAGTACAGTTTTATCAACAGGGCACCACCATTGGAGTCCTGTTTGCTGATAAGCTAAGCCTCTCTTATACAAAAGTAAAAACAGCCACTGTGTCCATTTATAATAACTTGGGTCGCTACTGTTTATTTCTCGTGACCAGTCGTAACTGAAGCCCATCTGGGCCAACTGTTCTTTAAATTTTGCCGATGCCTCTTTAATCATCAGGCTCGGGCTATTACCAGTTTTGATAGCATAATTTTCAGCCGGTAATCCAAAAGCATCCCAGCCCATAGGGTGGAGTACGTTTTGACCCTGCATGCGTGCAAAGCGAGCAATAACATCACCGATAGCATAATTACGTACATGGCCAACATGCATTGCTGCGCCACTTAAGTAAGGGAAAAATTCTAATACATACCGCTTGGGTTTGCTCGGATCTTCGCTGGCACGATAAATACCCTGCTCTTCCCAGGTTTTCTGCCACTTAGGTTCAATCTCTTTCGGATTATAGCGTTTCACGCATTCACCTTATCACAAGAGGTGGCTAGGAGACAATCTGGCGCCAGTTGCCGAAGTCGTTGTCAGTGCCGCGCTGAACGGCTTCATATTTTTGCATAAGTTTGTTTGTAATCGGTCCGATGGCGCCACCATTGATTGGACGCTTATCTACAGACAATACCGGGGTGATTCGTACGCTGCTGCCGCAGAGAAATGCTTCCTCGCATTTGTATAGTTCCGTCCGGTCAATACTGCGTTCTTCAACTTCTATGCCAAGTTTTGGAGCGATTTCCAGCAGGCTGTCGCGGGTAATGCCTTCCAAAATATCGGTCGAGGTATCTGGTGTTGCAAGTTTTCCATTACGAACGACAAACAAATTTGCTACTGTCGCCTCGGCAACGTGTCCATTATGATCAAGCGCGATTGCTTCGTCGTAGCCATTCAGTAGGGCCTCGTTTTTCATGAGTGAGGCGTTTACGTAGCTGCCGTTTATTTTGGCTTTGGCAGGGATTGAATTATCAACATTGCGCACCCAGCTGGAGATACAGGCATTAATACCGCTCCGCGACAGCACTTCTCCGAGAGGATAAATATAGGCGCTTAAACTATTCTTTAAGCCGTGTATTTTTGTACCAGCTACCAGCTCATCAACAAACACTGTCACCCGAACCAGCGCGTCTTCCTGGATATTGTTACGGTTGATAAGCTCCAGCATGGTTTGCTCGAATTTTTCCCACGGCCACTCGCTGGCGAAGCTGTCAAAATCCATAATCTTCGCAGAGTTCACCAGCCGGCTGTAATGCTCTCGCAGCCGAAAAATATATAGCTTTTGCTGTTGCTTATTCCAGTTCAAACTAAAAACCGTGTAGACAGAAAGCCCATACAAAACCGGCGAACTAGCAATGCTGACGTTTGCTTGTTCAAACGGTACGAAATCATTACGAAAAAACGCTTCACTTTTTTTATAATCAAACATGTTTCCCATTATACCTTCTTAAAGTTTATAGTCTCGTTTCACTAACTCAACAAATTTTTTCATAAGTTCTGGGAAAGTCATGCCTGCTACTGCTGCAGCTTTGGGGTATAGGCTTTGGTTGGTCATCCCTGGTATTGTGTTAATTTCTAATATAATCAAATCTCCACTAGGACGTACGATCATGTCTACGCGTGATAAGTGCCGGGCACCTGTGACTTTATGTACTTGCTCCGCCAAAAATTTAGCTTTTGTTTGTAGGGCCTCATCAATAGAGACAGGCGGACAAAGCTCTTCAGTCTTGCCGTTATATTTGTTTTCATAATCAAATTCTCCCGCTTCAGGCGGTCTAATCTCAATGACAGGTAGCGCTGTTTGATCTAATATAGGCACCGTAATCTCTATGCCCTCAATTAACTCTTCTATTACAGCGCTCTGACTAACACGAAACACTTCAGCCAATTTTTCCGGGCTAGCGTCTTTAGGGTCACGGACAATAAGCGTACCGATGCTTGACCCGCCCCCTACCGCCTTTACTACATGTGGCAGCTTGCGTAGGTCACTACTTTCATAGGCTTCCTCGGTAATTAATTCGCCCTTTGCAACCGGCAGCCCGGCTTCTTGTAGCGCTCTCCTGGTTAGCCACTTATCAAAACACATTGTGGAGTTTGTGCTGTCTGTACCTAGATATGGAAGTCCCCGCTGCTCTAATTCTGCTTGTATACTACCGTCTTCACCGCCAGCACCATGTAAAATCGGAAAGACTATGCCTTCTTGAACAATTAGCTCGTCCAAAACCGACAAGCCCTCAGTCGGGTCAGCAAAAGTATTTTCAAATCCTGCCTCTTCCAGTGCTTGACTAACTGCTGTTGCCGAACGTATTGACACATCTCGCTCCGGTGAATTCCCGCCGCCAAGAACTAATACTTTCATTATTTATCACTGTCTCGATGAAATTGCTTTGATTTTTTACTCAGCCAATCTGGTGTTTGACGTACAAGCTGTTTTTCGTCCTTCGGATCTGCCAGAAAATATTTAATAGCTTCTTCCGCATATACTCCGTTCTGCGAACCTTTGGCTAAGATAACCGCGCCGGGCTTTATAGCCTTTTTTATAAACTCGCCCGCCTCATATGGGCTATTAAAACGCTCTACCTTGCAGCCGCGTTTTTCTGCCGCTTCTGCAAGGTAACGATTAGCGTCAGGCCCGAGCGTAATAACTACATCTAATTTGTTAGGGTCACAATATTCGCCTACTTCGGCGTGGGCTCGTGCTGAATAATCACCCAGTTCGTTCATATTACCAAGAAGCGCTATTCGTTGAGGCGCGTCCGATTTATAAAGCGCGTCTAAAGCTGCTTTTACCGCGACAGGGCTTGCATTGTAGGTATCATCAATTATAAGAGATTCGCTCAGGCCTTTAAGAAGTTTCATGCGGCCATTAAAGGCTTGTAATTGACCGATGCCTTCTATTATTTTAACCGCCGGGATGCCAAGCTGATGTGCTACAGCTGAGGCCGCACATACAGAATAGAGCTCAACGTCAGCAACCCCCTTATACTGCGCACTAAGGCTTTGTCCATTGGCAATAGTGATACTGATATCGTATTGGTTATCTTCAAAACTGTTGATAGTCGTACGGTAGTCGGCCAGCTCTTTGATAGAGTATGTGTAATATTCTTTATTAATTTCATCAATGTATTTTTGTGCACACAGATCTTTGTTGACCAACAGCACTTTAGAAAACGTCTGGGCAATTAGCTCTTCGCGCGCAACAGCGTCCAAATCTGCAAAAAACTCCATGTGCTCGGGCGTAATGGCCGTAATTACTAGCAGGTCTATTGATAAGTATTTAGAAAATTTCTGGATTTGACCAGGCGCATCGGTTCCTAGCTCTAAAACTACTACATCATAAGGGTATTCACCATAAATCTTTTTTTCGTTTGAGAGAATAGTTCTTAACCACGCCAGGGGACTAAACAAGCTAGGAATGGGTTTATTGAAGAAGATCAGTGGTACGCTGACAATATCATTATAATTCCCATCTTGGTAACAAACTCTTTTATCGGTGGCCAAAAGCTTGGCAATAGCTCGTTTTGTGCTTGTTTTACCAATACTTCCCGTAACCGCAACAATACTAACAGGATGCTTGCGTACTAAGCGGCGTACTTGCCATCCAAGTATATTGGTAATTATGGCCTTAAAAGCCTTTTTCATCTTTAAAATTATAGGCGACAGGCTGATGAAATACTAATTACTTAAAGCTCTTGCTCGTGGGTGGATAAAGAATTTTGAAGTAGAGCGTTATTCGTTCTCACGCCTTTCAGTATGGCCCCGTAAAGCTCCCCAATGAGCTCTGTGATCGGACGAGCCCCTTCTGGCTTGCTGATATTGACCTTGTCGTACTGCACATTTATCTCAAAGGTACCTCTTATACTATTGGTCTCTTCGTCCTGTTTTGTAGTGCGACCAGTAAGCTTACTGATAGTTGTGCTTTTCTTGTCTACCCAGATGGTTAGCGGGGTTATATCACCATCAGCCAGTACATCATGATCAATTACGTGACTCGTGTCGATGCATTTTTTAATGCTCCTAAATACCGACAGCTCGTCAAGCCCTTCGCTAAACTCCGCTCCCTTGTTGTCATCAATCTCCAGCTCAAATTTTGTGGCAGAGCGACCGTTCACTGTGTCAGAAGAGACACTCTTAATGGTGACGAACGGGGCTTCATCATAACGACTTTCAAGCAGCTCCAGGTCCTTTTCTGTCATAGCAAACGGGAATATATCAACAAGACATCTTGACCCCGCCTGGCTTAGCAGGGCTTCGTCTACTTCAAACCACTGATCTGCCAGTTTGTTGTTAACGAAATCAATCACCGAAACATATTCTGAGCTAAATAACTGCACCAAACTTTTTATACCATCAAGGTTACCGGTTTTGAGATAAAGGTTTTGCCCAATGCCACGCATCTCGCTCGTGACAGTAAAATGGTTCACCGATATAGCAAGCTCAAACCGAAAAGCCCTCGCATCAACGTCAGTCTGACCAACAGTGCTTACCTTTACCGCCACCCTTTCAGCTGAGGGGTTTATGCTCTCAATGTTAATCACACTCGAAAAATTGCTTTGACGCTGTTTTGCCGTATTTACATAAGCACGCTTGAGTACATTTTCGGGGCGGTTCGGCACCACAATGCCATAATATGTGGCCGCCAAGCTTCCGATCAAGAGCAAAGCTGCTATAGCAACAACTCTCTTTAGACTAAGCCCTTTATTTTTGCCCGGTCCATTTAACGCTGGTTCGATCGTGGCGGCCGACCTAGCAACATATTGAGCGTCTGGTTGGTCATGATCCTCTACTGTTAATGGAGTTGACTTATCTTCGTCCATTTCAGGCGCTCCTAGGTTAAAGTGGTTGATGAGTCACGCACACAAAAAGCTAAAAATGTTTACTGTATATTCTGGAGCCTAGCTTGCAGTTCTTCAATCGGTATCGTTTCTTCGGGCAGTGTTATTAAAGTTTCGTGGCCATAGCTGCTATATGCTTCCTGGCGAGCCGAACCAGCAAAAGCTACAGAAACAACCTGCCTAGAGGGCCCGTCTATCGTCATACTGAACTGAAACGGCTCTGCGTCAACAAAAGACAACGGATCAAGCTGTTCCAGCTGAGTCAGCCCCACGGCACGTGCGAATTCTTTCAGCATAGCTATATACTTGTCTGACCTCACTGATACATCGTAAGTGTAGTGGCTTCGCCCGCGTATAATCTCGCGCTTAGTTTTAGAGAAATCAACCTCGTACACGACTTGATCTTTGATGATGTTTATAATTTCCGCTCGCTTCTCGTGCGGAACAAATCCCACAGGTATCACCCCGAGTACGTTCTCGCCAAACAACTCGCCGCGTGTTTCGCCGTCTTGCTCTGCTCCCCCGGATTTACCCCAAAAGCCAACTACATCGTTGAAGTCCAACGGCTGTCCGCTCAGGCCCTTCTGATCTGTATCTATAGAAAGGTAGCGAACAAAGTCTTCCGTAGGCGTGCCAACACTTTGCGTCCTAACAGAGGTCGCCTCCCCTTGCGTTAAGGTTGTCAACGAGCTGACTTGGGCGTTGTGCCCTGTAACAAGAGAAGATCGCTGCTCAAGCTTTTGAGAACCATTATCTTGCTCAACAAACCTGCCTATGCTGCGGGTTTTCATGCTATTGTCCAACGCTTTGTAAAACACATTTTCGGGGCTGCTAGCTATGTTCTTCCACCACACCGCCCCAGCTCCAATAAACATAATTATGCCTATTAAAAAAAGCGTACGGGCTAGACTTATGCTTGTCCTTGCTTGTTTTGACTCGTTTGCCATGTCAGTACTATAACATCTACAATTAAAATATTTGTTTAGAGTGCTGAAAATATAGGAGTTTCGGCTCAAGCACGGCGTATTCCCGCACCTTTTGGTGGAGCATAAGGGATTCGAACCCTTGACCTCTTCCATGCCATGGAAGCGCGCTAGCCAGCTGCGCCAATGCCCCTTCAAAAAGTGCGGAGGCACATGCAATTATAAATTATTGACGTGTGTCCCCTCAAAAACTCAACCGATTATAACAAAAACTACCCTTTATAGGTAGTTCTTGGTTTCGTGCGCGCCCACCCGGCGGCGGGTGGTTTTGTTTTGATTTTTGTTTCACGCGGCCGCCATGGACGCACGAGATACTTTTACCATAAGATTTATAAATCAACTTGTCAACCCAATTGTTTGGCTAGTTGCGCATCCTCCCTTCTAGAGGCTCGCTACGCTCATTTTCTAACGGCATAACGTAGATCGTGAGGCTTATGGCAAATATAACTGCGAAACCGCACATGATACTAGGCAGGCCCATTGCAGTGTGTGGCCACAGTAAGTTAATAGTGCTCGTTGGTATAATAAATGCAGCGTAGCTTAAAATCTGGGCTTTCAGAGCCTTGCGGACAGAAAGCTTTGCTTTGCGCGCAAAGCTAGAAGCAAAATACATAGTCACAAACAGCCAGATATAATAATGAATAAAAAACAGCCCACCAATAGGTGGCTGCAGCTGAAATATTACGTAATTACCCCCGCATGTATACCCTGTAAATGCTTGTGGGCTCAGCATAAATAGCCCCAGCCACAGGGCGCTGGTAGTATAAGCCAAAACCGTTATGCGACCCATCGGTTTCTTGGCAATCGCATGCGTCAAATGAAGTCCAAGCGACGGCAGCACTGTAATTGCAGCATATCCTATCCGCGACCAAGTTGGTGCGTTTACGCCCAGGCCACCGCATACGAAGTATTCGGCTAGTTGAAAGGTTGCCAAACACACCAACAAGGTCGCGACCAGCCTTGTTACGCGACTCATCCTATATTTGAGCAACACGTAAGCGGCCATTCCAAGCTCAAGTAAAAAGGTCGCCATCATAACCGGTGGCGAAAAGCAGTATAGTTTGTTTGTTTTTTGTTTCACGATCAGCCTTGGCACTATATTAACAGGCTTAATGTGAGTTGTGAAAACTTAATTCAGCAAGCCTAGTAGTTGCTTTTCGTGTATAACGTGCGTACCAAACTTTTCAGCTCTAGCAAGTTTATTGGCGCCGACGTTAGCGCCCACCACTAAATAGTCCGTATCTTTGCCTAGGGATGACTGGAAGGTACCACCAAGGGCACGAATCCTTTCGGCTGCTTCTTCACGGCTCATGGACTCTAAGGAACCGGTAACTACAAATCTTTTCCCAGAAAGCTTGCCGCCGACCGTCTTAACATCTTGGGGCCACACACCAAGGCTGCGGAACTTGGCCAAAATACGCTGATTGTCATCATCCTCAAACCAAAACAGGATAGATTCGGCCACAATATCTCCGACACCTTCTACCTCCCTCAAGTCATTAAACGTAGCGTTGCCGAGGGTGTCTAAGCGTTTAAATCGATTAGCTAGATCTACTGCGGTTTGTACGCCCACATGCCTTATACCTAATCCGTACAAAAATCTGGCTAGCGGCGGGGTTTTTTGGGATTGTATGGCGTTAACCAGTTTTGTGGCCGATATTTCTGCAAAACGGTCCAGTCCTAGCAAATCTTCTTTTTTAAGTTCATATATATCCGCCGTGTCATTTATTAGACCAGAGTTGAGTAGTGCTATAACGTTCTTCTCGCCCAAGCCTTCTATATCAAGTGCCGCTTTGCTGGCGTAGTGCTGAATCCTCTTCCAGACGCGTGAAGGACAGCTGTTGTTCGGGCAGCGCCAGACAGCTTCGTCAGCCTTTAACTTTACCAGTCTAGTGCTGCATTCCGGGCAGTCCAAAGGCATCGTGAACTCTTTTTCCGTACCGGTGCGCAGTCTTAGTAAAGGCTCGATAACTTCGGGTATTATGTCTCCCGCCTTATGGATAATCACCGTGTCGCCAACACGAATGTCCTTGCGTTTTACTTCGCTTTCGTTATGCAGGGTAGCCATCTGCACAGTGCTTCCGGCAACTAAAACGGGCTCCAATATAGCTACAGGCGTGGCCGACCCGGTACGGCCGATTGATATGAATATGTCTTTGACTTTTGTGGTCGCCTGTTCGGCTGGATATTTGTAAGCTGCAGCGCCACGCGGGGCCTTACCTACCACACCTAACCTGGCGTAAAGCAAACGATCGTTCACTTTTATAACCAGCCCATCAGTATTAAACGGCAGCTTGGCTCGCTTTTCTTCCCATTGATTTGCAAAATCCAGAATGTCTTTGCTGTCTTTTGCAAGCTTTGTTTCTGAATTTGCCTGTAGACCCAACTCACGTATAGCCTTGTATGCAAAATTATTAGTCACCACCTCACCGGGATCGTCGCGCAGTATGTCATACGAGTGAAAATGCAGCGGCCTTTCCGCAACTAGATTAGGGTTGAGCTGTCTTATTGTACCGGCGGCCGTGTTGCGAGGATTAGCAAATAATGGCTGTCCACTGGCGGCACGGGATTCGTTTAGTCTGGAAAAGTCTTTTTTATACATGACTATTTCACCGCGAATTTCAGTGCGTCCTTTTAAAAATTTTTCGTACCCTGCGGCCTTACGCAGTCTGAGCGGCACCGACTCAATAGTTCGCACATTAGCCGTTACGTCCTCACCAACCCGCCCATCGCCGCGAGTAACCGCACTAGTCAATATTCCATCTTCATAAACCAGCGCTGCCGCGAACCCGTCCATCTTTAAGTCCATAAAATACTCCAGCCTAACGCTTGGCGGCAAAAATTTTTTAATCCGTTTAATCCACGCTTCTAGCTCGATTTGGTTAAACACATCGTTAAGACTGAGCATAGGTATACGATGCCCGATTGTTCGAAACCCTGAAATGGGCTCACCCGCCACCCTCTGGGTTGGCGAGTCCGGGGTTATTAGATCCGGGTACTGGTCTTCAAGCTGGGTCAGCTCATGCTTAAGACTGTCGGCCGCCGCCTCGCTCATGACCGATTCGTCAAGCACGTGGTAGTGATACCTGTAGTCAGATATTAGTTCGCGTAGTTTTTTAATACGCTCAGCTGCTTTTAGTTTATCGTTTTTCATGCGGTAGAAGTTCCCTGTAAAAACCATACATATAGCTGTGCACTACAGCCAGACTAAGCATGGTTAAAACAAAAAAAGTCCATTCGGCAACAGGCGTCACATACAAGATTAGGGGGACCATGATTATCGCGGCCAGTAGCACTAAAATCACAGGCAAAAATATGACCTTTCTCATAGCCGACCATCGACGATGGCGGACTAGCCCCCTAGCCGAGCGAAGTGCTTGCATAGGGCGCATATCCGGTAGGGTCACTACGTACAGCGCAAAAATCGACGAGCTAATCATATAGAGAGACAAGAGCCCTGTCATGCCTAGCAGTAACTGCCAAACAACTTTTTCGCCAAGATTAATAGCCAAACCATTTCCTACGACCAATCCATATATTGTCGTACCGATTACGAGCGGTATTAGCTGCAAACCAATCACCAACATAACAATAATAAAAGGTATGAGCGGTGACATGCCGTTATAAAATGCATCGCGAATGCCTACCTTGCTGTTAGCGTGCGCTTGCCGAAGCGCCCATATTAAAGCCAGACTAATTATTACGAGTAGCATTGATTGGTATATTGACGCCGTTTCACTCTCTACATTACCGGACGATGTGGCTAGAAAACCAAATATAGCAACGCTCGTGATAAGTTTGCCGTCACCGTCCGTAAGGGCCTCTTCCAGAGCTGACTTTATAGCTGGTAGGTTATTGCTTACCCCTAAGCCTTTTACTAGCATTATAGTCAATAAGAGATAGATGAGCATGATCCCAAAAAAAAGTTTTTTGTTAGCTACAAGTCGCCTGATCGCCGTTTTAAATAGTTTAAATGAGCTGGGTAGAGGGGGTCCCGGGTGCTTGATACGCTTACTTAAACGGAACGAACTATAGGTTGGTGGCCGGATCTTTCGCGATGATTTATTGGCTGCTATGGGAGCCTTTTTGGGGGGTATTTTTTTGCTAGTTTTAGACATTTTAGGCTCCACGCCCCATGTCTCGTAGGGCCTTAACTCGCTGCTCTATAGGTGGGTGGGTGCTGAATAAACTCGCCAGCGCTCGGCCTTTAAGAGGATTTGCAAAAAACAAATGGGCCGTAGAGGCGTTTTGGCGTTGCAGCCTACTACCTTGTGTGCCGATTTTTTCTAAGGCGCTAGCCAATCCCTCGGGGTAACGTGTCATCAAGGCTCCGCTGGCATCGGCCAAATACTCACGGCGCCTGGAAATCGCGAGCTGTATCAGTGTTGCAACAATTGGAGCCAAGACCGCCCCGACTATGCCTAAGACAAAAAAGACCTGGCTACTGTTGTTTTCGCCATCACGGTCCCTAAACCAGGTCATCCGCAGCATTATGTCGGCAAGTATGGAGATCACCGCTACTAACGCAAATACTACAAGCGACACCCTTATGTCGTAGTTCTTGATATGGCCCAGTTCATGAGCCATAACACCTTCCAGCTCTTGGTCGGTCGTTGCGTTAAGCAGCCCCGTAGTCACACCAACCACGGAATGGTTTGGGTCCCTTCCGGTTGCAAATGCATTCAATGCACGATCTTCAATGACATAAATCTTCGGCATCGGCAAGCCTTCTGTAATAGCCAGGTTCTCTACGATACGCCAGAGCCTTGGGTCGTCGCTTTTTTTAATCTCATGCGCTCCGTTCAAGCCAAGCGCCATCTTAGTGCCGGCTAAGTAACTGATAAGCGCATATATAGCCGCGCCAACCAGCACAAACGGCGTAATCGCCGGTTGGCCTGCATACTCGCCGAACAACCACCCCAGGCCAGCTACCATCGCCACGAACAGAGCCATCATCAGTACAGTCTTCCGCTTATTGGCAGCAATTTGTGAATACATCTTAGCCCCGGTGTTTGACTAAAATTTAACTGTCGTAGGGTTAGCAATATTGGCTGATTCGGTTTCATCCACCTCAAAGAATTCGCGTTCCTTGAAACCCATCGTGCCAGCAAAAATATTTGTAGGGAATGTTTGAGCTTTTATGTTAAGGTCACGAGCTGAACCGTTATAAAAGCGCCTGGCAGCCTGAACCTTATCTTCGGTATCTACCAGCTCTTCTTGCAAGTGCTTAAAGTTCTCGTTGGCTTTGAGGTCAGGATAAGCCTCGGCTACAGCAAAGATGCTTTTCATGGCTGACTGAAACATATTGTCAGCCTTAGCTGCTTCGTGTGGCGTCTGTGCTCCCAGCATACTGGCGCGCGCTTTGGTAACACTTTCAAACGCTTCTTTCTCGTGTGTGGCGTAACCCTTGACGGTTTCAACTAGGTTAGGCACCAAGTCGGCCCGGCGCTTTAGCTGGACCGTGATATCGCTCCACGCTTCGTTTACACGCACATTAGCGCGGACCAAACCGTTATACATTGCAATTAAGCCAATTATTACAACCGCGACAATTATCAAAATAATAGTTAACACTGCAGTTCCCCCTTTATGCTAGTACCTTAATTATAACACTGCTACGCTTAAAATATTCATACAATTATGCCGCAAAGATGTGCTCTGTTCGCAGACAAGAAAAAAGCCCTATCCATTTAGATAGAACCTTTTTCGTGGTGGGCGAGGAGGGACTCGAACCCTCAAGACTTTTGGTCAGCGGATTTTAAGTCCACCGCGTATACCAATTCCGCCACTCGCCCGGCGTGGATAAGGACGCAGTCATTATACAGGACGGGCACAGGGGTCCCCAAGCCGAGAGGATTCGACTTGGGGTAAAGCGAGGCTGTGCACGGAAGCTGGAAGTAAAAAGCTTCCGGTTTTTACGGAAGCTGAAGCTGCACAATGAGCTGGAGGCGCGTACCGGAATCGCACCGGTGTACAGGGTTTTGCAGACCCTTGCCTAACTACTCGGCCAACGCGCCATCACGAAATCCCTACCATTCTACCAGACTACCATCGCTGCACAGTAATAGTGTGTCTGGATTTTCGCGTAATCCGAGCAGTTGTAAGTCTTGTAGAATGCGATATAATACAAACTAAGTAAACATAAGTACCGTCAAAATAGGTCTGGTTAATAAAAATGACAGAGGGGTTGACAGGGCGCACAGGAAGCGAAAAGATGAGCAGTAACGAGTGGTTGCAGCTTTATGAAGCGGCGGTTGACGATTTACGCAGCGCGAACGTCGATATTGCCTCTAGCTTTTTGAACGGCCGTCAACCGGGCCAATACCCACTCTCTACACTACTTATTGCCCAAGCTAGGGCCGACAATGCGGGAGCAATGTTAGATTGTCTTTTGGCTGATTGGCCCGAGTTTGCCGCAAGGGTTAACGAGCCTCTAGAGCAAAAGGCTAGCAAAGAAGTTGCTGATGATTCGCAGCGGCTTTTACGCCCTACCTTTGTTCAAAAGATCGCTAATTTTTTAAGCACATCCTAGGTAAACGAATCAGTCTTAAGCTTGCCCGCACTTTCGTGACCGAGCTTTATGTGTGAGTTATTTTCGCTTAGTTTTTGTGGAAAGTCTGTCTAATAATGATGATTGGAGCAGGTTCCAGACAATTGAATTTACAAAAAAAGCTGCAATAGCAATTAGCGCTATAAGTACTATGTTGTGGCCCAACTCACCATTGAATAGACTGATAATTCCTGCGAGCATTACGACTATCACAGTCAACGCCAGATAGGCATGCTGCAGCTTTTGCCGTTCACTCTTTTGCGCATTCCAACTATTTAGCGAATCTTTTAGAACCTCAAACATCCATATCTCCTATAATTAGATATATTATACTACCATTATATTTTTATGTCAATTTTATATTATTCCTATGTAGTTAGTCAGTTAAAAAAGTTATATATTGAAAAAAGTGCCCTATACGCGTCTCTTTTGGTTTCAGTTTGGTGCGGAGCTACAGAATTTACTTAAACTTTTTGGAGCGCTGGTTGACGGTAGTCTATCAAGCGCACCGCGCATTCCTGTTTCGCTCAAAAGCAGGGAGCTTGTTATCTATTGAGCCTTACGCAAGCCCTCACGCCCCAGGCTGAGCCAATAATCAGTCTCTTCTGTGTCATTACCGTTTATATACTTCTCTTGGTGTGCGCCCATAAATTCCATAGCTACGCCAGCAAGTGCGTATGCAGGTAGATACTTGCGCTCCTGGTCGGTCAGTGGGCAAAACTCACCATACTCATCTGCTACCAGCTCGCATTTCCGCTCTAGTGTCTCTGTACCGTTATCGTGAAGTAAGTTGGCAACAATTACCGCCAGCTCCTGTATGCGCGGGTAGTGATTGGCAACTGAAAAATCTAGGATATATATCTTGCCGTCTTCGCCTTTAATAACATTCGCTTTAGTGAAGTCACCGTGTACAAAACAGTGTGGCAGGTCGTCTGTAGGGATAGCATCATAGCCTGCAATCGCTTGCTCAACTAATGGTAAGTCTTCTGGCGCAATATACTGCTCTACCTTTTCAAGCATCGCGTGAATGTTTGGAATAGCCCAGCTATCAAATAAATAGGGTGGTTCATAATCAATACTGTTTACCATAGCTGCTTGTTCCAGTACGTCTTTACGCTCTTCGTCTGATGGGGAGCGGTCTAGCTCCAAGAAACTCTTACCTTCAACAAATCGCATTAAAACGAGCGTAACGCCACTATCGCTATATGTCGTTTCGCCAGTATCAGTTGTTAATAGTTCTGGGTGATGTACCCCAGCCTGTACGACCTTTTCCATTGTGGTGGCATAGCGAGTAATGTCTTCTGGTGTTCGTGTCTTAGCAAACATTTTGGCGACAAACTTTGCTTGGTCGGTTTCTATAATGACATTGCAATCTTCATAACCGACTTCAACGATACTACTCGCACTCAACTGACCAACGCCATAAGTTTCACAGACACGCTCAATGACTGGCGTAAGGTCGCCTGTGTAATTTAGCCGGTCCGCTGGTGTTTGAAGTTCAGACATCAGCCAATAATTCCAAGTCTTGCGCGGATAACTCAATTGCAGTTGCCGCAATATTTTCGTCAATGTGCTGCTTATTTATAGCTTTAGGGATAGGCAATGTACCCTGTGTAAGCAACCACGCTAAAGCGACCTGAGCTGCTGTAGCATTGTGAGCCTTTGCAATATCTTGTATGACTTCACTATCTAGCACTTCCTGCCTCTTAACAGGTTGATAGGCAACTATATGGATATTATTTTCTCGGCAGTAATCCCAAAACTCTTGATTAACTTCATCTTTATAAAGCACATTGTAGTTCATTTGATTTGCCACAATCGGATGCTTTGCAATTTTGCGTGTTTGCTCCATATCGGCAACCGTGAAGTTACTAACTCCAAAATCGCGGACTATTCCTTCGTCAATCAATTCGTCTATTTGCGGAATAGCTTCCTGCCAGTTCACCTCATCCCAAGGTGCGTGAATGTACAGCATATCTAGATAGTCAGTACCCAGCTTTTTGAGCATCTGTTCAACCGTTGCACGGACTAAGCCATCGCCAACGCTTGTTTTCCATAGCTTATCAGCAATATATAAATCTTCACGCTTTAAGCCAGCGATTGCTTGACCGACAACCTCATCGGTATGAAATGCCCCGTACAGCTCAGCACAATCAATATGGTTCTGACCTTTGGAAATTGAATAGCGTATAGCCTCAGTCTCGGCTGCTTCATTATCGTAATTAGGCTCAGCTCCTTTGTACTTAGCACCTGGGTCAGCAGTGAATGTGCCGCCAATGTTCCAAGTACCGATGCCGATTGGAAAAAGTGTTTTGCCTGATTTTGTTTTCATGTATCTCATCATAACAAAATATGCCTTAAGTTTTTGCTGCTTTAGCTCGCTGCTTAATATCGGCAACCCAGTCCTTTAGGATTTGTAAGTGGTCTTTCAGATTGTCTGGAGTAGGTGTCTCTGTGCTACCAGCTTCGGCAGCTGGGTCATGCATATACTTTGCGCAGGTATGCATATTATCTGCGATGAGCTGCTTATCGGCATCGTCAATGAAAATATCGTTAATGTTTCCCGGTTTCACATCTCTGCGATAGCGGATTACAATCCCGTTCAATAAAACTTCCTCTATCGCTCTTTCCCAGGTTCTCCTTAAATCCTTATAAAAACTTTCTGTCTCGGTCTTGTAGTCTTCCTCATTATTTTCAAACTTGGCTTTAATGGGGTTTACTCGCTTCTCAAGAAAGTCAATTCGCTGTCCAGTCTTCATAGTGTCAAAGGGTAGGCTTTCACGCACGACACCAGGGCTTGAAACCTTTTCAATTGACCTAGCTGTATACCGTCCGCCAAGGTCGTTCATAGCTCTCTCTAGCTCACTTGCGAATAGAACATTATGTGTAAATACAATCACCTGCCGAGTAAGCGCCTCTTGTGCTATGCGTTTTGCTATTCGCTCAACATTGTGATGGTCCAATGAAGTTACAGGGTCATCAAAAACAATCGCTGATGTTGATGGGGTTATTGATAATTCTGCAAAAAATCCAGCAAGCGCAACACCTCTTTGTTCGCCCTCACTCATAATCTTCTCAATGTTGTCGCCCTTAAGGTCACCTGACTTGCCCGAGAGAATAATGGCACTAGAGGGAACGCCTTTTGTAGTTCTTCCTTTTACTAACTTCGCAGTAATTTTACCTAGGAATATTGCGTCAAGCTCGTCATTAAAAGTTTTGGCAAGTTTATCAATGATTAAACGCTCACTTATATCACCAATTTTAGTACTTACTGCAAAAGTTTTGCTTGAATTTATTGCGTCCTGTAATACCTTCTTATCCTGATGAATATTAATATTTTCAAGGATTTGTTTTTCGTAAGTGCTTAATGCCTTTTTTGATTTTAGATTCTTCAGCTTATCTAGGTCGGTCTGTAGCTGTCGCCTGAATTCATCGTCATCAAGAGGGGTCTTTATCTCTTCCCCTAATGCATTTACACATTCACTAAACCTAGTTATTTCTGCCTCAAGTTTTTTCAAGTCAGCGTACTTATCTATCTCATTAGAGCCATTGAAGATAGCCAGGTAATCTTGGTGCGCGTCTCTCGCCGTCTTAATGCTAGCCGAAAGTTTGGCGATGTCCTTATAGTCATCTCCGCTAAAATTTACCAGCAGATTATCGTATGTGTCATCTAGGAGGTTGGCTCTGATAAACCCATCTCTAAGGGATTTGAAGACTGTATCTGCATTAGTAGCCAAGGACTGGCTCTTGTCATTAACAAAGCTAACAAAGTCACTGAACTTATCTGTGCTAGCCGATGAGATTGGCTGCTGACAAAGTACACACTTTGCCTGCTCGCCCGTGTGCGGAAAGGTATGCTCAGGATACGCAGACTTAGACGAGAATTCTTGTGCTGCTTCCCATAGGTTTTTCCATAAATCATTGCCCGTCCCGGTAATAAAGTTTTCATTTTCAAACTTCTTTTTGCCAGCTTCGTCTGCCAACTTGCGCTTACTAACTGCGTCATCACGGGCGGTTATTATCTTATCTACATTTTCTGGGTCAAGCGCCTCCTGTAGCGTGTTGAGTTGAGTAAGTAAACCATTAAGCCTGGTGTATAGCTTGGTCCTCTCATCTCTAATTTTTTGTGGAGACTTCGTCTGCCTTAAGACAGTATCTTTTTCTAAAGCTATGATTTCTTGCTGTTCATCTAAAGTAAGGACCTTTTGAGCCTTAAAATCGTTTAGTGCCGTTTTGCCTGACAAGCCGCCGATTAATTCATGTGCCTTTGTACCGCTAAACTCCACAAAACTGGTTTCAAGGTTGTTAAGTGTGTCCGTCTTTGCTTGCAGGTCATCTTTCAGCTTTTGCGCAATAGCTTCAATAGCAATAGAGAGGCTGTCTAGAATATCCATACCAGCGGGCATGAATACCAAATCGTTCTCAGAGATTAAATAGTTGTGTCCGCTTTTACTATCAAAAACATGGACTGATTTTAACTGGGGGTCAGCTTCGCTACTGTTATCTAGCTGAAAGCTATGACTGCTTCCGTCAACTTCATAAAGGATATTGGCAATGCACTCACGCTCATGCTCACTATGCACATTGCCGCGTAGTTGCTCGCTATGACGACAATTACAACTATTTTTAAGAATTCTAGTGTATCCAGATTTACCAGAGGCATTATCCCCGTAAATCATGTTCAGCCCCACCTTTTCTAGAGGGAGCGGTGAACCATCGGTAATTGCATTTATATTTTGCGTTGCTTTAACTTCTGAAATTCTAACCCCGCCAGCAGAAGTTGCTCCGGTGTACTCATACTCCTCTAGCGGACTGCCTACTTTTTCGGCATATGCTTTTGGGTCAGTAGCTGCTTCAATTGCTTGAGCTGCGTAGAACCTGTATCGTTTATCATCAAGTTCGCCGCCAGAAAGAAGTTCAGCAACCAAAACTTGCTGCCACACGGGCTGACTTAAAGCCCACTTAACTATCTCGTCAATAATCTCCATTAGAATAAGTTTACATCTGTAAACAGAGTTTGCATATCATTCGTTTTTATTACCAACTATTTTAGTACTTTAATACTACTAAATGGGCGGGGGTGGTCTCCCTTCACCCCCGTTAATGACACTCCGCTGTATAAATGCCCAATTTTTGGGGGTAGAATGACCAAGCGTTTTTTTGGGAGGAAAAAGGAAGTGCCGAATTTATGGGACTGACTTTGAAAAACACATTTTTTGATACAATAGGGTTACATTAACAATCAACCGAATTCATTGTGTAGCCAACGCGGAGACTGGACCGCTTCAAAAAACTTCAGGGGCGTTTACAGCGAATTAACTGTGTAGGAATTACGAGGACGGCTCGGCATAAAACGGACTTACTAGCGGACTAACTGAGGTTTTTACTTCAAGGGGTCACACGGGATGTCCGTTTTTTTATTACAAAACAACCTAGAGCTGAGTATGGTGTCGTTGCTCAGCATCCTTTCAAGCTACGCTGAAACAGCAAACCAAGAGAAACCATATCTAGTAAAAGATGGCGTTAAAATCATTTTATAGACATACGCCTAAAGCTGCTTAAACTCTGTAAAGGATTATATACTTATGGGTATGGCAGAACTTACCAGTACCCAGAAACTACTAGAGCTACTTCAAGCCGGTCTACCAAAAGCCCCAGGGGATGTGGATACAGGTACTATTAACTACGCCCTGTACGCTAGGAAATCTACTACCAGCGAAGATAGACAAGCCTCATCTATTGAAGACCAGGTAACAGAGTGTATGGAAAAGGTTGTTGTACCAAACGACCTAAATATTGTTAAGGTCTATGAAGAGAGCTTCTCGGCAAAGATTGCTGATACGCGCGATGAGTTTAAAGCGCTCATTAACGAGATAGAGAACGGTCATATTGATGGTCTCATTGCTTGGCATCCTGACCGTCTAGCGCGCAATATGAAAGAGGCGGGGGCGATTATTGACCTTGTAGACAGAGGACTAATTAAAGACCTCCGCTTTCCTACCTTCACCTTTGAAAACACTCCCGCCGGTAAAATGCTGCTCGGCATTACATTTGTTATGGCTAAGCAGTATTCGGAACACCTTGCGGAAAGCGTTGACCGTGGGAACAAGCGAGCCATAGAGGACGGCGAGTTTATTGGTAAATTCAAGCACGGCTACACGGTTGATATTAACCGTACATTCCAGCCCGACCCTCGCAACTTCACGAAGGTTAAACATATGTTTACTATGGCTGTTGAGGGCAAGTCTCAAAAGCAAATCCGCGAGTGGATAAACGAGCAAGGCTACACGGTCCAAAAGCGCCCAGGTGGCGAGTATGAGCCTCACAAATGGGATAAGGACGATGTCTCAAAGCTCATCCGAGACCCGCACTACGCAGGTGTCCATAAATGGGGCAAGAACTTCACTGACCTTATGGAGGCTTACGATTTTGAGCCAATGATTTCAGTAGATGACTTCTTAAAGATAAACAAAGTTGATAGTCTCAACTCTGCAAAGATACTTGCCATTAGTAGACCACGAGGCGGCAACATTCGGGCAGACCTACTGAGGGGCAAGGTTTATTGTGGCGCGTGTAATAAGACACTCACCTCAATGTTGATTGATAAAAGGGATAAAGAAACCAAGGAAATTATTCAGTCACGCTACTACTACAAATGCGAGACTGAGGGTTGCGCCGTAGAGGGTAGTTCTGCCCGTGCTGGATTAGTTGTCAGCGCCGCACAGCAGTTCTTTCAGGATTATTTATTCATTACCAAGGGCAACTACGCCCACTTCGTTAAAGAGGCTGAAAAAGAGGCAAAGCGTAAGTCCGCAGAGTTTGACAGCATTATTGCTCGGTCAAAAATCACTATCGCCAACAAGGAAAAATCATACGAGCGCACTAAAGATCTCATCCTCAAAAACCCTGACCTCAAAGAGCATTATGACCTAGATAAGTACAGCAAAGAGATTGAGAAAATAAGGAAGGACTTCGTTAAAGCTACGAAACAGCGCGACAACATCAAGAGCGCCATACCAACATTTGAAGAATACCTTAAACTTTTAGAAACCACCCCTGTTATCCTGGGCAAGATACGGGATATGAAGGTAATGGATGTGCTGCTAAGGATTTTCTTCTCTAATTTCACCATAATTCCAGGCGAAGACGGCTTCCGTAAGGGGTCAACAGTGACCATAAAACTAAACGAACCCTGGGAAGGGTTCGTTGTTGCCAATGATTTCGTTCGTGGTGCGGGTAAAGGGACTCTAACCCTTGGCCTCGTCCTTGGCAAGGACGCGCTCTAAACAACTGAGCTACACCCGCATGTTTGAACTGACATATTCTGTCAGAGTTCTGTGAGTTTTTAAAGAGCACGTTCTTGGCCTGGCAAGGACGGTCACGCTAGCGCAACCACATTCTGCGGCCCCGACACTGACTTACTTGAAACAAGTTTCAAATCAGTCAGATGTCCTTGCAATGAGCCACCAGCTCATCTCACCCGAAGCCTCCTTACTTTAAACAAGTTTAAAATCTGAAAGGCTTCCTTGCGAACTGCCACCGGGCAGTTCTCACTCTAAACAACTGAGCTACACCCGCATCTTTGCGAAGCAAAGTTTGGCGCCCCCTCCCAAACAGCGGACTAAAGTCCTCTTTCGCTCAGTCATGCTCAGAGTAAACTTTTGCGCGCGACTTCGCTTCACCGACTGGTCGCTACGCGACCTTCCAGTTCGAGCCTGTGCGGCCATATAAATATTACAGTCTGATGACTGAAATATTTATAATGGTGGCTCCTCCCAGACTCGAACTGGGGACACAAGGCTCTTCAAGCCTCTGCTCTACCAACTGAGCTAAAGAGCCACGTCGGAACCGATGGCCAGCTTACACAAAAGCCATTGTTGGCTTTCGTTCCATCTTCTGGTCGATTCCTCCTCACAATTTTCCATACAGTCGCCTAATGGCTCCATGGTTTGAAAAATTGGCTAGGACAAGGGTTATTCTACTTCAAAGAGGCTATTTCTTCAAGAAGTGTTTCTTTTTGAAGCGGCCCTTGTCCCGACTTTCTAGTTTCGCTATTGAGTTTTCTAGCGCTGCATCCAGATCTATGCCTTCACTGTTAGCAACACAAATAATGCTGTATATAATATCGGCCAGCTCGTCAGCCAGGTCTTCGTGCTCTTCGTCTGCCTTTTTGGGTTTGTCGCCATATTTGTGATTAAGGATCCGCGAGACCTCACCAACCTCTTCTATGATTCGGGCCAGCTGACTTAACTGATGCCAATAAGGTTTTTCGTAGGCCTGCAATTCATCGTCAACTTGTTTCTGGTAACCTTTTAAGTTCATATGGCTCATTTTATTGCTTGTTTTGGCGTAGAACGTCTATGAGCTCCATCGGGAACGCAAAGAATGTCTTCTGGGAGGGTTCCGCAGAAATACGCTCTAAGGTGTTCAACGTACGGAGGTTAATTGCACCTGGCGTACCACTAAGCAACTTTGCTGCATCCGCCAGCGTCTGGGCCACCATTCGTTCAGCGTCGGCGTTAATAACGTTTGCACGTCGCTCACGCTCAGCCTCAGCCTGCTTTGCCATAGCCCGTTTCATATCCTGTGGCAGTTCAATGTTTTGAAGTTTGACGTTTTCAACATCTATACCCCATTTGTCGGTCTCAGCGTCTACAATTTTTTTAATCTGCATGCTGATTTCTTCTCGCTTTCCTAGAAGTTCGTCTAGCTCAACATTACCCACTACGTCGCGAAGCGCAGCTTGTGCGAACTGTGAAGTAGCATAGGTGTAGTTAGTCGTCTCAAGAACCGCCCTAGCTGGGTCAATTACCCTGAAGTAAACAACCGCGTCTACGCCAATAGTGACGTTGTCTTTGGTAATAACTTCTTGCTTAGGCACATCAACCGGCGTGGAGCGTACATCAACTTTTCTTATGATCTGTATAACGGGGATAATGATATTAAAGCCGGGGCTACGTATACCCGTAAACTTACCCAGAGTCAGGACAATGCCGCGCTCGTATTGATTAATAATACGGATCCCGTTGATCAGTATTATGGTTATAAAAATTAGTGCGGTAGAGATTATAAACATAGCACCCTAAGACCTCCGTTATGTTCTTATTGTAGGTTTATTCTGTTAAGTTGCCAAAAGATTTTATTTTTATCCATGCCATGTCTTCTTCTACCACTACTCAGCACGCCACGTTCTTTAGTTTTTCATATCAATACCTTGTGGGCTGCCGCCTATAAGTATTGGTAATAAAAAAGCCTGCTCCTTGCAGGTTATTTATTTGGTGGGTGATGAGGGACAGCAGACTCCGTCCTTTATCCGCTGCGGCATGCTCGGAGCAAACTCCTGCGCGTGTCCTCACTACAACGACCCCGACCTTTGCCAGCTAAAGCTGTCAAGTCGGAGAACCGCGTCTGATTACATAGCCAATATAAAAACCCCGTGTAATACGGGGCCTTTATATTGGTGGGTGATGAGGGACTCGAACCCCCGACCCTCTCGGTGTAAACGAGATGCTCTAGCCAACTGAGCTAATCACCCTTGATTGTCAATATAATAGCACATCTTTTGGTGCGGATGAGAGGACTTGAACCTCCATGAGCCGAAGCCCACTAGCCCCTGAAGCTAGCGCGTCTACCAATTCCGCCACATCCGCATACTGTAATCAATGGTTCAAGATGTAATTATAAAGGACTTGGTCACGTCCCGCGACCCCGAAACTTCGCTATTGGCAACAAGTTGCCATCGGAAGATTTCCTTGCGAAGTGCCACCGGCACTTCTCACCTCCATGAGCCGAAGCCCACTAGCCCCTGAAGCTAGCGCGTCTACCAATTCCGCCACATCCGCATTTTAGAGCAGCTGAGGATTGAACTTTACAATCTTACGAGGTATAAGCACAAAACTCAAGCGTGGGGTGGAACTTTAGTATGCTTCTTCGAAAGTCGTCTACGCTCGTGAATGGACGTAATACCACGCAGGGCTACGATGACCCACACAACATCAAGCACGACGCTGATGTGTGCACTGCGGTTTAGGTTGTAGATCATCAACAACCCAGCACCGAGCAAGTTATCTAGCTCATACCAGAACGATGTGTTTGTCCACCGTCCTATACTGGTCCTATAAAAACCAAACAATATCAGAGCTGCACCAGTAGTACCTATAAATGTAAGCAAAGCATCGGACATCAATTATTAGTTTCTCGGCATATGATCATACAGATGCTCCATTGAGTATTCTTGCCTGAGCAGTGGCTTGATGTCGTCAAGCTTTACGTTGATTTTTACACCTGGATTCAAGATGCCGTACGGATCAAACACCTGCTTAATCTTCTGGAAAAGTTCATAAATGTCTGCTCCATACAGCTGCTCAAGGTAAGGTGCACGCAAACGCCCGTCGTTGTGCTCGCCACTAGTACTGCCACCCAGCGCTATAACCATCTTGTAGTACTCATCAATCAGCTTAAACACCTTCTGGCGATCACCGACCTGGCCCAGGTCCAAAAACGGTTGCATGTGCAGATTTGCATTTCCGGCGTGGCCCCATAACGCAGATCGTAGATGATAACGGCCAAATAATTCGTAAACATTTTGAATGTATTTTTGAAAATTTTCAACCGGTACTATGCCGTCCTCAATAATGGGCAAGGCTCGAAGATTGCCCTCTGTATGAGCTATGAGGGCGGCGGCACTGTGTCTAATCTTCCAAAGATCTTCTTTTTTTTCCGGAGTCTTTTCTACTTGATATGTCACCTGATACTTACTTAATATTTTTATTGTTTTTTTTGTGAGCCGCTTTTGTGTGCGGTCATTTGGGTTATCGAACTCTACCAACAAAACAAGCTTCGGAAAGGGCGCGTCAACAATACCTTTAAGCTGGTTCGGGTTATGTTCGTGCAAAAAGTTCAGCAGATTTTCGTCAACCATTTCAATTGCGCTCGGAGTTTCCGGAAGTTCGCGAAGCTCCATCACGACCTGTTCTGCTACTTGGATGTCGTCAAAAAAAGCTGCTATCAGAGTTGTGTCCGGGTTATAAACTTCTGTCTCCACCGTAGCTTCTGTAACAATTGCCAGGGTACCTTGCGAGCCAACAATAAGTGGCGTCAGATCAAACGAGCCATCTTTGCGTTTGACTTCTGACAGCGCGTATCCAGCAGAGTTCTTGCTTACGCCGATTACAGACTTGCTGATAATTGCTTTATTATCTTCTATTAGCGTGTCAATGCTACGATAAACCTCGCCTTCAAAAGTCGCCAGGCCAAGTTTTTTGTTAAGCTCCCTTTTGTTCAAGCGACGCGTTTCTATAATTTCACCGTTGGCCAGAACGACCCTTAATGCTTTGACATAGTCACGAGTGCTACCATATTTGATGGTTTTCTCGCCGGAAGCGTTATTAGCTACAGCGCCGCCTAACGTACAGTACTCAATTGAGGACGGAAATGGTGGCAAAAAACGGTTATGTGTATGTAGTGCTTGTTGCATTTTGCCATAATTGATTCCGGGTTCAACTGTAATAGCCCCGCTCTTGCCGTCTAATTCGATAATGCGATTCATGTGTGCCGGGAACACCACCATAATGCCAGCACCTAATGCGCCACCCGCCTGATCCGTGCCGGCTCCTCGGGCGGTAATAGGCACTACTCGACCACGCTCTGCCAGCTGCCAGCTAAATCTGGCGGTTTTACGCACATCATTTTCATTGCGCGGATAGACAATTATAGAAGGCGTAACGGTAAACACACCGCCGTCAGTGGAAAAATATTTACGAGCATCCGCGGAAGTTATAACTTCGCCAGTTAAGTGCTCTTGCAAGTAATGTGCAACTTTATTCATACCCGTTACTGACTAGTATACCCTCTATTAGCATTACCATATCTCTAGAGAAACATGATAGCACAGAAGACCAGCCACTAGGAAAATTGTCTTGGCATAAAAACTCTGTTTTTGAAAAATTTTATTGAACTTTTTTAATAATTTTATCTACGATACGTTCAACTGGTTGAGTGGCGTCAATCATCGTAGCTCCATGTTGACGATAGGTGTCTTCTGATGATTTATGCCAGCTTAAAACGGCTTCCTGTTCGTGCGGAGCAAATGCGAATTCTGTTGAGAGCCTATTTTTCATTCTTTGTCTAAGTGTAGCCTCGTCCAAGTACAGATAAACTAACTCACCAAATAAATCCAATACGACTTTGTCGTTTTGAGTTGTACCACACAAGAATATAGGCTTGTTTTGAGCTTGTTTTGCAAGTTGCTTAACGTGCTTTCTGTCCATCATATAATGACGGGTTTTGTGCCACTCTCTAGTCCGTCGCTCCGACGACCCGTTCCACTCGCTTTGTTCGCCAGTGACCTTATCGTAGTAGTGGGCTATACCTTCATCAATATCACAAGCTTCGTATCCACGCCTCAATAGCTCTTTACACACTGTTGACTTTCCTGCAGTCTCAATACCTGTTATGTATATTAAAGCCATTTTCTCTTCAGTACCAAACCCTATGCTCCTATATTGGTGCGCGAGAGAGGACTTGAACCTCCACGTCCTTGCGGACACTAGAACCTCAATCTAGCCTGTCTACCAATTCCAGCACTCGCGCCAACAATGCCTTACTAGCATACGGATCTGTTCTGATGAAATCAATAAATTTAATCCGTTTTCTGCTAAGTGATAATGCATTTATATCCGCATACATGAATGCAAAAAGTTTTTGAGAATCCGTTTTAGCATAAGTTAGAGTTAAACCGCCTCTATTTGGCTTAATCTTACCCGGGCTAGTATTTACAAGCTCTGTATTCATGGTTTGAATCCATTGTAAAAATTTTGAGCTCGCATTTATGAACCCCGTGTAATACATAAAACTATTTGACCAACGCTTATCCCAATATCCATAGACCGTGCCGTCACCATCAAAATAACCTCTTAAAAAACCAGCGTAGTATTCGCTAGGTAGGACAATCTTTCCCATCGTCTTGCTCTTGGCAGTTGTAAGGCCTGACAGTAGCAAAAAATCATAAAATGCTACATTACTAAACTGGAGGTGATAAGCCATGTTTCCGTAAGGGCTTTGCTTCGTCGAAACTTTGACATTCATACACATTATCTGTTGCACGATATCTATTATTTCTTTGTCTTTTGATGTCACGTTAATATGCCTACCGTTATTAATCAGGCAACCGTCTGCCGCAATAAGCCCCACGATATAGGCGAGTTCGGAGTTCCATGTATAAAACTTTTTATATTTATAACGGCTCATGTATAAATAGTATACCATTTAATATAACTTGCTCGGGAGACACCCAGCCACATACCACAATCTACCTACTACTTTCTACTCTTTGTTTGTCCTACCCTGACGAATCATCCAGTTATGTACGTTGCTTAGACGGTCCGATGCGCTGTTTGCGGTTTTCACATCAAAGTTAAATAGGTTACCCCGAACTATATACAGCAAGCGGGGTTGGTACAGGGCCAATGCGGGGGCATCGTTTCGCCAAGCCTCTAGAAATGGCTTATATTTAACTGCTCTCAACTCGGGGTCAATCCTAGTGCGACCACCTTCCAGCGCCTGGTCAGCGGGCACAGAGCTGTATTCGCTGAAATTTAAACGGTTAGTAGCCTGTGCCGCCCCCTGTGTGCTGTGCCAGTAAGCATATACGTCCGGGTCTGCGCCCAGGCCAATCCCATTCAATAGAGCACCGTAGTTATGGTCCCTAACAATTGTTTGAAAATCTGTTTCTTCTTGTTGCTCAATTTTTACCTGCACGCCGACGCTATGCCAAGATTTTTGCAAGAATTGTGTAACATATGTAAATTCGCTGCTGTTCTGAGCCTGTAGGGTAAAGGTTAGCGGCTGCCCGTCTTTTGCTCGCACACCATTAACACCCCTTAGCCACCCCGCTTCATCTAGGAGCCGGTTAGCTTCTTCGGTGTTCGTTTCTAGCTGGACTAGTTTTCGGTCATACGCAACATGATTGCGTAAAAAGGGGCCGTCCGCCGCAATAGCTGGATAAGCTAGACCGTTTACTAGCTCTACCCTGTCTACTGCACGAACAAGCGCCTGCCGGACACGCACATCACCCAACTGCTCGTGCGAGATTCTGAAGAACACCATCACCGCCCCCGTTATAGGCACGCTGTATGCTTTAGTAGCTTCGGCCTGTTCCACAAAATCAGGCACACTATTAAGACCAACCATAGCGTTAACTTCTTTTTCCTCAAAACTCTTTAACAGCCGCTGGTCATCCCTAAAAGTACGCACTATGAATCGCTGTAGTTTTGGGCTACCAGCATGGTAACGGCTGTTCGGAGACAAAGCTATACGCTCTTCGCGCTCCTCGGGCGTAGCGCCGCGAACTTCAACCGTTTCCCACTTGAACGGGCCTGACCCTATCGGATTAGCGGTATTGAAATTCACAGAGCGTAGCTGGCTAACAGGCACGTCTTTGAGCAAGTGCTTTGGTACCAGCCCACTTGTTAACGAGTGCGGGAACGAAGCCAAAATATTCGGCAATGTAAATATGACCGTACTAGCATCAGGGGCTTCAACAGTGATACCTCGCCAACTAATAAACAGCGGAGACTTTGCATCAGGGTTCTGTATGAGTTGATAAGTAAATAAAATATCCTCCGAGGTGAGGGGTTGACCGTCGTGCCAAAAAAGCTGGTCCCTGAGCACCACAGTATACCGCCGGCCACTCTCGTCTACCGACCAGGACTTCGCTAGATCACCAACAAGTACACTTCGCTCGTCATACTTGAGTAATCCGGCAAAGATTAGACTTGAAACTGTTTTGTCCACCCCGGCTACTGCGTATATCGGGTTCGCGTTTGTGAATGAGCCAATAACACCCTCGGTATAAATTCCTCCAGGTACAGGGCGAAAATCACGGTAATACGAGCTCAGAGCTCGTATCTCGGTAACAACAATACCTGCCAATAGGATTAGCAGCGTCATCCAGCTAATAACAAAACGACGCACCACATATAGTCTGCTAAGCCTACGGAAAAAATGCCGTTCTATTTGTTCCTCAGCCTGCTCACCGATATCTTCTACCTGGCGACGCCTGTGTTTATAGCGTCTGCGCCAAATTAAACGCGTAGTTCTATTTATCATATTCTAGGCAGCAACATGCAGGACAAGGGAGGCAGCGAACACAAAAGCCAGAATAATTGTTGCTTGATGTAGTGTTCGGTCGGAACCCCTCCTGACGGTGTTGACTTCCGCACTCCCGCCAAGTCCGGCCCCCAGGCTTGCTCCGCGTGTCTGAATTAGAATAAAGATAGTCAATAAGATTCCCGAGATGATGGTGAGTAGGTTGTAAATGCTCATCGTTCCTCCAAAATAGTCGTCACCAAATAGTTTACCAGTCCTATAACGATACCCGCAATTATCGCCGAGGTAAAGCTCGTTACATACAGCTCCGGATATAACCGGCTAACTATGGCGACCATAAGTCCATTTACTACAATCATAAAAAGCCCAAGGCTGAATAGAATTGCGGGCAAAGATAAAATAATAACTATGGGTTTTATGATGCTGTTTACTATGGCAAGAATAAGCCCTGCTATTATGATGACCCCGATACGGCTATCGTATGTGATACCACTAAAAAGACCAGCGGCTACCCACAGCCCGAGGCTACATACGAACCAGCGCACAGCAAATCGATACATTCCACTATGTGACATAATCCCGCCTATTGTAATTTAGAACAGGGATTGGAGCAAGCCAGCGCTTAGATTGTCAACACCGCCATCAGTAATCACTACGTCATCTTCTATTCTTACACCTATACCCTCTTCGGGTATATAAATCCCGGGTTCAACAGTTAGCACTGTGTTGACCTCAAGCGGATGTTCAACCTCACCAGCATCGTGTACATCAATGCCCAAGTAATGTGAGCTAGAGTGCGGATAGTATTTGCGTATGCTTTCGCGGTCAATGGTTTTGATAAGACCCAGCCCTCTAAGCTTTTCACCCATAAATTTTTCTATCTGCTCTTCATACTCGCGCAATAAAACGCCAGGCTTCAGCAAACTAACGGCAAAATTCTGAACCTCCGACACGCTACTATGCACTGCTTGTAGTCTTGTGCTGGGTTGGCGAGCCCAAGTCCTAGTCAGGTCGGCCGCATAATTGCGGTATTCTGCCCCTACGTCTATAAGTAGTGCATCGTTGGCCCCAACCGGAGCTCTGTTGTTCACCGGGTGTATCTGGCATCCCCGGGCACCAGCCGCAATAATTGGGACAAAACTGTGTCCTGAACCACCCCGCCCGACAAATTCCCTGCTAAGCTCTAGCTCAATCTCAAACTCACCTTCATAAAGATTTTTATTAAACTTGCTATGGACGACCGTTAATGACTCGACTGTTATGTCCACCGCCTTAGCTATTGCCTCAAGTTCAGCCGGTTGCTTTATCATTCGCATACGCTGTAGATGCGCCCTCAGGTCCAACAACTTAATGTCTTGGTTAAAATATTCTATGTCTTTAACGAGCTTACGTCTTGCGGGGTTAGTATACATCCCTAGTGATTTGATAAATGCAGGCGAAGGAGATAGGGTGGCTACATTTTTGACTTTCTTAATGCGTGAACCCAGGCGCTTCCAGCCATCTTTTTCGGAGAATACTTGGCTAATGCCGCTCACCGTCTTTAGTGCTTCGATATCTATAGCGCCGTCAAACGCCTCACGCACAACTGAGAGTTCGGGAATTATCAAATACTCATTCCCTTTATCTATGACAAGTAGAATATTGGGGACATCAATACCTGTTAAGTACCAGAAGCTGCCGTCTTGTTTAAACGGAAAGGTGCTATCCATGCTTCGCTGTAAAGCTCCGTTAGCAGTAAGCACAATGAGCGAGCTGTCATTAAAGAGGCTCAATAATTTAGAGCGGTTTCCTTTGAAAAAATCGGCGTCCATATCGGCTGTCTAGTATACGCGCCTGCTCAGCTCGCTCCAAAAAGCCTTGTGCCAGTTGTGATGCCCCCGATTATTCGGATGAAAATAGTCAGCAGCATAAATAAATAAATTGTCGTTAGCTTTGGTTGTTTCGTGTAATCGCGCAGTGCTCAGTTTCTTTCGGTTGGTTAGTTCATGAATTATCTTGTTTGCACGGGGCACGTTCTCTTCAACCCCACGCTTAATCCCGCCGCCAAAATACGGTATTTCGGCAACGACAGTATTAGCAGGCAGACCGTCCACTAGCTTTTTCATGTCACTACGGAACACATCCTCATCCCAGCCCTGAGCCAGATCATTAGACCCAAGGCCTACTGTCACCACATCCGGTTGGTAGGCCTTAAGTGCTGGCAATTGTTTTTCAATGCCATCGTTAATTTTTGCGCCAGACTTACTTAAGTTAACGACTCGAACGGGCTGGCCCGTTTTTTGTTCCAGTGACTCTGCTATAAGCCCTACATATCCTTTGTTAGGAGAACTGGCTCCGATACCCACACCAACAGAATCGCCTAACGCCACGTACAGTAGTTCGTCGGCCTGATAAGACACGCTAGCACGTGCTTTCCAATATTTTCCGTAGCGGCTGCCTTGGTGCGCAAGAATGACTAAAAAAATAATTTCTATTAATACCGCCAGGAGGAGTAGGGTTCCGACTATAATCACTATGAGTTTATTATACTTCTTCATTAAACTTCGCTGGACTGGCTTTATGTTCGGAGCTCAAATATTGGCGCAGTATGGTTGTTTTTTTTACGCCCAGTATCTTTTCTAGTTCTATCTGCCGAGCCTGCATGATGCCCTTCATGGAACCAAACGTCTTCAGTAGCTTCCTGCGCGTAGCTGGCCCGATTGTTGGTATGTCGTCAAGTAAGCTCGTGGTCTGGCGTTTTGATTTCAGTGTTGTGTGGTAGCTGACCGCAAAGCGGTGCGATTCGTCACGGATTCTTTGCAAAAGTTTTATGACATTTGTGTTTTTGGGCAAGTTCACTAGCGTGTAGTCGTCGGTCTCTGCTATGAAGCCACCAAGCTTATACACAAACTCGGTATTCAAATCAACTGACGATTTATGCTTATTAACTACAATCTGTTCTTCGCGCTTGGCCAGTCCGATAAAAGGCAATCGCACCAATCCGTGCTCGTCGCGGGCACGAATAGCTGCATCTAGCTGCCCTTTGCCACCGTCAACAAGCACCAGACTCGGCAAGCCCCATTGCTTTGTGTTGCGCGCACTAAGACGCCGCGCAATCGTTTCGTGCATATTATAGAAGTCGTCGTTATGATTAAACTGAGTTTTGAATTTGCGATACTCGCTTTTATTGCTTGCGCCATTTGTAAAAACAACCATGCTTGCGACAACGTCAGTGCCTTGCTGATGGCTGATATCGTAACCTTCAATCCGCTTAGGAAACGCTTCCAGCCGAAGCAGATCAACCAGCTCGCCCAGAGCGTGATCCTTGCTTATATCTAAAAACTCCTTGTCACTAAAAATTACCTGTCGCGATAAACGCTGCAACGCGAACAACTGGTTTCTGCTTTTCACCGCTTTTTCAAACTCAGCTTTCTTGGCGTATGTTTTCATTTCTTTTTCCAACTCATGCTCAATACTTTTACGCTTACCTTCAATAACCATCATAAGTTTGCGTAAATTTGCACGGTATTCTTCAAGCTTAGTTTTGCCTTCTTCTAGCCCCGGGTCCAACCCCAAATGATAGTGCAAATTTGCACGTTTTTGTCCTGGTATTCGTTTAGTCGCAAAAGGGAACACTTTTCTAAGGAGTTTTAGTGCCTGGCTAACGCTCCCTGCGCTCAGGTACGGGCCATAGTACCGCGCCCCATCATCTAGGGGGCGACGCGTCGTACCAACAGTAGGAAAATCACTATTGTAGTCAATCCTTATGTAAACCATCGATTTATCATCGCGTAGCAAAATGTTATAACGCGGCATGTAGCGTCGCACCATTTCGGCTTCAAGAAACAACGCCTCAAGCTCACTGTCCACGCACATCCAGTCAACATCTACAATTTCCGCCACAAGCGCTTCTGTCTTGGCGTCACGCGCACGACTCTTTTGAAAATACTGGCGTACGCGGTTACGCAGACTGGCCGCCTTACCCACATACACAATCTCCCCTGATTGATTTTTATGAAAATACACGCCCGGCTCTTTGGGCAACTCCTTGAGTTTTTTTTCTAATTTCTCGGTCATGGCTTCAGTTTCTTGATATTCTCAACTGGCCGATAAGCGCTCATTAGTTTTCGTTCAACTTGGCGAGTTCTGAAGATACGATCCAGCGGGTTGTCGTTACCTAGACCCCCAACCCAGATAGTAGTCATACCCGCACGTTTGGCGCCCCACATATCAGCTATAAGCTTATCTCCAATCATGGCAGTCTCGGCTGGCTTAGAGTTGAGCTCTTTATAAACGCGCTCAAAGAAACGCTTGCTTGGTTTACGGGTAAACAGTGTGGCGCGCACGACTTTTGCTTCTATACTGTTAGCCAGGGGTTGTAGATCATTAGTTATGCGATTACTTGCAATGCACCATTTTTTAAAAAGATGGCGCTTGCTGCGCAGAAACTGCTTGGTCACGCGCATCATGGTCTTGCCGCGAAAGTTCACCAGCGTACTGTCGGCATCAAAGGCAACATAATGGATGCCGTGTTTTTTCAGCAGAGCAAAATCAATGTCATCCAGCGACGATGCCATATAGTCCGGCACAAATCGGGGCGTTCGCGCACCCCTTTTTAACGCTATCATGTAGCTATTATAAGGCAGAACTCGCCTGGACCACCACACACTGCTCGCAATATTCGGTAGATACACAAGATGGACAAACCAACACCAGACGATTGCAGGCTACGTTGCTACAGTTGGTGTGGTTGCTTGTGTCACCCTGGCAGTGTACGCATTTTCCAATATCTTTACTATTTTCTGAAAAACCTACGTTCAAGCGCTTGTCGAATACATAACATTTCCCCTCCCACAAACCCTCATCTTTGAACTCTTGACCGTATTTTACGATACCGCCGTCTAGGTGATAGACCTCACCAAAACCTTTGTGCCGCATATAGGCACTTAAGTATTCACACCGCACGTCACCGGTACAATACGTTAATATTGGCTGGTCTTTGGGCAGTTTTTCAAGCTCATGCTTTATGTCGCGAAAGTTTTTAATTTTTGGCTTAATGACATTCCTGCCCTTAAATGCGCCGATCTCGCTTTCATAATCATTGCGCGCATCTAGCACTATGGCATCAGGGTTCTTTTCAAGGTAGCTGTGCCAAGCTTTCGGCTTAAGGCCTTTAGTGCTGTTAAATACATCGAAATTCTCCTCGGGCGCTAATGCTACAAGCTCCGGCCGGACTTTTATAGAGAGGCGCGGGAAATCATCACGCTCACCATCACTCCATTTGTATTGGGCTTTTTTAAACAGCGGGTGCCTGTTCATATCCCGAATGTACATTTTCACGTTTTCCATTTCGCCACCGACCGTACCATTGATTCCTTGTTTAGCAATAATGATACGCCCTTTAAGATTAAGCCGCTCACATAAATTTCTTTGCCAAAACATGACGGTCTCCGGGTCAGGTACAGGAACAAATTTATAGTACAAAATAATCTTTTGCATAGTCCTTTATTATACCAAACTAATCTATACCGTATTCATAATTACGACGGCCGTACTATAATTGAATACATGGCTCAATTAAGCCCGTCTGCAAGGTATGTACTTGAAGCACTTATTCCCTACAGTGAGGCTAACTTGCGGTTAGCGTTTAAGCCCGCGTCCTTCTTCCAGATTTTAGAGAAAAAAAGCAAAACCAAGCAACGCACACTAAGAAGCGCCTATTATCGAGCTGTGCAAAAAGGATTGTTGACGATTGACGATACAGGAATTCCACGCCTAACAGCAAAGGGCCGACACAAGATTAAGCCCTATAACCCTGTAAGCCTCGCAAGAAACTCTTGCCTGCTAGTAGTCTTTGACATTTTAGAAACCGAGCGCGCCAAACGTAATCATTTGCGGGCATTGTTACGTGAACTTTCCTTTAAAAAGGTCCAGCAAAGCGTATGGGTGTCACAGTATGATCACCGTGAATATTTGGCGATGGAGCTTAAAGAATATGATCTACTAGCCAGCGTGCTGGTATATGAAGCACTAAAACTCCCTCTTAAGTAAGTTTCATTTTTGCGACGGCCGTCAGTGTTTTGAATATGGTGGTGTGTATTTTTTATCTTTCGTTCGGCAATCTTTAGGGCTAGCGCTTTATAAGAACTGGGTGGGAAGGTTTGGAAAAATTTTGGAAAATCCTTTATAACAGTGGTATAATTGTTGACATTATTACAAATTTAAGGAAAGGGCTGTACCAATAGTGTTCTGTAATTCTGTCAATGACTTTATCTGTGCTAACTTAGCCGCCCTGACCACTTCATAGCCATCCAGCAAAATTCTGAAATAAAAAGATAGTTTTTAAATCGTGTTTCATTAATAAATGTGGGGGAAGGAGACTCCCGTATAATGCCAAAAAGCCTTAACGAACAAGCGATCAGACTTGTGCTCTCACATTACTGGCAGCAACTGAAGCTAGACAAGCGCTACGCTTTGCCTGGTTTGTTGTTGCCAGGTATCTGCAGTATTTTGGTGTTTTACGTGCCACCTATAATTATCGCTAAGATTCTAAACTTTTTAGGCGCAAACCCAGACTTCAATATTGTTCAGCTGATGCCTTACGTTGCTGCCTTTGCAGGATCATGGCTACTTGGTGAAATTTGTTGGCGTATCGGCGAACATTATGTTATACGGGCTGAGACGCAAGGTAATCAGCGGTTATCTGTTAATGCGATGGATTATCTTTTCGAAAAAGACCTGGGTTTTTATAACGATAATTTTGCTGGATCACTTACAAAAAAAGTTATGGGCTATACGGGCAGCTATATTCGACTGTTTGATACATTATTGTTCAATATTAGCCCCCGGCTCATACCACTGATATTTGTCATCTTTGTGCTGGCTAGCTTCTCGCCATGGTTGATCGTGACCTTACTGGGTATGACCACCCTCACCTTGTTGATTGTTTTGCCTAGAATAAAACACCGTCAAAAACTTGTCGTTGCCCGTGAGCGGGCCGCGAACGTATTGTCTGGTAACATCTCTGACACTATTGCTAATATGGCCGCAGTGAAGGGATTTGCGAAAGAACTCTACGAAAAGTCTCGGCACACTTCATACAGCCAAGACCACAGCGACAAAATCAAGCAATCATGGGATTATCAGAACTTACATATAAATACGATAATCTCCCCGCTTTACGTATTAACAAACGCACTAGGGCTTGTGCTGGCTTTGACCGTAAGCCGCGGCAACGCTTCGGCAGTTGAAGTTGTTGTTGTTACCTTCAGCTACTTCACATTAGTGACTCGGGTCATGTGGGAGTTCAACATGGTTTACCGTGTTATTGAAACTAATCTGACTGAGGCTGCTCAATTTACAGAGTTGCTGCTCAGCAGACCGACGATTTCGGATGCAAAAAATTCTGAGCCTCTTAATGTCAAGCAAGGAGTTATAAGGTTTCATGATGTTGTTTTTCGTTATCATGATAATCGTGGTGACCATCTCTTCAGTGATTTTAATCTTGATATAAAGGATGGGGAGAAAATCGGTCTGGTTGGACGTTCTGGCGGAGGAAAAACCACTCTGACCAAACTTCTTCTGCGGTTTATGGATATTGATTCAGGGAGTATTTCCATCGACGGACAAGACATTACTAAGCTTAAACAGCATGATCTCAGAAGCGCTATTACCTATGTACCCCAGGAACCATTATTATTCCACCGTAGTCTTAGAGAAAATATACGATACGGTGATACCGATGCGGTTGACGCAGAAATTGAAAAAGCGGCTAGGTTAGCCCACGCACATGAGTTTATAGAAAAACTACCTGACGGGTACAGGACGCTGGTGGGCGAACGTGGAGTCAAACTGTCGGGCGGACAACGACAACGTATAGCAATCGCTAGGGCCATGCTTAAAAATGCGCCGATACTTTTATTGGACGAGGCAACTAGCGCTCTAGACTCAGAGAGCGAGGTATTAATTCAAGACGCCTTGTGGAAATTAATGAAAAACAAAACAGCAATAGTTATTGCCCATCGTTTAAGCACCATTCAGCGCATGGATCGTATTATCGTGCTGGATGAGGGTAAAATCGTTGAAGAAGGCAGTCACAGAGAATTGCTAGCTAAAAGCGGAACGTATGCTCGTCTGTGGGCCCATCAATCGGGTGGATTTTTAGAAGATTAAGACTGGTTGTCGTTGGGTTTAGGTTCTTTTTGTTGTTTAGTGCCTGGCTGGTCCTCTGCGGACTGCGGCTCTTGGTCAGCGCCAGCTCCATGTTCGGACTCAACATCCTCGGCTTCTCCAGCCGTTTGCTCTGCATGTTCAGCAGCTGCGGCATTGGCTTCTGCTTCTTGGTCTTTTGGCATTTCCACGACCGCTAACTGTGTTTCGGGAGGAGTTAAGACCGTTACACCAGCGGGAACCTTTAGATCTGCGACCGTAAGGTGGTCACCAACTTCAGCCAAGGTAGATGGATCAATAAGCAGCTGGTCGGGCAGGTCTTTTGGCAGTGCCTTTACCTCAACATGGTCAAGCTGCTGTAAGATCATAAGGCTAAGCTTCTCTGCCGGAATGTCTACGTCCATAAACTCAACTGGAATTTCAGCTTCTACGGCTTCGTTTTGTCTTATGGCCTGAAAAACTACGTGGCGCATGCGCCGTTTGGCCGGCTCATAATCCACATCTTTTATAAGTGCCAAATGGTTTTTAGCACCGACTTTTAATTCTACAGGGTGGTGCTTTCCCGCCGCCGCATACGCCTTGCTTAAGGCTACATAATCGCCCGACACATGGATAGACGGCTTGCCGTGATCATGAATAACCGCAGGGACTAGACTCTTTGCGCGCAAACCCTGCAAACCCTTGCCTATAATTGTGCGTTCTACTAACTCAATACCGATACTGTCGCTGGACATTTGTTCCTCCAAATTTTCTGTTTCCTTATTATAGCAAACAAGTTAACCTTATAGGTATGTTTGATGTTGCACAGCTCATACAAGCAGGCGGCATTTTACTAATTGCAGCAATCGTGTTTGCTGAGTCCGGCTTGTTGGTCGGCTTCTTTCTCCCTGGCGACTCACTTTTGTTCGGGGCTGGTCTGGCGGCCTCTCAGGGGCGATTTTCACTTTTAGCTTTGATCTTGGCCGTGATAGCCGCAGCGATAATTGGTGATAACGTCGGCTACAGTATCGGTAGACGTGCAGGACCTCGTCTTTTTCGTCGCAAGGACAGTTTATTTTTTAGGCAAGAATATCTGGAACAGGCCGAAAAGTTTTATAAACGTCATGGCGGAAAAACCATAATACTAGCGCGCTTTACGCCAATTGTAAGAACATTCGCTCCCGTCGTCGCAGGTGCTAGCAAGATGTCTCGCGAACGTTTTCTGCTTTTTAACGTTGTTGGCGGGGTAATATGGGGCGCCGGGCTACCTCTATTGGGCTACTGGATAGGTGGGAGAATCCCGCACCTTGATAGACACATCGAAACTGTCATGATTGGTGTTGTTGTCGCCAGCTTGGGGCTAGCCTTATTTCACTTACTGAAAGACCAGGAGACACGCAAACTCCTAGCCGATAAGGCTCGTGTCGTGCTTCGTAATATCCTTCTGAACAAAAAAATAGACTAGATTCTACAGAGTTTTTTTCAGAAACTGCCCCGTATAGCTTTTGCCGTGTCTTGCAACAACATCTGGAGTCCCCTCAGCAACAATCTGACCACCCGCATCGCCACCTTCGGGACCCATGTCGATTACATGGTCCGCGTTTTTAATGACATCAATGTTATGCTCGATCACTATCATACTGTTGCCTGCGTCCACGAGCGCATGCAACACACTGAGCAGCTTATTAACATCAGCAACGTGTAGACCCGTCGTAGGTTCATCAAGTATATAAAGCGTACGCCCGGTCGGTCGGCGCGATAGCTCGGTAGCTAGCTTAACTCGCTGTGCCTCGCCACCAGATAAAGTAGTAGCGGGCTGCCCAAGTGTGATGTAGCCTAGGCCAACCTCTACTAAAGTCTGTAGCTTACGTGCTATTACTGGAATATTATTAAAAAATTCTGACGCAGTTTCGCAGGTCATTTCAAGAATGTCACTGATAGCCCTGCCTTTATAGTGGACTTCTAGAGCTTCACGGTTATAGCGCTTGCCTTTGCACATATCGCACGGCACGTATACGTCAGGCAAAAAATGCATCTCAATTTTTATGATGCCGTCACCGGCACAGTTTTCGCATCGTCCACCGCGGACATTGAAACTAAATCTACCCGGGCCATAGCCCCGGACCTTAGCTTCAGGCACACTGGCAAATAGTTCACGAATTGGGGTAAACAGCCCTGTATAGGTTGCGGGATTTGAGCGAGGGGTGCGTCCGATTGGTGACTGATCAATAATAATGGCTTTATCGAGGTGCTTTATACCTTCTATGTCGTCATGCCGCCCCGGTACAGTATTGGCGCGCATGAGTCGGGCCGACAGCTCTCTCGCTAGAATATCGTTGATCAAAGATGATTTGCCGGAGCCAGATACGCCACTCACAACCACCAGCTTACCCAAAGGAATACTGACGGTTACGTCTTTTAGGTTATTCTCCTTCGCTCCTCGAATAATAAGCTGCTTGCCACTTCCGGGGCGTCGCTTTTTTGGAACAGGAATGTTTTTTTCACCACGCAAATACTGCCCGGTGATACTGTTTTTTGACTTCGCTACTTCGCTTGGTTTTCCTTCGGCTACAATATGACCACCATGTATACCCGCTCCGGGGCCCATGTCGAGAAGATAATCTGCAGTTCGAATCGTTTCTTCGTCATGCTCAACTACAATTACTGTATTCCCCAGATCTCTTAGGTGCTTGAGTGTACGGATTAAGCGTTCATTGTCGCGCTGATGTAGCCCGATACTGGGTTCGTCCAACACATACAGAACCCCCTGAAGCCCAGAGCCAATCTGAGTAGCCAAGCGAATTCGCTGCGCCTCACCGCCTGAAAGTGTTACTGCACTGCGCGCAAGATTCAAGTAGTTGAGCCCTACATCCTGCATGAAAGTTAGGCGAGCGCGGATTTCTTTTAATATTTGGCGAGCTATCTGTGATTCTTTTGCATCAAGCTTCAGACCATCAAAAAACTTGATCGCCTCATCGATGCTTAGCTCGCAAATATCCATGACTGAAAGTTTGGCAACGGTAATAGCTAATACTTCCGGCCGAAGACGACGGCCATGGCATTCGTGACAAGGGCGCTCCCTCATAAAACGCTCTATGTCACGACGCATAAAATCACTATCTGTTTCTTTATGGCGACGCTCTAGGTTCGGTATTACCCCTTCATAAGTTGTCTCAAACGAGCGCCCCATACTTAGGCTAACTTTGTATTTATCGCTGCCGGTTCCGTAAAGGATTTTGTCCAAATCTTGCTGCCTAAGCTCACTTGTAGGCACACTAAGACTAAACCCGTATCTGTCCGCGACAGCTTGCATTTTTTTCATATACCAGGCGTCAGCGTTGACGCGATTAAATGGACGAATTGCGCCTTCTGAGATTGTGAGCCGCCCGTTCGGTATCACTAGCTCAGGATCAACTTCCATACGTGAACCCAGCCCGGTACAAACTGGGCACGCACCATGCGGGCTGTTAAAACTAAACGTTCTAGGTTCTAGTTCTGGTATAGCCACATCCGGATGCTCAATGCATGCATACATCAAACTATAAATAAATTCTTCACCGCTATCGGCGTTAACGATTTTCAGTCGCCCGTCCGCAATATCAAGCGCCTGTTCTACGGACTGCGTTAGCCGGCTCTTCCCCTCGTCGTCATTAATTAACCGATCAACCACAAGATCAATTGTGTGTTTGAATTTTTTATCTAGCTCAGGGAATTCATCCAGGGCGTAAACTACGCCATCCACACGCACGCGCGCAAACCCTGCTCGTTGATATTGTTCGGGTATATGCTCAAATGCCCCCTTTTTATCCATAACTATGGGTGACAACACCATCAAGCGGACACCCTTGGGAAGCGAAGAAACTTTATCAACTATTGCAGTTGATGTCTGGCGCACAACTGGACGAGCACAAATCGGGCAATGAGGTATGCCAACTCGCGCAAACAGCAAACGCAAATAATCATAAACTTCGGTTACGGTAGCTACCGTACTGCGCGGATTACGGGAGGTTGATTTTTGGTCAATACTAATGGCTGGGCTGAGACCATCAATCTGGTCAACGTTGGGCTTTTCCATAAGGCCCAGGAACTGTCGGGCATAGCTACTAAGGGATTCGACGTAGCGACGCTGCCCTTCAGCGTAGATAGTATCAAACGCTAAAGACGACTTACCGGACCCGCTGAGCCCAGTAATAACAACTAATTTACCGCGAGGAATCTCAACATTAACATTTTTCAGATTGTGTTCACGCGCACCCTGGACCTTTATAACGTCTCCCATAAACCTCCTTTAGGGTCAGGAGAGTATAGCAAAAATCAGGGAAAGATTCCAGTCTTCTGAGCCGTACACCTCTGCAATAATGTTTTTATGTATTGATTAAATCACTGTTGGTATGAATCGAAACCTTACAGTCAAAATCACCAAGCGCCAGTCGGCCGATTGTAGGAATGTACTGCATAAGCTCCTCCCGCAGCAAATTTCTTTCGTCCCACGATGAATCCTCAGGGAATCTGGCCGATGGAATGCCTGGAGGTGACATATATGGCGATGCAGCTTTTTTAGACTGAGAATGTCCTATCAAAGCTCTTGCTAATATGCCAGCTTGATCTTTCAACATATCAGTCACTGGTAAACTCTCAGACAACGTGAGCACTAGGTCCTTGGTGTTAAGTAAATAGTTCGGCTGAATCATCAAATCGTCACAACAAATTTGAACTCCTTCTTGTTTTGGTATGTCGTGCTGAAGACCGCTCTGTTCCAGGTTTCTGCGCAATTCACTTTTGTGTCTCCGGTTCGGGTTTAATTCATTTACAAGCCAGTTAAAGTTAGAGTGCACATTGAGTCGCAGTGGGGCTTGCAAGTAAAGAAGGGTTAGATGCGGCTTATCATTGACACTGAGCCTGGGCGATCCAGTATCCTGCACTAAGTATCGGGTTGTCGCTTTATCTCCACACTCAACGTTGTACGGAGTAGAGTATGAAGTTATTCCGTCATTACCAAAGATCTGATAGCCGTAGTGGTGTACCAGTCCAAGAAATTTGTCCAGCCCTCTAACTCGGCGGAATACTTCAAGAGAGCTATAGCCCTCTTGCTCTCGATTTGGTGATGCCATTATAAGTAAGCTCGCATATTATTGCATTATATCAGTTTTATGACCTCGTTTTTAGAGCTCAGGTGTTTATGTTAACTATAGCTCTTGGGGGGTAAAAGGATATGTTGGGTGGAGGCAGGTCCGTATCTATTGTAGAATTGCCGTAAGCCCTAAAGACGGTTATATGAGGATAGAATCTCTGGACACTCCTGTCAATTACACTAGGTTTAAAGTCTTCTTCGTACACTAGATAGTCTACTACTTCTTTTCTCTCAGTATGAATCTGGTCGTTGGCATCTAGGCCTACAGCATACTTAAAATGGCCCACTTTTTCTAGCACTTGGTTTACGGCATATCGAGCCGGCGTCCATAAAATTCGTGGGGAGCCTACGTCAGCTTGCTGGCGCTCTAAAATGGCAAGGCGTTCTTCCTCGGACCAACCATTAAGAAATTGCTTGCAGGGATTTTGTATTTGTTCTCCTGGCTTTGCTGCGCGACTATCCGAAAACTCCGCATCTACTTCGCTCAGGTTGACCTCAAGCATAAATCCAAAACCCCAACGATCTTCTCCTTCAGCGTGTTGATTAAATCGCTTTGCAAGCTGCCTCATGCGTTGTATAACAGCGCGTCGGTCTTGAAATAACTTATCCTGGAATCCCAGGTTAATAGCAGTAGCGGTCACGAGAGTGCATCCCATGTCGCTCAATCGTCTTGGCTCACCCTTCCCATAATTTTTTTCACCTAGATCATCAAGGTAATCGTTCCAGACCTTTTTTTCTTCTACATCGCCATAGTTTACTTTTCGCACTATGCGCAATTCGGGCGATCGTAGCCCGCTTTTTACGGGATGATTGTCTTGGATACCCCTCATATCCTTATAAGTATCTCCACGATTTCGGTTGCCACTGCCCGTCATTTGCATACGTTGTGCCATGTATGTTTTACCCTCACCCACCACTTTGTTTTAAAGTTTTGAACTTATGTTCAGTGTAGCAGCATATGTTTCTGCCCGCTAGTATTTTTGTGTTAGGCTTGTTCGTGTTATGAATATTAAAGCCCCGATTCAGGGTCAGGAAGTTTTTTGGTCGCAATATTTGGGCGCCAGGGCTGTGAAATGACATTACTTGGAAGTTACGTAGCCGGCAAATCATAAGAGAGGGGTATAGTATAGGGATGCGACATGTGCGACAGATTATTTTAGATGGTCTTGGGATACTGCTCATCTTGGCCGCGCCATTCCTCGGTATACTACCAGGCCCGGGTGGAATCTTAGTATTCGCAGCTGGCTTGTGGCTTTTAGGCCACAATCATGGCTGGGCCAAAAGATGGCTCGAAAAAACAAAACAAAAAAGCCTGAACTTGGTTGATAGCTTTTTTGTAAACAATCCGTTAGTTCAGGCTCTTTATGATCTTGTAGCCGTTTTATTAATAATACTTGGCGTGTATATACTAGATACGCGTAGCGGCACCATACCAATTACTTTTGCTAGTCTTTTCAATGTGCTTGGCTTAAGCGTAATTCTTGGCAACAGAAAACGACTTCAGCGCTTAACAAAGTATCTTTCCGAACTAACCAGTACCAAGAAATAATTTATAGCATAAGAATTTATAGAATATACTTGCTTTTTCTTCAATTACTGTATATTCTATACTAATTAATGGTGTGACGGTTATGCTAGAGTTCATCGTTCTTGGCCAAGTGCCTGGAACACATATTCAACTTACTTTTCCCCAAATACTTACCGTATCTGAACTATACATTCTGTGTTTACTGGTTTTGTATGAAATACATGTTCGGCGCAATATCGTACTTCGGCTCGGTGGTACAAAAATTCTGAAAAAAGCTATCCTAAATCTGAAGGCATAATTGACTGACCGTACAGTATCAGCTCGTCCAGTATGTAGTTCTGTTCCGGGCTCAAGCTCTGCCTGGCCTTTAATTCTTCAATCTGTCTAAAGTAGTCTGCCAAGCGACTCTTATTGCCACCCCCAAATAGTTTTTGTTCTTTATAAATATTCCATTCGGCACGTTCCTTGTCTGTTAGATATTTATAAAAATTACGTGCTTTATATAGGGGCAAAAGAGCCTGAAGCCGCTGGTCCTTAAAGTTTACGTCCAGACCCGCCAGGTCATCACTTCCGGCCGCACGTACGATACTCATTTTGGTTTTGTCCAAGTCGCCAAAGAAACCTTCATACAAACGAGCATCTACGTCATCTTCTGTTTCTAGTAATCGTGCCTGCTGCTTTTCGTCTAACAGCTCCAGGGCGTGCAAAACAGATCCAATAAATTCTTTGCTTTCCTTTAAAACCTTAAGGTTTTTTTTGATTTGTGCCATGTTAAGCCCTAGCCGCTCCCTGCTTGCTTCGTCTAGAACCGACAAAGGGGCAATGGCTGGACATCTGTTAAACTGTATGGTTTTAATTGGTAAGCGCGGATCTGAGGAGTCTTTTTTCCAGCGCCATGCTTCAGCAAGAGCAGGAGGCGATAGTTTCAGAAACGGGGTCGGGTCCTCTCGCAAGTCATATACCAGTGCACCTTTTCTTTTCGGGTGATCTGCAAGCTTACGTACAATGGTGGTTTTTTGGTGTTTGTGGTCATATTTTCCGGAAGTATAAATAAATGGCTGATCCCTGTTTACCAGTTCATCAACTTGGTTGCGCCCGCGCATACTAAGCAGAAAATCAAAAAGCTTTGGTTGTTTGTTCTTAATAAGCCTGGCTAGCGCCAGGGTTGCGTTGACATCACTAAGCGCATCATGGGCATCATGATGATCCAGGTTGTTGATAGCTGCCATCAGCTCTAAGCGACAGCTTGGCTTGCCTGTAGAGTCCACTGGCCACTCAATACCATCCGGTCTAAGCGCCCTGGTCATCCTAACTACATCTAGCAAATCCCAACGCGAACGACCCTCTTGCCACTGCCATTCATACGGATCATAGAAATTGCGATAGTGTAAATAGCGCATAAACTCGTCATCAAACCGCACAGTGTTAAACCCAGCGAAGATAGTATCGGGCACGACAACCTCGGCATGGAATATTCTTAAGAAATCCGCCTCTGTAATACCGTCAGCGCGGCTTTGCTGAGGAGTTATACCAGTCACAAGCACCGCTGCTGGGTCAGGTAGCACGTCATCACTTAACGCAACCAAGAAGTTGTAAGGGTTGCCTAGCGGTTTTAGGTCTAGGTCTGTACGTTGACCAGCAAACTGCACAATACGCGCATTCCTAGGGTTGAACCCTGATGTTTCTAGGTCATAAAAGAAAAAACTGGTTGCCATTGGGTACTAGTTTAGCACCCCCTAATTACACAGTCTTCACTTATACACCTTTATGCTACAAGGATGCACGATTGATTTTCTAATATTGTATAGTCTGATCTTTAATTTTAATTTTACTACCCGCTTCGATGCCCTGGCGTGTCAGTTCGTGCATGATACCCATTTTTTTCATAATATCGCGAAGCCGCTGCACGGCATGAAAACTCAAAAAATCAGTACGTTCCGCAAATCGTTCAATTCTTTTGCCGCTAACAATATATCCGTTATCGGTCTTTTCTACCTTCCAGCTTTTTTCGTCATCGATTTTTAATACTGGTACGCTGCTGCTAGTGTCTTCGGCCACTTTAGCTAACCTAGTCCGTTCTTTTTCAGCTATCTTTTTGATCTGAAATAGAAGTTCACGCACACCAGCTTTGCTTTTTGCAGAAACAGCAAAAACGTTGGTCTTCTTGGGAAGTATTTGCATGAGCTCGTTAACTTTATCGGTCACGATTTCCTCGTCAAGCCCCTCTATTTTCGTAAGCGCCACTATTTGCGGGCGCTTGCCTAGATTAATCTTGTAGGCTTTCAACTCATTCTGAATTGTCCTGTATGCTTGCTCAACATCATCTTGGTAAATATCAATTAAATGCACTAGCACTTGCGTGCGTTCTACGTGGCGCAAGAAGTCATCACCCAACCCCTTCCCCTGACTAGCCCCCTCAATCAAGCCAGGAATATCTGCAAATAGCAGCGAAGTGCTGCTGTCTATGTCCACCACTCCTAGATTAGGCCTTATGGTTGTAAAAGGATAATCAGCAATCTCGGGCTGTGCGTTGCTGATCGTTGCCAACATAGTAGATTTGCCGGCGTTAGGGAGCCCCACCAGACCTACGTCGGCGATCATCTTCAGCTCAAGAGCAAGCTCGTGCTCCTCGCCGGATTCACCTTTTTCGGCTATGCGCGGGGCTTGGCGGGTTGAGGACACGAAGTGGGCGTTGCCGAACCCTCCCTTACCCCCTTTTGCTATCACAGCTTTGTCGCCGTCTTTTGCTAAATCAGCAACAGTGTTTCCCTCAACGTCATTTATAACAGTACCGACAGGCACCTGGACCACGAGCTCCTTACCGCTTTTACCGTGCTTGCGACGCTTATCTCCCGGCTCACCTGATTGTGCCTGTAGGCGCTTTTGGAAACGAAACGAAGCTAAGGTGTTTTGGTTACGGCTTGCTTGAAAGACAACGTCGCCGCCGTCGCCGCCGTCGCCGCCGTCCGGCCCCCCTTTGTCAATAAATTTTTCGTGCCTAAAACTAAGCTTGCCGTTGCCGCCGTCACCTGCCCTTACTAAAACTTTCACCTTATCAACAAACATTACTTAGTTAAGAGTACAGAGGTTAGGGGGTTGCGTCTAGTAGATAAACCGGTAGTTACTAAACTGGTCAGGGGTAATTGTGCGGTAAGTAACCCGACCCCACGACGGGTAGTTCATGTCTGATACCCGGAAAGAGCCGTCAGGATTTTCTTCCTCAACATATGCTACATGGCCGAGCCCACCGATATTTGCATGCCACAAGACAGCTCCAGCAACAGGCTTAGTCCCTATGGTTAATCCTGAGCGCTGCGCTAAATAATACCAGCTAATAGCGTTACCAAGGTTTGTTGGCAGGGGCCTACCGGACTCAATACGGCGTCTGGCGGCATGCCAAGTACACCAGCCGTAGTCGTAGCCGTTACCACCGTAACGTGCGGTCATAGAGCCAACCGCAAAACTGTTGGCCGTTGCAGAGTAAATAGGACGTCTATTGGGCTGCACACCATCGGCAATAATGATACGGTCGCCTACTTGCAGGCCGCTTATTTCAGCATCGTTCATCTCAATCAATTTTTGCTTGTTAGCATTGTAGCGCTGCGACAAACTATCAACTGTATCCCCAGCCTTGACCACATAAACAATCCCGTTAGTTGGCGGAATAAACAGCTCCTGATTAGCTTGTAGATTATCGCCGCTCAGCCCGTTTGACCACCGTATTGAATCAGACGTAACACCAAACTTGGTGGCCAAACTCGCAACAGTGTCTCCTGGCTGGACTGCATACTTAGTGATGTCTTTTTTAGATTTAAGTTCGGTATTAACAATCTGGGGTTTGGCGACGACCGAGTTCTCTGCTGGCGAGACCGCTAGCTGCGCGTTTACACTGTCTGCATGATTTACCACGGCAACCGTTTCATCTAATCGCGTCATTTTAGCCACATGTACGGCAATGTCGGCTGAGGATAGCTGATCAAGCGGATTTGCAGGGGTGCCCGAATTAGCTGTTTTTGCAATTGCGTTATGAGCCACAGGACCTACCGCCGGGGAGTCGTTGGATACAAAAACAATAACCGCAGCCAGTAAAGCCAGATTTGCAAATAAAAGGCTATAGCGAACTACCCGTTTCTTAGAACGGTGGATATGCTTCCTAAATAGACGCCTGTATACGCCTGCAGTTGATCTAGTACCTAGTTTTTGACTAAGCGTGGTAGTACGAATACTTGTCTCCCGGCTTTACGCCGTTCCCTTACGATTGGTTTTTAATTATTTCCTGGAGAAAGTCGACCTATCTCCTCTGTTAGTAAAGACAATCGCGGGGTAACTGGTGCGTCCTCGTAAGAAATGTGAGGCTACGGATCAAGTTACCGTCAGATAGTAGCAAAATTATGTTGTGAATGCAAGATTTCTAACTCTTTTCTACCTCTGTTAGTTATCTGTCTCGCCCCTGTTAGCGACAAGCGCTACAGTGTTCGCGGACCAGTTTTTCGTGCGCATCTAGGGTATGCGAGAAGTAATTCACGCCGTTATCGCCAGAAACAAAGTATAAAAAGTTAGTCTGGGCCGGAAAAGCAACAGCGATTAGGGAGTTTTGACCGACGTTGCTTATAGGCCCTGGGGTCAATCCTCTATTTTGGTAGGTATTATATGGGGAGCTATACCCCGGGCTAGGCTCATCACCCACTAAAATAGCACCGTAGCCAGCTGTCGCGTCGGACTCTAGTGGCATGTTGTTTTTTATACGCAGCAGGAATACCTGGGCAACTTTTTTCTTATCTTCTGTGTCTTTTTGAGGGTCTGCACTACCAACTTCTTGTTCTACTATGGAAGCAAGTGTTACTCCTTGATGAACAGTCAACCCCTGACGCACAAAGCCTGCTCTTACCTCTGGGGTCAAGTAGTCATTCATTTGATCTAGAGATGCGCGCACGATATCGCTTGCTAGGGTTGTAGGTATTTTTGCAAATGATTCGGGGTAGAGATAGCCCTCTAGACCGGCATCTTTAGGCTTATCAACCAGTGCGGGATGATTTATATGAGAGTTGGGGTCCAGAGCTGTATCCACCTCGCTAGCCGAAAAACCTTGGTTAATTAGATCGTCGCGTATTTCATCCAGCCTCTTGGCGGGGAAAATAGTCACTAAGTTAGTAGCCTCTTTGCCGTGCGTCAATACCGCAACAATATCAGCCACATGCTGGCTTGGCTTAAGCGAGTATGTGCCCGCCTTAAGACTCTCGCGTAGCCCTTGGCTGCGGACAAACCACTCAAACGCCCAGGACTCACGTATAATCCCAGAGTTCTCTAGAATAGTAGCTATCTCGTGTGTAGTAGCACCGGTAGGAACGTTTATTAACTGGCTTTTTTCGGAGCTGCTGATTGGCTGAAGGTTTTCGTTGTACGCACGCCTAACGACGAATACGGAAGCTGCACCCGCAATAAACAACGCGACAAGCAGCACAGCAAGTGTTTTGTGCCGTTTACGAGGAAGTTGCTTTGTTGTGTAATTATTCATTTATTACCTCTTCTGATTTACCATCTTGGAGCAAAAAATCCTCAAGTATATAGGTCGCTGCTAGCGAATCAATCATATCTTTGTTTTGCTTCTTGGTGCTATCCCTCAGCTCCTGTTCGGCCTTTTTTGATGTCAGAGCCTCATCCTGAAGATATACCGGGATTGAAAAATGCCCCTGAAACTCCTTTATAAACTTGCGCGTCAGTCCAGTCTGCTTAGTCTCCTGACCATTCATCCCTCGCGGGAGGCCAATTATAACGGATATTACTCTTTCTTTTTGGATTATCTCGTTAAGCTTGTCAAAGATTGTTTGATCGTTTATAAGCGTAGTAAGCGGCTCGGGCAGTCGGGCTATAGTATTTGCCCTTGCTACACCTATCCTACGCTCGCCGACATCAAGCGCCAGGATAGTAGTAGTGCTAGTTGCTGTCAGTTTCATCATTCGTCGGGCTAGTGGCTGCCGTCTCAACTATCACGCTTACCTTTGAGGGCTTGCTGGGCGCTTTCGTCACCCAGAACGGTTTGTAATTAACACTGACTTCTTTTACTCCAGGTCGGGCTTTTATAAGGTTTTTTGCTTCCCCTTCTTTCTTACCGACAATCTCCTGCTTCAATGTGTCCTCGTTAATTTCTGGTCCGGCTACTACTAGGGTTTGGAGGGTATAGCTGATGTCGCCGTTAGGCTTTCTCTCACCAATCTGAAAAACAGCTTCTTCAAGCCCATAGCTGCTTATTGTTTGCCGGTCAGAGTCGACTTCTTCTGCAATCGAAGTATCAATCAGGGGTGTTATGTGCTCAGTTTTAATTCCGTACATCGTAAAGCCCATAGTAACATTGACCGTAACTTCGGACGCTTCTGAATTAACATCTGGTGAGCTAACAGCCTCAGGCTGACCAACGCTAAACGTATCCTCAAGCACTATGAGGTCATCCGCCAATAGTTGCTGTTTAAGCTCGTCTTTGGCCCCGTTCGTAAAGCTATCTATAACTCTCTGGCGGAGAGTATCAATGTCGCCCTGGCTCACAACTTTAATGATCTGGTTTGTGCCACCCTCCATGTCAGACCCCTCGCCCTGAACACCTGCAAACCCAGAAACAGTATAGTCACGCTCTGACACATTGTAGGTGTCCCCAGCGTTTTGGGCTGTCACGTCAACCGATTTTGCCGGCGTTATACAGGTTTTGCTGCCACCGGTTAATATGCTTTGCGGCAAAGTGACTGGTTCGTCGGTTATAAACGACAGCCCACCCGAACTCACAGCAGTGTTAGCCGGAACGACTATTTCACCGTCCTTAGTACTACAGTTTTTAAGAGACACACTGCCTGTGGCTTTTTGACCAACGTTTTTCTGACCAGTCGCAGGTGCTTTTTGGCTTTCGCTTTTCTTTAGTTCTTTGTTTGTTGCCGGTATTATGGCCTGCTCTTCGTTCAGCTCTTTAGTATTGGGGCTTGAGATGAATTTTACCGTAGCTTTGACGTTTTCTGTGTCTGTTTTTATAACAATGTCTGCTGTAGGCATAACGAAGATGGCTATATACAGCCCCACCACAAGCAGGACCCCGACCAGACCGCCAACTAACAATTTTGTCCGAAATTTATTAAAGTTTGGGACCCTGAGTCCTTTGGGAGGCTTTTCTTTTTTAGACTTTTTAGCAAGAGTTTTGGTGCTGGGTTCGTCGTTATCAACTTCAATGGTCTCGTCTTCAGAAGCGGGCAGACCAGCTAGCTCGCCAACCGGTCTTTGGGGATTCAGTAGTGTTTCGGTTTCCGAACCTTGCTCCACGTTACTATCATCTATCGCGTCGGGATCAGGCGGAGGTGATGGAACAGTCGGCTTACTGAGTAAGGTTGTAGCTACGTATAGACCAACGGCCCCAGCCAACGGCATCAGCGCTGCTTCGGAAGTAATTAACACTAGGTGTTTTTTTGCCTCTTCGCCACTGCGCTTAAGGAGCTTCATGTTAACAACAGACTGTAGGATAGCGGCGCGCTTGGGCAGTACCAACGCCACTATTTTTTGTGGCGAGGAGCGGACCTTTTCAATGATGGAAGTGATCTCATCATCAACATCAATATATATAGTGTCTTTTTTGTCGCTAGTCATTTTAAACCCTTAATATTCTATCAATTCTTTCCCGGATTGAACCAGTCGGACGATTATTTTCTTGGAACAGTGTGTCCGCCCCGACTCGCAGTAGTCCCATTGCGGTTATAAATGTATGGTCTGTCACCGAGCCGGTTTTGTCAACGATACCGCTAACTTGTTTGGGGTGTATATGATGTATAACGGGCCGACGGGTAAATGGCAGTTTGTTATACCAATTAGACTTTTCTAGTCGTTCGACTAGCATGTCAAGACTTGATCCGCCGCCACATAGCAAGATACGGTGTGGCAGATGATCGAGTTTGGTAAACTCGCCGAGAGCCAATTCTATGCCGCTAATCCATACATCTAACGTCTTGCTTAGCGCCGCCTCTATGGCGGGTATCTTAGATTTTGGTACCGTGCTTGTTCCCAGCCCAAGCTTTAGCTGCTCCGCTTGAGTAAACTCTACCCCTAGATCACGCTCTATTGAACGAGTAAAGGCACGACCGCCAATACCAAACATTTTGGTGCCTTGGACACCCCCTTCGTCAATAATAGCAATATCGGTCGTGCCGCCACCGACGTCCATCAATATAGCACTCATGGTCGCGTTTGGGTCATCACCTATCACCGAACGCGCAACGGCAAACGGTTCGGCCGCCACAGCCAACAGGTCAAGGTCAAGTTCTTGGGATGTTCGCTCAAGTGCGCCGATGTGTATTAATGGAGCAAAAGCTGCAAACAAATGCACCAGAACGTCTTTGCCCTGAAAACCAACCGGATTGGTCACCTTATAACCATCAATATCAATACTGACCAGTGCGCTGTTGACCAGGCGAATCTCAACCTCTTTACCGCCCAGTTCCCACGCAAGTTGCTTCTTGGCCCTAGCCTCGGCTCGTTCCTGTACCAAGGAAATAATCCGTTCGACCTCGGCCATATCTAGCGGTTTGGTGGAGTTTTTGCGAGTAGCCCGAACCGTAGTCGTGGTCCCCTTCACGAGCTCTCCGGCTATACCAATAACCGCCATACGCACACTAACGCCAGCTAGTTGTTCGGCCTGGTTTAGGGCCTTATCGCAATTTCCGACTACCGCAGCTATATCTGCAATCGCGCCGGCTTGCATGTCTGTAAGCTGTTGATGTGCCCGGCCTACCCCGATAATTTCAAGTTGGCCATCTTTTATTTCGGCGACAAGTGCTTTGACATTTTCTGTGCCTATATCAAGACCCACTACATACTGACCAGTAGCTTTAGGTTTATTGGTGCGAGCCCGTGCCAAGACAAACTCAGAGATACCTTTTAATTTATCAAGCATAATCTCTATAAGTATAGCACGACAGAGGTAAGCGCAGTACTAGGCGGCTCGTTTTATGTGAGTTGTGCAGGGATTATTATCGCCACTATCGCTTCTTCGCTCCACCATCACGATGTCAGTAATATTCGGCCGCGCACCGAGTATGATACGACCAACTTTTTCAACAGTTTCTCGGTGCCGTACAGCAAGTGTAGCCTCGTCAGCCCCTTCATGCCATGCTCTATGCACGCCACCGGAACCTACTAGAATCAACGTATCAGCCCTAGGGTCAAGAGCGTTATTCAGCTCATTTTTTGATAACTCATCGTCAAGAATCTGGGCCCTAACAGCTGCACTAGCGACAGCGAATATATCCTCAGATATCAGTACAGCCAACCCGTCGTCAGCACCGTTTTTTCTATGATTTGAAGCTTTTAGATCAAAGATTTCACCCTCTGCTTCGCTTAAACTAAATTGTTTATGACATGTCCATAATTGTGTGCACCCGGAGAGCGCTATAACGCTGCTGGACAACTTACCGCCATTTGACATTACCGTGCCAAGCAATAATTGAGCGGTCAAAAATTGTGAATGCCACTGCGCTTCTTCAATACGACGTTCAATCTCGTCAATTATATAAGGTATTTGTTCTAAAGAACCCGGCGAAGTAATACGCTCTGGCGATACAATAACGTCATTTGGGGCAAAATCATTCGGCAAACCTGAAATGGTTTGAATATAATCGTACCATGTTGGGACAGAAACAGCAGCTATCCGTCTACTGTTTATTATAAATTCCTGGGCGCCCTGTGATTTATATCCCACTTCGATCCACGGGAGCAGCACATCACCGCTATGCATATGTGTATTATACCATGTTCGTCAAGCTACTGCAAAATAGCCTTTACTCGGCGAATTCCTGCCGAGCTGGCTTCTTCTTTGGCTAGCTTAAAGCGCTTGCCGCCTTCGGCTAATTGCCCAGTGTGCGTAACGTGCGGGCCGCCGCAAATTTCCATACTAAATGGTTTTTCGCCTGGTTTGCCCATTGTGTAGACCTTGACCGTATCGCCATATTTATCACCGAAAGCACCCTTGGCCCCCATTTTGAAAGCTTCTTCAGTCGGATAGTCTTTGAATGTTACTGTAAGATCGGCTTCAATTTGTTCATTCACGATGCGTTCTACGTCTGCTTTTTCCTCATCGGTCATTTTCTGCGGATGAGAAAAATCAAATCTTGTTCGCTCGGCAGTCACATTAGATCCGCGCTGGATAACATGGTCACCAAGGACTCTGCGAAGAGCCTCATACATCAAATGGGTAGTTGTATGAAGTTTAGTCGTCTCAACCGAGTGATCAGCCAACCCCCCCTTAAACACGCCTTTACTGGCCGTCTGACTGCGATTTCTTTGCTCTTGCATTAAGCCATCAAATTTACGCTGCCAATTTTTTTCCGGAACAATATTCCTCAAATTCGCTTCTTCTAAAGTTAGCTCCACAGGGAAGCCGTACGTGTCATACAACTGGAAAATCATATCTGCAAAAATAACTTTTCTATATGTTGGCATAACTTCACCAGAGCGTACTCTTGAAACATCATGAGCGATTTCTCCATCATCTGTAACGTGAAATGTCATGAGTTTCTCAAACACACGCAGCCCAGTACGTAACGTTTGTCTAAAGATTTTTTCTTCTCGCGATAATATATCAATGACTTCCCGACGCTTTTCAGCGACTTCCGGAAAATCATCTTTGTACATATCAGCAACCGCCGCCGCGACTTGCTCAAGAAAGTTCTGTTCGATGCCCAAGTTAAAAGCTTTCATAATCGCTCGACGAAGTAGTCGACGAGCAACATAGCCTTGCTCTTTATTGCTTGGTACCACGCTATCAACAGCCAGAAAGGTTGCTGCGCGCAAATGGTCTGCAATAACGCGCATGCTTTCTGTGTGGCTATCGTAGTTTTTGCCGGAAAGTTTTTCTAACTCCTCGATAATTGGCCAAAGCAGACTTATTTTGAACATATCAGGGCTATCTAGAACGGCTTGGGCGATACGTTCTAAACCCCCACCAAAATCAACATTTTGCTTCGGTAGTTTTTCAAAGCCGTTTTTAGTTTTGATATATTCCATAAAAACACTATTACCAACTTCAATGTAACGCCCGCAATCACAGTTCGGGTGGCAATTTTCACCATATTTGGGGTTGTGCTGCACATCCGGGAAGAGATAAAACATCTCGGTGTCTGGCCCGCCCGGCTCACCCACCGGCATATTTTTAGCTTGGCCGGCCCTGCACCACCAGTTCTTCTCTCCGTAGAAGAATATGCGCCCTCCCTGCTCGCCTTTTTCAAACCCCTCCTGTTCCGACCCTATATCAACTCTTTTGGCATCAATTCCTTCTTTGCTAAATAAACCTTCCCATATATTTGCGCTTTCAGTGTCTTTTGGAATGCCTGAAGCTGGGTCACCTATGTAACAAGTTATGTATATACGCCTGGAGTCTAAGCCTATTTTTTCGGTCATAAATTCCCAGAACCATGGAATCTGTTCTTTTTTAAAATAATCTCCCAAAGACCAGTTGCCCAGCATTTCAAAAAAAGTAGTGTGGCGATTATCACCAATCTCTTCAATATCTTGTGCCCGTAGCACCGTCTGGCTATCAACCAATCGTGTGCCCGCTGGATGCGGCTGCCCTAAAAGATACGGAATCAAAGGTTGCATGCCGCTGCCTGTGAATAGTGTGGTAGGGTCGTTTTGCGGCACTAGCTGAGCGCGAGGAATCACCGCGTGCCCACGCTCTTCAAAGAATTTCAAATAAACCTTACGTATTTCCTGCGCTGTCATATCTGTAGAATTGTATCAGATGAACAACTCTTATTCTATCTGGGCGTGACTTTGATTATTTGGTCCTCATCATTGCCATTGTCTGTGGTAATGTACAAGCCCTCGTCCGGACCCATTACAACACTGCGTATACGTCCGTATTCACCGACAAAAAGTCTACGCTCGTTTATAACTTTTTTACCGCTGGCGTCCAGCTCATACAAACGTACATGCTCGTCTTTGAGCACCGCAACAGCCAACTGGTTTGCATAGGCTTTCCATTTTGATCCAACAATTATAGTGGCCCCAGATGGAGCAATGGTCGAACCGCCAGACGACCAAACCGAGCTAATCGCATCGGGGTATTTGTTGGTGTCGGTCATAGGAACGCGTTCGTTGTAGCCTGGTACCGGGTCCCAACCAAAGTTTCCCTTAACAAGCTGGTTTACCTCATCATCTCGGCCGGGGCCGTGTTCAACGCTAAAACCAAAAGATCCGGCTTTTAAAGTAGCGAAGAATGCTATCCCCTGAGTGTTACGGTGCCCGTAACTATAAATACGCGGGTCAAACGGTTCACCCAAATTGTCTTCAACCGGATCGCCATTGCGGTCTATCCGAAGGATTTTTCCGCCAAGACTTTTAGGGCCTTGCGGGTTAGCGCCTATAGCAGCGTCACCTGTACCAATCCATAAATTTTTATCCGGATCAAATCTGGGCCTGCAACCAGAATGCCGCCCGCTTGGATTTACCGGCATTCCTGTAATTATTTCCGTCTGCTCTATGAACTCTGTAGCCTCATCATTTACCTTCCAACGGCTGACGCGTATATCTTCAGCTGTGTTATAGCAGGCATAAATGAACCGGTTCTCGGCAAAGTCAGGGTCCACAACCAGCCCCATTAAACCGCCCTCGCCACGTGCGTTGATGTTGCTTATAGTGTGTAAAACAACTTTTCTATTGCTTTCAATCTTGCTGATCGTTCCGGCTCGTTCGCTAAATATTATAGTTTCATCCGGCAAGAAGCCT
>JAJDCK010000002.1 GCA_029260855.1 Candidatus Saccharimonadota bacterium
CCGAACTTCGGCCACCAGCCCATATCCCACTCAAAGTTATCAAGCAAACTCCAGTGGAAGTAACCGCGCAGGTCTACCCCTTCACTTACTGCTCTTTCCATTGCCACGATCGTTTCCTCTATCCACCAGCGCCGATAATTATCCTCGGCATCCGCTAGTCCGTTTTCTGTAATAAAAATTGGCTTTTTAAACCGCGCCCAAACCCGAAGCAATAACGGATAAATACCCTCTGGTTCCATATAAAAACCTATGTCGTTTAATGGTACCTTGGGGTTTTTTCTTTTGCCAAAACCGGTGTAATAGTCACTAAAATAGTAGTTGACACCTACAAAATCCTGATGTCGTCTAATTCGCTTTAAAAACCACCAGTTCCAAAAATAACGCATCCATTTTGTGGCTATCCCGTCAATCCCATTGTGCGGCCTTTTCGCCTGAATGTTTGCCAGGTTAGGCGCACAGCCAATCTGCAAGGTTGGTTTTTGCTTTTTTAAAATCTTATATGCACGCTTGTGTGCCTGCGCAAGGTTCCAGTAGACTTTTATAAATGACAGTGGGCTGATTTTGTTGGGTGGCCAGCGACCTATTAAATAACTGATTGATGCGTAGTTATTGGGTTCATTAAGCGTTATGACGTACTGGACATCATGCAGAAGCTCCTGCCCCACCTTGGCCACAAAACGATCGAAATATTTAAGATTCTTCTTGTTCTCAAACCCGCCTTTTTCAGCAAACCACACAGGTAACGTCCAGTGCCATATGTTCAAGAATGGTTCAATCTTGCGAGTCCGAAGTTCTTGTATGTACTCTTTATAATGGGCAATTTCCTTTTCATCCCATTTGCCTTCTTCGGGTTCAATCCGTGACCACTCTAGGCTAAACCTGAACGCATTAAGATTAAGTTGCTCTAGTAATCCAAAATCTTCTTTGTAGCGTCGGTAATGATTTACTCCAGAATCCGAAACATAGTTGCCAGGATCTTCGGCCTGAGTCTTGATCTTTTCCCAGTTCGGTAACCAGCTCATGCGTTGATGAGCGGTCTGGGCCAACTCTTTTGCGTGAGCCAGCTCCCACACAGTCCACTGGTTATAGTTACCGCCCTCTACTTGGTGGCTAGCCGTGCTCGCGCCCCAAAAAAAATGCTTAGGAAAAATTTCAGCGTCTTGGTTTTTATTCATCTTTAAGTGAATTATAGCAGGCGTTTATGTATTTATCGGCGGTATTCGGGGTTTTCAAAGTCAAACCTTGCACCAGCGTCCCATTTGCTGCGCTGATTTCCATAAGCCGGGATACCGCCGTTGTCATTCAGCAACTTGGCCATATGCATAAGGTTCCAGGCCATGAATGTTGTGTTGCGGTTAGTGAAGTCGTTATCCAAACCAACCCGTTTACCGTCTACTTCATCACCATAGCTAGCACCTGGCCCGGCTTCGCCAATCCAGCCGGCATCCGCTTGCGGCGGGATCGTGTAGCCAAGATGCTGCAAGCTATAGAGTATGTTCATCGCGCAGTGCTTAACTCCGTCTTCGTTACCAGTAATCAGACAGCCCCCAACCTTTCCATAAAACGCGTATTGGCCGCTTTTGTTCAGGTCGCCCGAGCTTGCATAAAGCCGCTCAATTACCTGTTTAGTGATTGAGCTATTATCGCCCAGCCAGATTGGACCTGCGATCACTAAAATATCTGCCTCCTGGACCTTCTTATATATCTCCGGCCATTCGTCTACTTGCCAGCCCTGCTTGGTCATATCCGGATAAACGCCGGTAGCTATTTCATGATCGATCGGACGGATTAGTTCAGTTGAGACGCCCTGTTTTTTCATAATGTCACGACTGACATTAACCAGTAGCTCGGTATGACTTTTTTCGGGCGATTTTTTAAGTGTGCAATTAAAGAAAAGTGCCTTAAGCCCTGTAAAATCATATTTAATGTTCGTCATAAATTCCTCCCCTTATTAAGTCTTACTAATTACATTTTACTCTTTTTGGGTGGCATGTATGTGTCCTCTTGTAGCTCTTCGATCATTCTTGTGATCCTGCGTATTCGCGTATCCTTTTGCTTGGCTTGATCTATCCACTTTATATAGCCTTTCTGCTGATAATACGGCCTCGAGAAATAGTCATCCTTTACGCCGTGGGCACGCAATTCTGCGTCCATGTCATCGGGTAGAACAATGGGCCTATGGGGCTCGGGCGTAAAGCTAATTTGCTGCCCTAAACTGTTAATTCTGACCGCCTCTTTCAATAACTGAACAATTATTTTACCCGGAATTTTAATATTTTTATAAAGCTTCACTGTCCGTTGCGCCTTGTTCTGGGTGGGCTCGAACAAATTATGACCATTATCCAAAAGTGCTCCTTGCGGAAAGCTTAGGTGCACCCAGTCTTTCGCACAAAAAACCCAGACAACAATACCGTTATGCTCAAAAGCTGGCGCCCCCCACTTCAGGGTTTCTTGTATAGCGTTATCCGATTGGTGAATAAGTCTTCTGAGCTCAATCACGGCTTTGCGCTGCCATTCTTGACTTAACTTTGCTACGTACGCATTAACTCCGGGATTCATATGCCTATGATAACGTAATTTTCATATACTGTGACCTTGTTTCTAGCGGCAACTTTTCAATAGAATAGCGCAGCATTGTTCTTGGCATTACAGTTGCATGCAAGTCCAAAAATGCTTTTAGCGCTTGGTCGTCTTTCTTGCCTGCTTCGCGGAGCATCCAGCCGACGGCTTTGTGTATCAAATCTTGTTCGTCTTTCATTAAGAGCTCCGCTAGCTTAAGTGTATCGGCCAGTTGATACTCGCGGATGAATTGCCAGGTGCTAACAATAGCTATTCGGCGTTCCCACATATTTTTTGATCTGGCAAGCTTATACAAAATATCTCTTGGCTCGTCACTGAGATAGCCACCGACTATATCGCGACAACTGACATCAATAATATCCCAATTATTCAACCTGTCGGTACGTCTGAGATATAAATCAAAAAGCGCTTTCTTTTCAAGCTTAGTTGTCCGGCGTGATTTTGCTTGTTCGGTCATGATAATAGCTGCGGCTAAACGATGTTCGTGAATCGGGCTGTCCATTAGTTTCTCAATTTCGGATAGCGCTAAATCCTTGAAGTCTCGGCAGACCAAACGAGTCATCGGAGTGCGAACACCAATGAACTGATCGCCTTCACCATATTGCCCGGGACCAGTTTTGAAAAAACGCTGCAAAAAAACCGCATCCGTGTCGCTCGCATATTTAGCAAGCGCCTCTTGGACTCCACGCGCCTTCATAGCTATGACCTGGCAGGTGCTTGAGGTTTGCCGGTCGGCCGTCTACCGCGATGTTTATGGTCATAGTACGACAGCGTGTTCTTGTGATGGTCAAGTCTGACTATGTAATCATCAAAACGGTTATATAAGCCCGAGTAGTGGCTGCCCGGGGTTAGAATCTTTAACAGCTTCTTTTCCTCATGAAGGTACTCAACTAAGCTATAAAAGTCTCCGTCCCCAGACACCAGGATTGCCTGGTCATAATTCTTAAGTTCTTTCATTGCCCAGAGCACTAAGTCTGCATCAATATTGCCTTTGACCGGTTTCTTTTCTTCGTCATGCCCCTTGCCTATTTTTTCTTCCGTATGTTCTTGACGTGGACGCGTCATATCATATGTCGGTTTTAGCACTATCATGTATCCCGCGTTATGCATTTGCTCATATAGGTTTTCATACTCAGGCACGTAGCCAATAAACATGAACGCCTCTGTTACACCGAACTCGTCAGCTAAGAATTGACGGAATTTTTTCCAATCCATTTTCCAGCCATTGCGCTGGACACTTACATTCAAATTTTGACTATCAATAAAGGCGTAGACCCGGGTTGGTTTTTTGGACCTTCTTCTCATGCCCCAATTGTACTACCAAATGAACAATATCGCCCCAAGCTCACATAATTAGTTTTTCGTGTTTTATATTTTATGATTGCGTAATAGCTAACCTGCGGCTTCCTTCGACTGCTTAACGGGTTGGTTCGGCATAATCCTAGTAAGCGTCGGCTTGCCGTAATTCAGCGGCACGTATGCGCGTGACCCAACTTCATAAATACCGCCATCGGCGTGCAAATGACCATTATCTATGGCGAGTAATACGCCGTTTTCTCTATAATACTCGTCCGAGCTCTCCCCTAGTTCTTCCCTAGACGGCGCATCATACCAGCCGCCCGCCCACAAACCTGCAAAATGACCAGCTACTGCAGCATCCGGGTTTGTGATATCCCATGCAAGCTCCACGTCGGACTCAACTTTTACAGCTAATGAGCCTACATTGCTAACCAAAACATCCGTACCGTGTTCAATCATTAATTTGGCCTCAAGCGCCGTAATAAAGTGGTCTTCTTTTTCATCATATACATCAGGGTCTAACCCTATGGCCCCGAGCAGAAACAAATCATGGCTTTTAAGCAGCATCTCAATAGTTGGCTGCACCAAAACTGTCTCGTATGCCTCAGCAATCGGTCCATCATGTAGACTAACCAACTTGAGTTCAAGTGGATAAGCATTTGCAATTATTCGTTCAAAATCACTCTCGTCACGCGCCATTAGCGAATAATATATTACGAAGTATGTTTTAAAAATTGCTAATGGTTATATTGTTCTAATTATTAATTAGGGCTTTCGTCACACACCCTAAACACTGCATTAAGATTCCGGACTTGATATCTTTTGACTATACTCAATCCAGGTGATAGGCCTAGATTACGCAGTGCTGATTCAATTTCTATGCGGTCTGATAATCTAAGCTCGTCACTAATGTGGCCATACACCACACCAGCTGCATGGTTATGATTTGTGAACACGGGCGGCTCCCAATAGATTTCATCTTCATCATCGGTTTCTCTAATTTGATATGTTTCTTCTACATACACATAAACGTCTTCATCAGTAAAATTATATCTTTGTGTCATCCACGGTTTATAAGCGCTCGGATCATCAAGTATAGCTTCAACCTTTTCTGGTGTTTCGCTATCTTGTAAAGCATCTATTAAATCCACCATTTTATCTGGGCACATGGTTTCAACTTTGAGCAATACCCCACAAACTGTTGGCGGCTCTTCACCTTCAACTGTATTGTCGTGATCCAGATAACACATACCATGAAAACTTAAGAGTGCGAGCCCTTTAGCTCCTGGAATTCTGCGATGTATTTCTACTTCTTCGCCCGGCATGGCGTTATCCATAAAGTTTCTGTCTGGGTAAAGATTTTCAAGCGCTGGCCAGATTACATCTTCTAAGAATTTCCATACTTCATCCTCATCCAAAAGCCTGTCGCTTGCACCGTCGTATTCTAAAGACTCCGGAGTATTTGCCATATTTATAGCATCTATTGACTAAGACTAAATTGCAAGATCTTATATGTAAAGCTGTATTATTCTTTGTCTGGCGCAGTTGTTGGCTCTTCTGGAACCACAATCCACATGATCACATAAGGCAATATGCCGGGTAACCCACCTGGTAGAAGCAATATAAAGAATATTACTCTGATAATTATTGGGTCTACCTCAAAATATTTGGCCAGACCGCCACATACGCCGGCTATCATCCTGTCTGTTTTGGAACGATAAAGCTTCTTCGCCATGAGTCTATTTTAACAGAGTTGTTGTTTATTAATTGACCAGTTTATAGCAGTTCGCTTATGATTTTATAAAACTTGTTGGTGCGCATAGTGTTTCCTGGCATAAAATGTCCGTCTTCCGGTATGTTTTTGCGCGTAGCTCCAGGGAATGTAGACATTAGCATCCCCGCACTTTGCTTTGCTTCTTTTCCGTCATGGGAGCTATAAAATATTGCCATGCCACCTGCGCATCGTTCGATAAGGCTTGGGTCTAATACAAAATCAAACAGGCTTCCGTATCTACGGTTCGGGTCAAGCCATGGCGCTACGAGCACAAGTTTTTTAACAGCTACATCTGGGTTTTCGCTCATCCACCTGATTGATAGGCCTGCCCCCATGCTGTGGCCGATAACCAAAGTATCTTCAGTGATGGGAGTTTTTAAAGCTTCGTTAATACAGTTTTCATATACAGGCGCATATGGTTTAGGTAGCTCTGGAATAGTTGTGGGGATTCCCATATGCCCCAATGTTTGAGCCAGCCATGGCAGCCAGTTTGCTTCATGCGGCTTCGGCTGACTTGGGTCCATATACCTCTCTATTGAAGGTTTACCGTGCAATATTATCGCGTTAGTCATTTCGTCTCAATATTTTTCTGTCAATATAAAAAACTACGATTCCCTGAACAGGATTTCGGTAACTACAGGATCCCCTTGGCTATCTACCATATACTTGGCCACAACGGGTTGGCGCATAGGTCCCAAATGATCACCTTGATACATATCTAGCTGGTATTCAGCAAATTGAGTTAGGGGTATATCCAAACCACGTCCATCAGTTAAAACTGCCTGGAACTTATGTACGTCTCCTGACAAACGAACGTTTTTTATCATGCCGCTGATTGTACTAGCATCAATTTTTGATACTTCGTTGGGAGCAAGTAATTGTTCACCCATATTTCTTGGGCCATTATATAGAGGCGGATCTTTTACCTTGTTGCGCGCATTAGTATTAGTCAGGGCTGTAATGTCCAGCTCTTCTGCAGCCTCCACTATGTATTGTCCCGCATTAGACAGACGGCATACATCCCTTTTTACGTCTACAAGGTCAAAAAAGGTCATACCATCCTTTTTCAAGGCAACGTTAAATTCCGACGCTGTAGATTCCATCGTCTTAACTTCAAAGCATTCAAGCGACAATCCAAGTCTGGTGGCAATAAAAACCGCAGCAGCATAAGGAGAGTCAAACTCCATTAATACTTGTTCTTGGCTCTTAACAGCCTGTGGCTCAGCTATCCTAAGATCTATCTCATCAACTGCCATTTAAGTTTATTCTAATATATTATGGCTGTTTTTACAATAATCCTTGGTCTGCGTATTGTTACATTTCCATCAATCTTTTTGCTTCAGTCGCTTTTTGTTATATCCATCTACGTTGTTTGTTTTTGTCTTCTTTCTGACGAAAGGCCTCCTCCAGGTCCACTTCCAAAATATTTGCCATATGCAGTATGTATATAAGTAGGTCTGCCAGTTCGTCCGCAGCGTTAAGCCCTTTAGCGGTAGCGTCGGTCTTCACACCGCTGGTCTTTCTAACAATTCGAGCCATTTCTCCAACTTCTTCAGTAAAAAGCACAAAAGCCTCGGTTAATGTTTCTTTGTCAAAGCCTCTTTCCTTGCATAATTCATCTACGTATTGTTGAGAATCTTTGAGCGTAGGGTTGTAGGGAAGATTTAAATTGGACATAGGTCAATCTTAGCACCATAGAGTCCATGTCGTTAAGTTTATACAGTGCACTATTAGGCTGGCTATGTCCAGTATTCTGCAATAATGTTGCATAATACTGGACAAGCTTACGTAAGTTGCTACACTTAATACCATAAATTAACTGTTTTTATAACAGGAGGGTAGTATGAACGACGAGTCAGGTATCGTAAACCAATTTAGGGATTCTGCAAATGAATTCTGGACATCGGTAGGTGGCTACTTACCGAAGGTCTTTGGTGCGCTTTTGCTATTAGTTTTGGCGGTTATTGTCGCTAAATTAGCACAAGCTGGTGTTACAAAAGTCCTTAATCTAATAGGTGTAAACAAGATTGCAAAAAACAAAACAGTATCTAGAAGTCTAAAAACGGCGGAAATCAATGTAGATTTTGTCGAGATTAGCAGCCGGATCGTGTTCTGGGTGATTATCATCATCTTCGCGCTTACTATTTCAGACGTGCTCGGCTTAACAGCAATGGGCGATGTAATCAATAGCTTGCTTGGCTACCTGCCTAGTGTATTAGCTGCAGCTATCGTGCTTACAGTCACAATTGCCGGTGCCCGCCTAGTACGAGACGTTGTTACGGCTTCTCTGCACCGCATGCGTGTAGACTTTGGTCACGGCATTGGTAACCTGACGTTTTACTTGATCATGCTGTTTGGCACGTTAATGGCAATTGATCAGCTCGGGTTTGACACTACGGTCCTTGCCACAAACATCAATATTATTGTTTCTGGCTTTGTGCTCGCGTTTGCACTAGCCTTTGGGCTTGGCGGCCGAGACGTTGCCAGTCGTGTTCTGGAAGATGCCTACGCAAACTTGCGCAAATCTAAAAAATAAAACTTCAGTTATCAAAACCGGCTCCTTACTATTAAGCGAGGAGCCGGTTTTTTATGGGCGGCGAGCAGTATTGACGACAGTTAACCCTACTGGTATATGTCGGTAGCGTTTCTGGATTTTTCTTTGCTAAAACCTAGTTCTGCCATCATTTTTAGTGCTGCTTCCTCTCCGGGGCTACTGTACGTTACCTCTTCTGTGTTGCTAACTATTAAGTTTTCTGGGCTAGTGTTTGTGGCGTATAGATTGAACTCGATGATAGCGTATGTTTGAGCATCTAATACAACTTGCGTAATTTCATGCTGGCATTCAGTAAAGTTACTGGTCAATTGTGGGTCCGGCAGCAGATAAAACTGGTACACGCGTCGCCCCTTTGCTTCGGTTTCTTTGATGCCATCAACAGCAATATCTTGTCCGTCTCCATCAAGAACCTTGTATGCAAGCTTGTCGTTATTTTTGTAGTTTTCAAAAAAACTTGGGATCGATACATCCTGCGGAATATCAACATACATCTCGATTGGCGTATCATCGTACCGAGAAATTTCTGTCAATAAAGCACCGGTTTCATCTTCAATTCGGCTATAAGAAGCCTCAACGTTTGTAGAGCTAGAATTAAACGCCATGCTTATAGTTCTTTCTCTCGGCGCCCCGCTCCCCATGCCCACAACCCGACATTCCTCAAACATGGGCCCTTGCTTAAACATCCTTATTGACTTATAAAACTCAGCCTTACTGGGATCAACCAATTTATAGTAGTTTTCCGATCTTTCTAGTAGCTCCTCTGCGCTAACTTTTTGTGAGATCAGTGGGCTGGTGTAGTTGTTGTTTGGAGCTCCGGTTGTAATCACTAGTACAGCGATCAGAACACCAGCTACAGCCATTAGCGCTGGCGCTAGTTTAAGCCACCGCTTAGTTTTGGGTTGTTCGTGACTTTGCTGAGATCGTCTCAATATTCGACTTCTTAGCTCCATTTTAAAATCTTTATCAAGGATTAATTTATCACTCGCAAATTTGCTAATTAGTTTGCGTTCGTTGCGCTTCATAAGTTCTCCTTCCTGGCGTGCATAAAATGTTCTTGCGACTCCACGAGTTGCTTTAAGCGCCTAAAACCCCGCTTATAGGTGGTCTTAACATAATTGACGTCTTTCCCGAAATGATTCGATATTTCTTTGATACTCAGCTCCTCAAGTAAACGAAGGCTAACGATTTCGCGTTGTTTTTCTGGTAAAAGTGCGATTACGCGCGCAGCCCTTTCCTTTACCGAGACGTCTTCAAATTCTTCTATCTCTTGACTGGCATAACCCTCAAAGTCATCCATACTTTCAAGCACAAGCTCGTGCTTTCGATATTTATCACGCAAATATGTTAGCCATGTATTTCGCATTATTCCATATAGGTATTTAACTTTATCGTCAATAACCGCCGCGCTTCCCTCAACGCGCTCCAAGTATGACATAAATGTTGCCGACGTCAGGTCTTCGGCTATGTCGCGGTCTAGGCATTTTATATAAAAGAACTTGTATACCTTTTCAACGTAGCCATCGTAGATTTCTTCTATATCCATAGTTTTCCTTTCACCCTCCAAGTCGCAAAAGGGGTACAGTCAATCTGTTCGTGTCAAGCAAATCCTGTTGTTATTTCCTTATTGGAATGAGCTTTGAGCCAGGCGGCAACAACCGGTATGTCCAGGTGCTCTACAGCGATCTGCACTGCAAAGTCCTCCATGTCTTTATCTTTTAACACTGAGGTGTCGTAACCGTTTAAGTTCAAAAATACTAGGGCTGACATTATTCCCGTTCGCTTATTTCCATCCACAAAAGGATGATCAGCAATGACACCACGTAAAAGAACAGCGGCCTTTTCAAAAATTGTCGGATACAACTCCTCACCGAAAACCTCTTGTTGCATAGCTGCAAGGGCCGATTCTAGGCGACCAGAATCTCTTGTGCCTTGCGACCCGCCTGACGCGTCAATGATCTGAAGATGTATGATCTCCAGATCATCTAGACTTAAAAACTTCATCTCTGACTAAGGTTTTTTAGCGCTTTTTTATGTCGCGCAATCAACTTTTGAGTTAACCCAACTACCTCAACCTGGTGATCGTCTGCCGACACAGGCCGTTTTGCAGTGATTTCCAGCTCTTCGCCAGGCTTGATGCCATAGTGACGGGCGTCACGAGCTGGTATGGTAACAGCTAAGCTGTCACCTACTTTAATAACTTTTTGGATAGATTTTATTGTCATGCCGACATTATAACAAAATTATACTATTATTGCAATAATATTATAATTTTCATAGATTGGGGTCAATCATAGCAGCTCATAAGGTTTGTAAAAATTTGTTTGCTGCGCGTGAGGTTTTAAAAATAATAACTTTTTTATTCTGATTATTTTGTATCTCGTTTACTATTGATGGACGCTTGTTTCTTTTAAATCTCAGTACATACTTCAAAAATTTAATGCTAAACTCTTCATTCCAGTCTTTTGGCATATCCTTGCGTCTTTGGTCCTTATGTAAAAACCATCTCCTCAAAACCCTGTAGGCGCAAAGAAATGTTGGATAGTCCAAAAATATTATTGTATCCGCTTGTTTAAAACGCTGAGGGATAGTTCGCCCGTAATTTCCGTCTATAATCCATTTATCGGGAATCATCAATTTTAGTATATGTTCTACCCATGCCTCCTTGTCATGGTAATAATTATTTTGTTTTTGATGATAGTGATAATCCAAGTGGATTAGTGGTAATCTCGTTTTTTTAGCCAATTTTTGTGCAAATGTAGTCTTGCCAGCTCCTGGGCTTCCCACAACAACAACTCGTTTCATCTTGCGTTAATCATAGCAGTTTTATGGTCGGATTAAGTGTTTTGTGTAGCCGGCTTTTTATAGTTCTTCAAATGTGCTCCAGATGCTTCACGATTTTTCTTAACTTGTATTCTTCGTAGCATTTCCCGATCCTGCGCTAATGCCTCTTCTATACTATTGGTTACATGTACTATGTTTTGCGTACCTTTTCCCGGAGGAATTATTAAATCTTTTGAGCGGGCCACAGGATCATCACGAAATGGAGCTTTCATTCGTCTGAAGTGTCGTTGATAACCCTCTATACCACCAAGCCTATTGAGAATATACTCTCTTAAATCACCCTCTTGTTCTAAGGCTTCCCGGGTCGTTGGTGCGGTTAGATATTCTGGAAGGGCTAATTCGTCTGGCTTTATAAAATGATTATAATCGGGGTGTTTTTCGGGTAAGGCTATGCTCTGGTCCGTTACAAAGTCCACAAACATAAGCCGACAATTTGCTACACCTCCCACTGCCATGGAATAGGTGTACATCAAGTTATCAACCGCTATTTGATAACTACGGTCGTGTCCTTCAATATCAAACGGCAAAGTCTCTGGCCTAATTGTATGTATGGCACTCACCAAGCCTTTCACAACCAACAAGGGGTATATGGCCTCCGGTGTTCCAGATATTCCTGTGTTCCTAGTTTGCTTTTCTGCGCGCACGCTAAGCCGTGTACCGACAAAGTTTTCGGTTTCTTGGCAGCTCCAACTGTCAAAATAATCAATAAAGTGTTGCGTATCGCCTTGTATCTGAAATGCCTTACCCTCGGGCGCCAACCATTCACGTTCGCCGGTCAATGGATCTTGGCTGCATATAAGCTCTTCACAGCCAAATTCTGCAGCAATACTGAGTTCCTGCTCCGCGCGCAAGCCAGTCATAAGGAGCTTACTTAAATCTCTCATGTTGTGTTAATTATAGCAAAACTAGTGCGGCTTTTCGGCCCAGGACGACCTACATTTTCGCCGTATACAGTAAGATCGACGCCGTATTTATTAAATTTTTGCGTTCTGTCAGCAGTAAATTTATACTTCATACCTATAAAAGTTTTGAGATGAGTACATCAGTTTTCACTCTTTCCTGCTTGGTTGTATCCCTATTCCTCACCGTAACTGTGTTGTCGTCTAGGGTTTGGAAGTCTATTACTACGCAGTAGGGGGTGCCGATTTCGTCTTGGCGACGGTAGCGCTTGCCTATGTTGCCGTTGTCATCAAACATAACATTGCCGAACTCTTTTTTTAACATCTTGTAAACTTCCCTGGCCTTTTCTACAAGCTCCGGCTTGTTTTTAAGCAGCGGGCTGACCGCCACTTTTACCGGTGCTAGGTGCGTGGGGAGTTTAAGGTAAGTGCGCTTTTCGCCATTTACTTCGTCTTCAGTGTAAGCGCTGGTTAGTACGGCCATAATGGCACGCTCTACGCCAAAGCTTGGTTCTATCACGTGCGGTACGAATGGTGTGCCACCGTCTTTTGGCCGGTATTCCATGCTTTTGCCACTGGCCTTTTGAATATTCATAAGGTCAAAGTCTGTGCGGTAAGCCAGGCCAAGCAGTTCGTCGCGACGGTGTGGAAAATCGTATTCATAATCTATGGTGCGCTTACTGTAATGGGCACGGTCTTCTGCTGGCACTTCTACTTCGTAAACTTTTTCTAAACCAAGTTGTTTTAAGAAACCCTTGATGTTGTCTTGCCACTGCTTAAATGCTTCTTCCCATTTGTCGGGGTGTACAAAATATTCAATTTCCATCTGTTCAAACTCGCGTGAGCGGAACACAAAATCACGCGGACTGATTTCATTGCGGAACGCCTTGCCCATTTGCGCAATTCCAAACGGTACGTCTGGATAGAAAACATCAACTACGTTTCGGTAATTAGTAAATATTCCTTGCGCTGTCTCAGGCCGTAAATAACTAACCGAGTTTTCGTCGTCAACTGGCCCGACATTGGTCTTAAACATCATGTTAAACATCCGGGGTTCGCCAAAGGTGCCGGTCTTGCCGCAGTTTGGGCATTTGTCGCCTTCTAAATGATCGGCGCGGTAGCGTGATTTGCAGTTACTACATTCAACCAGCGGATCGGTGAACGTATCAACATGGCCGCTGGCCTGCCAGACTTTTTGGTTCATTAATATTGCGGCGTCTACGCCGTACATGTCGTCGCGGTTTTCTACAAACGTCTTCCACCATAAGTTCATTATGTTGCGCTTTAGCGCCAGCCCAAGCGGACCGTAGTCCCAGGTGCCAGACAAACCACCATACACATCAGAGCCAGGGAAAATAAACCCGCGGCGTTTGGCTAGGCTTACAATGTCTTCCATTTTGACTTCGCTCATGACTTAACCTTTTCTTCTTTATAAAACCATTCGTATATACCGTATATCCAGGTAAACAAATAAACCACAGCCAAAGCAAAAATACCCCACTGCTCGCTCCTGATAGTAGAAATAAACCAGAACGGCTGCGAGCATAGCCCAACTACAAAGCCCCACTTGTTCTTACGGGCAATTAGTACTATAGCGCCAACACCCAGTACAAAAATCGCAGTCTGCGTAATTAAATCTAAAGTATCCATCTTAAGAAGAGATTATAGCGGGTTTAAACGAATTCTTCTATTAGTTAAGGCTTTCTATCTTTTGATATATATTATATAATCCATTTATTATGAGTATAGAAGGATCCGGGGACCAAGAGCCGACAATCTTACACACGTTAGACAAGGATAGATTAAGGGCTTCTACCAGCGAGATTATACAAAGTGTTCCGCCAGATGATAATGATGAATTTGTGAGTGATAAGTTCTTAGATGAGGCTGAAAGACGTTTCATGCGAGTTTTATTTGAGGAGCAGGATCAACATCCTCCTGAACAGCCGGATACTTAAACTCTAACGAGGCGGGAGAGCATAGTGTTGGCTAGTTGGAGTGCTTCGCTGGCTAGTTTCTCTGTACCTTGTACCTGTATTAGCTTGTCAGGTTCGGATGTACCTATGCCCAGGCGCAGAAGTTTTATGTGATTAGCCGTGTACGGACCTTCATCGTGCGCACGGAAGGCCATGTCGTCGTAAGAAAATATGTAATTCTTATCCGCCGTCAGTTCGTTCCCTGCCGTATCTTGGCGCAACTTCGGGCTATGACCAGTTATCTTGAGCAGCTGCATAGTAAACCACAGCTCCACCAACTCACGACTCAACTTCCTGTCGTTCAGGCCGCCGAGTACCGCTTCAAGCAACGTAAAATATTCTTCTCCGGCGGCATCCTCTGTAACCCTGTTTATGCGCTTTAGCAGTTCATAACCAAGCATCGTACGGTTTATGTCGCTAACGATATCGCCATAATGGGTAATAAGCCGCGAAGATATAAGCGTGCCGATCTCTTTGCGACCAGGCAAAAAGGTAATGTCACTGACGCTAAAAAGTTCAATACCGCCAGCCAGCTTGGACTTAACGCGCCGGACGCCTTTGGCCATAAGTCGGATTTTACCGTAATCCGGCGTAAGTACGGTTATGATCCTATCCGCTTCCTGGAAGCTAGTTCTTGATAAGACTATTCCCTTTGTGACAATCTGCTTCACACTACAGCTGGCTCTAAATAGTTAACTACCGACACTAGTTGACGAAGTTTGGTTTGGGGTTTGTATAGAAAACGAGCGACGCCGAGCTGTTCAAACAGCTTAGCGCCCCCTGTTACAGACTCCTCCGGAACAAGCGACAGCACAATAACAGGTATGTCTTGCCATTCTGGGTACGACCTAAATTCGTACAAAAATTCTATGCCGTTATGTGACGGCAATTGTAGTTCTAAAATAACAATGTCGGCCCGTTCGGAATCGGCCTGATGTATAGCCGACTGTGCACTGGGCCGCCAGCTGACATTATGACCACTTTGCTCAAGCGCATCTTTATAATTGCCAGCTAGTATTTTGTCGGGTTCAATGAGTAGTATTTTCATACAAGAATCAGCTGCGGATTAGGCGCTAATGTCACGGCCAGACCGCTTAGTTTACTGTGGTGTGAAACATGCAGCTTGCCCGACATAGCCGCAAATAACGAATCGGCCACAAAAATACCTGCCGAGGAACTGTGCCCGAATGTAGGCAAAGATTGCCGCGCGCGGCCGTGTAATAGCTTGGCTCGCTGGAACATATCATTTGTAAGTTCCTTGTGGTTACCATATGTCCCCGCAACAATTCCCCACCGACTTTTATGTGCGCCTAGAACTAAACGCGGCTTACGTACCCCAGATTCTTGCTGCGCTTCAATGAATGAATACCCAAGCGATACCATGGCGGCTTCCAGACTTTTGCGGTGCCCCATGACCGGAGCATACCTGCCACTTAAATGAAGCTCAATGTCACAAGAATATTCCTGGGCTATCTTATCAAGACGTTCAGCTGCGCCTTGCAGAACTGACGATATTGAAACAGGCTCAAACTGCAGTTCAGCTTGCGCTTGGGATAGCTGGCGGCTTAATAAGTAGCTGTCTATCAGATGCAGAGCCATATCAGCCACACTCTCAATGTGCTCATACCGGACTTCTTTGCCCATCTTGGCCAGCTCAATGTGTTGGGATATGTGCATAAGCGGCAGCTTAAGCTGTTCGGCGAGCGCCAACAGTAGCTGCTCACTATCCCTGTACTGATCAGACGTTGTCATACTCGCCTGTTACCCTCAAGTTATAGCTTCAGTATAGCACTGCTTAGCCATACCGAAACTCCTAACGCCTATATAGTAGCGCCAAGATAACTAAGGGGAAAATGAAAGGTTTTTAAGGATTATTTCGTCAAAATCATTGGTGAATTGTTCAGATTCAGCCGTCAACTTGAGCGTCTTATCTCTCAAGGGGAACATCACGATTGAGCCCTTTTTCTTGTTGTCTATTTCGCCATCTATTCTAACACCGGCCGTATCACTGGACTGAATGGGGGTTACTGTTACTTTGCCGTTTTTACTATCAGTTTCAAATTTTTTAATCAACTGTGCGTAATCACCCTCTATAACTTCTAGGTGTAGCGCAAAAGCAGTAGCAGACCTCAAGCCTGGCACAAATCCGGGGTGGAAATAACCATTAACCGGCGTACCATTACTTTCATCTTCCGCAACAAATGCCGACCAGGTTTTGGGATACACAATCTTTACGCTACCAAAGGCTGATGGTCCCTGGTAGGTCGCGTATGGGCTCTTTTCTTTTTCTGCTAGCTCGGCGTCTTTTTGGTTGCTAATTTCTTTAGCCGACTCTTCGTTCGCCAAGGCTAATCTTTGCTCAAAGTTATTGTTGAGGTCGTTGTACTTTGAAAATGATGTAAACCACAAATACCCAAGCACCAATGAAACCACTATAAAAATCGCCAAGGCTATAAGAAGCGCAAGACTATGGTTCCTTTTGATTTGTGATGCAACATAAGGTTGTTGAGGGTACTGCCCCGGCTGCGGGTAATTTGGGTCCATATTAAGCTAATGTTAACATAACCAGGCTTTTATTTGTACTGATACAGGAAAACACCGTGGCGCACCTTTACTGGTTTCTTTCCGGGGACCTTAAATGCGATGCTGGTCAGCTTAATAGAACGCTCGCTATATTGTTGTATAATTTTTTTATCCAGTTTTTTCATATAACGATCAAGTAAAAAGACGAATATGCCGTCAGCCGTTGGCCAATCTTTGACCCAGTAGTCGCCCCATATTATTTTAATATTCTTTCTGTACTTCCAGGTACGCAGCCTAGCTACTAAAACGAGTAAGGGGTTAAGTTCATAGCCTATAACTTTACTGCCGCGCTTTGCAGCCTGCTGCACTACACGGCCATCACCACACCCCAGCTCCAATAACACCTGACCGGGCTTGAGGCCTAGCATGTCTAGCGCAACATCTGTTTGCTTCTTGAGTGTTGGCAGATACGGTGCGCCCCGAAAGACCACAAACCCAAAAACCAATACCAGTAGACCTGCGGGCACTAAGAATAGGCTCATTGAGACGGTTGAGTGAAATCTTTTTTTATTTTTTGAATTTTGTTGTCTGCTAATTTCAAGTATGCTTCAAGCTCTTTCAGGGCCCGCATACCGCGCTCGTAATTGGCTACAGCCGTATCAATATCACCGTCAGAAGCTTGTAGCTGGTCTAATATCTTGTCAAGCTCTGTTTTGAGTTTTGTGTAGTTGGCTTGTTGTTTCATGGGCTTATTTTATCTTAACACTACTAATTTGCGCTATTGATTTAGCATCTTGCAGCTCAATATCTATGATCATATCCTTTTTCAGCTGAGCCCCCGATCGTATGAGCTTGCCTCCCTGCCTTAATATAGCGTAGCCACGTGTTAGCGCTGATGCGGGGTTGAACGCAGCAAGCAGATGTTTTTTAAGGTCTAATCGGGTAGATATAGCGTCCAGCTGGCGAGTCATGGTGTCATTTAGGAGGCTTGTGTAATCTGTACGTTCCCGGCGTTTTTCACTTAGCAACTCCTCTACTGTTCGTGTCATAACAGCTTGGGTCTGTGGTAAACGCTCAATAATCTCTGCCTTGTCTGGTACGAGCATCTCGGCCGCATTGCTGGGCGTGCTGGCGCGCAAGTCAGCGGCCAGCTCAGCTAGGGTAACGTCCACCTCGTGACCGATTGCTGCCAGAGTCGGAATACGGCTGCCGGCAACCGCTCGCGTAACCTGCTCCGTACTAAAGGCCCCGAGATCTTCTGCGCTACCACCGCCACGTATAATCACCAACACATCAACTGGCTCGGCGTGGCTATTAAAATACTCGATCGCCCGCACAATCTGCCCAGGTGCTGGCTCCCCTTGCACCTGCACGTCAGCCAACACGACCTCAATTCCACCCCAACGCGTGTTTATAATTTTTACAAAGTCTCCGTATGCAGCAGACTCTCCTGATGTAATAAGACCGACCCGCTGGGGAGGAAATGGCAATAGACGCTTGCGACCAGCGTCAAACAAGCCTTCGGCAACAAGCTTGCTTTCCAGCAAGGTTGCCGCGCGCCTAAGTGAGCCGTCTCCCACTGGCCGCATAGATTGCACACCAACACTAAAACCATATTGCGGATGCAGCCTAGGAACCCCTTTGACCTGCACCATTAGTCCGTCTTCTAGCGGTCCTGGCAGTTGGTAAACTGTGCCGAAGAATTTTACGCTAGCGTACTCATCCTTCAGGTCAAAATACACCCACTTGCTCTTGCTAACACGAAGGTTCGCTAGCTCGCCCACAATAGACACGCCCGGATACGCAAACTCAAATGTCTGGTTTAGAGAAGCGACAAAATCCGCCGGGGAAAAAACAACCTCTTGCATACAATAACTTTATCACTAATCTTTTAAATGCAGCTGCATGGTCCCGTTTTTTATTTTTCTGAGTGTGGGTTTTCGTAGTGCAAGGCTTTTTGATAAAAGTAGTAGCCGACTGGCAGTTGCACGCTCATACTCACAACCCTAAACGCTATTACGATTGGCAAACTCACACCCGGGTGTACTCCGGCAGCGGCAAAAACAGCCGTCATCAGCCCTTCATAAATCCCGATTCCGCCAGGTAGAATAGACATAATACCTGCAAAATTAGCCACCGCGTACGCGATAATTATAGAACCAGGGTTTACGAACTGCCCGAAAGCGACGAACACCGCAAAAACTGCAGTAATTTCACTAATATTAGCGAGCAGCGCGAACCGGAGCGGAGACCTTAGATCAGCAACATGCCGCCTAATCAAACGATAATTTTCGTGCAGCTCCCTGAACACCCGCTGCACCCGGTTGATATTGATAGTTTCCGGGTGACGTGGTCTGACAATCTTGATAATACGGTTTAAAATCCTGGTTAAGCCAGTAAAGAAAGCGTTCAGCCTGGACTCGTTACTGATAACGAACAGGACCATGAGCGTACCGGTCAAAAGCAGAGTCGCCAGCGAGCCAGCAATCATCATAACGAACGCGCTCACCTGCCCACTAAAAGACAGCAACAACAAACCAAGGGCTAGTAATACCTGAAAAGACACAAACAACAGCGCAAAGCGCATAATCTGCACCAAAGTCGCCTTGCCCACAGAAACACCTTCGTTCTTCAGACGAATACTTAAATACGAGAATCCGCTCACACCGGCTGTCGGAAACACATTGTTCACGAAATTCATTTCTAAACTAAGCCTCATCATTGACCTTGTACGGAAGCGGTTACCAAGAATCCTAAACACCGATTGGTACATCTTCCCTTGAGAAAAATGGTTTAAAGCCGACAGTGGTACGATCAGCAATACCGGCCACGGGTTTGCGGTCTGTAGATTTTTTAGGGTCTGAAAGATCTGTTCACGAAGCGCATAGCCGGTAAGCACCAGGGCACCAAAAGTGACTAGTGTGAGCAGTATTTTCCAGCGACTGCGCTTTATCTTATCTACCATTTACAGCCATTATAGCCTAAAGACCGCTTCTGCATTAAATCTCTGCACGGGGTAATAAACCCGCTATACTTAATGGCATGAGTAAATCTATATGTATATTGGGGCGCCAGCCCCTTCTGGGGTTGGTTGAACTAGAAAGTTTATTTGGCCCCGATAAGGTGCGTGCGGTTGGCCAGGCAGCAGAGGTTGATACCGATGACCGAATTGTGCCCCTAGACAGACTAGGTGGCACACAGAAAATCTGTAAACTCCTCGCCTATCTCCCTTATAACAACTGGAGACAACTAGAAAAGCACTTGATTGAAAATGTGCCTCAGCATTTAGATTTTCTGCCTGACGGAAAACTCAAATTGGGCTTGAGCGTCCACGGGTTCAACGTAACCCCCAGACAAATCAATGCGTCAGGCCTGGCGCTCAAAAAGAGCATCAAAGCTTCTGGACGATCAGTGCGCATCGTGCCTAACACTACTGCTGCGCTGAGTACTGCTCAAACAATCCACAACAACATGACCGGGCCCCTCGGCATGGAGCTAGTGCTGATAGCTGATGGTGGACAAACAGTGTTAGCACAGGTGATTGCGGTGCAGAACATTGCAGCCTACGCGGCTCGTGACCAAGCCAGGCCCAAGCGTGATGCGCGTGTGGGCATGTTGCCACCAAAGCTTGCTCAAATAATAGTCAATCTTGCTATCGGCAGGATTAAGGAGACGACAAACAACTCTACTAAACCTCACCCCTTAACCGTGCTAGATCCGTTCTGCGGGACTGGGGTTATCTTGCAGGAAGCAGCACTTATGGGATGCAATGTATACGGCACCGACCTAGAACCCCGTATGGTTGAATATTCAGAAGCTAATCTAGACTGGCTTGGGGCGAGGACTATCAAACAACTGCTCCGCGTGGGCGATGCAACTTCGACGCAGTGGGAAGAACCGTTTAGTGTGATTGCATCAGAGACATATCTCGGACGGCCTTTCTCTGCCGAACCTTCTATAGAAGTACTGCACGGTGTGATGCAAGACGTAGACACCATCTTGCGCAAATTTCTCCGAAATCTTGCAGGCCAAACTTCGCCCGGCTTCCGACTTTGTCTGGCTGTCCCCGCCTGGAAGACCCCGCAAGGCTTCAAACACCTTAAAGCGCTTGATTCTCTTGATGAAATCGGTTATACTCGTCAGAGTTTTGTTCATGCCAATGAACGGGAGTTGGTCTATCACAGGCCAAACCAGATCGTTGGCCGTGAACTAGTCGTTTTACAACGTAAATAAGACATCCAACGCGAAAGTCGCCCTTAGGTACGTGCAGTACAGGGCGAGACAGAGCAACGGAGCAAGCCGTACATTGAGGTACGGCGCGCGAGTAGCGCAGGTATCAACGCAGTAATGTGCGTACATAGGAGTGACGTATGTCACATGTCAAAGCAGGTGGTACTAGTAAAAACGTTAAGGATAGTCCGGGCCAACGACTCGGTGTTAAGCTATTTGGTGGCCAAAAGGTCCGAACCGGCCAGATTATCGTTCGCCAAACCGGTATGACTAAGCGCGGCGGCAAAGGTACATTCATGGGCCGTGATTTCACTATTCATGCTGAAAAAGACGGTATCGTCCGTTTTAACACTCGCAGATTCCGACTTTTTTCAGGCAAAACTACCGCCCGCACCGAAGTCACCGTTGAATAAATTCTACGCTACAAACTGATCTTTCATCTGATCCATCATCATGGCTTGGTTATCTATACTAGGGGTTACGGTCGCAGTCATGGCCAATACTGCTAACCTAAGACCATCAGCTGGTTGACCATTCATTTCTAGTTCAAACGCTTGATTTCCTGCCCACATAGTTTGCGAACTAATATAGCTGGCCAGTTCATTGAAATCAATGTCCTTACCATGCTCAAAAATAAGTGCATAATACTTAGAAAATATAGTTAGCTCGCTGTTACTCAGACCACCATGTTGCTGAAGATACATAGAATAATCGTCTCGTTCAGCTCTGCTAGATGCCGCACCCATCGCGGCCGCCGAACCAGCTACAATAACACCGCGGTTTTGAGTATCCGTAAGATCAAGTGACGCAACATAATTCATAAAAGCGTTCGCTTGCCTGCCTTGTTCTGTTTTTTCATGATAACCATATGGCCCGCGCCCCTTAGTGTTCGCCACAAACTGAAAATGCTGGCTTAAAACCGCATATTGATCCGATTTAATTTTATATTCGGAGTTTTGAGGGCCTTGTGGTGGTTTTGCTCTTTCGCCGTTTGTCATTTTTATTTCTACAATTATTAACTACACGATAATAGCATAAGCTTTGTTAAAAGTCAATGCCATGGCGTCTGTTATCTAGGCTACGTTCAGATGCTGTTTGATTTTGTCTACTACGTCCGCAATCACAACTTGTGATTTTACTAGGTAATCGTCAACGCCTAGTGAACTCGCTCGTTCGCGGTCGGCTTCTTGGCTCAGTGCGGTAAGCATGATTACTTTGATATTGGCCGTCTCTGGAGTGTTACGTATTATATCAAGCACATCAAACCCGCTGACCTTAGGCATCATGACATCCAGGAGTATCAAATCGGGCTTGAATTCCAGGGCAGCAGCCAGGGCGTCTTCACCATTGGGTACTCGGCGAACTACAAAGTTTTCGGCCTGTAGGCGTATTGTATAAACACTGGCCAAGCCATTATCGTCCTCAACTAATAGAATTTTCTTTGGTTGCGGTTGGGGTTCTCTGAAGGCTTAACTTGATGTTTGTCGTTATTCATCATGCTCATGCTAAGGGTTTTGGGGCTTTTTTGCAACAAGAGCCCTTATAAATCCGCTGAACATAGGGTGCGGACGGTTCGGTCGGGACTTAAACTCTGGATGAAATTGACTCGCCAAGAAAAATGGGTGGTTAATCGCTTCAATCATTTCTATCAGCGCCCCGTCGGGGCTTATGCCCGAAGCTCTGAGACCCCAAGCCTCATAGATGTCACGGTAGCTATTATTGCACTCGTATCTGTGACGATGGCGTTCCGTGGTCCTTTTAGACCCGTATACTTTTTCTGCCAAGCTTCCCTTTTGAATGTCGCACGGATAGTTGCCAAGCCGCATAGTACCACCGGTGTTTTCTTTGCCTTTTTGTCCGTCCATTGTACTGATAACCAAATCGTTACTTGATACATCTAATTCGGCTGATGTAGCGTGGATAAGACCGCCGTTGCGAGCGGCTGCGATTACGGCCATCTGTAGGCCTAAACACAGTCCCAAATATGGTAGACCGGTTTTAAGTGCGTATTGAGCGGCTTTGATCTTGCCTTCAAGCGCCCTCGTACCAAAACCTCCTGGCACTACAATACCGTCCACATCGCCTAGAACGTCCTCTATCAAAATATCACCACTTTCTATTGCTTCAGCATCTATCCATTTGATTTCTGCTGAAACGTTGCTCCACATAGCCGCTGAACGCAAAGCTTCAAATACCGACATATAAGTGTCTTGGTTGTCCATATACTTAGCTACAACCCCGACGCAAACTTTGTTCGAATATTGTGTTTTTGCACGCTTTACCATTGAGCGCCAGTCCTTAAGTTCCGGTTTGGATATCTTAAGGTTTAAGCGTTCGGCTATAACCCCCGCGATACCGCTGTCTTCAAGTGTCAAGGGAACTTCGTAAATGCTTTGGGCGTTAGGGAGAAGCACTATTGCCTCTGCCGGGATGCCGCTGAATAAACTGAGTTTGCTGATGGTAGATTTTGGCGCCTGTTGTTCGCTTCTGGCTGCAAGCACATCTGGCACAATACCTAGCGCCCTGAGTTCACGCACTGCATTCTGGGCCGGCTTGGTTTTAAACTCGGCACTAGCCCCCAAATAAGGCACGTAAACTACATGCACGAATAAACAATTACCTCGCCCAACAACAAATGGCAGTTCACGGATCGCCTCCAAGAAGCTTAGGCTCTCGTAGTCACCAACCGTGCCACCGATTTCTACAATATGCACATCGTAACTGTTTCCCGCGGCAATAATCTCTTTCTGGATTGCCTGAATAACGTGAGGGATAATCTGTACGGTCTTGCCAAGATACTTACCGGCGCGCTCGTCTTCTATGACCTTACGCAAAACCCGTCCGCTCATCAGCGAGCTGGCCTGAACAAGCTCTTGGTCCATAAAGCGCTCGTAATGGCCAAGGTCAAGGTCGGTTTCAGCTCCGTCCTTGGTGACAAAGCATTCACCATGTTCTGCGGGGTTGAGCAGCCCTGCATCGGTATTAAGGTAGGGATCACACTTTTGGATGTTTACGCTTAGTCCACGGGCTTTAAGAGTATGCCCGATTGAGGCGGCCGTGATACCCTTCCCGAGCCCGGAAAGCACACCACCAGTAACAAACACATACTTAGTAGGCCGCTTAGCCACTATAAACACCTCTCTTTATGAACCATACTCTAACATACGACTAACCGAACCTGAAGGATGATTTAGAAAAGTTTTTTCTGAAAGAGATATTGCGTCTGTTGTGTAGCGATTGTTATCTTTGTAAAAGTTCTAGGGCTTTGTCCTTTTGTGGGTCGCGATGGGCTGCATAGTCGTCGTTGGTGCGAGCAATCTTTTCGTCAGGCTCTATGCCTTCTTCGTCAATATTTTTACCGCTTGGGGTATACCAGCGCGCAATGGTTACTTTCAGAACTGTGTTGTCTTTGAAGTTTACTAGTTGCTGTACGCTGCCTTTACCGAAAGTAGTTTCACCAAGCAAACGCGCCAAGCCGTGATCTTTTAATGCACCTGCGGTAATCTCGCTAGCACTGGCGCTGCCTTCGTTAATAAGCACGATTGTTGGCGTACCGTTTAATATAGCTCCGGCATTTGCCCGAAACGTCTTGATTGTTTTACCGCCCCGTTTTTCTTCTAGTACTGTTTCGCCTCTGTTGACCCACACTGCAGATAAATCTACTGAAGCGTCTAAGAGTCCGCCGGGATTATTACGGACATCCAGAATCACCCCCTTGACTGCTTTTTGTTTGAAGTCATTTGCTGCAGCCCGCGCCAGCTCGGCAGTGTCTTCGCCGAACCTACTGATTTTCATATAGCCGATGTTACCACTTAATATTTCTGAGGTTACACTAGGTATATTTATTTGTGCGCGAGTAATCTTAAACTCCAGTTCAGACGCCTGCCCTTCACGAATGATTGTCAGCGTGACCTTTGTGCCTTCCGGGCCACGGATCTTCTTGACCGCTTCTGAAACCGAAAGATCCAGCGCATTTTCGCCATCAATTTTAGTAATTATATCTTTTGCCCTCAACCCTGCTTTTTCGGCTGGAAATCCAGCGATTGGAGCAATTATGACTATGACTTCGTCTTCCTTGCTTAGCTCCGCGCCGATACCAGTAAAACTGCCTGTCAGTTGTTCGTCGAAGTCAGCAGATTCCTTGGCATCGAGATACTCTGTGTATGGATCTCCCGCGGCTTGAGCCAAGCCCTCTTTAAGCCCATCCAATAGGTCGTCAGCACTTAATTCTCCATCGTAGTTAGTGCGCAATGAATCATAGACTTGTTCAACCGACGCATAGTCCAGGTTTTCGGGCAAGTCGTTTTGCGAGGCTTGGTGGCGACTTCTTAGGCTATTTGTTACCAGCCCTGAACTACCCGCTACATATCCAATATAAAATATCAAACAAGCTATGGCCAACCCGACTACAGGTTTAGAGAATAATTCAAACTTTCGCACAGAAAAACCTCTCTATTTTGAATAACATATTCATTATCTCACACTGACGGTTATTATTGCCTACGGTCTGTGACAGTACTAAAATTACAGCTTGTTTATAGGGTTCTCGGCTCCCCTAATAGGTTGAGTAGTTGCAGTGTGAATAACCCGAGCTAGGTGGAATCATATGAGCGTAAACACTAAACGTACCGTCATTGTGCTGGATAACGACTGCGTAACCATATGCATTGGTACGATTAAAAAATGATGAGTCAGCCGAACATCCTCGTGAAATTATTTGGCCGTCAGCGACCGCTTTGACAGGCAGGCCTGCACCGCCGAAATCTATGCCAGGATGACGATCTGAGAGATATACCGGGTTATAGACGTTATACTGTTGCGTAATCCTTACAGGGGTAACAGGATATATCCACCCGCCACCTTCAAGCTTAGAGTTAGGGTTAATCAACCCGCCGCCAGAGTTCCTTGCCTCTAAATGCAGGTGCGCGCCATCCGAGAAGCCCGTGTTACCCACGGTGCCTATTACATCGCCTGAGCTGACTGGGCCAAGGCTAACAAACACGCCACCCGCAAGACGTCTAGCAAGGGCGTTTTGGGCTGCTATTAATTCATTAATCTTCTTGTTGTTCTCTTTTATTTGGGAGTTGAAGGCCGCCTGTTCAGCTTGATTTAAATTAAGTAGTTTGTTCTGCTCTGCCCTTTGAGCGCCTATCTCTTGTTCAAGTTCTTTGTCTTCTTTGATAAGCTGTTCAATTTGTTCTCGCTGCTGCCTAAGCTGTAGTCTTAGAGCTGTGATCTTATCTACCTGGTCCTTTATCTTGTTCCTCACGACTTCGCGGTACTGCTGCTTGTCCACAAACTGACTTAGGTCCTTACTTGTTGCCAGCATTTCAATCATGCTTATTTGACCTTCTGTATACATGGCGCGTATGCTCTGCCCGAGAACATCTTTTTGTCTGACCAGTTCAATTTCAGCAAGTCTGATCTCTTCTCTCAGCGCATTACTCTTGTTCTCGTTCTCGCGAATCTGAGCCTGTAATTGATTGATTCTGTCCTGAAGCTTATTTATGGCAGACTGTAGATCGCTCGCCCTTATGCGCAAAGCATCTACCAGAGCGTGGGAGTGAGCGTTTTCGTCCTTTAGTTGGTTTATCTGGTTCTGGTGAGTTTGGGCGCGCGCCAACGGCATGACTAGCGCAGCAGCAAATCCAGCCACAACAAGCAAAACTATAAACTTTCTGGTTTGGCTTAAGATAGTGTTTTTATTTTTTTGTTTTAGCATTAGCTTCTTAATAGTACCATGCATTGACTAGTAAATCAACCCCCCAGCAGTTATAAAATAGAGTTCAATCCTGCGCTCGTCCCTGCAAATGATTTGCGGTTGAGCGAATTGCACACTGTTTATTTGGATGTCTTGAATTTTAGATAGCGGTGCGTGGCAATAAAGGATGACGCAGCACCAATAATTATACCTACTAGTAGCTGCAAGGTCAAAATTGACCACAAGCGCTGTGAAAAAAATTCACCTGCGTACGTTATGTCTAGCAAGCCGAAACTGCTAGTACTCAGCGTAACTTGAGGAACCGAGAGAAGCGCCTCGCATAGGCTTACTGACACAATAGCTGCCACGACACCGTATAATATACTTTCAACAATAAATGGCCCCCTTATATACCAGGTGCTCGCCCCTAGCAAACGCATAATCTTAAGCTCTTCCCGGCGATTAAATATAGCCATCTGGATTGTGTTAAGGATAATCAGCACCGATACGATCGCAAAAACAATTACCCCTATAATTCCGATACGCTGCAACAAACGAGTGCTATTGGTAATGTTGTCAATTGCTTCCTTCCGGTCACCAGAATACGAAGTCTCGTCAGCTTGCAGCTCTTTGATCTCAGGTTTTTCTGCGTAATCACGTATGCCGTCAATTCGGTCTACATCGTAGGGCTTTATGCGCAAGAGAGCAAAAAGCGGATTATCGGTTTGAGAGATAGCCAGCAACAGGTCTATGTCGTCGTTGTTAGCCGCCTTGTACTCTTCCAGCGCCCTTTCTTTTGATACATATTCCACCGAACGAATATTGCCCATGTTTTTTATGTCAGAAATTAATTGATCTCTGCGCTCTTCGGTTACAGAGTCTTTGAGATATACAGAGACATCAATTTTATCTTCAATCTGTTGAATCGTATGCGCAAACGTGGCGTTAGCAATGTAAGAGAACAGTATTATGCTAAGTGTAATTATCATTACGGCCACTGCAGCTATAGATAGCGAGGCGTTTCTAATAAAATTCTGACCACCGGTCTTGATAATTCGGCCAAAAGTTATCGCCTTATGGTTCCCTTGCTTTCGGGGTTTGTTGGGCTTTTTTTTAGTCATTTTGAGTCCTCGTTGTTGTACCGAGCATTCGCGCGGTCACTGACGACCCGGCCGTCACTGATAGTAATAACTCGTCTTTTTAGTTTATTCACTATGTCTTGGTTGTGAGTGGTTAAAATAACTGTTGTTCCGTAGTGGTTGATTTTTTCTAGGATCTTAATGATTTCCCATGCGTATTTGGGGTCAAGATTTCCCGTAGGCTCATCAGCTATTAGAATTTTTGGCTGGCGCACTACAGCCCTGGCAATGGCGACACGCTGGCGCTCACCGCCCGATAGCTCGCCGGTCATGCGTTTTTCCTTGCCCTTAAGACCAACGATATCCAGGACTTTAGGTACGGTGTGTGCGATCTCACGATTACCATAGCCTACAATTTCAAGAGCAAACGATACATTCTCGAATACATTTTTATTAGGCAGAAGCTTGAAGTCCTGAAAAACTACGCCGATTTTACGGCGCACCAGCGGTATGTCCTTATCGCGTAGTTTGTCATAGTCCAGACCACCAACCACTATCTTGCCACTCGTAGGCTTCTCTTCTTTTGTTAGAAGCTTTAGGAGAGTTGATTTGCCCGCACCAGAGGCCCCAACGATAATAACAAATTCGCGGGGCTCAACGTGCAAACTGATGCGATCAAGAGCTGTGTTTGTTCGGCTATATACTTTTGTTACCCTGTCCAGTAATATCACTCAGACATTATAGCAAAAGCAATTAAACTGCGGGTGGTGGAGTTGGTGCAGCTGGTGGTTCTGGCGGTTGGGATGGTAACTCGGGAGCCGGGCTTGGGACCTGAGGTTGGTCTGGCTCTAAGGTAGGTTGAGCTGGTTCAGGTGGCATAGAATAATCTTGTGGTGCAACTGGAGCTACCGGCACAGTCTCCGGCATAGCTGGAGTTGGTTCAGAGTTTGCTACAGGAGGCCCGTCGGCTGAAGAACCTGCTGGCTCTGTTGGCGCTGAAGATACTCCGGCGACCGGTTCAGTAGGAGTGATTACTTGTGGTTCAGGCTGTCCTGATACTACTGCTGGTTGCTGCGCTGGCTCGCCCTGAGCTGGTGACATTGTTGGTGGTTGATTTTGGTCGTCTGGATTCATTTTATTTCCTTTTTACTTTTTGTTTTTAAATGAATGGTCAAACTATAGCAAAACACTTATGTTTTGTCAACTTAACCGTTGCCCATTGTGTGTTCCAGATAGGCTTCTATTAGGGGGTTTAGGTTGCCATCAAGTACGCTTTCGGTGTCGCTTGTCTCGTATTTGGTACGGAGGTCTTTGACCTGTTTATAAGGATGCAGTACATACGAACGTATTTGATTGCCCCATTCGGCTGACTGATTCGGACCCTTTAGCTGGCCTATTTGCTCAGCATGCTGCTCGATCTGTAGCTGGGCTAGGCGAGAACGCAGTATCGTCATGGCGGTTTCTTTGTTTTGTAGCTGAGAACGTTCGTTCTGGATAGCTACGGTTATACCTGTCGGCAGATGCGTAACCCTTACCGCCGAGTCGGTTGTGTTGACGCTTTGGCCGCCCTTGCCACCACTACGGTAGACATCAATTTTTAATTCTTTGTCGTCTATACTGATGTCTTCGGGCGCATCTATCTTAGGCAATACTTCAACTTTAGCAAAACTGGTCTGGCGTAAATTGTCGGAATTGAACGGACTTAGGCGGACCAGTCGATGTATGCCGTGTTCGCTTTTTAGTTTCCCGAAGGCGTAATCGCCACTAATTTCAATCGTTACGCTTTTTATGCCCGCCTCTTCACCGGCAGACTCCTCGATTGTTTTTACAGTAAACCCGTTTGTCTCAGCCCAACGCATATACATTCTTAGTAGCATCTGCGCCCAATCCTGCGCATCCGTACCGCCAGCCCCTGCATATAGGCCAAGGATGGCATCTCGGTCATCGTATGGACCGCTTAGCTTGAGCCGGGATTTTAGTTCGTCAAAGCGTTTTTTTAGTTCTTCTATTTGTCGTGCTAGGTCGTCCGCCAAACTCTTATCATTCAGTATAACCAAGTCGTAGATGTCACGAACCGCGCGCTCTAGTTGACGCCAGGGACTGATACGCTGCTCGAGCCGTACTTGGCGCTTCATTACATTTTGGGCGCGGATATTGTTCTGCCAAAAATCAGGCTCAGCAGAAGACTCGCGCAATTTAAGTAGCGCTTGCTCGTCATCAACGATATTTAATTGTGTTATCGCCTTCTCTACATCAACTAGAAGGTGTCTGGCGTGGTCTTCCATGACTGTTAATTATACTTCAAGAACCAGTTATAACTTATCCAGAAATATATGCCGGTCGCTTTGCCTATGACTTCCATAGTGGCTTAAGTTTGTCGTGTAGTTTGTTCACCACAGGCTCGCCAGCGTTGCCCAAAGCGCCCATTCCCCAAATATTTTCTTCAAACATTGCCTTGGCGATTGTTATAATACGATTTTTTGAAACAGCACGAATACGTTCAGGAAGCTTGTAGTAATCATCTACGACATCATCAAAGAAATATCGGTAGCTATAGCCTGCCGCCGTACCTCCAGCCGTTTGACCGCTCCGTTGGTAGCGACCCAAAGCATATTGTTTGGCTGCGGTAACGTCATCGTCGTCTATATCGCCCTCAAAAACAGAGTGAAGTTCTTTCATAATAATATCAAATAGTTTAGGGGCGTTTTTGGGCATAACCTGAGCACCAAACCACCAATTACTGTTATCGCGCGTCTGCCCAAAACCAGAGCTCATACTATAGACCAAGCCTTTCTCGCGAGCACTGCCAAGGATACGAGAATAAAGCGTCTCCGTCAGCATGGTGTTGATAAGACCCAGGGCGTCCGATTCTGGATCCCGCATACGGCGGGACATGAACGTATCAATATAGAAATACAAATTTTCAACCGTTTGGTTTGGTATGTATAGTGGGCTTGGTAATTTCTGAGCGACCTCTTGTGGTAGCTCCAGCCTTCCTTCGCCCCCTGGCAGCTCTGCTGCACCCAGCAAGTGGCGAATTATCTTTCGACGGGCGGGGGGCAACTGGCCCGCAATCACGAACCTCATATTGCTAGTTGTGTGCGTGCTGGTGTAGTGTTTGCGTATATCTTCCAGGGCAACATTTCTCATCATTAATAAACGTTTTTGATCTGTTAATACAGCAAACCCGTATGCTTCACGGAGAGCTAAACTCAAGTGGCGGAAATGATTATTGGATCGAGCGGTTAACTCCTCGCGAACGTTGCCGAACTCCGCCTCAAATTCATCCTGAAGAAACAAGGGTTTCGTGATAGCTATCATCATTAGATCAAGTATGCGGTCCCATTCAAAATCTGCGCACTCGGCCTCGTATGTTATGTCGTAGGTACCGGTACTGGCGTTACAGTAGGCTCCGTTTTTTTCAAACTCCGCCTGGAAAAGACGCGCCTTAGGGATCAGTTCATTAGCACCTAATAAAACATGTTCCATAATGTGTGGGGTTTCCCACTTCTCTTTTGTGACTTGATATTCGCCTGCGCGAAAATTCATTTCATATGTCATGACAGTGGCGTCAGGTATGTGCAAAAGAAGTCCGCGGGCGCCATTTTGCAGTACAACTTCAGTTACCGAGTGCTTCATGGGCTGGGTCCTATCTCTTCTTTCGCTTTGCTTTTTGTCGCCTTTGACGTTCAGCCTTGCGAGTTTTTTTGATTTTCTCGTGCTTTTGGCGCTTTTCGGCTTTCTCTACTTTTAGCGGCACGAAGTCGGTCTCGTGGAACTCGTCTGCCTCCATAATACGGTCAGCATTATCTACCGACTTGCGGGCAGCTCTAGTCAGTTCGGTTTCTATCGGCTGGTCCAGCTCATCAGGGTTGACCGGCCGTGAATGGAAGATGGTCCGTACAACATCATGACGAAGTGTCGTCTGCATATCTTCAAATAATCGTTGTCCTTGGCGTCTATACTCAACCAGTGGGTCTCTTTGCCCAACGCTAATCCAGTGTATACCTTCTCGCAGATGGTCCATGTTCTCAAGGTGCTGCATCCAAAGATTGTCTAGTATCTGTAGGTAAATATCACGCTCTATTTTGCGCATAACATCTTTAGTGAACGAAACCTCCCGGCCTTCGTACAGCTCTCGCGCAGCCTCTACAAGACTTTGGCTGAACCTGTCTGCCGGGCTATCGAACAACTTGTCCAGGACCTTGTCGTCAAACGGAAATACTTCGGTTAGCGTAGTTTCAAATTGATCACTGGTTAACAAGGGCGAACTAGCTAGCGCTTGCGCCTCCTCCTGAATGTAGAGCTTAATTCGCTTACTGATGTCCTCTTGTACTAGCACGTCTCGGCGCATTGCGTACGTTGCGCGGCGGTGACGATTCATGACGTCGTCGTATTGAACAACATTTTTGCGCATATCAAAGTTGTGCCCCTCAACCTTTTTCTGGGCGCCCTCTAGGCTCTTGCTTATCACCCTGTTCTGGATAGGTGTCTCGTCATCTACCCCAAGGCGTTGCATTATTGTGCCGATGCGATCACCACCAAAAATACGCATAAGGTCATCTTCTGTGCTGACGAAAAATTGGGTCAGACCTGGGTCACCTTGGCGACCAGCACGACCACGCAACTGATTGTCTATACGACGAGACTCGTGTCGCTCTGAACCGATAACATACAGACCGCCTAGCTCTGTTACACCCTTACCGAGCACGATGTCTGTGCCACGACCAGCAATGTTGGTGGCCAGTGTGACAGCGCCCTTTTCTCCCGCTTTGGCAACAGTTGACGCTTCGCGCTCGTTGTTTTTGGCGTTGAGGACTTGATGGGACACTTTCTTTTGCTTCAAGAGCACACTGAGCGCCTCGTTCTTTTCTATGGATGCACTACCGATCAGCACTGGTTGACCACGTTTTTGCGCGTCTTTGACTTCTTCTGCAATAGCTTTGAATTTGCCAAGCTCAGTTTTGTAGATACGGTCTGGCTTGTCGTCGCGTCTCAGCGGTTTGTTGGACGGCACCTCAATTACGTCTAGTTTGTAAATCTGATGAAACTCTTCGCTTTCTGTCAGAGCGGTTCCGGTCATGCCTGAAAGTTTGTCGTATAAGCGGAAGTAGTTCTGGAATGAAATAGTCGCAAGCGTCATGGATTCTTCTTGGACCTCGACTCCTTCTTTGGCCTCAATCGCTTGGTGCAGGCCTTCGTTATAGCGCCGACCTTTTAGCAAGCGCCCCGTAAACTCATCAACAATCACGACCTCGCCGTCTGACGTCACAACATAATCTTTGTCACGCTTGAAAATAGCTTGGGCTTTTAATGCCTGCTCAAGGTGATAAATTGTTCGAATATTATCCGTACCGTATAGGTTATCAATGCCGAGTATGCGCTGCACGTGCTCAACGCCGTCATCTGTCAGCACCACTGCACGGCGTTTTTCGTCTACTGTATAATCTTGTTCTTTTTTAAGATTGCGTACGACTTTAGCGAATTGTGCGTAGGCGATACCACTGGTAACTGACGGGGCAGAGATAATAAGTGGCGTACGTGCTTCATCAATTAAAATAGAGTCCACTTCATCCACGATAGCGTAATTAAGTTCGCGCTGGCGTAACTGTTCTGTCTCGCGAACCATATTGTCACGAAGATAGTCGAAGCCAAACTCATTGTTGGTACCGTAAGTAATGTCTGCCCTGTAGGCTTCTTGGCGAGTACAAGGTTTCAAGTGCCGCAACCTTACGTCTTCGTGCTCTTTGTTATCAAATTTTGAATCATACACGTATGATTCGTCAGCGATTATTACACCTGTCTGCATGCCTAAGAAGTCATAAACTTGTCCCATCCAGCCTGCATCACGTCGTGCCAGATAATCGTTGACTGTGACTACGTGGGTGCCCTTACCGGTCAACGCGTTTAGATAGATTGGCAGGGTTGCAACTAGGGTTTTACCTTCTCCGGTCTTCATTTCTGCAACGTTGCCTTCGTGTAGAACCATGCCCCCTATAAGTTGCACATCAAAGTGCCTCTGGCCAAGGGTTCGCGTAGCAGCCTCGCGCGCAACAGCGAAAGCATCCGGCAATATCTTGTCTAGAGACTCTTTTTCTAGGCGCTTTTTGAGCTTGGCGGTTTGCTCTTTGAGCTGCTTGTCAGACATTTTTTTGTACGTCTCAGCCAGCGCGTTAACATCTTTAACTCTTTTTCGGAGCCGCTTCACTGTTTTAGCTTGCGGGTCGCCTAGCACCCGTTTTAAAATCTTCTTCATTATACGCTCCCCTCTGAGTTGACTGTATCGTCAGCAATAAAGGCTATTGTACCTCATCAGGGATAAACATTGCCAGCATGATATGTTGTGTTTTGAAGTTATTATCTCTGGAACCAGCGCGGGTCAAGCTCGGGCTGTTTTATGAGCTTTTTCAAATAATGTTCAAGTTGGAATGGCATCAATGATTGTAATGGGGCAGGCATATTTGTGCTGCCTGGCAGTAATTCAAACCTTTCGTATAGATAAAGTAACAAGTCCACCGCCTGTCTGAAGCGCTTCTGAACGCTATCCGCTGATGGCATTTCGACATTTAATTCTTTGTGAAGCTGTGCAACTTCTTGAAGCTCGCAGACTGCATCTCCCTCTGCTTTCAGTTGTTTTTGATGCTCGTATAATAGCTGACTCTCGTCAATGAGAGGCTCCGCATCCCGATCGTTATCCATAACCCCTAAAAAGTGAACCGCATCCTTTGCGGTACGAGGGTCGACATCTGGGATGTTATCAGTAATGGCCTGTATCGTATCGTTACGATAGGGAGTCTGATGCAACGGGCCAAAAACTGATGTCCAAACATTTTGGAGGGCAGTTAATGCTTGGTCTCTTTTCGTCTCCGCCTTTTCACGTTCTTTGGTTACATTTTCTTGCACAACATCGGGTCGCATCGCAGATATTTCGCAAAATCGTTGTGGCGGAGAAATATTAATTGGGAGGATAAACTCGTAGTGTTGGCCGGATATACCTAGCAGCTTACTATTAATTTCCGCGATCTCTGTGAGTTTGGGGTGTTCTAGCCATAGTTCTTTGAGCCATGGCTTAACAACGTGTGGGCTTAGACCATTAATAATACTGGTAATTTTTTTATCCACGGAGACAGGCACTTCAATAGAATGCTTCTCCAGGAAGCGCCGCATATCACCATCATGACTCATTATGTACGTCTTCGCAATAATGTGGGCTGATAGTGTTGCTATACGTAATGCGGTTTTAAAAAGTACAGACTGGGTTCTTATCGCATCGTCGTAGCCTTTTGGAGCCTCGCCATCCCATTCCCGAAATCCTGCCATATTAGATTGCGGGTCAATCGTATCAAGCGCCGAATGAGCATCACTGCCAGCATTGTGGCTATCGGCAATCAGTAGCGCTCCCGCCCATTGAGCGCGCTCTAACTCTTCAAAGACTTGGGGCTCACTTAAATCATGCCCCTTAAGCAAACTTTCAAGGCCAGTTACTACATTGGCCTGGCAATACTGCGACAGCCCCTCGGAGGCGCCGACAGCCTCACTCATCTGGCTCATCGTACTTATACTCCTCTATTCTCTGATATAGATATATATATCTATATCATATTATGTTCGCATTTGTCAAGTCGCGTCTTACGTCAAGCTCCGGTGCGACGGTGGAGGCGGGCCAGGACTCTTCTGTGCAAACGCTGGGTGTTGTGTTTTTCTTTGTATTTTTTTAGATGGGTTTTTAATTTGGCTTCTACGATATCTACCGCAGCAAAGGGGTTAAGAGTTGTTTCTTTGATGGTGAATGCCTCCCCTGGCAGGTTCAAAATAACTTCGCAAGTATGTAGTCTCCTGGCTTTTGCTTTTGTTTCTTTGATCAAGATTTCGGCGTGAGCCGATTCACGCGCATGCCTGGGCATATAACGGTCGACTTTACCTATTTTTCTGAAAATGTATTTTTTAAGTTCATCTGTGATAGTTGTGTGCACGCCACTGATTTTCAATTTTTTTATCATATGGACTCCTTCCCTCCCATGTATGGCTTTAAGACATCTGGAACCCGTACTTGTCCGTCAACTATCTGGTAATTCTCTACTATGGCTGCCAAAATACGGCTCATAGCAAAAGCTGTTGCGTCATTCGTATGGACCAGCTCTGTTTCTCCGCTTTTGCGCCGGATGCGCGTCTTTAGATCGCGCGCTTGGTAATCAGTCATGTAGTCAGCGGTATGGGTCTCTATATATCTGTTTTGTCCCGGGAACCAGCAGTTCAGGTCTACACCGCTGGCATTTGGCTTGCCTATATCAAATGTGCATTTCCGAATTAACTGATATGGAAGACCAAGTTTTTGAACCATGTATTCTTGCAGCGCAATTAGTAACTTGTGTTCATCCTCCCCTGCTTCCTGTGTACTGAAAACTTCCATCTCAAGCTTATCGAACTGATGAAGACGAATAATACCTTCAGAGTCTTTTCCGTAGGTGCCAGCCTCTCTGCGAAAACTCGTACTATACCCGATATAACGGATCGGAAACATATCTTCTGACAGAATCTCGTTCCAGTACATAGTACAAAGAGTATGTTCGGCGCTAGCGTTTAACCATAAATCATCGTCCGCGAGTTTATAGGTGACTTCCTCTGCGTTGAGTCTGGCTGATGCAGTATAGGGCTCTGACCGGAGCATCGCAGGCGGGAGTATAGGCGTGAACGGTTTAGCAGCAACATTTAGATTGTTTTGCTGGATAATCTGCATAAGAATCTGTTCGTCGCCAAGAATATCCATTACGAATTGAATAAGCGCAAACTGCAAGCGAACCAAGCCCCCTTTTATATAAGCAAAACGGTTGCCGGCAATTTTTGCAGCGCGTTCTTTATCTACCAAGTCGCGGGGCTCGGCGATTTCCCAGTGCGGCCTAGGCTGAAACTCAAACTGCGGCTTATCTCCCCACTCTTTTTCAACTACGTTTTCGTCTTCGCTGGCACCAACCGGCACATCATCTGCTGGCATGTTCGGGACCTGCTTAAGCAGCGCAATAAACTCTTGGTCTATTGAGTTTAATTTATGTTCAAGGTCGGCCAGCTGATCTTTAATATCCCTGCCTTGGGCCATTTGTTCTTCGTCGGGGCGCTGCCCTTTGATATGTTCGCTTAGTTTGTTACGCTGACGGCGTAAACCTTCAACTTGTACCAAAAGTTCTCGGCGCTTGGCGTCAAAACCAAGCAGCTGATCTATATCAACATCATAGCCTTTTTGCTTAGACTTTTCTTTAACAAGTGCGGCATTCTCACGAATAAACTGAATATCTAACATAGGGTTATTATACCCTAGGTTTTCAGTTTATTTAGAGCTTGTTTTACGGTTATGTCTTTTTTATCAAGGTGCTCTAAGGTGTCAATCGTGCGTTGTTTGGCATATGTACAAAAGTCGCACTCGCCACCCATGGCAGCTGTGCCAACCGGCGGCATTTCACCTTCCAGGCAAACCTTCATTCTATGAAGGGCGTTTTCAACCCAATCCGCATCACCTGTGTATGGAATAATTTTAGTCCGAAATTCTACGCGATTATTAAAACTGTCCAGATCTAGGCGGCCGTTGGCGTAGACAAAATAGCCCGTATCGTTCACTTGAAAACCGTTTTGTCTGAGTAGCCATTGATATATTTCCATTTGGCGCTTATAGCTAATCTGCCAATCCGCATCAAGAGTAATTTCGCTTTGTTTGGCAGTTGCTTTATAGTCCACCACCATTAATTCGCCATCATCATTTACCCATATATCGTCCACAGCCCCAAACACATATAAGTTAGTTGCTTCATGCAAGGTAGCTACACCGGTGAAGTTTGTACGCCATGTGTTGAGGTTGTCGTGCGCAAACGGAATAGCCTGCACGCCGAATTCAAGCATGATCGGGTGCGGCTTACCCTTTAGGCGGTAGCTATCAAATTCTTTTTTTAGTAGTTCGTCAATCGCTTTGTTGATCTGAAACGGCGGTCCGCTAGGTCGCGATAGTTTCATACGAGCGTCCAGCCAAAAACAGCGAGGACACTGCATAAAAAGTTCAATCTTGCTGCGACTGATCTTAAAGGCGCTTTTTTGGCCGGTCTTGTATGGTTGGCTTCGTGTTCTGCTGTAGCTCATGCTGGTATATTGTAGCAGCTAATCCGTGGCCTAAGGGAGGCTAGCAGCGCATCACGGTTTCGACTGATTTAGTTTCTATATATTGTCGCGAGTTCGATGAGCAGGGTCGGCACCCCTTAGTTTGTCATGTAGTCAGCCTTCAAATTCGCCTGGCATGGAATGCGAAATCGGATTTATGATCATTAATACTTACCGCTTAATTTATTAATTGCATTACAGCAGTGACGCAAGCAGTTTCGGCACGTAGGGTAAAATCGTGAAGGCTGAGTTGCGTGAGGTGGTGATCCTTGAACAGTTGCTTTTCTGAGTCAGACCAACCACCCTCTGGACCTATTAAAATACCGGCATTATCCATGTCCGTCCTTGTATTAGATTCGGTCTGCTCACACACAAGCAGAGGCACTCGTCCATCAAAATGCGTAACTGCCGTTTCTACTTGCATGGGCTCACGAACCGCAGGTATGTCGCTGCGGCCACATTGTTCGGCAGCTTCTATCACAATTTTCTCTGCCCGTTCGAGGTTAAAGCCAGTCTTTTCGGAACGCTCCGCCAATAACGGCATAAAGTGGCTAGCTCCTAGCTCCGTACATTTTTGCAAAACCCAATCGTTTTTGTCTTTTTTGAGTAGCGACCATAACAAATAAATTTCTTTGCTCGGTACCTTGCGTTCAAAATCAGTAATTAGCTGCAAGTGTGCTTCACGTTCATTTATCTCAATTAATTTGTATAGCCGATCATGTGTTGTGCCGTCAAATAACACAAGCTCTTGTCCGGGTGCCATGCGTAGAACCCGACGCCATTGATTAACTAGGCGAGCATCGTGCACCCAAAAATCATGCTTAAGCTCTATTTCGCTGCCTGTATAAAATCTATGAATTCGCATGATGTGGTCGATACATCTTATTTGTGGTGGCCAATTTGTATGACAAGTGCTTAGCGTTGTGCCTGGCCATTATGATAATAGTTCCTGAGGCTCCAAAGGCTCCTATAAACGAAGCGCCCGCCGCCATAGCAAAGGGCACGTCCCTAACATCATGACCCGCCACTATACCCTCTTTCGCAGCAGCTAAGTAACTATTCACCAAACGATGGGCAGGATATGCGTCTTTGACTGCTTCAAATTCTCGGATCGCTTTACTGAATCGGTTTTCTGAAAATAGCTGCAGGCCGTGCTCCCAACTGTTTTGTGTGGTACCACCTCGACCTAAAACAACATCGTTCTCGTGCGCCAAATCTTCTAAGTCCGCAATGTCGCGTATGTAGCTTTTTGCGGCATCGCTTGCTTCTTCGTTCTTGTAACGATATGTAAGTAACCCTAGCGCCTCTCCTGCTTCGTCAATTACAGGACCGCCGCTATTGCCCTGGGACGCATCAGCATCAGACTGAAACAGCCTATACCGACTACCAGCTGCCACACGTATCGCACTAATAGAGCCGTTTGTAGCCGTCACACTCAAGCTCTTGTTATCGGTCAGAATATTGTCTGCGTCACCCGGAAATCCGATAACGGTTATCTTCATGTTTTGTGTTACTTGGCCGTCGTATATCTTCAAATAGGGGGTGTTGTTGGCGTCTATCTTAATCAGCGCCACATCGCTAGTCGAGAAGCCTTCTTCGTTACCGGAGGCTAAGACAAAAAGGTCTTTTGGAGAATAGTCTATCCCTGTAAGGCTTGCCCGTTTCACCGTATCTGTATCTTTAAGGTGTAGCAAGTTTTTGACATCTTGCTCTGAGTCAATAGCTAAAGCCCGCCCGCCAAGTGAAACAAGTAGCACGCTATGTTTGTTGTTTAACCTTATGGTGTTATTAGGGATATCGTACAAACCCGCAATAACAGCCGCCAAAAGCTCAGGCCTATCGCGCATAGCTGCCACCTGGTTTTCGCTTAACCCCATATATTTTAAGAAGTTACTAAGTGACACCGGGTTGTTCAGCAACAAATCCACCAACACCTCCTCTGCCTCACGGGCTACAACATGACCGCTGGTCGCAATATAGCCCTCAGACGATACAAAAAACCCTGATCCAGCCGATGCATCACAACGCTCACCGCCTACTTCTTGATTATCAACAACAAGTGTCCCACAAGTAACACGATAAATTTTTACAACTGCTGGTGATACCGAGTCAGCTACATAGCTTGCTGGCACAGTTTGTTTGGCAGCAAGCACACGTCCATTTGGTGCAAACGATAGCGTGTTTAATACGGCTTGAAAAGTTGCTGGCATCATATTTTTTGCTTGTAAGCCTTCTAGTTTCAGCGAAATCGGCATAGTCCTGTTTTGTCCGTCCCATTCAATTGAATAAACCTTGTAGTTTTTATTGCCCAGCACAACAGATTGCTCATAGATATTCTTTCTAAAACCTACACCTGCAATTTGATCGTCAGAACTACTCAACAGAACTTTCCTTGGGGCTAAATTGTTAGCTGACGCTTGGCTGGGTCGAGGTTGAATCGTGAGGCGTACGCTGGCCTGGGCTAAATCACTCGTCTGCCCCGGGCTAAGTTGCACATAATCTGCACGACTCATGATACTAAGCCGGTTCGGGTCATACGCAAACGAAACCCAGTCCGACGAAAAAGGCGCCGTCGCAGCGTTAATTGTGCTTACTACTGATAAAACCTCGTGTGTCTGCCCGGTTGGTAGCGTGCCAAGCGTTAACCCCAGAATTCCCACAAAAACCAACCAGGCTGCAATAACCAAAAGGCTAAGATGTCTGACTAAATATGGTTTGTGATGATAGCGTGTCTTGAGGTTATTGGCCTGAGTTTTGTGCCCATCCATATCACTAGGATTTAGGCGGCGAAACCAGCTATAGCAATAGCAATAAATACAAACTGGGCTAACACTACAGTGACCACGTAGTTTCGTTCAACGAATTCATAATCATTTGATTGGCCGGTGCGCTTATTAGAGCGCCTGAGGTTAGACAAGACCAGCAAAAACCCTACCAGCAACGCTAAATCAAGCGCATAAACATACCAAGGGAAACGAATCATTCCGTAAAGCATTGTCCCAAAGAGTGAGACAAATATAGCGGACATTGCCGCCAAACCACTTACAAGCGACAGCCAGTAGTGTGCGGTTGTGCTTGTCCCTGCTTTTTGGTTCTGCCTTTCACTTAACCAAGCAAAAACCATCGCTGACACCATAAATCCGCCAGCCATCTTAAGTGTAGCTATGTCCTCTACGCCGCTTACTATAGCAGCGATTTTAACCATGATAGCCCCCGTAATCGCCAGCATCACCCATCGCCACAGATAAACGCGCCCAGCCTGAGCCCGCTCGTAACTAGCGCGCCAACGCGACAACACCAATGCGCTATATACTACACTAACAACAATCATTGATATAAGCAGCCATCTGACATCAAAATCAAGCAATATTTTTTCCGCAGGAACAAAAACAGTTTGAGATTCGCTTAAGAGCGCATCTTTTGTAACAAAGCTCAGCGAAAGAGCATAGTAAACCGGCTTAACCATTAGTAACACTATTGCAGCCAACACAGCCTGTAACACTAAGTTCGCCTTGTGCAAGATTCTAGTCTTCACAACAGTTGAGCTGTTTGCGGTTTTAGGGGTTACGTTTTTCTTGATTGTCTTGCTTGCTTTGGATTTTTTACTCGCAGCGACTTTAGAAATAGTAGTCTTCTTTTTAACCATAAAAAGACTATATCATGAATCTTCTAAGATTAAATGTCTTTATACGGAATATGGCACATTCCTTGGCCGGTTTTTTCGGTGTATTTTTGGTGGTATTCCTCGGCTTTATAAAAACGGACGGCCGGCACAATCTGAGTAACTATAGGTATTTTGGTTAGCGCTTGAAGCTCATCCTTAACCCTTTCTGCCACGAGCTTTTGTTCATCGTCAAAATAAAATATAGTTGACCTGTATTGATCACCTACGTCCGGGCCTTGGCGATTTAACTGCGTAGGGTCATGCATTCTAAAAAAGTGTCTGACCAAAACCTCATAGCTAACTGTTTCAGGGTCAAATTCAATCTCTAACACCTCTGCATGACCTGTCGTATGGCCGCATACTTGTTCATAAGTTGGGTTTTCTACATGCCCGCCGGCGTAGCCTGCAGTTGTTTTAGCGACTCCGGGCACTTGGTCAAAATAAAATTGTACCCCCCAGAAACATCCAGCTGCGAAAATCGCCCTACTCAGATAGCTACTCGCTAACTTTGACATCGCGCCAAAAAGCTACATAATCCGAAAAGTCTTTTTTGACTTTTTCTATAGCACCAGGGAGTGGAGCGGGATATGACCAGGCGTCATCCTGGCTTATATCATCGCCTCGCCCAACATTGAAGTACTGGCAGACACCTTTCCAGGGACAAGTGTAGGGTGTGTCGCTTTTTTGTAATAAATCTTGGTTAACTGAACCTGGAGGAAAATACCAGTTGCCTTCAATATAAATTAAATCTTCTTTTGGCGCCTCCGCTATAACTTTGTCGTTCCAGGTCGCTTTCATAGTTACCCCCTCGCTTTATAGATGCCTGTATTGTATCACTAAACTTCTAGCCGAAGTCGCTTGAGCAGCCATTCTCTAGGCAAAATACTCAAGAACCAACCGGCGCGCGGTCCAGAATCTTTTCCAATGATGGCCCGGTAAAGTATCGTGAAAAGCTCTTTTGGAGCCAATTCGGTGCTGTCTTTGAGTTCATAAACCACATTGTGGAACCAGCCCCCATCCGCGCCTTCAGGTGCTTGAGCTATTTTTTCAGCGAGTTGAAGCAAATATTGACGCTCTTTGTCATTGAATTCATTAATATTTAATTCTTCTTTTAAGTTGAATTTCACGTCTTCCGGCGCACGCTTTTCCAGCCATGCATCAATAAATTCAAGCTCGTGTTTTATTACCTCTTCCTCCGAAACAGCTACATCCGCATATTCTGTACGCTTAATGACATCCAGGGTTTTATCAATATTTTTTAATGACGCCTGGTAGCTCGCCACAAGATGAGAGAATGGCACCCGTGATACACTGCGTCGCTCGTCATTGCCACGTGTGGCTAGATACCAAAGCTGTTGTTCTGATTCGCTCCTATCAGACTGAGCAGCAAATGCGGCAAACTCATCCATCAGCTGAACAACTCCGTTAACCGGGTCAAAATATAATCTTTTAAGCGGTGGAGCTTTGAGGATAAAATAGCGAACTACCTCGGGCGGCATGATTTTTGACCCCTCTACTGCATCCAGGCCAGTTCCCTTGCTGGCGCTCATTTTCTTGGTGTCACCGACCATATTTATGAAATCATAGGAAACCGGATATGGTGGCTCTGCTTCATAGACATCCCGCACAATCTGAACACCAGTATCATAGGAGCTGCCTTTGGTCATATGATCGCGTCCAGAAGGCTCAACATGCACACTCTGAAGCCACCAACGGCCCGGCCAGTCCAGTCGCCAATCCAGCTTCACTTCACCGCGCGCATAACTTACAATTCGACTATCGCCTTTTACGTCTTCGTACTGAATAGTTTTCTGAGCCGTATCAATGCCGATAAATTTACGTTTTTTCAGGCGCCCGTTTTCCAGTACTTGAATCGGTGACCAATTTTCATCCAGCTTGCGTCCGGCTACTGTTTCTAGTGAGTGGCGAGCACTATCAATCCGCTCAAGTGAACGTTCAATCGCTGGCACGTAGAATCCTTCCCGATATTTTTTATGTGCACGGATATACTCAACTTCGATGCCTAGCGCCTTGCAGCCATCAACCAGTGTTTGCAAAAAATAATCAGCATAGGATTGATCCGAGCCGTCCGGTGCCGGCACATCACATAACGGGTATCCTAAATACTTTTCAAACTCGGGTGGGACATTGACTGGTATTTTGCGTAAGCCATCAAAGTCATCAACAAAATAAATATGGCGGGCTTTTCGGCCCCTCCTCCTTAGTTCTAGCAATATCGCATCAGCCGTCACCATCTCGCGCATGTGACCGATATGATAAGTGCCAGAGGGGGTGCCGCCGGATTCAATTAATATCTCGCCTTCCGGGTGACGAGCAATTACATCATCAGCTATCTGGTTAATCCACTGCATACCGCTTAGTATCTGATATGTTTCATCTTACGGCAAGCTTTCAGGATCCGATTGTTGGAATTTCTGCAAATTGTTGGGCCATACCATTGATCAAGTCGCACTCAGCTTTCTGATGGTTCTTGTGGTTGGCGGTATAATACTTGGTTCAATTCGCAGCGCAATGTTCTTTAATTTCACATAGCACGTCTTCGTGTACGAGACCATTACTGGCAAGAGCCCCGTAATTGCCTGCAGGAGAAATCTTAATATCCTGCCCCTTTAGGTCTGTAACCCTGCCGCCAGCTTGTCTCACGATTATAATGCCAGCAGCAATATCGTGTGCATTGTGCCCTGGGAAAGCCGAGAAACCTAACAAACCATCAGCAACGCGGCAAAACTGTAGAGCTATTGAGCCCATGTATGTATTGTTAGCACTGGCCCGAAATTTCTTAGAAAGATACTGAAGATCGGGCTCAGCCCCTTGCCAGTGCATTGCACCATACTTGGTGTTCAGATGTGAGCCGTCTCGATTTACTCCTTTGATTACCTCGTTATTAAGTCTGGTAGGCTGCCCTTGCTCCGCGACGTATAATTTGTTGAGTCTTGGAGCAAGCACAACCCCAAACACAACCACTCCCTGTACACTCAGGGCTAACGAAAAAGTAAACTCTTCATTATTCGGACTAGTTTCGCCAATAAAGTACCTTGTGCCGTCTATGGGGTCAACCACCCATAACACTTCGGCGTTTGGGTCCACAGACTGCTCCTCTCCCAGCACACCGTGGGACGGAAATTGGAGCTTGACTGCGTCAATCAGCCACTTGTTCACAAGCTTGTCGGTCGTAGTTACGTCGGTGCCATCCGCCTTCTTCACAATGTCATAATCACCTTGGGTCTGAGCTCGTAGCAGCTCCTGGCCCGCTCGTTCAGCAAACTCAACTCCAAAATCACAGACTTCGCGGCGGCCCACCGAGTCAAGGACGCTACGGGGAATAGACATACTAAGTGATGGCTATTATGTTAAAGCTAGCGGGCTCACCGTTGGTTTTAAGCTCAACTACACCTCCTACTTTTTGACCAAGTAGCGCCTGGCCGATTGGAGATTCATCTGAAATTTTACCGCTCATCGGGTCGGCTTCAACCGTTCCAACGACCTGAAACTCTTTAGTTGTACCGTTATTCTTAAGAGTCACGGTAGACCCTAACTGAACCTTGCTGCCGTTTTTCGGCTTCTGAATTATAACCACGTTCATTAAAATGTGTTCTATCTCAGATATACGACTTTCGGCTTTATCTTGTTCTTGAAGCGCAGACGTGTACTCAGCGTTTTCGGATAGATCGCCAAACTCACGAGCCAGCTTGATACGTTCAGCAATCGGGCCACGCAGTGCGATCAATTCGGCTAACTCGCTTTTTAGTTCTGCAACTCCCTCAGCAGTAAGATGAAATTGTTTTTTCATAGCAACCGCCCCTTCCCGGGTACTCTTCGCCCCGTATTTGGCTTAGTATATCAAACGTTTAGCTAACAAGTGTTTTTATTAATTCTTCCTTTGGCAGCAACTCGGCTTCTTTAGCTGTTCTTGCTTTTAGCTCAAAGGTCCCGGCACGTACCGTCTTCTCGCTTATAACGACGCGATATGGTATGCCAAGCAGGTCTGCGTCGGCAAATTTCTCGCCTGGTCGCATATCCCGGTCATCGTATATTACCTCAATGTTTAGTTTCGTCAACTCCTCGTACAATTCATCTGCTGCTGATACCACAGAAGGTATATTTCCCAGCCTTGCAAGGTAAACTTTAGCCGGTGCGATACTTGCCGGCCATACCAGCCCACGATCATCACTAAGCAGCTCAGCAACTGTGCCCATAACTCTACTCACGCCAATCCCATAACAACCCATAAGCACCGTTTGTTTGTTGCCGGCTTCATCGTCTACCGCCAGGTCAAAAGGTCCCGAGAATTTAGTACCAAGGCTAAAAATATTACCTGTTTCTATGCCCTTAACTTCCTCTAGGTCAGCTTGGCTAACGCCAACCTCCACTAACACTTCATCGGTCAATACTTCTTTATTAATTGCTATGTTTTTGGCACGGCTCAGGTAAATAGTATCCTCACCCGCATCGGAGAGGGTCTGAAACTCATGGCTAAATTTACTGAAGCTTCCACCGCTCGCAAAAGTCATAAAAGTTCTATCACCTATCCCAACTCGGTCGTATATTCTGCGGTAGGCTTTTTGAGCTTGATCATAAAAGCCATTGTGCTGTTGCTGTGTTAGCGCGAATGAATACATATCTTTCATCAAGAATTCGCGACCACGCATTAGACCGCTCTTACTACGCAACTCGTTTCTAAACTTTGTTTGTATTTGATAAGGTGCGAAGGGCAGATCTTTATATGAATTGATGTAGTTCTTCACTATTGGAACCAAGTTTTCTTCGTGGGAAAACCCTAGCCCGAGCTCGCTACCATTTGACAGCTTTGTTTTAAACCAATTATCGACAATTTTATCGTCCCATCGGTTTGTCGTCTCATAGCGCTCCTTAATTTGCAGAGCTGGCATGAGTATTTCTTGGCCACCTATTGCATTCATTTCTTCGCGAATAATCTGTGATATGTTGTTTAGCACCTTCAAACCTAGAGGTAGATAACTATAGACCCCCGCCATTTCCTTATGGACAAATCCAGCTCGTATCAGAAGCTGGGCGTTCTTTGCCGCTTCATCTGCCGGGTGGTCTTTTCTTGTTCTGGTAAATAATTGCGAAAGTCTCATCTATGCTTCTCATTGTACATTAAATAATGAAAAGTACGGTGAAGGCTACCAAATTTTTGATGGCGTGTAGCCCTATGGCCGACCACAAACTATCCGTTTTTTCCCTAAGATAGACCAACACCATAGACAAAATAAAAGTATCAATACCGGCAATCCAAAGCAGCGGTTCCCCACTACTCCAGCCCAAATGCGCCGCACCGAACAATAAACTGGTTATTATTGCAGCTACAGGTAGAGGTAGGTTTTTACGTAGGCCCGTGAACAACAACCCTCGAGTTAGAACCTCCTCGTAAAGTGGTGGCAGGACCACAAGGCCTAGAAACACTAACACCAATGCTATGCCTGAGGTGTCTGTACTAAATGCTAATTGCTGTGCTTGCGTTACATCAATAATATTCAAAAATTTACTTATAAAATAAGCAGCTACAAGATAAATAACGAAGTACCACCCATAGCCTACGAACGCATAGATAAGGTCGACAGGTTTTGGTTTCTTTAGGCCTATAGTTGACCATCTAGTTTTTAATAGTTTTATCACCCCGTGCACAAGGAAAATGCCCACAATCGCAACAGCGAGTTGGCTAACAAACGGACCAATAACCCCGGTCCTTAACCATTCGATTATCGCGCCAACTGACGCACCTTGGGTCGTCAGGTAGATTGCCAGCAGATTGAGAGCAATAACCTGAGACAAGAAGTATATAAGTACCGCGCTAAATACTGCAAAAACGGCGTTCAGTCGGTCGCCTTTCGGTGCGTGATGCCGCACGGAAACTACTGCTTCAGGCTCATCGTGAGCGCTCATCTAAGTAAATAGTCTTTTTATATCAAGGAATGTAATAAGAAAAATTAATGCGAGTAACAACATAAATCCGGTGCCATGTATTAAATCTTCCCTGTCTTTGGTCAGCGGCTTTCTAAGCGCCCTAAATACTAAGGTAACAAAAAGTCTCCCTCCATCAAGCGCCGGTATGGGAAGAGCGTTCATAACAGCAAGGCTGATAGAGATCAGCGCGATAAGAAATAATATCTGACCTAGGCCTTCTGCTGCTGAGTCACTAATTAACTTAAAGATTGCTACCGGGCCTGCAACCGCATTTTGCGCCTCTTGGGTTTGGCCTTTAAATAAATTCTGCACTACGTAGCCTAGGCCACGGAATGAAAGATCGGTATATTGAACAGCGGTGGCAACACCAACTATTGGAGCTGACCAAGTAGCCTTAAATACTTGTGGATTTATTGAACTAACACCTAGGTAACCAGTGTTCTGCGTAGATGTTTGATTCAACGTCGCCTGTACTGTTTGCTCAGAGCCGTTATCGCGACGGAATGAAAGATCAACTGTTTGGCCTTTGTAGGCCTCGGTTACACTGGGCAATATATTGGAGCTAGCTATTGGCTCCGCACCAATCCGTATTATCTCGTCTCCGGTTACTAACCCGGCCCTTGAGGCAGGAGAATCTTCAGCTACACCTACAAAAACTTGGCTCTTAATAATATTGGTATCTGAAGCTATCGTAAATTGTTCTCTGTCGTAAAAAGGCAGAACCTTTAGATCCGCCTTGGGCATTCCGATTAACGCCAAGCCTGTGAATATAACCGCTGCTGCCACAAAGTTCATGAGCACACCCGCCAGAATAATTTTAACCTTGGACCCGAGTCGGGCAGCACCAAAACTTCCCTCTGCTGTATCGGCATCGTTTTCACCTTTTAACTTTACAAACCCGCCCAAGGGCAGCCAGTTCAGCGTATAAATGGTTCCGTTTTTCTTCTTTATCACCTTAGCTCTTGGCGGGAAACCAATACCAAACTCCTCCACGTCCACACCGTTTCTACGCGCAACGATAAAGTGCCCGATTTCGTGAATCACCACCAGGCCGACAAACATCAATATCCCAAATATTAGCAACACAATAGACATATGAAACTTAGTATATAAAGTTTTTTAGTTATATCCTATAGCACTTAGCCCCCATGCCGCCTTTGACGCATGGAATATTCTTCAAGTGCACTATACAGATCTTGCTCCGTGAAATCCGGCCAGTGTTTTTTAATGAAGTACAGCTCTGAGTAATTGAGTCTATAAAGTAAGTAGCCGCTTAGCCTTTGCTCGCCAGATGTGCGAATCAAAAAGTCCACATCGGGCACCTCCGGATGATACAAGTACTTTCCAAGGGTGTCGTCATTGATTTCTTCACTTGATACTTTTTGATTTATTATCTGCCTAACCGCATCGGCCAGTTCTTCTCGGCCACCATAGTTAAAACAAATCGCCAGGGTGCCGGCAGTATTATTTTTTGTTTTTTCTTCAGCTTTTTCGATAGCTTTTATAAGCTTCGGGCTTAGGCGCTCCCGACTGCCCAGACAGACAACCCGAATATTTTCTTTGTTCAGCTCGGCAATGTCCTTATTCAACAAAATGTAGGCCAAGGCCATAAGATACTTGACTTCATCGGATGTACGATTCCAGTTTTCTTTAGAAAAAATATAAGCTGAAACGTACTTAACCCCGTGATTTATGGCTGCTTTAGTTATTGTTTTGAGGTTTTCATAGCCACGGTTGTGTCCGTCAAAACTTGGCAGACCCTTGGCTTTCGCCCACCGCCGGTTACCGTCAAGGATCAAACCGATGTGAGCAGGAATAGTTGGCTTATCGGACATCTTAGGGATTATACCTGATTAAACGGTCATTATCTCGGCTTCTTTAGATTTTGCGTGCGATTCGATCTCGGCCTTAGTTGTGTTCATCACCTCGTCTACTTGTTTTTCTAAGCGCTTAGCATCGTCCTCGCCAATTTGTTTGTCTTTTTTGGCCTGATCAATATCACGCATGGCGTCGTGTCGGGCATTGCGCAGGCTAACCATTGCATCTTCAACCTTGCTGTTTAGGAGCTTAACGTATTCCCTACGGCGATCTTCTGTAAGTGGCGGTATGGGCACGCGCACGACCCGGCCGTCATCCATCGGGTTCATGCCAAGTGATGGATTGTCACGGATAGAGGCAGCGATAGCTTGCAGATTACTGGGGTCAAAAGGCGTGATTTGAAGCTGTTGAGCCTCGGATGCGGTCACACTGGCCACTTGTATGAGCGGCATCTCTGTGCCATAAGCCCTCACCGTAACACTGTCCAGCATACTGGGGTGCGCCCGCCCAGTCCTAACTTTCTTCAGCTCTTCCTGAAAATGGCTCAATGATTGCTGAAATTTGTTGGTTGCCTGGTTCACAATTTGCTGCGGATTCATATTCAGTATCTTAGCATCTCAATTAATCTCGCCTAGCACAATACGGGAGAAGCGGCGGACGACGATGTTTTCGCCCAGTTTGGCGATGTGCTCTTTAATGTATGCTTCGACTGTTTGGTCGGGGTTCTTGACGAATGGCTGGCCAATTAAACAACGTTCTGCAAAATATTTCTTGAGCATTCCCTCTACTATATTATCAATCATGCTGTCTGGTTTGCCCTCTGATTTTGCCTTTTCGGCGAATTCAGTTGCTTTGACGTCCTGGACTTCGGTTGGGATATCGTCTTGGGAAACGAATTCTGGGGCGCTAGCTGCAATGTGCATGGCAATGTCTTTGACCATGGCCTGAAATTCATCGGTTCGAGCAACAAAATCGGTTTCACAATTAACCTCTACCAATACACCTATGCGACTATCATGGTTGTACGTACCAATGATTCCGGAACGGGCTTCGCGTTCTCCGCGCTTTTCGGCTTTGGTCAAACCTTTTTTGCGCATGGCAGAAAGGGCTGTGTCAAAGTCGCCGTTCGCGTCTACCAGTGCTTGTTTTGCATCCGTAATCCCAACGCCGGTCAACTCGCGTAAACGTTTAATTTCTTCAACGGTTATATCTGACATTACTTGTCGCCTTTCGCGTCACTTTGCCCTTCTTTATCGGTGGGTTTGTCTGCTTTTTTAGCATGCTTGGCTTGGCCTGTTTCTATAGCTGCCTGTACGTAATCAGTGATCAGTTTTAGTGCTTTTATGGCGTCGTCATTGCATGGGATCGGGTAAGTCGCTTTGGCGGGGTCTGCATTTGTATCCACAATCGCAACGACCGGCACACCAAGCTTCTTGGCTTCTCTTACAGCGTTAGCTTCGTGGATCATATCTGTAACGTAAACCGCGCCAAGCTTCGCCGTCATATCTTTAATACCACCGTAGATGTGATTCATGGCATCAATTTCTTCCTGAAATCTTTGAACTTCCAGCTTGCTGTATTTAGCTGCCAGCTGGCCGTTTTCCATCTTTTCTTCCAGGTCTTTTAGGTGTTTAATGCGCCCGCCGATAGTTGTGCGATTAGTAAGCATCCCGCCAAGCCATCGCTCAACAACATAAGGCATCTTGGTCGCTTCAGCAGCGGCTTTGGTAATGTCGTGCGCTTGGCGTTTGGTGCCAACAAATACTATTTGCTTGCCCTCGCTTGCAGTCTGCTCCAGGAAGCTCAGAGCTTCTTCTAGGCACTCAACAGTTTTAGTCAGATCAATAATATGATTACCTTCGCGCTTTGAGTGGATGAACTGAGCCATGTTGGGGTGCCAACGACTGGTCTTGTGGCCAAAATGCGCCCCCGCTTCCATTAGTTTTTTGATATCTACTTCTGTAGATGCCATGTATTTCTCCTTGTTCTTCGTCTTGGAAACTGTAGCCGTCCTGCACGGAGCTGACTAAAGAGGATATGACTCCAAAACTGCTTTAATATTTAACTCGCTAATACTAACAGTTTGCGGGCTTTTACGCAAGGCCCCAAACCCACATGGCTCGGTAGTTATCTATGTGCTCATTCCAGCCCAAAAAGCAGCATTGGCAGACGTTATAGAGTTCGTGAGATTCACCGAGCTTATGGTTGTTTGACCGCCCGTAGTAACAGTAGCAAACTTTGATACAGCAAGCGCAAGACCAACATTACCTAGTCCTGGAGTAACTGTGCCCCGAGCAAATAATGGCATTGTCGTGCCGTTACAAAGAAACGCAATATAATAATCAGTCCCTAGTATTACTGCTTGGCCGGTGATAGTTGCTGTTTTTGTTCCTGTGGTGTTCCATTGAGCAGACATGTCTGTTGGAGATAGTTGGAGTAGCGCGCCGTTAGCATCTAACAAGGCCATGCAACACTGCCCGCCACCTGTAAGCGTGACACCGCCCGTTTGCACGGCCGAGTATAGCTTGGTAATCGTTTCGGACCTGAGCGCTGTAACGCGATTGAGATATATGATGCCGGAAACCAGCTGCGAGTTGTTAGAGGCAGATTCCGGATCAAGCGTTACAGCGTTTAGGCCGCGCTTTGAGGGGTGGGCAACAAACACGGTACTAATAAGACTGTCCGAACCCCCTGCCGCATGTGTAGTGGCATGTGTCGTAACCGATGCTGTTGGATAAGCGGCCGACTGCACCCAAGCAGCACCGTTGTGCACTAATTCAATTGTAGAGACCGAAGCAGCGGCTGCCTGGGGCTGCCATGTTATGGATGACAGACTTCCGCCCCATGTAATAGCATGGTTACCCGTGCCGTCCTGCGTTAGAACTAGCATTAGACGTCCACCAGCAACAGGGTGTGTGGGGGCGTATATATCAACCCCCTGGTCAAGCGTTAGTGTGTGCACATGCCCAGACCGTGAGTCAGGTGTATAACTACCGCCCAGAGACGATGCGCTTCCGGCAGCATGAAGTTCGTGTCCACCCGTCAGCTGCACTAAATTAGTACCATCGGGTGAGATAAAACGGAGGGCAGTAGTAGCATTTGGCGTTGGGTCCAATCGGAAATCGTAGTTGATCCCGTATACTCCATTAAACGCCATGCTGCGTCCGCCAGTACCGTCTTGTGTCAGGAGCAGGGTCAGCTCAGCACCAGGTGTCAAGTTGTTGGGTGAGCTTATTGTCGTCTGACCCGAGCCGTTACCACTGTCCAGTAAAACCTGGTGGATTCTAGCAACCCGCAGGTTAGGCTTGTATGTCCCTGCTGTCGGAGTCTGCAGGGAAGATCCTCCAGCATTATAGTAGGCGGAATTGAGTCGCGAACTGACTTGGTTCCAAGAGATACCATCATAGATAAAAGAAACAGCACTAACCGCACTGGAATTAAAGTCAACTACCGAACCACTTAGCTTAAAAACCGCATCAAATGTCACCAGTACACCACCGGCAACTGGCTGAGTAAAGATCAGTGTCAGCTGTTGACCGCGAAAACAAGGCCCACTAGTGTTACCGATTAGATTATCCATTACTGGTGCGGCCACTGTTAGCGGGACGTCGGTTGCAAGACTGACTTCATTGATACCGCCTCGGTTTGGATCTGGAGTAAAAGTACCAGTACTCGTTGTGACAGTCCCTATGGTTCTGACGCCTAATTGGCTCCCGCAGATCACAGAATTGTTAACCGGGTCATTGTTAATCGTACTGACAGCGTGCGAGGCTGATTGTAGGGTAATCGAGTTTCGGATTGGGAAGTTAATGAAATCTAGCGCAGATTGTTGGGTAGCCTGAGCACCCCCAAAACCATTATTGCCAGGCAAACGGTCAATTGCTAATACCCGAAATGCGCAGTTCGCTGAAGCATCTAGCTGCATACCATAACCGATGATTCCAGACTGGCCATTTGAATCTGGTATTCCAAGACCGTGGCCATTTGAATCAACAATAAAATCGCCCTGGCAACGCGTGGATCTTACGACAACACCATGCCGCCAGTTGTCTTGGGCTTCACACGAAGCGAATACCTGCCTGCCCGACACAATAAGCCACCCATCCCCATGGTTGCCGTCAAGTCTTCCACAAAAATATGCTTTGCAGGTCGCCCAACGGACATTACCGCCACCCGCATAAATGCCCTCTAACCCACAGTCGCCAATATGAATATTGACGTGCGTACCATCGGAGGAGCCGTCACGAAAACCTTGTCCGTCACAGGACTCAACCTTGAGATCAGTTACATGATCACCAGTGCTGCGTTGCGTGCCGATTGGTGTGTTGCCGTCAATCGCCAGACCATGCCCTGACGCTCCGGAAACTACTACATTAGATACGACGGGCTCTGAATCAACAACACTAAAAGCGGTCGGGGTTGCGGCCTCGCTGGTTAGATAAATACCGTTTATAACCAGTTGCACGCTATCCCCTGATGAGTGGCTTGTTGCTGTTGTCCCCTGCCAGCCACGCCCAGTTGGCACGGCAACAAAACCATTAGTTGCAGAAGCAGCCTGCTGAGGTGTCAATGTATTGCCAGATTTTGCGGTGATTTGAATTGTTTCTACACCTATACGAATACGGAACGGTGCGGTTGGTAATATCGATCCGTCCGACACTGTGAAGCTGGCCTCGGTTGCACCGTCTGCAATCCCCGAAGTCAAGGTACAGGCCGCGCCATTTTGCTGCCCTACCTGGCGTTTTCTGTTACCACACACCCAAATATTACGAATACTAAGAAGTTCCGCTAGACCGTTGTAGGATTCAATGATTCCCGAACCGGTGGCATTAAAAGTTGCTGACCCACTAGTGCCGTTGTATGAAAAAGTAGTCCCGCCGATTTTGGAGTTATTAGCTAGCAGTATGACACTCCCCCAGCCATCGCCGACCACTGATGCGTGTGACGGCACGAGGATTTTTTCAGAGGTCACATAGCTACCAGTACCTCTGTCCGGAAAATAAAGCGTGCCACCAACTACGCCGTCTGCCAACATGGCAGCAACTGCCGCTTGAATATATGGGGCCCAGTCGTTTGAAGCCGTTGTTGAAGGGCTCGGTGATGAATTGGCAGGGATTGGCCCATTAGCAACAAACCCGACTGGCGCGAATTTGGTAACGTCGTAAACCGGCCCATTGAATCTATCTACATAGGCTTTTGTGGCAGCATCCTGTGCAGATAGTGGGTCGGACATGTTCGTTGCTTTTTGGGAGTTAAACGATAGATCGCTCGTTGGATCAGCAAGCTCGTCAAGGCGTAAAACATCACTACCTCCATCCTTATGGGTGGTAGCGTGTGTTGTTGGGGTGCGCGAATCCGTCAAGCGTGAATCATCTGCAACAACAACCCCCGTACCATTAATTGTGACTCCACCTGTAAAATCTTTGGCGCCAGTAACGTTTTCCGTACCGGCAAGGTGGACCACAGCACTGTCATCAGCTTTGCCGCCCAAACTAGTGTCTAACCCTGCTATTTTAGACTGTGCAATCGCAGCTGAATCATTAACGTCGGCGTTAATAATCACTCCTGCAGCTATCTGGGGACTGGTAGCTGTACCGCTTAAGTCACCAGCAAGCTGAACCACACCTTTGGTAGCAGCGTCAGCATCTGGGGTTCCCGCGCTAACTGTGTTATCTACATACTGTTTCGTGGCAGCCTGCAGAGGAGCAGCAGGATCAGCCGGAAGGTTTACCGTACCCGTGAAGGTCGGACTAGCAAGTGGGGCCTTACCGCCTAAATCGTTGGTGAGATTAGTAATCTTAGCTTGCGATAGTGGCTTCTGGGTACCGTCAGCATTATGTTCAACACTTAGATAGTCATTGAGTATGCTACCCCACGTACCGGAATCAGAGCCGGGACTGGGCAACCTTGCCATAGTTACGCGCGCTCGCTGTAGATACGCAGTAACATAATATTTGAGCTGGTTTCGGTTTTTCTGCTTGCTTTTTGCGCACCGAGCACAAGCTTCGCCCCCACAGCCCTAGTATTGAGTTTTAATGAGCTAGCTAGATTGGTTGAATAGTCAAAATGTGTGCTTCTACCCACAGAGAACCCTCCTCGGGTTATTCACTTCATCTTAACAGCATATGTTGGTGTATAGCAATAATCTTTATGGTTAATGGGGTTTTTTGCTGTGCATCATGTATTGGTACGGTCTTGGCCGCGACGGCGCCTTGAGCGAACAATCCACACACTAACAATAATGCATAGAACGCCAAAGATAATTCCAGGCAATATCATCTGCCCCGTATTGGCCAACCTAGACCCATGTTCTGTCACATCGCCGTAGATACTGCTCCCGTAGGCTTCTCGACCATACTGGGCGATGGTCGTAAAAATAACTGCTTGCATCACGCACTACCGTCCATAGGGGCTTACGCCGTAGCCAGAGAGGGCTTTATCGTGATCTTGCGTGCTACTTAAACTGCTAAGATTGTTAAGTATCGAAGTTACGCCTACCACCGCCAGCAACCCGGCTATCATGTACTTAATAAACTCTTTCCTGGACATGTCTTTCTCTAATAGTTCGTGTATGTTGAAACGTGCCATAGCTACCTTGTTTTTATAGTGTTGCTGTGTTTGTGTGATCTACTCTTGATTGTAATACCTGTTGTGCTTATGTCAAGCTGCTTGGTAAGTCCTATGTCATAATCAATGCAATGAGTTTGAGAGTTATTAATAATATTTTGGCGTTTGTTGTCATAATCATTGGGCTATACCTAGTGTTGTCCCCTTTTATCCCTGACCTCTTATATAAGATAAGAAAGGTGTCACAAAATACCAAAATTCAAGCGCAAACCAGCAAGCTGAATCAGCCACCCATTGAGTCTGATATTCCTTCTGATAATCGTTTGCAAATACCTAAGCTCTCTCTTGACGAGAGGATCTATGAAGGCCGCTCTATCAATCTTATAAGTAAGGGCGGTACTTGGTTGCGGCCCTCAACTGCTAACCCAAGTGAGTCTGGCAACAGCGTTATTGTCGGGCACCGCTTCAACTACAATCGACCGGCGACATTTTATAATCTAGATAAGCTGGTATTCAAAGACAAAATCGCCGTTTTCTGGGAGAAAAAACGATATATTTACGAAGTATACGAGGTCCTTACTGTCAGCCCGTCTGATGTAAGCATAGAGGCAAGTACCGATAAACCAGGGCTCACACTTTATACCTGCACGCCGCTTTGGACAGCCCGCCAACGATTAGTCATAAAAACAAGGCTGGTTGAAGAATGAAAGAGTGGCATCGTACAGTTTTCCTGTTGGCACTTCTATGTTTGGCTGTTATTTTCTTGCTTTATGCACGGCAGTCTTACGAGCAGAACTTTTTAGAGTCCTTTAACTACTAGTACTAGGTACTTCTTGCTTAGAACAGCTCAGCTAACAATAGTCCTTATGTGCCTCCGAGCAGACGGTCTCCTGGCATCAGTTCTTTGTTGACTTGTCTGATGTCGCGAGTGACCGGTATGATCGGGAGACAGCACATCCATTACCCGTCTACGTATTGGACTTGAAGGCTTTTGAGCCCGATTTGCTAAACCTGGTGGTGGCTTTGCGAACACAACATCAGGCGGACTGGTGGTTTTACTATATTGTTCGCTTGGGCTGTTTTGTTGGGTTTGTGCGTGTTTGCGCGAACCGCGGTTAGTAACCCAAACCATAATAATGCCCACTTGGTACAAGAATATGATCGGCAGGGCCATAATCGCTTGGTTAAGCGGATCTGGGGTTGGCGTCAAGACGGCGGCAAGGATAAAGCTGAACACAATAACATAGCGCTGAAACTTCATCATCCCGCCGGGTTTGAGCGGTTTGATTCGGTTAACGAACAACAGGATCAGTGGCGTTTGAAATATCAGTGCGAAGCCTATTATGTATGTCAAAGCAAAATTAAAGTATTCGTCAGCCCCGATCAAAGACTGAATGTTCGACCCACCAAAACTTGTCAGGAAGTGCAGTGCCGCAGGTAAACTAACGAAGTAGCCGAATAGCACCCCAAGAATCGCCAAGATAAAGGCCCATACGACGTATTTTACGATAATACCTGTGTGATGCTTCTTCAAAAGTGGTGCTACAAAACAAAAAATCTGATACAACACAAAAGGCAGCGCTGCCACAAAACCGGTTGCAAGACACAGCTTAAAGATAAAATTGAACCCGCCAACTGGCGACGTATAATACAGGGTCTCTCCCAGTGGCTGCTGAATAAACCAGAGCAGCTTCTCGTGGAACAAATAAGCTACAGCCCCGAAAGCACCTATAGAAATCAGGCTAAGAGTCAACCTGAGCTGAAGTTCGCGCACATGCTCTATGAACGGTCTGCGAATAGTGCCGTATTCCGCACTATTCATAATCTACCCCCGAAACGTTACTTACTTCTGTTCAGTGTTTTTGTCGTCATTCTGTGATGCTGTTTTGTCTTTTTTATCCATGTTAGCCAATCCCCCGTCAAACCCTTTTTTGAGCTCTCCAGCTGACTCGCCCAAACTACGTGCTAGCTTTGGGAGCCTTGTTGCGCCAAACAGTAACAGTAGTATTACTAATATAATTATTAGTTCCGGTAGCCCTAAACCAAACATATTTTCTCCTTTATTATGGTTTATGGTTATTATACTGTAAACGTAAGGATTCTCCCAAATCTATACTTGACGTAATTGACTCTTTGCTAACAGATGTGTATAATCGCCCAAGTTATGAAGAAAGACCTTCACCCCAACACCTATCGCCCGGTAGTTTTTCAGGACCTGTCAAATGGCTGGTCTTTTTTGACGCGCTCTACGGCTGCGACTGAAGAAAAGGTCAAATGGGAAGACGGCAACGAATACCCTCTTGTAAAAGTCCACATCTCTAGCGCTTCCCACCCGTTCTTCACCGGCCAGGAAAAACTGTTAGACATTGAGGGCCGCGTTGATAAGTTCAAAGCTCGTCAGGAAGCTGCCAAAGCTAAAGCCGAAGGTATGAAGAAAGCCGCTACCAAGACCCGAGTCAAAGAGCTTAAAGCTGACGAAACCCAAAAAATCGGTTCTCTCAAGCCTGGCCAACGCTAGCTATAACCAGCCATAAACCACTT
>JAJDCK010000011.1 GCA_029260855.1 Candidatus Saccharimonadota bacterium
CCACCGCCTTGGGCGATGATAACTTTTTTGGCCATAAACAGCCCTAAGCCGGTACCATCTGGCCTGGCCTTACGTGCATTGCCAGCCCGGTAAAACTTGTTAAACAGCTCATGTTGTTCAGGCTTAGGCACACCCATGCCGTCATCGGTAACAGTGAACTCTATGCTGTCAGTCTTATCCTCTAGTTTGACTACTATATGCCCCCCTTTTGGGGTGTAGTAGATGGCATTATCAATAAAGTTCATAATAACCTGGCGTATCTTGGTCTCGTCCAGCATAAGATCAGGAAAACTAGCTGGCTTATCATAACTGAGTGTCAGACCGCGGCCACTTGCCGTTTCTTGAAGCTGTGTTATCTCTCCCTCAACTACTTCTGCCAAGTTGGTCAAGGAAGCCTCGACAACAAACTTACCCGTCTTTAAGCGCGACACATTCAAAAGATCAGCGATCAAATACACCATACGCTGCGAACTATTAAATGATTGTGTAAGTAGTTTGCGCTGCATAGCAGAAAGCTTACCCGCATCTCCCTCCAACACCATGCTCAAGTATCCCTTAACAGAAGTTAGAGGCGTTCGCAGCTGATGCGACGCCATGCTAATAAACTCGTCCTTGCTAGCATCTAGGTCTTTTAGTTTTTGATTAGCCGCTTTTAGTTCGGCGGTCGCTTCATTAACTTTTGCCTGTAGCGTTGCCGCAAAACCTTGTATCTCTTCAAACCTCAGCGCATTCTGAATCGCAATCACTAGCTCATTAACAATGATTTCAAGAATAGCTAGATCCTGTTGGTTATACGGATTGCCGCTTTTTTTAGATCCAATAATAAGAAATCCGCTTCCCTCCACCGAGCGTGAAGTTTCACTTACTAACCGGGCAAGAATAGCGATGCTGTAATCCTCGAAGGTTCGGTGTAGTTTTTCGCTATGAGGGGGCAGATAATCAACATTAATAATTTTGGTATTGAGCTTAGAGGTTAGGCTTATCAATAAATTTAGATCAATATCAAAAGATTGATTATTAGTACTACCTGCGATCAGAGGGTTCTTAGATGACCCGCTTTCTTTAAGGGCAAAGACACAAAAATTACTTTTTAAGTTCTGCTCAATAATCTCCGCGCTTATCCTTAATAACGGCCTGATTTCAGCCGTGTTTACAAGTACTTTGTTTAAGTTATCCAGGAACACTTCTGAGTCATAAGCATCCTGATAGAAGAATTTATTCGTAAATTTGTTAAAACCTTTTCTGACTGGTGCATAAGCGCTGGCAATAATAATGATTACTACGACATTTAGTAAATCAACTAACAGGATATTGTTAAAGCTAGCGATTAACCTCGTAATATAGTAGGATGTGATTCCATAAAAGACAGATAGTGAACCAAGGGTCAGAGTATATACAAGTGCACGAACAATAACCCATCTTAGATCAAACAAACGATGTTTTACCACTCCATAATAAAGGCCAAATACTAGTATTAGCATGGGCATAATTCCGATATTAGTCAGCCCGAACCAACCAGTTACCGCAGGTAATATTGCCTGCATCAGAATTAAACCGGGAAATGTCCAGCAGAAACTATTAAAAAGAACTCTTAAGCGCGCCTTTTGATCACCCCTGCTACGACGCATATTACGGTACGTAACATATACAGATAGAGCGACTATAGTAATAAGAGTAATAAAATAAAGAGGGGCAAGCGGACCAAAATGAACCGCGTAAACTTTACCCTGAACTTGTGCGCCTGCCACTACTAGAGGCGTAGCGCCTGTTGCCCCTATCAGAAACATGGGTAGACGCCATTTATTAAAAATACGTCGGGCTTCGGTATCGCTTGCAAGAGTATTCGTAAAGCGCAATAGATAAACTGCGACATTATAACTAAAGAAGAAAACAAAATAGTTAGCTATAACAGCTGTTCGGGGGGTATTGTCCAGGTCATTACTTATATAATTGGCTATAATCCAAACGCTTGTGCATGTAACGAACAGGGCAAAGATCCGGTTAAGTTCTGCTGTCTTGTTTTTAAGCAAGATCGCTAGACTCAAAACACTCAAAGCCAGCACTATCACCAAATCTACCACGAGATATAAATCAAACATCTTGACTATATTCTACTAGCCATGAGGGAAATCACGAACAAACTCTTGAAGAAGTACCTGAGTTATAAATAAAACGAGAGGTTTTAATTATTTTTTTTGCGCTTTTGAAGATCCGTTACTGAGTAGCTTGCGCGCGGATTAGTGTCAAGCTTGTAACGCGCCAAAGCGAGAATTAGATAACAAATATGTGACAGCCTTGGAAAATGAGTTTTACCAGACTTGAAGTTGTAAGCATCCATGTAAGAAATACTAGGCGCCCAGACCGGTTGGGGACGGTTATTGTCAACTCCTTGTGTCATATGTAAGAAAGCTTGGGATGCACCTATGGCCGAGGCGATATCAACACCCTGCGCAATAGACGGCAAGGCAGCTCCACTTTGTACGGCTCGAAGTGTTTTAAAGTCAATATAAGGTGGAAAATAGGGTAGGCAACGATTAAATTTAATTTTCATTTTTTTTATTTCTTCTAGCGACGCACCTTTTGGTATGCCCATGAAGTGCTCAAAAGTTCCCTTACCATTTTTGCCTGCCTTTGGATGAAAAGATGTAACTTGAGCCGCAAAGCCAATATTCATCACGAGTATATTGGGTATACCTTTTTTGCGAGCGGCCCGAGCTAATGCCGTACCGATATGAAGATGTGTCAGCTCTGATTCGTCAAACACAATTGTTGCCCTACTCAGAAAATCATCTATATTTTCTTCTGTCACACCGCTTTCAAAGATACGAATATCAGCTTTAGGATTAACTTTGTGAACCTCTTCTCTGAACACAATAGCTTTGTTACGACCATATGTTCTAATGGTTGCACCAGGAACTCTGTTGGCATTTTCAGGTTCAAATGATTCAGGATCCGCAATATCAAACGTGCCCACACCCATTCTCGCTAACTTTAGACCAAGCTGAAAACCATCACCCCCAACGCCGGCTATAGCTACTCGGGATGACATTATCGCTTTTTGCTCTTTTTCGTTCCAAAATCCGTAGTTTCGTGCGAATTCGGGAGAATTAGTAGTTAACATTCTTTTACTATCCTACTAGCAAACTGCAACTTTTGATGCGCTGACAGGTAGGTTTGTAGTAGGCTGGCTGGCTTCATCAAAATATACAAAACCTACCCCGGCCTTCCTAATTTCTGAGATCATGCTAAGACCACGGGCTTCTAGATTTTGCGCGAAAGTGGCTGTATCAATGACAAGCGCCAGGTTACCATTGTTGTATTCAGGTAGGAATTTTGGATCAGCCAAACGTTTGGTTGGCATACCTATCATTCGTAAGCCCCTTTCAAGTGGCGGCTCAACAACAGCATAGGTAGGCTTGAGACCACTATCTATGATATTCGCCAATGCCATGGAATAAAGTGGCCATTTTAATTTCGACTGAATTTGTTGATTTTCGTGTCTGCATATATATCTTGAGACCTCTGTACTCTCCATAGGCGCGGGCGCCTCAGCGAATGCATTAGGGAAAAATTCTTCAACAGGTAGTGGACGTAGATCAATTTCTTGCTTAACAATTAGCCTCATTGCTCCTACGACCCTGGGGCCGTTTTCGTTATTTTCAATTACACCAAAGTGCAATGAACGATTGTCGTTTCCGTCTATTTCCGTACCGTCCTCACGAACATGCTCAGCGGGTATCATCTGGGTTTGATCGGCATAAACATTAGCACGCAACCTAAGATACCCCAGATACTCTTCATCGCGGCCTGGTAATACAAAATCGCCTACAGCAAATACCCCTACAGCAAATTGTGCATTCTCATGTCCTATAAAAATATCTGTCTCAATAGACGGGATAACTTCAGCATTAGAAACAAATGCGGGTTGCGGCATTATAAAGCCCTGCGCCTTTCTGACTTAAACACCTCAATGAGCGTGATAAAATAAAAAGCGCTTAGAACCCATAAAGGTCCTAAGCGCTGTTTTTATCTACTAAGGGTGCTTACTATACATTGTATAGTACAAAATACATTATACTTCAAATATGTATTTATGTCAATAATTAATTTAAAGGTGAGTATATGATTCCAAAAAAAGCCGTAATCGTAGAGGACGACTCGGCTATCTTATTTATGTACAAACTCAAGCTAGAGAGCAGTGGTCTTGATGTCCAAACCGCTGTTAATGGCTTAGAAGGGTTAAAAATAATAAAATCTTTTTCTCCTGATATAGTCCTTTTAGATTTAAAAATGCCCCTTATGAGTGGCGACACAATGCTTGAGAGAATGCGTCAAACAGAGTGGGGGTCTTCGATTCGGGTGATAGTTTTGACTAATATTAGCAAGGATGAAGCTCCTTCCATGCTACGACTATTGAATGTTGACCGATACCTTGTCAAAGCCCACCATACACCTAGCCAAGTGCTTGAAGTTGTTAACGATGTTTTGAGTTAAATAATACGATAGTGTAATTGCGTTTAGTTTTGCCTAGCCTTTCCATAATATGGGTGTATGGCTAAGATTTTCATTGTTGAAGACGACCAGATGTTGGCTGAAGTTTATCAGACTAGGATTCAGCTAGCCGGATATAAGTGTCCCGTGGCTTACGACGGCCTGTCTGGTTTTGCTCTGATCCGCGAAGTTCAGCCTGACCTTGTCTTGCTAAACCTGATGTTGCCGCAACTATCTGGCGACGAAGTGCTGGCACAAATGCGCAAGCACGACTGGGGAAAAGATACTAAGGTTATAGTGTTGACCAACATTAGTGAAGCAGAAGCACCTGATGACCTACGTGAACTTGTTGGCAAAAACTATATGGTAACAGCAGGCGCTCCCAGCAACCAGCTAGACCGAGTTGTAGCTGACACCCCCACCAACGAAGAGCCTAGAGCATAAGCCGTGTTAAGATATCAATATGACAAAGATTGCGATCGTTGAAGACGATCAAGCCATTTCACAGATGTACCGGTTCAAGTTTGAGGCTGAAGGCTACGATGTAGAAACTGCTGAGAACGGCAAGCTAGGCCTTAAGCTAGCAGAAAAAATGAAACCCAATATCATTTTACTAGACATAATGATGCCGGAAATGACAGGTGACGAAATGCTCAAACTCATGAGACAGACATCATGGGGCAAAAACATCAAAGTAATTGTTTTGACTAACACTGGCGAGCAAGAACTACCAGCGGGCCTAAAAGACCTCGGCGTTAGCGCTACTATCCTTAAGGCTAATATGACCCCACGGCAAGTCGCAGAGCTGGTCAAACAACAGCTCTCAGCCTAGCGTGAAAGGTTTATCCTTTCACGCTTCTTCAGGGTCATTTGCAAGCTGCCACTTTAAGACCGACAGTTCCTGTTTGGAGTTTTCATAATCCTTAATAAATTTCTCGTAAGCCGCCGGTTTATTATCAAAAAGCTCTAGCACAACTTGCGGGTTAAGCCAGCTGGGTGCTTTTTCAGGCTCCTTGTAATATTTTAAGCTTGAATAAGGCCAAGCTTTGTAGTTGTCGGCGTTCATATGAATATAGCGAGAAATATGGTGCAGGTAGTCGTCAGCATTAACGTGAGAAGCCTTATATGTGCCCTGAAACAATGTTCCAACTCTTGAATATCTGTTATTGAAGTACATTACGTAGCCCGTCATTATACGACGCATAAGCTTCGTAATGGCGTCCTGGCTCGTTTGATATAAAAGCAGATGAAAGTGATTCGGCATCAAACAATAAGCCAGAAGACTTACCTGACCCGATAGATTGTCAAATTTGTGCCGATGGGTTTTTGTCTCACTGTCACCTGTTAAGTATTTTTTCAGTAAACCCAAAAACATGGCGTAGTCCTGTTGATCCAGGAAAACAACGCGCTTCTCAACACCGCGATTGTATAAATGATAGTACTGGTCTTCGGCAAATTCTTTAACTGTATTCTTGCTTGGCATATATGTGAAAGGTTTATCCTTTCACATTATTACATTTCTATATCTTGAGAACAAACCATTTTTTAACTGTGAAAGGTTTATCCTTTCACAGTGTGGAGTGGGGTATGCTGAATATATGAAAATCGCGATCCTCGGTTATGAAAGCCAGGGCCAAACCGCCTATCAATATTGGAACCGTGACGGCAACACGTTCGTAATTTGCGATATGGATGAAAACAAAGCCACTCCGCCGGATGCAGAAGTACGCCTTGGCAAAGATTATCTGAAAGGCCTAGATGAATTTGATCTGTTAATCCGCACACCGGCGCTTCACCCACGCGATATAACCACCGCTAATCCTGAAGCGCCAAATATTCTAGACAAAGTAACCACGGTAACCAACGAGTTCTTCCGCGTCTGCCCTACCGAGAACATCATCGGCGTAACCGGCACAAAGGGTAAGGGCACCACCAGTACTTTAATAGCCAAAATGCTCGAGGCATCAGGTAGAAAGGTACATCTTGGCGGCAATATCGGCATACCACCGCTAGAGCTGCTTAAAAACGGTGTCCAACCTGATGACTGGGTTGTGCTGGAACTGGCTAACTTCCAATTAGTTGATCTTAAGTATTCGCCTCCTCTTGCGGTGTGCTTGATGGTGGTACCGGAGCATCTTAACTGGCACGAAGATATGGACGAGTACATTAGCGCCAAGCAACAATTATTTCGCCGGCAAGAAGCAAACGACAAAGCCATTTATTTTGCCAGCAGTGATAATTCGCAAAAAATTGTGTCGGCTAGTGGGGGCGTGAAAATCCCTTATTACAAAGCGCCGGGAGCAGAAATTGTTAACAATGAGCTTGTTGTTGACAGCCAGGCTATATGCCCGGTCAGCGAAATACAACTGCTTGGCAAACACAACTGGCAGAACGCCTGCGCGGCGGTCACACTCGTATGGCAAATAACCCAAAACGTGGAAGCAATTCGTTCCATTCTAAATAGTTTTACCGGTCTTGAGCACAGACTTGAGTTTGTTCGCGAAATAGACGGCGCGAAGTACTATGATGACTCGTTCGGCACAACCCCTGAAACGTCAATAGTTGCGATTGAAGCCTTCAAGCAACCCAAGGTCATAATCCTTGGCGGCTCAGACAAAGGGTCGTCATACAATGAGCTGGCTAAAGCAGTTATGAGTAGCAATGTGCGTAGCGTCATAAGCATCGGTTATATGGGGCCAAAAATAGCCAAGATACTTAAGAGTAGGGGTTTCACAAATATTGTTGATGGCGGCACCAGTATGATGCAAATCGTAAAAGCTGCCCGATCGCAAGCTCAACCCGGCGATATAGTTTTACTCTCAACTGGCTGTGCTAGCTTTGGACTGTTTGAAAACTACAAAGACCGAGGCAATCAATTCACGCAAGCTGTAAAAGCACTCGTTTAATCTGTTTAATGACCGCCTGCTCTGGCTGTATAACCTTCGCGCCAAATTTATCAGCAACCACCCTTATATCGTCTTCAATCCAGTGGTAATGCGTACAGCCCAAAACGATTACGTCGGCACCTCGTTCACAAACTTCGCTGATCCGCCGTCGGATCTTGGTGTGGTCGATTGCTTTTGACTCAATCATGTATGCCCAATCGCTGCAGTCCGGCTCTATTACTTTTATATTTTTGGCATGGTTATTTTTCAGCCAAAAATACCTATTACTGCTAAGAGTCGTCGGAGTTGCACAGACAGCTATCGTGCCCGACTTTGTCTGTTCAGCTGCTGGCTTGACCATAGGCTCCATTGCTATTAATGGTATATTTATATTTTCTCTAAGTGTTTCAGTCAGCGTAGTGCTGACCGTGTTACAAGCAATTACGATTAAATCTGATTTAATAGCAAGTTCAGCCAATATTGGAAGCACTAGTTTAAGAAGTTCATCCGGACTTTTTGTACCGTAAGGAACGTTTTCGTGATCTTCTACGTAGATAATTTCAGTGCCCGAAAGCTCTTTTTGAATCGCGTTAACGACAGATCGTCCGCCAACACCAGAATCAAAAACTCCTATTTTCACGCCTTGCCGACCTGACTGCGAGCGGCGCGGATGACGTTATCAAACAAGGAGCAGACGGTTAGTGGGCCGACACCGCCTTTGGTGGGCGTAATTGTTAAGTCATCGCGCTCGTAGACACTTTCGTGCAAATCACCTACAGTCTTGCCTGATTCACTTGCTACGCCAGCATCAACAACCACGGCACCGCGCTTGATCATAGCCGGATACAAAATAGCCGGGCTGCCGGTGGCCGTAATAATCACATCGGCATTTTTTGTGTGTGCAGACAAATCCTCCACGCTACGGTCAACGACTTCTACATCCTGACCAGAATTAATAAGCATCTTTTCCAGTGGCGCGCCAACCAGTTTGCCTCGTCCGATTAGTAATATGTGCTTACCATTAAGTTCAATATTATATCCAGAAAGCAGCCACATGATCGCCATCGGCGTGGCCGGGTCAAAGCTCGCGTCTTGACCAAGCGCGTCTACGTCTTTATTAGGCGAGACAAGATTTACTATGCCGTCTGTCTCGTCTGTATTGGATAACGGTAGCTGCACAATAATGCCATGCACCGAGTCGTCTTGGTTCAGCTTCGTTAACAGGTCCCTAACTATATCCTGTGTAACATTATAAACATCAACTTCTATACCTATGTCTGCGCCGTATGCTTTCTTTAGCCGTACATACGTATTAATAATCGGGTCATCTTTGCATTGGACAATAGCCAGCTTTGGATGGACCGCATGTGCCTGTCTAAGCCCGCGCACCTGGTGGGCTTGGCGCTGTTTTATAAAATCAGCTAGTTCTTTTCCGTTTAACAATTTCACAATCTATATCTTACCTTATTACCGTCAACACGCCTCACTAAGCCTCGCTTGCGTATTCACTTTTGAGCCGATCGTTTCAAAAGTGAATATTGTTCTATTTGAAATAAAAATTGTTTACGACATAAAGCTTAAGCGTTATGATTAACAAATGGTTAGAAGGTACCTTTTGCTGTGGGTGCTTGCTGCTTTCTGCGCCGCATGTGTTGCCCCCACCATAGCACCCCTTCGTGCTCTAGCACTTATTGTTGATGGAGGTGTTGTGTTTCGTAGCTTCCAGGCAGGAGGCCCCGGGAACGGGACCACCAAACAGGAATATATCGAGCTATACAACAATAGCGACAATGACGTTGATGTGACTAACTGGTGTGTTACGTACAATTCTTCTATAGCTGTTGCCTGTGTGACGCCACCAGACCTGCAGACCAGAGTTTACCTTTCTAGTCATGAATCAGCCCTGATAATGAGCCCGGAGCTTGAGGACGCTACAAGAATGGTTACGCCAGAGTTTCACGCTGATATTCTCTTTACTACAACCACAAATCTGTTCCCGACAAACGGCTACTTGAAGCTATTAGACCACACCGGCGCGATGATTGATGCCTTGGGCTGGGGGACGTCTATTGGCGAAGGAGCGCCTACCTCTGAAGACTTACCGAAAGGCAATATATTTCAGCGGATATCGCTTAATGAGACACTCCTCAAGGACACCCAGGATAACCTTTCTGACTTTGAAGTTATTCTTTCTCCTGACATCCTGCGTAGAGGGGGCTTGTATGAGTTAGCTGTTCAAGTTGATTTATGCCCAAACACTGAACTGATTGATGCGGTGTTGCCGGTTGGGTATCTACATGATGAGAGCGGGGATTGCTATGAGGATCTTTGCGACAATATTATCGGCCTCCAAAAGTTTATTCCAAACGGTTACTCACGAATAGATATTGACTGCAAACCTTTGGCTCTACAGATTACTGAGCTGCTACCTAATGCTGCAGGTTCGGATGCGGGTAATGAATTTGTAGAATTATATAACCCAAACAGTGTGCCGATTGATCTCACGGGTTATTATTTGAGACTTGATACTAACAGCAAGAAACACCCGATACCAGACGGGTCAATGATCAGCGCAGGCTCATATATGGTATTTTCCGACACGGAACTAAAACTCACCCTGCCCAACACAACCGGCGTTGTTTTGTTGTTCACCCCAAACGATATGCCTCTTGACGAAACCGCGCCCTACCATAGTCCTGACGACAACCAAGCGTGGGCACTACTTGACAATGACTGGCAAATAACCCAGCTCCCTACTCCTGGTGCCGCTAATAAACCAACCCCACCAAAACCACCAGCTGTGAGCGAGGAAGAGGCCACCGAGCCGTGCCCTGAGGGCAAGTTCAGGAATCCTGAGACCAACAGGTGTAAAAATGTGGCAGAAACAGCTAGCAGCTTGTTACCGTGTGGTTCAGGTGAAGTACGCAACCCAGAAACGAACAGATGCAGGAAAATCGTCTCAACTACGTCTTCACTGACTCCTTGTAAGCCCGACCAAGAACGAAATCCTGAAACGAATCGGTGCAGGCAAATAGCCTCAGCCTCCACTTCAACTGTTCCGTGCCAGGAAGGCTACGAACGTAATCCTGACACGAATCGTTGTCGCAAAGTTGTCGCCGGTAGTGTTGCCGGAGCGGCAACATTTCCTGCCAGCAGCCCGGCCCCACTACACCCAGGAGTATTACTTAGCCTGACTTTTTTAACTATTGCCTACGGAATCTATGAGTACCGATACGATCTTGGTAATTTGGCTCATAAACTACGGTCCAAGCAGGTTAGCAAGAAGTAGATATGGTTATTTTAGCTTAAAATACACTTTGAATAGTTCTTGCGCTCTTCGCTGTAGCTGGTTTGCCCAATACAGTAAACCCATACTTTTCTCAGCCAGGGTTTATTTAGTTGGAGGGCCAGGAGGGACTCGCCTTGCAACCAAAACAAAATTAGTTTTGGTTAATGCAATCCTAGAACATGCCACCAGGCATCTTCCAGGACTAAAGGTTCGGGGACTGCCATTCAAGGCAGTCCCGTTCGAGTCTCTTCCTGGACTCGGCAAACTAAATAAACCCTAACTTTTTCAGCCAGGGTTTATTTAGTTGGAGGTGCAGACCTACGTAAGTTAGCACCCGTAATAGATGAATTCAAGAGGTGGCGAATACTTCTATCTACCGAGTTCAATAAGTATAAGTTACAGACTAGGCATAGCACTGTTGGCTCCCCGCTAGCAGTAGAACCTAGGGTACAGGTAGGCTTATGAGCAGCGAGTTAATTGAATTTGAAAAAGGGGTGGGGGTACGCCCACCAGCTACAGTGGCTCTAGACCCTCGTCAGGAGAGATTTATAGAGCTATACCTTGATACTGCTAGCTCTACATTCGGCAATTGTTACCAATCTGCTATTAGGTCTGGATACACCTTAGAGACGGCTCGAAATTTTATGCACAATAAGCCAAAGTGGTACTCGGAAATCATCGGACAAATACAGGTTCAACCAGAACATCTCATTCTGAAGCTTACGGATGTAATTAATAACCCTCACGAAACAACCCAGAACAAGCTAAAGGCTATTGATATGCTGATGAAGCATAACGGTATGTATCCGACTCCGAACCATACGTTACAGCTCAACAGAATAAATATACAAAACGTATTAGATTAATGCATCTTTTCAATAAAATCTAAAAAGCCTTCAGTATATACATCTCCCGCTATGAACTGACTGTTTGCGTCTAATATATTCTTTTGTATATCTTTGGCGGACTCTCTTCCAACAACGTGAAGTTTTGTATTACGGGGAGCATTCTTGGACATTTCATTAAAAAGTTCATCATTTGCCCTGTAGCCTATTACATAGACATCCGTAGCTTGGCTGAATATTCTGTTGAATTCTGCTCTCATCCTATCCATAAATCCATCGATAAGGTCATACATTTTAGCTGAAAGCGGCAGGAGAACTATAGGAAAGCCGTACTTGCCATCAGTGTATACGAGCTGAAAAAAGCTATCTAGGTTGTAAAGATTAGTATTAGCGGGGTCTAGGATTGTTAACTGCTTTCCGATGGGTTCACCGCTAAACATATTACTCGCCATCCTGTTGAGTAGAATCTCTCTTCCGCCGTGTAAATCAGTACGGGATAATCGCCTGTCAGTATCTCTCATATTCACAAACCAATTAACGGACCCGTGTGGTTTGAGGTAATTATAGGTCGTGTAATAATCTAAAGCTCCGCCCAGGGTGTATCCATAGACGTTGTTTAGAGCTTTGTCCAATAGTAGGTCGTAATTGAAATTAATGAACGCACATTCGTCTTTGTCATCTACTTGCGCTAGCTTCTGGAGAAAAGCGTGATACCCGCTTGTATCAGAATATGTGGTAGATATCTGTACCATAGTCCACCAGATATAAAGTGCTAAGTCCCCAAATAACTTCCTGCCAGCCGCTAATGCTTCTTTACCGTGAGGTTCGCCTAATTTTGTCCACCCTTTAGTTAGCCACTCCTCAATAGACTCATCGCCTATGAGTTTTTTGAGTTGCTCAATACGACTCTTACTGACAAATACATCGGACGCATAAGTATGATATTGGCTATCGAAGAGGTTATTAATTAAAGGTGCGTGAAGCTGCGGCTGTAATTGCGACGTATCTTGAGAACCAAGACTGGCACCTGCACCAAAAATATAGACCTTCATAAGATTATTGTATCGCCTTACTAAATTTTTAGCTTGGTTTGCTGAACACTATCTTGCTACTACATAACATTTACCGACACTTTAGCCTATACTGTTAATACTATGGGAGCAGCAGAGAAAGAAAAGCAGTTTATTGATACCATCAAAAAAGATGTTTTTCCTGATGCTACATCTATAACCCGTATTGGCTCAAATAATCGAATGAATAGCGATACATTTCGCGTACAGCTTCCCGAAGGTGACTCAGTAGTTATCAAGCTCTTGAAAGCCAACCGATACGTTCGACCTGATGAACTCGAGCAAGAACAGAAGGCGCACGAAAGAATAAAGGAATCTGGTAAACAGATACCAGTAAGTGAACTTATTTCCTTTGGAACGGTTAAATTATCGGGTGTAAGTACTCCATACCTAGTTTTCCCTTTCATTGATGGCTACGACCTGGCACGCACCATAGGAAAATCTGGAACTTTCACGGAGGCTGAGACTCTAAAATTCATAAACTTTGGGGTCGGGGTAATTGACGACCTTAGAAAACTCGACATCATACATCAGGACATCAAGCCAGGGAACATTATTAAACACGATAAAGGCTATACGATTATTGACCTTGGGATAGCAAAGTTCATTAACTTCAGTCGCCCCGAACTTGCCAAACCTCAAGGTCCAGCAAGGTACTTATCACCAGAGAAAACAAACTTGGCTCTCGAAAGTTCACCAAAAAATGAACGCCAACTAACCTTTGTAAGCGACCTCTACTCACTTGGTGTGGTGTGTTTCGAACTGCTCACTGGCAGTGACTTTGGCAGGCTCTGGGATATAAGTAAGCGTCACGAGGTATCAGATAAAATACGCACAGGTGAAGTCCTTGATATTCAGGATAAAGAGTTAAGGGAAAAGCTCGCAGCACTATTAGAGCTAAGCGTTGCCGATAGACTTCAGCAGTCGTCAAAGCTGTTTGGAATTGAACTTGATGAGAGTACCTTCTTAACGGACTATTGGCTCTATAATCCCTCACAGAAAGCCGTAAGGACTGTTTGCAAAGACCTACCAGAGCAAGACTATGGGATTATATTGCCTGCAAAAAAATGTACCGATACAACAAAAAAATTCGTTGCGCATATGCAGAAGAACGGCTGGTCTGTCATTATTGACCCGCTCACATATCGTATGCAATTCAACAAATCAAATCACGAAGACCCCCTTGCGCGACTACCTTACTATCTGCAAACAATTAATGAGCATTTTATGACTGACCCCCTTGGTGTTAGTGACTTCACGAATAAAGTAATTGCACATCAGCAAAAATTTAACCCAGACTATTACATAGCTCCATACTTCTATATTGAAAAGCCATCTGATAAGCTACTTGACCTTAGTTTCAATACTTACAAGATGGCAAAAGCAATACTCGTTGCCCAAGACGTAACTAAACCCCTTGCGTTTAGCTTGGTGTTATCGAAACAAGTTTTGATGAACGAGGACTACCTACGAGATATAGCAGACCAAATTATCTTGCGCCCCGAGTTTGACCATATCTACTTACAAGTCGAGGTTCCTAAGTCTAACCATCTGCCCTTTGCGGATAAAAGAGTCCTGAGTGGCTTGGATAAGTTTCTAGCAAAGCTTGCTCCAACTAAAGCTATTCTAGTAGCAAATATAGACCAATCAATCTTATGCTCTTTTGCGAAGAATCAGTTCGCTATTGGTATAAATCCTAAAGACCCGCGCAAGCACGATATAGAGTACCTAATCAAGGAACGCCCACGGGCAGGTATAAAAAGAAAGAAGGAGCATACTCGATATCGTGTGTATCTTTCGGACCTATTGAGTGACCTGGATATCGACCGCGACATCAATAAACCTGGTTTCGTAACATTAAACTCAAGTCTGAATATGGGTGGAGATACAAAGTACTCAAGGGGTGTTGGTGGGATTACCAACTTTAAAACCGCTGATGGTGACCTAAGGGTCCAACACTTCATTCAAAGTTTTGGTAAACAGATGACAACTATACGAAAATTCAAGCCGCAAACCGCTGAACGCAAAGCGCAAGTACTCAAGATGTTTGACCGAGCAGATGACTGCTTCTCACAATTAGATAAAGCTGGTATTGCACTTGATGCACAAAATACAGGTGAGTTTATTGATACCTGGCGGGCAATTGTTAGCTAACTAAAATCGCATTCTCAAAAGCAGTTGCGGAAAAGATGTTTGGTCTAATCTCTTCACGTTTAGGTTCAGATATAATTTCAAGTCCTGTATCAGTTACCTCAATGAGTCCAACATTGTATTTCTCGAACTCACCAATAAACTTCCTTGCTCTGTGAATATATGGCGAGTACAGCGCCAAGTAGGACTGATTAGCGTAATCACGATAGCGATAGGCTTGATAAAGACCACGTCTCCAGTCTTTTAGCTTGGCTTCAATAGCGACTACCTCGCCAAACCCGACCTCATAATCTTTGACCTTTCTGTAGGAATCCTCAAGCTGTTGGATGAAACCATCTTCAAGAAGGTAGGTTAGCACTTCGTTTCTATTAGAAAACCCAGCCAATCTTTGTTTCAGCATTGTTATGCTTATGACTTCCTCAGCACCGCCTAAGTCATTTAGTAATCGGATAATGTCGGCGGACTTAATTGGGGGGGTTCTTTGGCTGACTTTTGAAGTGTCTGGCTTTAGGTTATAAAAAACAACATCCGCGATGCCATAACCAGATGATAGTTCCTGTGTTTCAAATTCAAAAGTACCCAGCTTATCTTTATTTGCAGATAAGATTGGCAACATTTGCGATTCGTAGGTTAGCATACGAGGCACATTTCTATTATAAGCTTTTTTGTTTAAATTTTGTGCTTAAGCTTATATTAGCACCCGAGGCAAAATCCTACAAAGTATTGAGGTAGTGGCTACATATTCTCGCAAGCTATGCCATCACCATTTTCATCAAGATTATCAACATTATTGGTTTTACTGCCACCTTGAGCCTTGAAGTATCGCTGTGCTTCATCCTGGCTAGGAAAGTCGATGCAATTATAGTTAGTTCTGTCTGGATGAGGGAAAGCTTTATACGCCACGACTCCAATTCCTCCGATGATAATACAGGCGAATATAATAAGTCCGCCGAGAGTAACCACTTTTTCTCCTGTTGTGGCGTTGGGGTTGAAAAATGCCATATGCCTCCTTAGTTATTAAGGACGGTAATTAAAAAGACCGCCCCAGTGAGCTTGCGCCCGATAACTCTTTCGAGCTACCACATAGTGAACTAGTCCTGGGACGGACTTTTGTTCACTATGATTTTTGACCATACCTTCTCTTGCGAGTGGCTTTAGGTCTAAGCCGAAACCGACTTATGCCATCAAGTATAACTTAAAGATATACACAACGGGAAAAACAGAGGTAATTTGAGCAAAAAATACATACGAAAGGCTACGTTGACGCAAAAATAAGGTGATATAATGTATGTACACGGCAAGCTCTAAAATAAAGAGATAAAATATAATCTATTAATTTGACTTTTCTGCTGGAATTAACCAGACAGAGGCTTTCTACACGGCAAGCCAGAAGAAGAAAGGTCTTTTCTTGCCGTGTCTTCACCCAAGAATTTTAGGAAAACTCCGCCCAAAAAAGCGGATATTAAAAAGCAGTGTGACGACCTCGCCATACTGCTTCTGCGTGTGTACAAAAAGATGAAATTAACAGAGGAAAAAGGTATAATAGAAGCAGGAGAAAACCAATGATTTCAAAGCAAAAAGCAGTCGCACTTTGTCGAGTATCAACTTCCAAGCAACGGATATTTGGTAACAGTCTAGATGCACAGGAAGCACGTATAGTTAAGGCTGCTGAACTGCTGGAGGTACTGCTCCCTGATAACTATATTTGGCGGATGGATATCTCCAGCAAAAAGGGTAAAAACATCAAGAGAAAAGACTTGAAGGAAATACGCGAGCTTTGCCGAAAAGATAAGAGTATCAAGTATTTTATCGTTGATGAACCAGACCGTTTTATGCGCTCAATTAAAGAGTTTTATTGGTGGAAAGTTGAATTTGAACAAATTGGGGTCGAACTTCGTTTTGCTCATAAGCCTCTTGCAAGTGATAACGACCAACACCACGTTTTTGATGAGCTTATAGATGTATATCGCGCTGAGTCGAGTAATCACGAACGCACTACTAAGGCGAATGAAAAGATGCAGTCAAGAATTGACTTAGGCTACTACCCAGGTTATTGCCATACAGGATATATGAAGTCTGACGTTAAAGGTATCCACGTTCCTAGCGAACCACAGTTTAGTTTGCTACAAGAAGCATATCGAGATGTTGCATCAGGAAAGAAGAGTTTGCGAGAAGCACTGACTTGGCTAGCAAGTGCTGGCTTTAAGTTAAAGAACGGTAAGAGGCTGGATATGATGCAATTCAAGCGCATCTTAAAAGAGCCTTATTACTATGGTGCAGTCAAAATGGGTGATTTCCAGCAGAACGAAAAAGGGCTTCATAAAGCTATGATAAATAAGGAAGAATTTGAGATAGCTTCAAAGATTGCGAAGGGTCAGAAAGCACGGTTTACAGTTAATCGACATAACCCTGAATTTCCAATGAATGGGTTACTCTGCGAGGAATGCTTCATCAGTAACAAACGTTCTGACGGAAAGTTTACTGGGTACAAACACCACAATGGCAAAAAGGAAAGTTCACGTAAGTACTACAAGCGATATCGTTGTAGGAGCTGCGGGAATCCATTTACCCAAGAGGAACTGCACAAAAGAGTGAGTGACTACCTTGCGCCTGTTAGGCTTGCCCCAGAAGTGCGCGAAGAGCTTATCCATAGCCTCCGCAAAGCGTGGGCTGAAATAGAGCAGGACAGCATAGCTGAGATTACACGACTTCGTACGCGTCTAACTCACGCTAATGAGCAGAAGATGAGACTAGTTATATCACTAGCCGATAATCCTGAAAATAAAGCAGACACACAGGAAGCCATTGTTCTTAAAAAAGAAGAAATTGGCATTATCGAGGATGAGCTTACTAAAGCTCAGGATATAGAAAGTGACTTTAATGAATTCGTAGAGTTTTCACTCGGCTTCGTAGACAACTTAAAAGCAAATTGGTGGAGTCTCGACCACGAAGACAGATTGAGGTGCGAAGAGCTTCTTTTCCCACAGTTTTTAAGGATTGATAAAAACAAAAAAGTTAGCACCCCAGAAATAAGCTACATTTACAGATACAAGCCATCAAAAAAGACACCCGTAGGTGCCTTAAATGCTATATCTGGAGGGCCAGGAGGGACTCGAACCCTCGACATTCTGCTTAAGAGGCAGACGCTCTAACCAGCTGAGCTACTGGCCCTTGTCGGAACCGATGGTCGGCTTACATATAACAAATAATAACTTGTTATATTACATCCACTAGTCGCTTCCTCCTTTCAAATTTGCGAATCCCCTCGCAAATTTGTTTAGATGCAAAAAGCGCAACAGGGGAACTTTAGCAAATTACATCTGTTTTTTCAATGGTAGACTGTCAGTATGAAGATACGTGAGCAGAAAGAGCTATTGCGGCGCGACTTAATAAAACACAGGCAAGCACTTACGCGCAGGGATGTAAATAATATAAGTCAAACAATTATCAACCACTGTATTAGTTTTATACCATGGGGAAAAGTACGCTCGCTCCACACATATGGTCCCATTGCTGAGCAGAACGAAATAAATACTTGGCCCCTGCTGAAATATATTTGGGAAGATCAACCACACGTTACAACTCTAGTGCCCGTCATGGTTAAGCAAAAAATGCTTAACGTAGCGGTCAATGCTAAAACCAAATGGCGCAAAAATAAATTTGGCATCCCGGAACCCACTAATGCGACCGTGTCGCTTTTGTTTCATCAATTTGACTTCATAATCGTACCTGCGCTGGGCTTTGACAAAAACGGATATCGGCTCGGCTATGGTAAGGGCTACTACGACAAATTCCTGGCAAAACAACCACACGCTACAACCATCGGACTTGCCTATGCCAACGCAGAAGCTAAAACAGGGCTGCCGGTTGAACCGCACGATGTTAAGCTGAACAATATAGTTACCGAGAGCGGCGTAGTGGAACCCATCCCAAGATAAAATTTTGAGTTACAAGACGACTATTTTAGGCTGCAAACCGTTTATCACTCATCAACGTAATATCTATTACACTTCCTCGCGTTAAACAATTTTCGCTCTAAACTAGCACATTTTTACTACCAAAATTATCTTGAAATGCGTTCCAAAACTTCGTTCCAAAACTTAAGGCCATTTTGCTCTTTTATTTCACTATGCCATTTTTGGATAAAACCTTCTGAGTAATCAGGGAAGAATTGGTCGCAACCAAAATCAGCTTCAATGTGCGTCAAGTAAAGTTCCTCGGCTTGGCTAATCGCTTGGTTATATACATCAGCTCCGCCAATAACCCATACATCACTTAACGTGTTAAGTATTGATAAGTTATTTACTATTTGAGCGCCTGGTATAGGTATATGTCCCTTAGATAAAACTAAGTTTCTCCGGCCGGGTAGGGGATGCCCGATTGCGTCATAAGTCCTCTTGCCCATTAATATAACGCCGCCCTTCCCCCTGGTTTGTTCACTAAAAAAGCGTCTGTCGTCTGGTAGGTCCCACGGTATGGCGCCATTTTTAGCAATACCACGCCTATTATCAATAGCGACAATTAGCCGGATCACACATCGCTCCTGATTAATGGCCGAACATGGTTCATTAGATAAAACGACCCAGTGATCAAGAGCAATGGTTCAGAACGTTTTAGAAGTTCACTGAATGCGACTTCTGGACTTTTAACAACCGTAAGGTTTTTAAACCCCATCTGTCTGCAGTGCTCTGATACTCGTTCAGGATCTACAGAAACTTTTGGCAAGTCCTGCTTGCCGCCGAAACTAGTCAATATAATGTGGTCAGACAGGTCAATAATAGCCCCCAGGTCTGTGCGAGCCGTGAAATCAGGACTTTCAACGACGGCAAGCAGCGTAGCAATCTTTTGCCCGCTATATTTTGCTTTTAGGCTTTCGGCCAGAGCCTGCATCTTCTGTGCATTATGCGCCCCGTCCATAATAATTGTCTTGCCCTCGTATTCAACAATTTCCATACGCGCCGGAATATAAGTTTTAGCTAATTGTTGGACCACAGAATCATCCAAATGTTTTAAATTGTCCCGTACTTGCAGATACTTGTATACGGCAAGAGCAAGCTTGAAATTACGCTGCTGATAAAAGGGCAGGGCGGTAGTCGTATTATCCAGCGAGGCCTCTTCTGCTACTGTTAATTCCCCGCTCTGCTCAACAACTTTTTCGTTTACTATTTTCATAACTTCATCGGGTTGTTTGTGCATTATTACGCGATTACTCTGCTGGATAATGCCGGCTTTTTGTACGGTAATCTCTGCGATCGTGTTGCCCAGTACTTCTGTATGGTCCAGATCAATATCTGTAATAGCGCACACTTTATCGCTTCTTGTGATGACGTTTGTGCCGTCCAGCAGCCCGCCTAGACCTACTTCAATTACGGCATATTCAACCCCTGCCCTTTTAAACTGCCAAAAAGCAAAGGCAACCAAAAGTTCAAAATATGTAGGCTTAATATCTATTTTTTCCAACAGGCCCATAAAAATATTAAGTTCGCTGCAAAACTTATTTTCCGGCAGTGGTTTTAGATTTATTTGGACACGTTCATTTACATCATCAACGTGTGGCGAAACTGTCAGACCCACCTTTTTGCCCGCCGCTTTAAGCATCGCAGCAATGTAATAGCTCGTCGAAGTCTTACCGCTAGTACCCGCAACATGTATACATTTGTAAAAATCTTGTGGGTTGCCAAGTGCAGCCATAAGACTACGCATCCGGTCAAGTTTATAGGCATCTTTAACAAATTGGCTCGGCTGGGTTACGTGACGAGACAATAGTTCATTTACGTCTTCAAGGGTTCTTAGCCTATACATCGTTTCACTTCTCTCATAAGATGATACACTGTATTCTGTTCTTTAAAAATCTCTGAACCAAGCAGGTACCTGCTGTTTAGAAATTTTAAAGGAAGAAGTGACTAGAAGGTGGAACGAAAGCCGCTTTAGCGAATTTCGTGTAAGCTGACCGTCGTTTCTGACGTGCGCCCGTAGCTCAGCGGATTAGAGCATCTGTCTTCGGAACAGAGGGTCGGGGGTTCGAATCCCTCCGGGCGTACCATTATATTTATGCTCATGCTTGCGTTTGCTTAGAAGTTAATTGATTATAAAAGTATTATGTCTCCTGAAAATCTGGATTACTCTGCTGATAGCCTATAGCACCACTTGATTTGCGATCTGGCTGAGCAGCTGGATCAAGAAACTTTGGTGATGTCTGGTGGTTTTGATAGGCTGAATAATTTTCGCATATTAATTGGGTTGGGTGAGCCGGTATTACCAGTACTTTTAGGGGGCGTAGAGAAATCTGGTTGGTGGTGTGTGCGAGCTGTATGCCAAATTGCCGACGAACTTGGCAAGCCCACTGAATTTCCGAAAGAAGCACCAGGTATTTACGGTGTAGCCAGGGGTGCGATTGCTGAATGGGGCAAACAACATGGCTATCTCGCAGATGAATCGTCGCCAAAATAAATCAGAGCTTAACCGGTTCTTCTGGAAATTCATTCGCAAGCGCCAGGTTAATAGCACCTTGTAGCTGGGGAGTGCGAAACGGCAGCCGTGAAAATGCTTTGGCTTCAACCCAAAGCGGCGTGTGAATGTTTATATCAATCTTGTTCAGAAATGCTTCTTCAGAAGCGTCTTGTATAGCTATAGAGTCATGCGGCGCCACTTTGCATAGAAAAATATATTGGTCGTTATAGGGCGCTTCATGCTGCTCGGTAAATACAAGCTGCGCTGCCGTTATGTCTAGCCCTGTCTCTTCTTTAATTTCCCTTGCCAGCCCTTTCTCAATTGTTTCATCGTCCTTAACTCGCCCGCCAACCAAAGTGTAATATTGACTGCCCCGTTTGTTGCGGTGCATCACCAACATCTTGCCGTTTTCAATAATAATCGCCCTTGCTGCTTTTGCCATTGACCTTAGTATAACAAGCGACTTTATATTTTGTTGACTAATAAAAATATTGTGCGCTCGCCTCTTACGCTTGTGTAATAACGACTTATTGCGGAGGATGTTCCCATGGATAGATTATTGGTTGTTGGCGGCGGCGGACGCGAGCACGCACTCGGTTGGCAGCTACGAAATGACGTGCCAAAGCTGTATTTCGCACCCGGAAATGCTGGAACCGAAACTATAGGCGAAAACGTAAATATTAGTCAAGTAGATATACCGCGACTTGTTGATTTTGCCTACCAAAATAAGGTTGATATGGTCGTAGTCGGACCTGATGATGCTCTGGCAGTAGGATTGGTAGATACACTGCAGGAAAGAGGAATCCCTGCCTTTGGTCCAACCAAAAAGGCGGCAAGCATAGAGTCATCAAAAAATTATTCAAGAGCTTTGATGCTAGAGGCCAAAGTGCCGACAGCAGAATATAAAAGTTTTACTACATACGAAGAGACCCTTAAGTACCTGGCCGCTATTGCACTTCCCTGCGTTGTAAAGGCTGATGATCTTTCGCTTGGCAAGGGCGTATTTGTATGCGACAGGCTTACGGCTGCAGAATCGGCTGTATATAACCTTCTTGTTAAGAAAAATCTGGGGCAAGCAGAAGCAGGGAAAAAGATACTTATCGAGTCGTTTGTTGACGGTCCAGAGCTATCCCTTCATGCTTTATGTGACGGCCAAAATTACGTCATGCTACCTCCGGTACGCGACTACAAAACACTTAACGGCAAAATAATGACCGGTAGTATGGGTGCTTTTGGACCTGTACCAGGCATTAGCGACAGTGAGACTACAAGCTATGGCGAGAAGTTTGTTGCCCCACTATTGAAGGCGTCGTCAGATAAGGATGCACCGTTTCATGGCCTTCTTTTCCCTGTACTAAAGGGATTTAGCGAATGTGAAAAAATGCTAGAAGTTAATGCGTGCTGGGGTGACCCAGAAACCCAAGTTCATATGCGACGCCTAAAAAACAGTCTACTAAATAGCTTAGTGGCCTGTATAGACGGCGATATTCGTAAAGCTCCACCTGAGTGGAGTGATCAGTACGTAGTCTGTGGCGTTATTGCTGCAGAGGGCTACCCAGGCATTCCTGTAAAGGATGACGTAATTGAGGGCTTGGATGACGTGGATGACTTAGATGGTGTTGTAGTCTTTCACGCCGGCACAAAACGGAAAGGAAAAGACATAGTCACTAACGGCGGGAAGGTTCTAAGTGTTACTGTGGCTGCAGACACACTTGAGGAAGCGCACATTAAGCTATACGGGGCAATAGATCGGATACGATTCAGGGGCATGCAACTAAGACGAGATATCGGAAAAGTGGCCGTCCAATACTAAAAACGACTAAAAATTTAGTGGTCTGTTTTTTCTTGTGACTTCTTTTTAGATTTAGTCGTGGGCGCTGGCAATGCTTTTGGGGTAGTACCGTCTAATACGACTTTTAGAACCTCAATCAAGCTTCTTGCATGCTCTTTGCTCATGCCAACACGAGAGATTATCAACGGCTGCCCTGCAGGTCCTGCTTCTTGCATAAAGTTAATAACAACACCGTATTGATTAGCTGTTGTATGGACTAGATCGGTGTACGAAATACGCGCCTCACTAGGCAGTGCTAGTACATTAGATTTACTGGCATCGTGTTGCTGATGTAGAGGCTTTTCGTACTCAGCTAACTCCCAAAGTTTTGTTGCTTCAACCTGCTTAGCTCCAAAGTGACTGATCAGTAGCAGCAGTATATCTTCACTGGGTCGTTTAGCTCCCTGCTCAAAACTGCTTAGCGCATCAATCTCTATTTCTACTGCACCGGAAACTTCTGCCAATGTTTCTCGCAGTTTTTCTCTCATCACACGCAAGCTTTTGCCAAGAGATCTAAAGGGGTATTGTTGCGTATTTTCATCACTCATGAATTCCATGGTACCCCGCCTGATGCGGGCATGCAAGCAGAACCTAAACTTTGCTCTATACTATTCTTAGCATGCATATATTAGAAAACGTACCCCTTAGCAGTTATTCTGCCATGAGGCTCGGTGGCAATGCGCGATACTTGTCGGAGATAAACGACCGGTTTGAGATTGCACCCATAATTAATTGGGCAGCCCAAAATATAGTCCCGGTAATCATGGTTGGCGACGGGACTAATATAGTGTGGCGCGACGAAGGCTTCCCGGGCTTAGTGCTGATAAACAAGATTAAACGCTTTGAAACATTTAATGTGGATGACGATAACATGTATCTCACAGTTGGTGGTGGCGAAAACTGGGATTCTGTCGTTGAACGCGCTGTTAGCATGGGGTACAGCGGGCTAGAAGAGCTTTCTCTGATTCCTGGCACGGCTGGTGCAACACCCGTCCAAAACGTCGGCGCGTACGGCAGAGAGGTAAAAGACATTATGACGACGCTAGAAGCCTACGACATAATGCAGGGCAAGCTTGTCACTATGCCAGCCAGTGACTGCGCTTTCGGGTATCGGACCAGCCGATTTAAAACTATAGACCGAGGACATTTTTTGATTACCTCAGTGACATTTCACTTGGTTCGCAGCAATCCCAAGCCACCTTTTTATGATTCACTCAGATTATATTTTGCCGATAAAAGCATAACCACTTTTACCCCACAGGTGGTACGTGATGCGGTCATCGCTATTCGCTCTGCAAAACTGCCTGACCCCAAGGTTGTAGCCAACAACGGCTCGTTCTTTTTTAATCCATTTATCTCGTCGGAAAAGTTATCGCAACTATTAGAGGAATTCCCTACACTTTCATATTCGGTAACATCAGATGACAGAATAAAAGTTTCAGCAGCTTGGCTAGTAGAGCAAGCAGGGTTCAAAGGTGCACATGACGCAGAAACGGGAATGGCTACATGGGCCAAGCAACCACTAATTCTAGTAAACGAAAAGGCACAAAAAACGGCCGACCTTTTAAAGTTCAAGCAAAAAATCGTTGATGCGGTCAAGGATAAATTTGGGATAACCCTACAGCAAGAACCCGAGCTGCTGCCATAAAAAATATATAAAGTTAAGACAGTGACATCACTTTTTATAATTACAGTTCGTTATTGACGAACTGTTAATTTTTTATTATAACTTGTATAAATGACCAACTATGAAAAATTGGGGAGTTTTCCTCTGGAACCACCCGGGCTGGTACCTGCCGAACTTGAGACCATCATAAATGTGGTAGACCAGCTTGCCGTTGCACAAGAGAATTTCTCTGGCAAAATACATCGCTATGCCAAAATGCCATGCAGCATAACCCAGACACATCTAGAAAAATCGGCAACCCGGTTAATGAAAACACTTCAAAACTCTTTAACAGTTGTCGCGGAGTCAGCCGATGAATCTAGCAATAAAGCTGAATTAATATCAGGTATAGTCATTCAGGATTATAGGTTCCGCAAAAACTGCGCAAACAACTTATTTGGGCTAGAAATACCAGAGGAAGCGGAAGAAGAGAGAGATGAGTTTGTAGAAATGGTTACTGAACTTGCAGAAGACTATGCGGGTCGCCCTAAAGATTTAGTGACTCATTTGATGGAAGACATCAGCGAAGATTTCGATGATGATTTGAATGAGATAGTCTATAGAGCCGAAAGTACGCGTAAAGGCCGTATGGTATTAGTCGGCAAAATTATTGGCAGACATACCCTTCGCTTGACTGAGGCGGCCGGGGGAGCTGTGGTAGGCACGTGGTTTTACCACCACTACCTAAGTGGGTAGTGGGAAGGCTTGACAGAACTCTTTAACTTCGTTGTTTAACGTGTTAAGTTTCTTATCGTCACCTCTAGCTTGAATGGCCTGCAGCATCCAGTCGGCAATCAAGCCCATGTGTTCTTCCTTTAAGCCCCGGGTAGTCATTGCAGGTGTCCCTAGCCGGATTCCGCTCGGGCGGAATGGCGGCAACGGGTCGTCTGGAATGGCATTTTTATTGAGAGTCAGTCCGATTTTATCTAACGTTTCTTCTACGATTTTACCGTCAATCCCAAAACTGGTATGAACATCTGCCAGTATAAGATGATTGTCGGTGCCGTTTGTAATTAGTTTGAAGCCCCTTTTCATTAATTCATCGGCAAGCTTTTTGGCATTTTTAACTATTTGCTTTGCATATTCTCGAAATTCTGGTTGCTGAGCTTCTCCGAATGCGACTGCTTTTGCGGCAATCATGTTCATAAGCGGGCCGCCCTGGAAGCCTGGAAAAACTGTCCGATCAATCAGCGTGGGCAGATTTTCAATGGTCTTTTCAGGCGCCTTCAACGGATTACCCACTTTGCCCTTGCTCAGAATCATGCCGCCGCGTGGTCCGCGCAGCGTCTTGTGCGTCGTCGTCAGGATAACGTGAAAGCCGTGATCGAACGGATTAGCTAACACACCACCAGCAATCAGACCGGCGATATGCGCCATATCGGCCATCATAACCGCGTTTACCTCTTTACCGATAGCTGCCATTTTGGCATAATCAAGTTCACGTGGATAAGCCGAAAATCCGGCTAGAATAATCTTCGGTTTTTCTTTTAATGCGACTTCACGAAGTTGCTCATAGTCAATTTCGCCAGTTTCAACATCTTTCATACCGTAGCGTACAAAACGCCAAATCTTAGCGGCCAACGTGACAGGGTGGCCGTGCGTAAGATGGCCACCATGGCTCAGATCCATACCTAGGATAGTGTCACCCGGGTCAGCCCAAGCGGCGTAACTGGCGATATTAGCTGGCGCACCAGCATGTGGCTGGACGTTAGCATGGTCAGATCCAAATAGCTTCTTAGCGCGGTCAATAGCTAGTTGCTCTACCTGGTCTGTGTTTTCCTGCCCACCGTAGTATCGCTTACCCGGAAAACCTTCTGAATATTTATTAGTGAATACACTTCCCATTGCCGCTAGCACATCTTGGCTGACATAATTCTCAGAAGGAATTAACTCAAGCCCCTCGCGCTGTCGCTTTTCTTCGGCTTTTATTAAGCCTTCAATCAGTTTGTCTTTCATTCTAGGGCCTCCCAAAATACTTATTTCCTACAATTCCCTTTAGAAATAAGTATTTGTTATATCATCTCCACATTTTAACAGCTATAGAGAGTTAAAAGAATCTTGTTTTTTATATCTCAAAGAGTATAATTTCTGCTTGTGCTAACCACAAACGAAAAAATTGGCCAGCTTATTTATCAGATACGACAAGACAGACGGCTTACCCAGGCTGAGTTTGCCCGTAAACTTGGCACGAGCCAGTCAGCTGTAAACCGTATCGAACATGGTAAACAAAACTTAAGCCTGGAAACACTCGGCCGCATCAGTGATGTGTTGAATAAGCCGCTTATTAGCATTGCCGGCCAATCTACCAACTTTAGGGTTGAAGGCGGCCATGAGCTTAAAGGCACAGTTGAGACAAAAACCGCCAAGAACAGTGCCGTTGCGCTGTTATGTGCAAGCTTGCTGAATAAGGGTAAAACCAAACTACTCAAAGTCCCTAGGATTGAAGAAGTAAATCGCATTATCGAAGTACTCATAAGTATGGGCGTAAAAGTCACTTGGTACGGTGGCAATAATCTTGAGATTAAGCCACCTACTAAATTGTCTATGGACAACCTTGACGCAAATTCCGCGCGCAGGACAAGAAGCGTAATTATGTTAGCTGGACCATTAATGCACGAATTCAAAGAATTTAAGATTCCTTATGCTGGCGGCTGCAAGCTCGGTAAGCGTTCTGTTCAAGCGCACTTGTATGGACTAGAAGAGTTTGGCGTAACGACAGATGTACGAGTAGGCCACTACCACATGTCTGTAAAGCAAAAAACTCCTGAAAAAGTTGTAATGTATGAAATGGGCGAAACGCCTATTGAGAATATGTTAATGGTCGCCGCACGTCAGACAAATACCGTTTCTATTCATCAATCCTCATCTAATTACAATGTGCAAGATTTGTGTCATTTCTTACTAAAACTTGGCGTCAAAATAACAGGTATCGGGAGCTCGCGGCTAAATATTACGGGCTTAGCAGATATAAATAAAACGGTTACATATACCGTCGGCGAGGATCCAGTAGATAGCATGTTTTTTATTGCCGCTGCTGTCGTAACAAACTCAGAGCTCACTATCACCCGCTGCCCGATTGAGTTCTTAGAGTTGGAGCTACTGAAGCTAGAGAAAATGGGCTTGAAATTCGCTGTTAGCAAAGAATACTTAAGCGATAACAACCACACTAAGTTAGCCGATATAATAATCCATAAACACGACACTTTAGTGGCGCCCAACGATAAAATTCATCCACTACCTTTCCCTGGCCTTTTGCCTGATAACCTGCCGTTCTTTGTTGTGATCGCGGCGGTATGTAAGGGTCGTACACTCATACATGACTGGATGTATGAAAACCGAGCGATTTACTTTACTGAGCTAAGCCGGCTGGGTGCTAATGTTGAGCTTATTGATGCCCACCGGGTATATGTAAGCGGGCCAGCAAACTTTACCAGCGCAGACGTAACTTGCCCACCAGCCCTAAGACCAGCTGCCATATTATTAATCGGAATGCTCCAAGCAACTGGCACATCCGTACTTAGAAATGTCTACTCTATCAATCGCGGCTACGAAGACATTGCCGAACGGCTTAATAAGCTCGGGGCGCAGATCAACGTCGTTCACGAAATTTAGATAATTCAACGGCGGTTCGGTAACGTACATCAATAATACTTTTATTGATGCTATAATTACCCCTGTCGCGGGATTCGTATAGCGGTTAATATAAAAGTTTTCCAAACTTTGGACACCGGTTCGACTCCGGTATCCCGCACCACACAGCAGTTCACGTTCAGTGATCTAGTCTGCAAGTTTTGTTAAGGCCACAAGCCCCAGTAGCTCAGCGGATAGAGCAAGACGGTTCTAACGTCAAGGTCGGGGGTTCGATTCCCTCCTGGGGTACCAAATTATAATTCTCACACCTTTTGAAATAATTTTGGCACTTTGGCACTTGGTGTGGTTGTGCAAACAGGGGTGGTGTGGTAGTATTTTGTGGTTATGGTGCCCGTAGCTCAGTGGTTAGAGCGCTGGTTTGTGGATCCGGATACGGGAGTTCGATTCTCCTCGGGCACCCCAGTTTATTTTAGGTTTTTAGCTTATGATCATGCGCTCAAGTACATTTCCTACGAAGTAAGCAAAAAGTGCAGCGATTATACCAAGCGTCACAGTTTCGGATACGCCACGTGTAACTGATGTCTCGGCAACGCGACTCTTAAGCACACCAATACCAATGAACGCAATCGCTGTAAGCAAACAAGCAAGACCGAATAAATTATCAAGCCTCAGATTGAACATCATGTCAATTACATATGCCAACAAAGGCACAAGGCCCACTAGTATAAAAGCAACATAGGTCATCAAGCCGTTCATAACCGATGAGGGGGAGAGTTCTGTAGATTGTCCGTGTTTTTCTAACAGCTGTTGCTCGGATTTGGTAGATAAATATGAGCCCACGCCCATAGAGAAACCATCAGCAATAAGATTTGCAAAGCCAAGTACAAGAAGAATTTTGGCATCAAATCCGGCACCAGTCGCACCAGCTACGACTGCAAATGTAGTAACCGCGCCGTCTATGCCACCATAAACAAACTCGCTTAAATAGTCTTCAATATGGCGTGTTTTTTTGGGCATAATTATCAGTTTAGTATAACAGCATACCTAGTTCAGCGATCTGGTTCAGAATTAGTGTCACGAATAAGGGAACAAAAATATTGTCCGTGCCTCTAACCGATAAATTTTCTACGCTGGTTGCAATCAACGGCACCAATACTATCAGCTGCCAGTAGAAATCTTTGAAAAGAGCCGGACCGAAAAGGACCAAGCAGCCCATTATCAACACTGAAAGGCCTAAAAACGTGAGACTTCCGGCGACTGATTTTGCCTCGCCCCATATCTTGTAGCGATTCTTTTTCCCGAACCTGTCACCCACCACAGCTGCCATGCCGTCGGCAAGCCCAAGATGCAACATCGCCACAGCAAAAATCCAATCAGAAGCAGCAACACCAGCAATAATCGCCACCGTGACCGGGAACAATACGTCACCGATGGTACGACGCCGTACACCGTGAATACCCTGAAAAATATTAAACACACGAGATAACAGTACGACCGCAATCATCCCAACGCTAAGAATTTGTATCATGCTAAATGACATCAACCACGGCCAGTAAGCAATAAAGGTTCCGGCTAAGACATGAATAAGCTTACGAGCTCTCTCGCCCCTAAGTCGCTTTGTGCGCCACAAGTACTCAGACACTACGAGCAATAAAAAAACCGGGCCTATGCCCAAAAATACGTCAGCCATGGACTATATTGTAGCCTATCCGTACATATAAGCACGAGAAAAATGGTCGGGGTGAAAGGATTCGAACCTTCGACCTCGCGGTCCCAAACCGCGCGCGCTAGCCAACTGCGCCACACCCCGTAACCTAAGTCAACTTACGAGAGGGATTATAGCGGATAACAGATAGGATTACTAGAAGCTACGGAATCCAGCGCTGGTTAAGGCCGCCGTGGCAATCCCAAACAATAATTTGTGTTCCGTTTGCTGTTCCTGGGCCAGCGGCGTCAAGGCAACGACCACTAGCGTGTGAAGCAAGAAGCGTGCCGGTACTGTCATCGCTGCCACCCCATTTCTGGTTTGCCCCGCCGTGGCAATCATAAATCTCAACAGGTGACCTGTTGTGTCCGCCAAATGCCGCGTCTACATCTAAACACTTACCGCTATGAACTGAGCGCAGCATCCCGCCACTTGCTACCCACTGCTGGTTTGCCCCGCCGTGGCAATCCCATAAGATAACCTGGGTGCCGTTTACGGTGCCCCAGCCTGAGACGTCAAGGCAACGATTGCCTGCACCAGCCGTTCTTATACGAAACCCCTGGACCTGTGCTGAAGCACTGCCGCTTCCCGGCTGCCCTGCTGCGCCTGAACTGCTCGTACCCGGGCTGCTGGTTCCCTGCGAACCACTAGTTCCGGTTCCATTACTGCCACTTGAACCGCTGCAACCACTACCTACGCAACTGCCGCTTCCACCCGCACCGCCAGCTCCGCCGTTTGACGCTTGCTGACCTGCTTGGCCGTTGTTGCCGCCACCGGTTCCGCCCTGAGTGGCACTTTCGTTGCTAGTCGAACTTTGTTGCTCAGAAGTTTTCAGTGCTTTTAATGCAACTTTGTGACGCGCTTTCATGGCGTCTTCTTCGGCTTCGTTATTGTCTTTCAATACCTTGAGTTCATCTTCACAAATGTCTTCCTGACGGCCTGACATGGCGTCACACTGATCATCCTTGGTGTCTTCGGCTACTTCATGCCTGTCCTTTAGCGCCCTTAGTTCAGCCTTTTGTGTGTCCTTAAGGTTTTTGACAGCTGGGCTCACAGCAAACGAGGGTACAATCAATAAAGTGGCCACAATAGCAAACGCAACGATGAACAACCATTTTCTTTGCTGACGGCTAGTAGCAACCTTTTTGGAGCGAGACGACCCAGTACGGTTGTTTGGTTTAGTATTTCTTTTTGCAGTAGTTTTCTTAGCGGTTTTTGCCATTTAAAAGCCTTTTTATATTACTTATTAGATATTCTTATATAAGTATATAGATGCTTATGCTTAAAGTGTCAAGCTAAAGAAGGCCACTAGCTAACTCCTCGGAGCCACTGCTAAAGTTAGCTATAGTAACATCGCTGTCTAATGGCAGCTGAACAGGAGTTTGTGATTGTGCATGTTTAAGGTCGGCTGCTAGGTGTTTTTTCGTATACTCACGGTCATTCACGGCGGCCCTATTAGCAACAGTGCTCTGAGCTAACAATACGTTAGTAATTTTACCGTTTTCGTCGAGTATATAAGCCGTAGCACCGCTGGACCCTGCAAATGGCACGTACGATCTGACACCTTTAACCCACACTCTTTCTTCGCCGTACCCTTTCACGTCTGTTCCCGGCCCTAAATACACGCCGTGATAAATATTCAATTGTTGATTAGAGTCTACTCTCACTACTAACGCTTGCGACCCAGGCATGGGAGCTTCGCTACCTAGTTGGGTTGGCTCAACCTCATCAAGGGCAGGCGATGCGTTCTTAGGCTCTACTAGAAGTAAATCGGCTTTCATGCTGCCTGCGTTTGCGATCATGGCGCCAGCTTCAGCCACTGGCTGTGTTGGGCTGCCACCCGGCTGGGTAAAGACTATATCCCACTGGGAAGCTTCAGCTAAATTCACTGGCCTTACTGCGACATCCGGGCTATCAAACCTATCTAAAAGGCCTGTTGTTTTGCCGGCTTCATCCCTATCAAGGCAGTGGAAGGCGGTGCTGAATACGTTTTGGCTATCACCCTTTTCGTCGGTAATACGAATGTAGTTGCTAGACAATATGGCGCGTATGCTTCACTTGAGCCTTTTTGCTTCCGCCACAGAACGAAAGTGCTCTGTTTCAGTTTATCCTCCGGGGTCAGCACTTCTACGCCCTTTTCACGCTGTTCCTTGTTATCTTCTACATGCTTTAGCCCAATATCCGTTAGCGCATCTTCAACAGTTGTGGTGTAGCCGTTACCTGGGTCAGATAATTCACCAGTATCTATATCACCGCCAGGGTGTGCGGCAGGCTTTTCGCCGCTAAAAGCTTGTACTAAGGGGTTCATAGAAGCTGCCAATGCAAGCACCAGAGCTATCTGCCCAAGCCGACTCCTTAGGAAACCTGGCTGATGAGGGTTTTGTTGTCTTTCTACTGTTTGTGGATCGGACATTTGTGTTTCGCCGTCTGTGGCTGTCATGCTAGTATGATAGCATAAGCATGTTGTTATGTCAAATCTGTTATGTGGGTAATTTTACCAGGTGCCCCACTTTTGATTTTTGGCCCCACTGACACAATCCCAGACCTGGAGGTTGGCGCCATTATCTATTTTGTTGTCTTTTACGTCTAAACACCTGCCAGTAGCAGCCGACCTGATCGTTCCGTCGCTGTTCCACTGCCATCTTTGATGAGAGCCACCGTTACAGTCGTAAATTTGTACATCAGTACCGTTCTTGGTCTTGCCTCCTTCAACCTCCAAACATAATCCGCTGGCGGCAAGTCGTATAGTTCCATCGGTAGCAAGCCCCCACTTCTGGTTGGTGCCACCGTGACAGTCCCAGATCTGTGTGTCTTTACCTGCCTTGATGCCGTCCGCATCCATACATCGGCCGCTGGCGTGACTCCTGATTACATACTGTGCAACTGCGGGGGGTTTATCTGTAGACGAGGCTGCGCTTGTGGTTGTAGTTTTTCCGTCAGGAGTAGTTGTGGTACAAGTGCCGTTCTTGCAAGACGTCTTAGTAGAGCCACTATAGCTACTGCCTTGGGATTGACCACCTATAGAGACTCCGCCCTGTGAACCCTTGGAGCCTTGCTGGCCACTTGTGCCTGAGGTGCCCGATGAGCCCTGCGCGCCTGATGCTCCTGGTGAACCAGGGGAACCTTGGGTAGCAGTACCTGGATTACTTGTTCCTGGTTGGCCTGGGGTGCTTGTTCCTGATTGACCAGGCTTACAGCCCCCGGTACAAGCGCCTGAGCCACCGGCTCCTCCATCACCACCCACCGTGTTGTTGCCAGTAGCTGTACCACCAGCACCACCTTGACCACCGGTCCCTTGCCCGATGCTAGCCCCTGCTTGACCAGGTGTTCCCGGTTGAGGAGGTTTTACAATAATTGCATTTGGATCATAATCACCCCCTATCCCGCCTGGGCGAGGTACGACTTTTGGTCCTAGATCAGCAACCGCGCCTGTGTCTAGAGGGTCGACATTGAGGAACATTTTATCGTGCATAACAACCCACATATCACGGGTAACAACCCCGCTACAGCCGGAATAGGTTGCTGCGGTACATTTTGCTGTACTAAACAAATCTTTATTTTCAAATTTAAACTTCTTTACAGCTAATTCTGTACCTAGGCCAAAAATTCCGTCAATGCGTGTTTCGCGGTCAGGTCCAAGCTCAGGGCCGTAACCAAGATCTTGCAGATGGGCTTGTATGTGTTCAACGCATAAACCTTTTTCACCCCTCTTCCACTCTTCTCTGTGACACTCCACTTGGGTTACTATCGTAGGAGGCGGACCACCTGTGACTGGCGTACTTGAGCCACCACCCCCACAACTACGATAATGGGGTGCTGGGTCTTGTAGTATATTGCCCTTTCTCATTTCAAAATGTAAGTGAGAACCCGTGACAGCGCCACTAGAATCAGTGTAGCCTAGAAGTTGACCGGCTGTCACGTTAGGATTAGCGAGAACTTTTGGATTTATCCGCAGTAAGTGTGCGTATTTAAAGTTATAGCTGCTACCGTTTAAGTCTATCTGGAGACCGTATCCGCTCGTATCGCTCACCCTGCCTGATATAGAAACTCTACCGCTCTGCGCAGCATATATGCCGTCGCCATCTCCAGCAGCTATATCAATCCCGTGGTGCGCTTTTTTACTACCAGTTATGGGATGTGGCCTAGGATCGGTGTGAAAAACCCTGGTAATTCCACGAGACTTGCTGATTGGACAGTGTATGGATGCGTTGACGCTGGCGATTACTAAAGGCGCTTCGTCACCGAACGACGGTCCATTTTTGAGACTGCCCCCAGGATATGCCCAGCAAGCTACACTCGCTGGATCCGCTATCCAATGACTCTTCCCTGATCCATTGTTGAAAATTTCTGCAAATCTCGCATCTTGAACATCCCTTGGGGCACTTTTAGCGGTAGGATATCCACGATAGTTACCCCATGTACCATTTATAAACTGGTAAGCGCCACTCGCGGTTGAGAATGAGCTTTGAGCTGTATAATCTTCACTGCCGTAGGTACCATCACCGCTTTCGCAAGCCCGAATTCGAGGTGCCATAAAGCCGGTGTTATTGTTCGCGGCGTGGCTAGTATCACTAGAGGCATAGCTTGTTATAAGCATAACCGTGCCGACAACTGCAAAGCCTGTCACAAAAAGAATCATAACCTGTTTTTTGTCTCGTAATTTAAAAACTCTTTTCATGAGACCCCTGGAAGCCGGTGGCCTTACGTATGATTTCTTGGCAGAAGTTTTTTTACCCATTTGATTCATATCAATCTCGGTTTACGTTTATCATGTTCTTTAAGTATCCTGTTTTACTCATCATGACCATGGGCCTCTTCTGGCACCTCTGGATACCCAAACTCTTCATCGCAACAATAGTCTATAGCATCAGGATCTTCAATTACTTGATCTAACTGGAATCTGTTTATCTCTTCATTAGTTGGGTTCTTGGGAACAGGTAAACATGGAGCCCCTTTGATGGTGCCTGCTGGTTTCCAGCATTCCATAGTACTTTTCCATCGAGTACTACCGGTGGCGGGATCGTTCCAGTCGGTGGTAAACTTATCGTTTTGCACAACTGCGGGAGCTAGTCGAGCTTCACTAAAGCCACCAAAATTATTCCATTCCTTTATATTATAATTAAAAGCCCCGCTGCGTGAACCTTCTCCCTTTGCCTCATAATCCCCTTGGCCCCATATACCCTGACCGGTTTCACACGCGATAACTCTAACAATCCAGTAGTCTGCATTGCCGAAATAACGTGGCTTAGCGGCTGCGAACGAAGAAGTGACTAAATAGGTACCGATAAGAGCAACTCCTATCACAAAAATTAACTTAACTCTTTGCTTACCGTTTCTATTCATTCCGCGGAACCAGTTTTTGATAAAGCCTCGTTGATTATTGCTCCGGCTAGTCGCTCTTGTGTTGCTCCGCTTCAGTGTTTTCTTTTTCATAATTTTTAGGCTTACTCTGCTTCCTGTTCATAGGCGCAGGAGCTACCTAGACCTAGTTCACTCGCGCTAGGTGCGGGAGTCTGGGCAACAGGAGTTTTGTCGTTGCTAGGTGCCGGCGATTGCGCAGGAGCTATTGATTGATTTTGGGGGGTAGTCGGTTTTTCTGATTGATTGGCCTGATCGGGCGCGTCAGATTCTTCCGCAGCAGCAGACTGTGTGTTGACATCACCGAACAGTGATGAGTCAGGTAGGGTCAGTTTGACCTCTTCTGGAGGAGCAGGCAAGTTGACGGGTTGTATCCATTCTGGGTTGTCTTTTTTTCTACTAACTATGAAGTTGAGACGGCTAAACGTATCGTTTACTCTTAGCCCAACGCGCTCGCGGAGGCTGTCGCCTCGTGAATCAAGTGTTTTTCGGTCTAAATTTTCTCCGTAATTAACTGGCGCGAATGCAGTCACGACTAGATAAATACCAATCAACCCTAAGGCAAACACCAGAACTGAAGCAAGCTGTGATTTACGTGAATGCCGTAGGCGTAGTATGAACTTTTCAGATACACTGTTTTGTTGCTTGGCCATTCTTTTCCTGGTAGTTTTCTTTTTCATACGTACAAACTGTCCCTGTGGTAGTTTGTTATTTTTAACGAGCCTGTGTTCAGTTGTACGCGCTTATGTTTTATATGTCAAGGTTGGAAGAAGTGAGGTGCTAGCGACTTATAGAACCGCTCGGGGCACTAGGTGCGCTTGGAGAAGTCGACGACCCTGACTGCCCTGGAACACTTGGAGAGCCGGATGTACCCGGGGTGCCTGGTGCGCTTGAGCCGGGTGCGCCGCTACCAGGAGCACCCGAAGAGCCGGTACCTGGACTACCAGAGCTACCCCCGCAGCCACTGCCGGTACAACTGCTGCTACCACCCGCGCCACCCGCACCTCCGTTAGCCCCAGGCTGACCAGAACTGCCATTATTAGAGTTCGGGGGACACAAGCTAGCAGCCAATACGCTTACTACAAAGTACAAGCCAATTAGTGCAAAAGTGGCTACAAAAAGTGCTTTTCTGGGTGAATTTTTAAGGTTTGCGATAAAACTCATCGTACCTTTTCCTGGTCTTTTAGAGGTTTTACTACGATTAGGTGCTGCTTTTCTTATAGTTTTTTTAGTCATTTTATAGCCCCAACCAGCCAGATACCCTAGTGTTAAATGTCTGAACTACGGCCAGCACCCCTCCGGTCTTGGGGCAAAAGATACTGCTATCGCCAGTACCACTTGTCGTGCTGGAGCTACCACCGGTACCAGCAGAGTCACTGTCGCTTGATCCTTGATTGCTTGAGCCAGAGTTGCTGCTACCAGAGCTGCCGCTAACGCCCGTGCCGAATTGTCCGGACTGTCCTGTGCCCGTGCCAAGCCCGCCTACACCACCCTGACCGCCACCTGTTCCACTTCCCGCTTGACCGGCTGGTCCGCTTGAACCGGCGCTATCACTAGAGCCCTGCCCGGTTTGGCCGCTTGCTGTCGTACCAGCTGAGCCGCTTGATCCTTGATTGCTTGAGCCAGGGTTGCTGCTACCAGCGCTGCCGCTAGCGCCCGTGCCGTCGCTGCCCACCGCACCGCTGCCAGTCCCTATGCCATCCGCACCATCCTGCCCGTTCGCGTCCGTTTGTGATGCACCAGTGTTTTGGTTAATACCAGCTAAGCTGTTGAAGAAACCACCTACGCGTTCTTGAAACGTAAGGTTTTGGTCTGCGTCACCCCCTATCAATGTATTGCCGCGACTTGCTGAACGGTAAGCTGACACTGAAGAAGCTATTAGGTAGAATCCAACCACAGCTACTGTAAGCATGATCAATGGAGCCTTGCTACTGGAGCCTCGCCAGTTGTCTAGCAAACTTTTTGAGCTAGTGGGGTTTTTTGTTGTCTTGCGTATGTTTGTGTTTTTCATTTATCCCAATACCGCCCTGAGGTTATTGGCACGAATTACCGTTACTGCCGGAGGTGCCACTTGCGCCATTACTACCGCCAGCACCCCCCGAGGCACCCGCGCTACTACTACTGTTACTACCGCTGCCGCTTGCACCCGAGCTGCCGGTACCGCTTGAGCCGTTGCTGCCGGAGCTACTACCAGACCCTGGAGCACCATCATGTCCTTGGTTGTTTATGTGTGTAGCGACAGTGCTAACTCCACACACATTACTTTGCGCTTTGTTTTGTCTCTTAAATGAGTCTTTCAGATTGTCATAGACGTCATCATTGCGGTTTTTCAGGTCTTTCAACTGGTCCTTACAGGTCCTCTCGGCTGCCCGGTTTTCAATTTGTTTACATTGAGCTTTCTTAGCGTCTTCGGTATTCTCATGCTGTTGCTTGAGGATTGTAAGCTGGCTTTTTTGGGCGTTAGTTAGAGAAGCTGCTTCCGAGGTTACGGCCAAAATGCTGCCGAGCGCTGCAAAAAGCAGCACCAAAACTAATATGCGTTGTTTGCTGGATAAAGCCCGGAGTTTGCCCATTATCCCCTGGGCGGGTTTACTAGCTGCTCTAGTTTTTCGGGCGGTTGAAACTTTTGATTTTGGCATTATATTTCCCTTATTTTTGTTTTTGTTAACTTACCGTATAAACATAAGCTTATTCCGAATATACCTACTGTGTCAACTCAATAGCTCGCATTTTATAACCGGACTAGGTAGGTTGCTTGCTAAATTGATTTACAGGTTTTAATGCCATTTTTAGTTGTGCAGACAGTCCCTGTAGCAGGAGCGCCGGGAGCACTTGGTGCACTAGGAGCGCTTGATTTCCCTGGTGCGCCGGGAGCACTGGAACTGCCGTCCGCACCACGACTACCAGGCGCAGTTTTGACATCTTCACCTTGGCCAGGCGCACCTGGCTGGCCGACGGCATCTTTGCCTGGTGTACCGTTACAATTGTTGTTATTATTGCTGCTGGCAACGCAGGTGTTGTCCGTACCGGTGGCTCCGTCTGCTCCCTTACTATTCAGTCCTTCGGGTGGAGGGCATAGTGCAAGCGCGCCAATCACTAGTAGCGTACCGGCCGCCGCAAAGGTCAGGATGAATAATGCTTTCTTGGGTGAGCGCTTTATCCAGACCCCTAAACGCTGCATAAGGCCGCTGGAATAATCTGATTTATGTGCTGGATTGAGGTTGCGCTGTGAGAGCTATTTGATGTGATTAGGGTGGCGTTGAACTGCAGAGGGCCGTCGGTTTCTAGCTGGTTACGGCTGGGGTGACCATCATACCAGCGTTTTGTAGTTACAGATAATTTAACACCAAGGCTGGAGTGCAACGTTCCGCACATACCGACATCTGTTATGTGCGCTGTACCTTTTGGCAAAATCATAGCGTCTGCGGTTGGGACATGCCAATGATCTCCAATGACTGCAGTGACTCGTCCGTCCAAGTAATAGCCGATCATGCGTTTTTCGCTACTGAAGTCCCCGTGAAAATTTACAATCGTTGCGTCTCGCTGGACATCTTCATTCTCTAGCAGAATTTGATCAACGATTTTCAACGGATTATTCATAGGGTCTTCTGCTTTTTTACCAACAATACTGCCTCTTAAGCTAATTACCAGTACGCTACCCGTAGCGGTTTCAATGTATTTCCACCCCAACCCTGGTGTGCCTTCAGGGTAATTAGCCGGCCGAATTACAGGCTGGCTAGGGTCGTCCAGATAGTCATAAATCTCTGGTAGGTGCATAGACCAGTCCCCCCCTGTGCAAAAATCCACGCCCAGCCTCAACAATCTGTCAAGGTCCGTCCTTGACAGACCCTTGCCGTTCGTGGTGTTTTCGGCTTGGGCAATCACTAGATCTGGCTTGTACTGTTTTCTCACTTCGGGCAATACGCAACTTACAGCCTCAATACCGGGCTCTCCCATTATGTCCCCTACGTAAAGAATGTTCATAAGTTAATTGTAACTGACTATTTAGCTGACAAATAATGTTGGTTGTGCTGCAAGACAAGCGAGTGGCTCCGTTCGAACCTTGTCTGTAAGCGCTCTTCAAGGAATCGACTGTAAGCAATTTCTCGGCTGAAAAGCGCCTGTAACGATAAGACTACAAACTCTATTTGGCGAACTCTATCGCGCGGGTTTCGCGGATGACGTTAATCTTAATCGTACCTGGGTACTGCATGGTAGATTCAATCTTAGTCGCTACGTCACGAGCCAGTTTAATAGCACCTAAATCATCAATATCTGTCGGTTTAACAAAGATGCGAACCTCGCGACCCGCACTGATTGCGTAGGCTTTTTCAATCCCATTAAATCCTAGTGCTACGTTTTCTAGGTCTTTCATGCGCTCTGCAAAGTTTTCTGCTGAGATATTGCGCGCACCAGGGCGGGCAGCGCTCATGGCGTCAACTACACGTACTATGTGCGCTTCAGTTGTGTTGGCATCCACGTCATCATGATGAGCCTCAACAGCATGACAAATCTCTTCTGGTACACCGTATTTGCGCAGCATATCGGCACCGATATGATGATGCTTGCCTTCTATTTTGTGCGTCAGGGCTTTGCCGATGTCGTGAACCAGCGTAGCATATTTGACAACCTTAACGTTTGACCCTAATTCCTCAGCAATAATCCCAGCCATGTGTGCCATTTCGGTACTGTGCTTAAGAACGTTCTGGCCATAAGATGTGCGAAACTTTAATTCACCAAGCAGCTGCAAGACTTCTTTGGGGATACCGATAATACCGACTTCACGGGCGGCGTCTTCGCCAGCGCGAACAACTTCTTTTTGCACTACAGCTTGTGCCTTCTCAACGACTTCTTCAATACGTCCTGGGTGAACTCGACCGTCTTTAAGAAGCATTTCAAGCGCCTGGCGCGCTACCTCACGTCGAACAGGGTCAAAAGAACTCAGTATGATCATGCCTGGAGTGTCGTCAACCATAATGTCTACGCCAGTGGCGCGCTGTAGGGCCTGGATATTGCGACCCTCTTTGCCGATGATCCGACCCTTCATTTCTTCGTCTTCTAGCTTGACAGCTGTGACGGTACGCTCAGCTGTCACCTCGCTGGCCATGCGCTCCATCGCCTCAACAATAATTACTGCGCCCTTTTCTTCGGCGGTTTCGCGGGCTTCATTCTCGAGCTTTGATATAAGCCCAAGGAGATCTTGGCGGATATCGCGTTCGGTCATCTGCATCAGCTTGCCTGCTGCATCTTCCTTGGTCAGCTTTGCGATTTTTTCTAACTTATCCTGCTGTTTAGTACGGATAGAACGAATCTCATCTTTCAGCTGTTCTGATTCGGTTTCGCTGGAGCGCAGCTTTTCTGCACGCTTATCCAGATCATCTAGTTTTTTATCCAAAGATAACTCGCGGTCAAGAAGCCGCTGCTCAATCTCTTTAATCTCCTTACGGCGAGAAGTCTCTTCCTGCCGTGCCTTGTCAGATAATTTTGCTGCTTCTTCGCGGGCTTCATCCAGAGCCTTTTCGCCCTCTTTTTTGGCCTTCTTCAGTTCTTTCTCTACAGCTTCTGCAGCTGAGCCTATCTTGTTTTTAGTAATGACATTATTGGCAGCAAAGCCAGCACCTACGCCGACCAATGCCAGCACAATGGTAATTGGATCCATGATTGTTCCTTTCAGCCCACAGTAAGCCGACATCACTATCACTTCTTTAGCCGTACTTTACCGTAGAAAATCAAAAATTAAATTGTAAGAATTGTGGTACTTCATGTACCGACGGATTTTGCTCCCAAAAAGCTGCATAATCCTACGCCTAACTATACGCGGATTTAGTTATCTAGGTCAATCAATATGTCTGTTCCTAGTTATTCGCTGGCGTCGATGAGTTCTTCTGGATGGCGTAGACCACCAAGCGCTTGTTGTAGGAGTTGGATTTGGTATCATAGGCGCCCGTCTCCGTAACCAGATTCAGTCCTGGTACGCCAGGCACGGCTGTTGCCAGCATAGGCTCCAGAGGATCAACGTCCCTAAAGGCCTGGAGTTTTGCCACATAATATATGTACGTTTTGCCATCACCAGTCTCCAACCTAATCTCATCGCCTGGCTTAAGCTCTGCTAAATCGTGGAAGATCCCGGGCTTACTCGGGCCAGACGCGTGGCCAGTCAAAACAACTGCGCCCACCTCCCCCGGCTTGACACTACCTTCATACCAGCCTGCGTCGTATATATTTGATGGCAGCCTGATTTCTGTTTCGGTGCCGACACCTACTCTGCGAACTCGGGCTGAAAGGCCCATATCATCAATATGAAATATGCGAGGCAAATTACCAGCGACCTGGTAGCTTTGTATGTTGGTAGGGCGACGTTCAGTAATTTCATTACCGTTATCAATCATCGGCTCTATGCTCGCCCTGCTGTAGGACCGGTTTGCCTCCGCATGATTACCTGAACGTAAACTACTAAACCCAGCGACAGAGATAAACAGTATTAAAGCCAAACAAATTACTGGTAAGTAGGCCTTTACTGGAACAAGCTTCGGAGATACCGGACCCAATAAGTGGCCGAGTTTAATGCCGAAGATATTATCGGGACCATTGGCTTCAGTGGGTAGCCTAGAAATACCAGACGACAGCCTAGCTGATCCTCGCACCAACGGTTCTAAGGGCTCGCCCTGCTTTGTCGCTAGATGTTTTGCAGAGCGCTCGCTTATACCTTCAATACTGCGCGCTTGTATGCGTGGAACCGGCCGCCGATAGTAAGGTAGCTGCTTACCGCCAGGCAGATGCTGTGTGTTATTGAATAACCTATTGGTGATTGGCCGTTTTGGCGCCATAGTTTACTAACTTTTTTGGGTTTTAGTTTCCTGTTTATGACTATAGTCGTGTGTGCTCTTATGTCAAGGTTAGCGCTTGGGCAGAGTGATATGGGCGTCCGCCCCATAATCAGGAGTAATTTGCTTGTGGTTTTTACCCGCAAGCAGCATTTTGATTCCCATAGATCCCCAACCCTCGCTTGACGTCCCCACAATCGGAACACCCAGACTGTCTGCCATAGAGTTGGCTGTGGCAATGCCGATTCTTAGACCGGTGAAGCTCCCTGGACCCTTATAAACTACTATACCCTGCACATTCGCAAAGGTTTTGGATTTCGCTTTTAGAATTGTGGCGATTTGCATGTGGATAGTCTCAGCAAGTTTGCGGTGGGCCAGCCAATCAAACCCGTCCAGCAAAGCTTCGTCCTCGTATAGACCAAGTTCGGCTTCTGGCTTATCTGTTCGTAATGTCAGTATTAGCATATATCCGCCACCAGGTATGATAATTTATCGGGAAGCGACACCGTTAAATGACGCTCCGTTTCACCGCTAGGCCTGAGCGTTATGGTGACACGTTCGTCCGGCAAGGCATCACTAACAACTCCACCCCATTCTACAATGGTAATTATATTGGCCTGGCCGATGATTTCCACCAACTCGTCGGCGACAATACCAGCCTCGCCAAGCCTGTAAAAATCAAAGTGGTAGAGCTCAAGACCGTCAGCCCTATATACGTTACTGAGCTTGAAGGTTGGGGACGAAACGTGGTCTGTGCTGCCAAAACCGCGGACTAGGCCACGAACAAATGTCGTTTTGCCGCCGCCCAGGTCGCTGACCAGCTCGAGCACCTCCCCGCCACGTAGGCGCTTGCCAAGTTGCTCAGCGATCTGCTCAGTTTGTTCGGCACTATTTGTAGTAATCTCTGCAGTGGCTAGGTTCATGATTGAAGTATACTAGAATAGTCATGCTACAACTCAGTACAACATTTATAGATAAACCCATTATGAGCTTGCGGACCGGTGCAAAAGTAGCAACGGTTGTTAGCCCATTAATTAATCCTAACAACCTCAAAATTGAGGCATTTTACTGTCAAGATACACGTAGTCGGCAACAGCTAGTTCTGTTAACACAAGATATTCGCGATATTATCAGTCAAGGCTTAGTGATCAATGACCACGACGTGCTTTCTGAGCCTGAGGACCTTGTGCGACTTAGAAAAGTAATGGAAATTGACCTGCAGATTATGGGGATGTCTGTTGTGACAGTTAATAAGCGCAAGATTGGAAAAATTAATGACTACGCTGTTGATACTCTGACACTTTATATACAAAAACTTTACGTTGCTCAACCCTTGATGAAATCATTAAGTGGCGGCCAGCTTAGTGTTGACCGAAATCAAATAGTCGAGATCACTAGCCGTAAGATTGTTGTTCAAGAGCCCTTGCAGCCAACCAAGGCTCGTATACAAGCCACCGCTCCCGCCACTTCCTAGTGAGCTAATATTTGTCTTCGGCCAAAGTCGCTTTAATGTCATCGTAGCTAAAGCCTTGGCGAGCAAGGTATTGCATGAGTTTTAGGTTGTCCTTATATTTGACTTGTTTACGTTTTCGTTCAATCAGCTCGGCTAACACTGCACGCTCATCCGTCTCATCATTGCTGAGAGCTTGATCAATAATTTCATCAGAAACACGTTTTTGCCTAAGTTCCTGGGTTAGGCGCCTTTTGCTTGTAGGTTTAAGAAGCCTTCTGTTATTAATCCAGCGTTTTGCAAAATCCAGATCATCAACGTATCCTAACTCACTTAACGCGTTAAGTGTCTGTTCAATAACTTCTGATTCAAACTCTTTTCGCTTCAGATAATCTTCTAGCTCCCATCTGCTTCGGGGCCGTCTAGCTAATTGGTCAAAGGCTTTAGTACGGGCCTTGTCAAGCACTGCGTCATTTTTGAGTTGCGCCATCTCTTCTGGCGTTATTTCTTGATGTACACGCAGCCCAATCCTCAGTAGCGTAGACTCTGAAAACGAACATACATACCTTGAGTCAATAAATATAGAGTAACGATCCGGTCGCTTAACTTGCTGCTTGATCGCGGATATTTTCATCCATCACGGCCAAAGGTTGATTAAAATGACGCTCACTACTAGTAAATACGCAATCTCAATATATATACCAGAAGGTCGTTCTTGGCTTTGAATGCGTTCATGGAAATCATTAAAAGCATTGTGCGGCTTGTCCTCGCTCATCTCTAACTGGCGGTTGACTATGAACTGGTAAACCCACGCTAAATCAGGTGAAAAAGCCACAAACCCAGCAATGTAAAACAAAGTTGGTGCGCCCTGGACTATAAACAGAATAAGTAGCAGGACGATAAGGGCGACATCAGCAGTAATTACGCCATGAATTAATCGCTTTTGTTTCCGCCTCGCTTTGTCCCAGTTTTGGAATCCAAAATGCGGCATAGAATCAAGAACAAGATGTGATGCAAACGCCAACGGCAAAACTAGAACTGGCTGGTGCACAAACCCGGCAATCACGGCACCTGTAACCATATGGTTTATGCCTGTCATTTCCTATATATCCGCTAGCTTGTCAGCGGAGTCCATGACTTTTTTGGCCAATTCGTCCATGACTTTAGGGTTTTTCTGCAAATACTCTTTGGCTGCCTCTCGCCCTTGACCAATTTTGTCTCCCTTGTAGCTAAACCAAGCACCTGATTTCTCCACAACATCCTGCTTGGTCGCAAGATCTAATATATCGCCAGCCCTACTGATACCTTCGTTATACATAATATCAAACTCAGCTTCGCGGAATGGCGGGGCAATCTTGTTTTTGACCACCTTGACGCGGGTGCGATTGCCAACAACCTCATCTCCATTTTTGATTTGCCCGATACGCCGTATATCCATCCTTAAACTAGCATAGAACTTCAACGCATTTCCACCTGTAGTGGTTTCGGGGTTACCAAACATGACACCGATTTTCATGCGTATTTGGTTGATGAATATAACAGTGGTGTTGCTCCGTGATATAACCCCCGTCAGTTTTCGTAAGGCTTGGCTCATCAGGCGCGCCTGAAGCCCCATGTGGCTATCGCCCATCTCACCTTCAATTTCAGCCCTTGGTACCAGCGCAGCAACAGAATCCACTACTATAAGATCGACCGCACTACTTCGGACGAGTGTTTCGGTAATTTCTAGGGCCTGTTCACCGTTATCCGGCTGACTCAACAACAGGTTGTTTACGTCTACACCAATACGTTTTGCGTAAGAAGGGTCCAAAGCGTGCTCGGCATCGATAAAAGCCGCCGTCCCACCGCGCTTTTGGACTTCTGCGATCGCATGCAGGGTTAGGGTGGTCTTGCCTGAACTCTCGGGCCCATAAACTTCAATGATACGACCCTTTGGGATGCCACCGCCAAGGGCTAAGTCCAGGGATACGCTGCCAGTCGGCGTACACTCAACCGCACCTTGCTGGCTGGTGCCTAGTTTCATAATCGAGCCCTTGCCAAACTGCTTTTCGATTTGTTCTAATGCCAAGATTAACGCCTTACCCTTGCCGTCGTTGCCACCACTACTGTCACTACTGTCTTTCGCAGTCATTCTACCCTCCTATAGTTGTGGCATTAGTATAGCTCGTCGCAAGGTATCATGACAATGAGTATCTGGCTATAGTTTTTATGCTTGTAAGTAGCTATAATCTGTACTAAGTATTATGCGAGTTTCTGATGCCTTTGTTGAGCAACTATTAAAAAAATCCGGCAAGGTCAATGACCAACAGCTGGCGGATTTACGTGAGCAAGAAAAAAATGAGAAGAAACCCCTACAAGACCTAGCGGTCGCATCCAACCTAATCTCTGAAGCCGAGCTCACAAAGGCATACGCAGAAGAGATTGACGTACCTTTCGTTGAGATAGACACAAAGGCATTGTCAAAGGAACTTCTACACTTGGTCCCCGAACGTATAGCCAGACAGTACCGCGCTATTTTGTACGGAATCGATAAGGGCGGCAACAAACAACTGGCAATGGCCGACCCCGATGACGTCCAAGCAATCAGCTTCTTACAAAAGCAGCTAGGCTCGGGCTTAAGAATTTACGTTGCTACACAGTCAAATATCTTGGCGGCACTTGACCAGTACCGCGGCAACATCGGTACAGAAATTAGTAAAGTAGCTTCGGAGAGCGACAGTGATAGCGAAGGAGACGAAGAGGTTAGTGAAGAGGACCTCGCCGAGGACTCGCCCATCGCCCAGACAGTCAACCTAATCATTGAATATGCGGTTAATTCTGGTGCAAGTGATATACACATTGAACCCCGTGAAAAGTTCGTACAGATTCGCTACCGCGTAGACGGTGTTCTGCGCGAAGCCAACAAGCTCCCTAAAAGGACTCTGGCAGCGATGGTCTCTCGCATAAAGATTCTGTCTGGTCTGAAGATTGACGAACGGCGGGTGCCGCAGGATGGTCGCTTCAAGCTCAACATGAATGGCCGAATATTTGCCTTTCGCGTCTCAACCCTCCCCGTAACTGAAGGCGAAAAGGTCGTCATGCGTGTACTAGACGAATCCAGTGACCCGTTGACGCTAGAAAAACTCGGCTTCTGGGGGCTTGCTCTAGAAAATATTCAGTCAGCAATCAAGCAGCCACACGGTATGGTTTTAGTAACCGGACCTACGGGTTCAGGTAAGTCCACCACGCTTCACAGTGTGCTTAATATTCTAAACCGACCGGATGTCAATATTTCTACAGTTGAAGACCCGGTTGAGTACCGGCTAGAAGGCGTTAACCAGACTCAGACCAATAATACTGCTGGTATGACCTTTGTTAACGGGCTGCGGGCCCTACTTAGGCAGGACCCTAATGTGATCATGGTCGGGGAGATCCGCGACGGCGAGACAGCCGGACTAGCTGTACAGGCTGCCCTAACAGGGCACCTGGTGTTTTCAACTTTGCACACCAACAATGCCGCCACCTGCCTTCCTCGACTCCTTGATATGAGTATAGAGCCGTTTCTTATAGCTTCAACGGTGAGAGTTGTAATCGGACAAAGGCTAGTCAGGCGCCTGGTCCCTGAGGAGTGTGAACAATACACACCGGACGATAAAGAACGCAAAGAAATTGAACGAGCTTTTGCCGTTAAGTCAAACGAAGACTGGAAGCGGATACTTGACCTTGCTGCTGAAGCCCAGACCACATTTGACAGGCCAAAAAGCAATAAGCTTACCTTCTGGCGACCCAAAAAAGATCTAAGCGAAGGACACACCGGTTACAGAGGACGAATGGGGATTTATGAGGTCCTTAGCGTGTCGACGGAAATACAAAAGATGATAGTAACAAATGCCACCAGCGAGCAGATCCAGGATGCAGCAGTTAAAGAAGGTATGGCTACCATGCAGCTTGACGGGCTGATCAAGGCCATGCTTGGTATGACTTCAATAGAAGAAATATTAAGAGTAACGAGGGAGTAGGATGCCGACATTTAACTACACCGCAATCGACAAAACAGGCAAACGTGTAGCAGGCACGACTGAGGCAGCGAGCGCCGCTGTTGCAACCGCCAACCTTAAGTTACGCGAGCTAAGGCCAGTTGAAGTCAAGCCAGCAAACGGTAGCCTGATGAGTAAGATACCGTTTGGGCCAGGAAAACAAAAAGTTAAGTCTAAAGACCTCGTTGTTTTTACCCGGCAACTTGCAACTATGATCAACGCTGGCGTGCCCCTGGTAAGATCCCTGGCAACCCTTCAGGCTCAAACTGAGAATCCGAACCTCAAGCACCACATCGTAGATGTTACAAAAGAGGTCGAGGGCGGGGCAACTTTCGCTGATGCACTGGAAAAACATTCTGCGGTATTTTCGCCAATTTACATAAACATGGTCCGGGCCGGGGAAGCCGGAGGTATCCTGGATGAAATCCTAAAGAAACTGGCCACACAACAAGAAAAGGATGAGAAGATCAAGGGCAAGTTCAAGAGCGCCATGACCTATCCTGTAATTTTGCTGAGTATTACTACGCTGGTCTTTTTGGCGTTGATGGTCATTGTTATGCCAAAGATCGGCAAGATTATCCAAGACCTAGCTGGTCCGGAAGCTCAACTTCCACCCTTAACCCAGGTCATGCTTGGTATAAGTGGCTTCATGGTGAGCAGATGGTATGTGTTGGTTGGTGGCGGCTTTATTATTGCCTTCTTTTTGGCCAGATCGCTTCGCACGCCGGCGGGTCGCCGAAAAAGAGACCAGCTATTACTTAAACTGCCGGTAGTAAAAACAATTGTTATTAAAGTTGCGGTTGCCCGATTCGCTCGTATCTTTGCCTCTTTAATGAGCGCTGGTGTCGCTGTTATTGACTCAATTGAGGTGACAGCCAAGGCTGTCGGCAATAGCGTTATTGAAGAAGAGCTTAAATCTGCCTCAAAGACTGTTGCAAACGGAAAACAATTATCTATTCCGATCACTGAGAGTAAGGTGTTCCCGCCTATTGTGGGACAGATGCTATCCGTGGGCGAAGAAACAGGCAAAACAGATGAGATCCTAGTCAAGGTAGCCGAGTTTTACGAAGAAGAGGTGGACGCCGTTGTAGATAGCCTAAGCTCAATCCTGGAGCCGATTATGATTGTAGTCATGGGTACAATGGTGGGCCTAATTGCAGCTAGCGTGATCGGACCGATAAGCAATCTTTCCAACCAGATTTAAAACACCGCCTGAAGGCTACGACTTGTATTGGTGGGGTCGTCACACCTAGTACTCGTAGGGAAAAGTATTGCACGAGATGAAACTTGTGATAATGTATAACCATAAGCTGTAAAAAGCTTGAAATACTAATTCACAATTCACTAAATAAGAAGGGTGGGCATATTAAATGTTCAAGGCACTTAAAAAAGCACAAGAAGGCTTCACGATTATCGAACTTTTGATCGTAATCGCGATTATTGCCGTTTTAGCAGGACTCGTACTTAACAACTTCCAAGGCGCACAAGCCAAGGCTCGTGACTCACAGCGCCTCACTGACATCAACAACGTACACAGTAAACTAGAAGAGTTTTACAACGAGAAGGGTTTCTACCCTGATACTTTTGATGCAGATGATTTCCCTGGTATTGATGAAAACAGCCTGCTTGACCCGGACGGTAATCTCATAGTCATCAGCTCACCAGTGACTGACGAAGCTGCCGCTGAAGCTGCAGCAGCACCGGGCAGTATAAATGAATACGTTTACATACCGTTCCCCGCCAGCTGTACAACTGCAGCCGAAAGCTGTGAGGGTTACGTCCTAAAGACATACATTGAAAAGCCAACAGGCTCTACAACAAACCCATATATCAAGAAGGGCTTGAACAATCCTACACCTACTCCAACTCCATAGTTTAGGTTTGTAGAAAACTTTCCAAAGAACCCTGCCCAGTTTAAATGGCAGGGTTCTTTCTTTATTGGTTATGCTATAATTCCCTCAAGTAGAGTGGGCCTTAATGAATAAAATCCTCTTGTATAAAGACAAACCAGTATTCGGACTTGATATCGGCTTCAGCAGTCTAAAGGTCATGCAGATTGAACGCGCAGGTAAAAAGCGTGTAGTCAGCGGCTACGGTGTAGCCAACTTTGATCCAAGCGCTGTCGTAGACGGCGTTATAATGGACCCAGAAGTTCTTGCAAAAGCAGCGCACGAATTATTTAATAAAAATCTAGTGGGTGATATCACTACTCGCCGTGTAGCACTAGCAATTCCTGCTGCTCGTACATTTAACCGTACCGTTCAACTCCCTAAGATGGGCAGCAAACAACTCGATGAAGCTGTTAGGATAGAGGCTGAACAATATATCCCACTTGCCCTAGACAGCTTATACCTAGACTATGAAATAATAAGGCAAACTAGCGAAGAGCTAGAGCTACTTGTTGTCGCCACACCCCGCGCGGTAGTGGACTCATATATAACTTTGACACGCCTGATAGGCCTGGAAGTGGCCGCGATTGAAACGACTATTGGGTCGGGTAGTCGACTATTCGTTCAGGCAGAAGATAGTAGCGTCCCTACTGTCCTGATAGACTTCGGATCCGTGTCTTCTGATATTAGCATTTATGACCAAACACTTGTTGTAACTGGCACCGTACCAGGCGGGGGAGATAGCTTTAGCAGCCTAATAGCTGACTCACTAATGGTCACGAAACAAGAAGCGCAGGTAATCAAAACAAAGTACGGCCTAGGGGTTAGCAAAAAACAGAAAGAAATATCCGAGGGCCTTTCACCTCTCCTAGAGCAACATATTAAGGAAATAAGGCGCATGATTCGTTACTATGAAGAACGCTCTGATACAAATCGCAAAATCGGACAAGTAGTTACAATGGGCGGCGGAGCCAATATGCCTGGCCTGTCAGAGCACTTAACTAACCAGCTCCGCTTACCGGTTAGAATGTGTAGCCCTTGGCAAAAACTAAACTTTGGAGGGCTTCAACCGCCTAATTCCATAGAGAGGTCTATGTACATAACAGTGGCGGGGCTGAGTCTAGTTGAGCCGGGTGAAATATTCGCATGATTAATTTAGTACCTCCTGAACTCAAAGAAACTCTAATTTACGCGCGACGTAACCGTATGCTTGTTAGGTGGGTATTGGCCTTCTCTGTTGGCATGATAGGTATTGGCTCTGTTGTATTGGCAAGCAATATGTATATTAATCAGTCTAGGCTGCACTACAAGCAGAGTGTCGAGCGTCAAAAAACACAATTGGCCACACAGAAGCTAGAGGAAACCAAACAACGCACAGAAGATATAAGCACAAGTACTAAGCTAGCTTTTCAGGTTCTGTCTCGTCAGGTTCTATTCTCAGAACTATTGCAACAAGTTGGGGCCGTGATGCCGTCGGGTGCAGTATTACAGTCTCTCAGTATCAGTAAGCTTGAGGGGGCTTTGGACCTTCAGGCTATATCTGGGGATTATCAAACCGGGACACAGGTACAGATAAACTTAGCCGACCCAGAGAATAGGATTTTTGATAAAGCCGATATTGTCAGCATAAACTGCACAACAGCCACGCCTGATGACCGCTACCCGTGCAGGGTAAGTATTCGCGCGCTATTCTCAAAAAACAGTACGTTTCTCTTTACTAACGCTGTGAAGAACGGGGATGCAAGATGACCAGCAAGCGTCTCTTCTATGTACTCTGCATAACCCTGCTGTTGTTAAGCTGTATTAGTATCGGTGGAGCGGTTATTGGTAATATGTATATTAAACAAGAGGCGCAGACTATAGTCGCCCTAAAAGCAGAGGGTTTAGCACTGGACGAACAGAGTCGCTCATTAGTGCAGGCCAAAAAGGATATCAAAAAATATGAAGAGCTAGAACGCATCTCAAAATCCATCGTACCGCAGGAAAAAGATCAAGCCAGGACTGTCAGGGAGATTATCGTGTTGGCAGAGCAAAGTGGTGTTCCAATCTCTAGTATCACATTCCCCGACTCAAATCTTGGCCAGGCATCTGCAAAATCCACAACCTCATCAGCAGGCAACGCTGCTTCAGCAACAACTGCTTCATCAGCAACGACACAAGTTAAACCGGTAGATGGGATCCCGAGTGTATTCCAGCTTGAGATATCTATTCAGTCAGAATCAGCTCAACCAGTACCATACAAAAGTATGTTAAATTTTTTGTCAAAACTTGAACAGAACCGGAGGACCGCACACATCACCAGTCTTTCTGTCACACCATACGACAATGATCGTAATCGCGTCACGTTTAATCTAAATGTAAACGCTTACATAAAGCCATGAATAAATATATTGTAGCCATAACCACAAAATTTCATCCCCTAGCTAATGCACTCAGACGTTACAGAATCGCTATTTTTGTTATTTCCTTCCTCGGCATATATACCTTTTTAATCATGCAGGTTAATATGCTCAGCAGCAAGGAGCCGGACCCTGCTACGGTTAACTCTCAACAGCAAACCACAAAACGACTAACTATAGACCAGGGCTCTATTGACAGAATCCTTGAATTGGAAGAACAAAATATTGATGTCAGGTCACTTTTTGAGCAGGCACGACAAAACCCGTTTAACGAATAGTTAGTTGCCGTAGAGCTTTAGGTTTTCCTCGTGTGCATGAACAATTGATTTAGAGGCATCGTATGGCTTAGGCACATAACTAAAGGTGTAGTTCTGCTGCTCCCCCGCTGTCTCAACCACCAGCGTCCCATAATCAAAAATACGGGCCAGTATGCCAACCTGGTTAACAGTCACGTCCTGGACATCCCCAATACTAAGCTGGGATATTTTTCTGTCAAAAATTGTCCGGTATACTACTTGCGTAATTTTTTCGCTGGTGACTAAGACGACGTTACTTTGGTAAATATAGGCACCAAGGAAAGTTAAAAGCAAAGAAAGAAGTATCAGAATAGTTCCTAATAAGATTATAGGCGTACGTAGCGAACTCCCCTGCACGCTCGTATTAAGCGAATCATTGTCCAGGATAAAAGTGGCACCAAAGAACACAACCGTCAATACGGCAGCGATGAATAGTCCGGTCAGATAAATCAGAAAAAGCCCTAGCGGGTGTTTACGTATTTCGCGTATAAGCTTTTCGTCATCGTCAAATTCAATAAGTTTAAAAAGTTTTTGACCGACGCTTGAAAGGCTAGTTGGCTCCATGCGTATCATTATACCAGCCCGAATGATATACAATAGACAGCAATATGCTTGTGTTTCGTAGAAAACCCGTAAAAAGCCACCAAGGCTTTACCATCATTGAGTTGCTAGTAGTGATTGCTATATTTGCTATTGTGATGCCTACGCTTGCAGCCGGGATAAATAATTTAACAGTGATAAATAACCGCTCTCGCGATTTAGCACTTGCTAATTTGATTGCCGAAAGTAAAGCTGAGCAGCTACGTAATGCTGGCTATAACAGCCTTTCACCGGGCATTGTAAGTTTTAGCGATGACCTACCCGCTGAACTAGCTCCGCCTAAAACTGGCACATATACAGTCACAAACCCAGCTGCTGGCCTGGCTGAAATATCAATTGAGATTAGCTACAAGGATTATAGCCAAATAAAAACCGTCTCATACAAGACTGTGGTCAGCGAGCTGGGAGTAGGCCAGTGAAGAGTTTAGGCCAAAACGGTGTGACCATTTTTGAGCTCTTAATATCCGTTGGTATCGCAGCTGTTCTTATAACCGTACTAATGTCGATTTCGCTGGGATTTTATGGCAGCACGATACGGAGTCAAGTAACTGCAGAAATGGCGATTGACTCACATTTTATGCTGCGTGCAATGGTAGAAGATTTACGCTTAGGCCATAACATAGGCGTGACCAGCGTTCTGCCGGACCCAAACGCTCCAGGCGGAGGCTGGGCCACCAGTGATCCAGACAATGTGCTGATCATCAATAAGCCAGCCACAACAGCAGACAATGACATAGTGTATGACAGCAGCACTGGCGACCCCTACAACAATGAATACATATATTTTATTGAGAGCAATACGCTTAAGAAAAGATTAATAAAAAATGCCAGCGCTCCTGGCAACAACATAGCCTCTACGTGTCCGACATACGCCACAAGCAGCAGCTGCCCGTCAGATCGGATATATTCTTCGTATGTTGATAACATGTCGTTTACCTTCTATGATGAGAACAATGCCACGACAACTAGTGTTAGTCTTGCGCGCTCAGTAGCCATCAAACTCTCAATGTCACGCAAGATATTTGGCAAAACAGTAACATTCAATAATTCAATCCTAACGAAACTAAGGAACTGAAATGACCAACACCCAGCAAGCAGAAGGCGAACAAAACGGATTTATAATGCCCGTACTGTTGTTTACTATAACTCTCATCGTAACTATGATGGCGTTCGTCGCCTCGCTTTCGCTAACCACATATAATCTAGCCACGCGCGAAGCATATAAAGTCAACGCACAACTTGCTGCCGATGCCGGACTAGATGTAGGTATTCACGAGTTTAATCTGGATAATGCATGGGTTGGGACAAATAGCTCCGACCCGAACTGGTCTGGCGTGGGTGATGAAATCAATCTTCTCAATACCTCAAATCTGCGTACCACCTACGAAACAGAAATACTACCAGGTGCAAGTGAAGACCGTAGAATCATTGCAGTTGTAGCACGGAGCTACTCGCCAGCCACCTCGACCACTCCTAAAATTACTCGTCGGTATGAAATAGACTTGCAGTCGGTAACTGCCGGGTACGGCCCCTCTTCGGTGGTTAGCGGTGTAGGCGGCTTGGTGCTAAATAATAACGCAAAAATAACTGGAGGCGATGTCGTCGTAAACGGCACCATAGCTCTGGGCAATAATGCCCAGATAGGTTTGTCGAGTACGTCTACTGAAAATGCAGTTAATGTCCGAGTGTCACACATCAACTGCCCCAACCCTCCCGACAGCACCTATCCGCGAATTTGTGGTTGGGGCGAAAATGGTGAGCCAATATCTGTTGGAAACAACTCAAAGATCTATGCTGATGTACGCGCAACCAACCAAACAAACGGTGCTAGCATGTTCAACCCAGGACTAATCCCTGACCAGACTTTTCCCCCAATTATATTGCCAGATTATGACCGGCAAGCCCACAAGGATGCAGTGGCCGCTGAGCGAGCCCCCAGCCACACTGATATATCGTGTGGAAGTAATGGTACGAAGACATGGCCGGGAAATGTCAAAATCACAGGGAACGTGAATCTTGGGAATAACTGCACCGTAACATTGTCGGGTAACGTATGGATAACGGGTAATCTGGCGTTTGGGAATAACGCAAAAATGAAGATCCCCAACTCCGCAGGCACCAGTCCGCCCGTAATAATGGTTGACGGTTCTAATGGAGTTTCATTTGGTAACAACAGCGCAATACAAGCCAATAACGTCAATACCGGCGCATATGTTATAGCGTACTGGAGCGCAGACAGTTCGTGTAGCCCAGAATGTGTAAATGTAACTGGGGTGAACTTAGCCAATAGTCAGAATGTCGTAAAAATTAACTTAAGCAATAATGGTAGTGCGCCGGGTAGCATTCTTTACGCCCGCTGGTCACGAGTGCGTATATCCAATAATGGCGCCGTCGGAGCCTTAGCTGGACAGTCAATTGAGCTTGGTAATAATGCTGTGGTTAACTTCACTTCCTCGTTACCGGACAGCGACAATATGGTGGTGACCTGGGTCAAGCGCGGCTATATGCGGGTCTTTGAATAGACGAATAGTTAGAGGATTGTCTGCTGTGAATCTGTTGTTGTAGGCTTGCGACCAAGATGCTGGTAGGTTTTTGGTGTAACCTTACGACCACGTGGTGTGCGTTCTAAAAGGCCGATCTGCATCAGGTAAGGTTCATAAAAGTCTTCTATGGTACCACGCTCGTCCCCAGTCAGTGCAGCCAAAGTTTCTACACCTACAGGGCCACCATTATGATTTTCAATTATGGCTGTTAGTAGCATCCTGTCGGCTGGGTCCAGGCCGAGCTCGTCAATCTCAAGCAACTCAAGCGCCTTTAGCCCAGTAAGGTGGTCAATAATGCCGTCACCGTTAACATCAGCATAGTCACGCACCCTTTTTAGTAAACGGTTAGCAATTCTGGGAGTCAATCTAGCCCGTACGGCCAAGGTTTCAGCTGCTTTTTTGTCTATCTTGATAGACAAAATCTTAGCGGCACGTTCGATGATCTTTCTGACTTCTTCAGGCCTATAAAATTCCAGACGATGAACAAGCCCGAAACGATCACGTAATGGCGCTGCTAATGATCCGGTCCTCGTAGTAGCGCCAATCAAGGTAAACCTAGGCAGGTCTAGTCGCAGGCTACGCGCCGAAGGTCCTTTGCCAAGCATTATGTCTAGCTTAAAATCTTCCATCGCGCTGTAAAGCACCTCTTCAACGCTCCTGTGTAAGCGGTGAATTTCATCAATGAACAAGATGTCGTTATCCTGAAGATTGGTCAGTATACTGGCCAGATCGCCAGCACGCTCAATGGCTGGACCACTGGTTACACGGATCGTTGTGCCCATCTCATTGGCTATAACCGTAGCCATGGTTGTCTTACCGAGTCCAGGCGGGCCATAAAGCAATACATGATCTAGCGGTTCGCCGCGTTTCTTTGCAGCCGAAATCGCTAGTTGTAGGTTTTGTTTGAGACGGTCTTGGCCGATATAATTAGCGAAGTCCCGCGGTCTGATGGTTTGCTCTATCTCTTGTTCGGGTATGTCTTTATCATCAGTCGCCGGGTTAACTATGCGCTCTATCATGCCCTGCCACCCCTAAGGACTTGTCTGATACGATCCTCGGTTGATATCTGGGAGTCAATATCAGTAAGCGCTTTTACTGCGTCCGGCAGGGAATAGCCTAAAACAACCAATCCCTGCACAGCTTCGTCCTGCTCGGCCTGCGCGCTACCAACAAACAATGCATTTGAGTCAGCCGTACTCACCAGCCCAACCTTGTCTTTTAGCTCTACAACAATCCTTTCGGCCACCTTCTTGCCCACACCAGTGGCGCTCTGGATAAATTTGGTGTCGCCTGCCGCAATCGCCTGCCGTACAGTGTCAGCAGAGCCCACGCCAAGCACATTAAGCGCCATTTTAGGCCCTACTCCAGTCACGTCTAGCAGCTGCTCAAATAACTTCTTAGCGCCTAGTTTGGTAAAACCGTATAAATCATGGCTATTTTCGCGTATATGCTCATAGACATAAACCCTTATAGGGTCGCCAGTATTAGCCGCAGCAAGATCTTCAAGTGGCACGTAAACACCATAACCCACGCCACCAACGTCAACAACCACAACCTCGGCCAATTTTTCGGCAACCCTACCACTTAATTTCGCAATCACACCCCCATTATCCCACACATCCAGTTGCTCAGGGTCCGTCCTTGTGTATATAATTGTATATGCCTGGCAAGAACATTATTAAACACTATGGTGCTGAGCAGTACTATCATATTTATTCTAGAGGGGTTGCTAAGCAGACGATCTTTCTGGACGAAGATGATTATTTCTACTTCTTGAGTGCCTTGAAGCGATATCTTTCGCATAAACCCGCAAAACATCCCGGGCACGGCAATTATCCTCATTACGGAGAACGGTTGACTCTTTTGGCATACTGCCTAATGCCCAGCCATGTTCATCTGCTCGTATACCAAAAAGACCAACAAGCAATGGTCGAATTCATGCGTAGTGTGATGACTAGCTATAGTATGTATTTCAATCGAAAATATAAACGTGTTGGCCCGGTATTCCAGAGCCGTTATAAAGCAAGCCGTATTACCCAAGACAGTTACCTTGAGCATATATCCCGTTACATTCATCTTAATCCAAATAGTTGGGACCATTATCCTTATTCAAGTCTTAAATATTATCTAGGTGACGCATGGGCTGAATGGATTAGACCAGACAGCATATTGGAGATATTCCCCTCACCTCAGCAATATCTAGAATTTGTGCAAGATTACGAAGGCCATAAGCAAATGCTGGATGAGATACACTGGGAACTGGCCGATCAATAAATAACTAGGCTCTAGTACAGCAAAACTTCTAGTTTAGACTAGAAGAGACATGAAATTACAGATACCATACGGCAAGATTAGCGGCAACAAAGTCGGAAAAATCCTGAAACACTTCATAGTCCATGTCGAGGCGGCCAAAGCCGCCGAGCTGCTAGGATTACATAGGCATATTATTGAGGATTACTACACGCTGTTCCGCACCCTCATCTACGCTAACCAGCTGGGTGACTTCCATCAATTATCCGGCGTCATCGAGCTGGATGAAAGCTACTTTGGAGCTAGGCGCATCCGTGGGCACCACGTGAAGCTGAAGCGTGGCAGAGGCACCCGCAAGCAACCCGTCTTCGGCATCTATGAACGTGGCGGCAGAGTCTACACTGAGGTCATCCAGAACTGCTCTGGCGCTACGCTCCAGGCTATCATTGAGCACGCGTGGTAGCCCTTAACAGCGAGTTGAACAGTGACGGCTGGCGTGGCTATGACGGCCTGGTGGATGTGGGTTACGGACAAACACTACCGGGTCAACCATGCCAAGGACGAGTTCAGCGACTTCAAAGGGCATCACGTCAACGGCATCGAAGCCTTCTGGAGCTTTACTAAACGCCGTTTAGCTATGTTCAACGGCGTACGTAAGACCCACTTCGAGATATTCCTCAAAGAATGTGAATGGCGTTACAATAGAGGCCATGAAGAACTGGAGCGAGAGCTTAAACAGTTGCTTGGCCAACATCTCAAAGTCGTATCTAAAGCACGAGGAAGGAGTAGGTCTAGGTAGGTTTTGCTAGACTAGAGCCATAACTAATACTCAGACGCTCAGGGTCCGTCCTTGCGCACTTGCGCACCATTGTGTACTCGTATGTGGCTTTGTGCTTATGCGCCGGGTTGGCGCTGCATGCTGTGACAGATAGCGGCTGCAAGAGCATCAGCGCAATCATCTGGCTCCGGGGTAGTCTTGAGACCCAGAACCACTCGAACCATCTCCTGCATTTGTTTTTTTTCAGCACGACCATAACCAGTCAAGGCCTGCTTGATCTGTAGGGGTGTGTATTCAAATATCGCCATTTTATGCTTCATGCCAAGCAACAACACCACTCCTCGGGCTTGGGCTACGGTCATTGCGGTTGTGACGTTTTGCGCAAAAAAAAGCTTTTCCACAGCCATAACTTCAGGTTTTAATTCTTTAATCACCTGTTTAAGCTCGTCGTAAATGATCAATAGCCGTTCAGCGTCCGGGTGCTTAATTGGTGTCCTGATAACTCCTCCGTCAATTAAGGTCGCCCTGCCGCCTGGCACTACATCAATAACCCCAAAACCCAAAATCCCTGTTCCTGGATCAATCCCAAGTATACGCATGATGTTGTAGTTTACTTAAAGTTTTCGCCGTACAAGTCACGAAGCCCGACCAAAAACTCAATTCCACACAGAAAAGATCTCGTCTTATTATAAATCCTGCTAAAAGTACGCTAAAAAGCGTCGATGCCCTCTTGGCTAATTTCATAATGTATTGTGCAATTCTTCTGCTATATCAAAGTTGGTGTGCGTCGCAGAGACATCATCTATCACTTCAAGCGCATGCATTAGGCGCACGACCTTTCCGGCGGTTTCTTGGTCTGTGATTGCTACCATGTTATTCGCAACAAATGTCAGCTCAGCCTCTAGAATTTCTACCCCAGCTTCACGTAACGTGTCCCTAACTTTGGCTAGATTCTTCGGCCCAGTATAAATAACCGATTCGTCATCTTCTTCTTCCATATCTTCGGCACCGGCATCAATGGCCTGGAGCATCAAATCATCGCCCTTGCCCTTTACGCGGATCATGCCTTTTTGATCGAATTGAAATGCCACCGCGCCTTTTTCGGCCATATTGCCGCCATGCTTAGAAAATGCCAACTTAACTTCCGGGTATGTACGGTTAAGGTTGTCTGTGGCACACTCGACGATGATAGCCGCACCGCCCGGCCCATAACCTTCATACAGCACCTCTTGGATCTGTTCACCGCCCAGCCTGCCACTGCCTCGGTCGATCGATCGCTCTATGTTGGCTAGTGGCATATTGGCTGCCTTGGCTTTATCAATTGCCAGCCGGAGCGTAAAGTTCATTTCTGGGTCCGCACCACCTCGGGCAGCAACTGCTATGGCATTGCCAAGCTTCGTAAAAACCGCACCCCGGGCCGCGTCTTTGGCCCCCTTCTGCCGTTTTATGGTTGACCATTTACTGTGTCCGGACAAGGCTTAAACTCCTCTTACTCAATAATATTCTTATCTGTTATTGTACCATATCTAGTCTTTGCCTTGTGGGCAAACACCAACATACAAGTAATTACAAGGCTATAGGCCAGCAACATTCCAAACAACGACAAGCTCAACTCAACCTTTGCGTAGGGTATGCGGGAAAATAGGTTTACTATATCAAGCATATATGTCATTAAAATCGTGCCCGGCCAAGCAAATAAGCCTGACACGACAGGTGCCAGCATACCGGCTATACCTGCGACAACCGAAAAAATCATCGCAAACGGCACTAATGGCACGACAATTACGTTACTGGGAAGCGCTATTAGGGATGCTTCACTAAAAATATAAAGAATCAACGGTGTGACCATAATTTGAGCAGATATGCTTTCCAGCACAACCTGACCTAAAAATTTTTGTTCTTTCATGCCGAAAATGCAGGTCTTTAAAAGAGGAGCTAGGATCAGGACGCCAAAAAACGCCAAAAACGAAAGATACCAGCCTATATCCGACCACAAATAAACTGGATTCCCCATAGCAGTTACAGCCGCCGTCAAAGATATTAGTAGCAGTGGCTTAAACTTTCGGCCGTAATACCAAGCCGCCAAGCTCAGACTCGTGACCATTGAGGCCCTTACTATAGAGGCGCTAAAACCGGTTAGCAGTAGGAAGCCCGCCATTAGCACTAGCGAAAGTACGGTTGATTGATACTTAGAAAGTCGGCTCAATTTACGCCGCACACCCCTAATGATAATAGTCAAGTTATAGCCAGAAACCGCTATGATGTGTGTCAGGCCGACTATGGACAACTGTTCGCTTAGATCATCCGGCAATGTAGTCCTTTGCCCGATAAGAATACCCAAGCCAAAAGATGCCAACGGTTCCGGCAGTGCCGTTTGCATACCCGCTACGAACTTTCGTCGTATAGATTCAACCAATGAGCCACTCCTGCCTACTACCCGAATTTCTGCAAAACTAATCCTGCCCTGTCGAGCGCCGCCAGTAGGATACATACTACCAGTCACCTCCACAATATCCCCCCTGTATACAATCGGCACTCCGCGGCCGCGGACCTGAATCTTGCCTGGCAATTTTAAATTTATTGGCCTCAAAATCTCTACGTGGTAAGCGTCAAACTCTAACTGCCCGCCATTAGCATAAACTGCATCCGTTCCAGCCTGCACCCTTATTGTTGACTCTTCGCCATACAGAGTTTCGTATGGCTGTAGCTGACTTAAAAATGCGTGGCCACGCAGAATACCACCGCATAATCCCAGCAGCGCGGCAGAAGCGACCAGGATCAGCGTTTTTCGCCTCCAGCTAAAAGCAAAAAGCAAGACTATCGGTAGCAGCCAACTAATGTGCAGATCATTGTCGTTGCGCGCTAGCGCTAACCCAACTAAGAAACTCGAAAAGATGACAGTCAACACTGTCGTTTGTTTAAACCTGATTGTTAGCTTCATAGCGTTAACCATTAATCAATACAGTTTATCCTAAATTGACTTTTCTCTGTAAATACGGATAATGTAAGGAGTTATTTTTCCTTATTGTTTTCAGGGAAAAGAGCAGCTCGGCTTGGTCCTTTAGGGCTCGGCTATGCCGACCGAGCAATGAGAAAAACCGTAGGTTTGTCTCAGTTTCTAGAAAACAAATTCGTGAGAGGATTCACGAATTTGAGAGGAAGAGGGAGTGCCGTAAAACGAAACTCTGCGAGTTTACTCGTCAGAGCGAGTCCAAGGCCTCGCTCTGACGAGGGCCCATAGCTCAGCCGGTTAGAGCACCTGCCTTTTAAGCAGGGTGTCGTGAGTTCGAGTCTCACTGGGCCCTCCAAAATAAGAACTCCCGTGCTTGGGAGTTTTTATTTTGCTAGGAGCTATGTAGAACTCGAATCCACAACACGCCAAAAGGGTGTCGGGGGTGAAGATTGCCGCCGGCAATCTGCAAGGAAACCTTCCGATGAAAACTTGTTTTCTATCGCGAAGTTTCGGGGTCGCTGAAAGTGACCGAGTCCCACTGTGCCAAGTGTTCCTGTTTCTAGGGATTCCATTTAACCCCTGTTATCATAGAGCTATGAGTACTACTGTTTTTCCACTAAGCAAGATAAGCGAAGTAAACGCTTCACTAGTAGGCGGTAAAGCAGCAAACCTAGCTAAACTCATCCAAGCCAACTTACCAGTACCAAGTGGTATTGCTGTAGGCTTAGGCTCATTTGATAACAATGGCGAACTAACTGATGTCGCTAAAGAGCAGATAAAAGCTCATCTTGAACAGAGTAAGCTTTATGCTGTGCGTTCATCAGCTCTAGCCGAGGACGCAGAAGGTGCTTCTTGGGCAGGACAATTTGAAACATTTTTAGAAACCAAACCGGGTGATGTCATTGCCAAAGTTGAAGAATGCCACAACTCAACTAAGAATCGTGCAAAAGCTTATGCCGAAGATAAGGCTGATAGCGAAAACTTTTACATAGGTGTAGTTGTACAAGAAATGCTAAAGCCAGAATATGCTGGCGTTTTATTCACAAAAAACCCGCTTACTGGACAAGAACAACTGGTTACTGAATACGTTGAAGGGCTTGGCGAGGAACTAGTAAGTGGTCGTGCCGACCCTAGGCGTGTAGTAATTGACGTACGCCAGGGGCTTGAACTTGAGTTTGATTATAAGAAACTTGTAGAGCTTGCGCAGAAAACAGAGGAACTCTTTGGAGTGCCACAAGATATTGAATGGGTATGGGCTGACGGTAAGATGTGGCTCGTACAGGCACGTCCTATTACTGCTACTCAGGAAAAACATGAAGGTTATTACTTAGGCGAGCCTGGCGAATTATTCTACTGGGGTCCGTCACGCACTAAGCCCATGTATATGAGCGACTTTATGGCTGCTGCCGAACGTCTATTCATAGAAATGGCGAATGACCCTCAGCTGCCGACACCACCTAAGACCGTAGTACTTTTTGACGAAGGTAAAATGGTTTGGCTATGTAACGCTCAGGACTTCGCAGATTTTACAGAACAGGCATTTGTAGCCTATGAAAAACGCAATCAACTAGACCAAGACATTGCGAGCTGGGAACTTGCATCTAGTGAGCTAGAAAACCTTAGCGGAAAAGAGCTAAACGACAAGATTGTTGAGGCTTGGTACTATACCGAGTTTGCCGAGTTCTCACTTTATGGCGCAGAAACCTCTTTAATTAGACGCTTGGAACGATTTAACCCAGAAACACGCCAAAACATTTGGAGCGCATTTACTACTCCTGATACCCAGACTTTCTTAGCTCGCATAGATAGTGAACTAGCAACTTCACAAGACCCGTCGGCACTTGTAGAAAAATATCCTTGGGTACAAGACGGCTATGACGGTTTATCTAATAATGCAAATCAGTATTTTGAGGATAGGTTGAAGATTGTAGGCACTGAACCAGCCAAAGCACCCGATAATCAACAAAGGCGTAAAAAGCTAGTTGAAGAGCTGCAACTTAGTAATGATGAAGTCAGCGCACTGACACTAGCACGTATGCTCGCAGAGTTTATGGACAATCGCAAAGCATGGATGATGAAAACACGACGCTTGCTAACCTCGTCAGTTGGCGATATTGAGCATGGCTGGTTTTTTAATCAGGGCAATGTTTCAAAGATTGACCAAGAAACTACGCACGAACTATGGCAACGCTATGTTGATTTCAAAGCTTCTAGTAGCGCAGTTGTTGGCGTAGTTGCTAGTAATGGCGGTAAGCACTTTGTGAATGGCGAAGTAGTAGTCGTAGCCAGCCCAACTGATAATGTTGAAGACGGGAAGATAATTGTAGTACCGTCAACTAGCCCAAGCTACGTGCCTTTAATGCGGAAAGCTAAGGCACTAGTAACTGACCACGGCGGAATGATGTCCCATGCTGCAATTGTCGCAAGAGAGTTTAATCTGCCTTGTATTGTCGGCACTAAGCAAGCTACAAAAGTTCTAACAACTGGCGATAAAGTTGTACTAGATTTAGTCAAGGGTGAAGTTGGTCGTTAAGGTGGTTGAATGCCAGCAGTAAAGATTGTCAGAACCGCAGAAGAAGCTTGCTCAAATATACAAGGTCGGTTACTTTGTTAAGCTGTTCTTGTCTGTAGCTGTTATCAAGTAGTTGACGCCAGCGTATCAGTTCGTCAACATAAGTATATAAATTAAACTCTTGGTCCACCTCCAATGTAATGGCTTCACTACAAAGCGGGGTCTTTCCATTAGATAGTTAGATGCTTGCCTCAAGCGGGCAAAAGCCTTAAGCTTAGTGTGAAGATTTTAACTTAATAATAAAGGATCTTATATGTCACTCTTTTCAAAGCTTTTCGGTAGAAAATCCGGCAGTACCGCCACTCCAAGTACAGATGTTACCCCAACCCAAACATTTACGGAGCCACCAACACAACCCGACATACCACCACAACCATCTCCAACACCTTTAGAGCAATCAACTCCGCCGGCTCCAGAACAAAACGAAACTCCAGACCAAACACCACCTTCGCCAAGCGTCTAGCGTTTTTTGCCGTGTTCGTGTGAGCGACTCATTACCCATAGCGTAATGAGCTGAATAAACACGACCGCGCCCACTATTGCCTCGCTACTCTCAAGTAGACGCTGGCCAGCGTGTACACTACGCACTTCCTGCTGCAGGGCTTCCGGTAATAAAGGTAATGCAAATGCGGCCAGCACAAAACCGGTGATTAAAAACGGGATTATGTAGAAAAATAGTTTTCCTTTGCTGAGCGTTTTACGCAAAAATATAGCAGTCAAAACAACCGGCACTACTAAAAGGGCCAGTTCTGAATAAACCAGCACCGATTCCTGCCTAGTTACAAGCCTAGTTACCAGCTCCGTATCATCACTGAAATATCGGGCCAACAACTCGCCCGCCAGCATACTAAAAAAGAGGTATGAGGAATTAACCCTGAAAATAATACCGAGCAACAGCGGCAACCCCAGGACTATGCCCAGAATAATATAAGCAGTCATATGCTCATCATACCATGAGCGTTATAGATTGAGATGGTCGCCTATATGAAAACCAGTCGCATTAGCTACGCCGGCTTTTACTTCTAAGACGTATAGTGCCGGCTCCGCGCCGCAAAAGCTTTGCGGAAACGTCTTGGGACTAACATTTTCTTCAATATGTATAATTTCTTTTTCGCTACTTAGCCATATAATATCGATATTAAAATTCATATCCTTCATCCACATACATTGACGACCAGGACTGTCAAAAACAAATAACACGCCGGTGTTAGCAACTATATCTTTTCGGCCAGATAGCCCTTGCTGACGCTTCTCCGGCGTATCCGCTTTTTCAAGCGTTAATGTGCAGTCGGTGGGATTGCCTCCGCCTGTAACATATTGTGATTTACCCGCCATTAGATCCGGATAAGGCGCATAGCAGATGGCGTTTGGTGCAATCGCTTTATTGTTGGTTATAAGAATTGTAAGACCAATCGTTGATACCAGAAAAAACAAGGCACCAAATAGAAACAGAGCTCTTTGGAGCCGAGTTTTAGGCGCCAACACGGTCTTTACGCCGTTTACCGCGTGCATTTTGCTCAATATAATCTACGATTACACTGGCCACATTGCGACCAGTTACTTTTTCAATAATAAATCCTGGGCTAGAATTAACCTCTAACACCAAAGGGCCACGATCACTACGCATCATATCTACACCACAAATGGTTAGCCCCATGGCTTTAGCAGCCTTCTGAGCAGTTTTGCGCTCTTCATCAGTTAATTTGATGGATGTCCCTTCACCCCCTTGGTGCAAGTTAGACCTGAAATCATCGTCCAAACTCTGGCGCTTCATACTGGCTACTACCTTGCCACCGACTACAATTGCTCGTATGTCGGTACCTGCGCTCTCTGCTATATACTCTTGGACCAAAAAGCTTACGCCCTCAACATAGAAAGCCTGCATTACTGCTTTTGCCGCCTTGTTGGTTTCTGCCAGCACGACGCCGTTACCATGGGTCCCACGCGCCACTTTAATAACCAAAGGAGCGCCACCAGCTAACTGTATGACGTCGTCAAGGTCGGCCGTCTCACGAGCAAATACAGTCTTAGGGATACCTACGCCTGCGCGAGCTAATAGTTGAGTGCTTCTTAGCTTATCGCGTGAGCGCACAATCGCAATCGAACTCGAAGTCGTAAATACCCCTTGCATTTCGAACTGCCGCACAATAGAAGTACCGTACTTTGTAAGACTAGCTGCAATTCGCGGAACAATGACGTCAACATCACGGATTTCTTGACCCTCGTAACGAATAACAGGGTTACCACTTTCAACGGTTACATAACACTTCGCATAGTTAATAACCCGAACTTCATGACCGCGCGCCAAAGCTTCTTCCTTTAGCCTTTTAGTTGAATAATTAGCTGAACCTTTGGATAAGATAGCAATTTTCATAGTAGCTCCTAACGTTTACGCCAATTTCCGCTCTAAATAACTGGCAAAGGCGGCATGCTTTTCCGCTGTAAAACTGCCGGATGCCAGCTGCGGACCATCGTTAACTTCAAGACAGTACCACAAACCGGTATCTTTGTCCTTTACAATATCTACGCCAGCAACCTGACGTTCTAAAAGTTTAGCCCCCTTGGCACACATGGTTTGTATACTAGGCGGCAGCTCTGTAGCGGGCACAATTATTGAGTGGGCTCCTTGAGATGTATTATTCAGATGAGTTTTATTGCTGAGTCGTGTGCGCTTAATAACAAGCGATATTCTGTTGCCGAAGACCAGCACACGGTAGTCACAATCATTAGGGATAAAAGCCTGAGCGATACACTTTACACCGGCTTCAGACATTTGTTTAATCGCTTTATTAAACCCTGCCTCGTTTTTAATATAATAATTATATTCGCCCTTGTTGCCGTGTATATCTTTGATGACGAAAGGTAGACCAAGTTCACTTTTAATCAAATTAAACGACTTGGCTAAAGCATCTGGTAATAGAAATATTGATTTTGGCACAGTAACGCCATTAGCGTTTAAAATAACGTACTGATAGAGTTTACTGGTAGCCGGAAAATGCTTAATCGCTTCATCGATAAACTGCACGTTTCTCTGTTCAAGATAGCGAGCTGTTGCTGCCGCCACATCCATTAAGCGAGCTGTGGTCTTGAAATGAACTAAATCAAAGCTAGCAATGTCACGACCGGTATTCTGCAAGATTATCTGATCCTTAGGCGAACCAATCTTAAAATATAAATCCTCATATGCCGCATAAGTTACCCTTAACTTCTGGCCGCTTTTTTGTACGTTTTTTGCAAACGTTTGTGTGACCTCAGTACGCTTGGTAGATAACATTAAAATGCGCAGTTCATTTTTGCCTGATTTCTTAGTGACATCTACCAGAAACTTTCCATGCAAGGTTTTACGGCCAATTAATATTGGGTAGCGATTCGTCCTTCGGTTGGCCAAAGTACAGTTGACGCGGATGACCTTGCCGCCCAGTTTAATGCGTAGCTTCACGCGGTAACGAAATTCTGACTGACCAAAAGAGTTCTTGATTGATATAAGTTCATAATTACTAGTGGTATGCACTTTACCTGTATAAAAAGGCGATAATTTATCAAATAGGATGAATGATAACTGATTATTCTGTTCAAATATGCTGCTAGCCCAAATCGCTGAGCTGTCGGCACCGGTATCAATCTTGGCGGGTACGTCACTAACAGACTCGTCTGGAAATGAAATTAACTCAACAGTACCGATGCGTGTTAATGGTTTTTCGGTCATAAGATTTCCTGTTATTTTTGTCCGCTAGACCTAAATTAAATAATAACTAATATTCACTGCTTAATTATATACTATTAGGGTAAATTAGTCAACTGTTATTGGCCTTGAGAATACGCATATATACAAAGACAATTGTACTCGCCACTATAATAATAAGTAGCACAATCATGGTGATAAATCCGTCTTGGCGGTGATTCAAAGTTTTCATATTAAATAAATTATACCCTAGTAAACCGTTAGCTTTTTGTTTTTTTGCCGCCAGACTCTTCTTCGTATAGGCTTTGACTGCCGAATGACTCGGGGTGCTGGTTGGCAAGCTCAAACATATCTGGTGTGTTTTTTGCCTCAAGGTTTTTATCGCCATGTGCTATACGCTCTGCCTGCTCTTTACGAATTTCGCCCCATGTCTGTCTAATCGCCAGGCCAGATATCGGCTGAGCGGCATGATGCGATTTACCGGGAGCTTCGACTACAGGTGGCAGTGGAGCTGTTTGCGTTTTAGCCGTCAAAGTCGGAGGTGGCGGCAAAACCACGGGCTGCACTGGTGCTTGAGGCGCTGTTGGCGGTGACGCAAGATGGGCTACAGGATCAAGGTCAGAATCAGCTCTGACTGGTGACTTATTAGAGATAGGCCGACTTTTAGTTTTGCGCTTTCGGTAATACAAGAAGAATATTCCGTCCGCTATAAGAATCATCGTGCCTACAATTGCAGCAGGTGGGATGGAAGCGCTCTCGTTTTGTGTCTGCTCTTCAGAAGATATACCGCTTAAAAAGTCCCCTAATGTAGGTTGTCCCTCACTTGCGCTGCTATCTTCGCTATTTGAGTCGTCCTGTGATGAGCTTGGATTTTCGACAGATGAAGGTGAGCCTGGGGCAGTCGGAGCAGGCTGCCCTGGAGACGCCGGCGAACCAGGGCTAGAGGTAGTACCTGATCCCGGAGAGGATGGAGCAGGAGGAGAGGCAGGAGACGAGGGAGACGATGGCGACGACGGAGAAGAGGGCGCAGGCGGCGATGGTGCTGGAGATGGTGAAGGCGGCGATGGTGGTGGTGCAGCCGGACCAGTAATCGTTATAGAGGCCGAGAGACTTGATACCGGGTAATACTCAGGTCTGCTTCTGCCCTCATATGCAGCCGCACTTCCCGTGAGGGTGGTAGCATGAGTGCCAGAGACAGATTTGGTCACAAACCCTATATTCGCAAGATTAAAGTAGCCATCCGTGCCACCATTGTCAGTGCTTTCATATTCAAAAATAACAGAATTTGCTGTCACCTGTTGCTGGATAATACGAAAGTCGCCACCTCCGTTACTAAGCGAATTAAAGCTAAGCCTCCCGGAATCAAAATTGACCTGTACCGATCCGCCGTTAACGTCTTTCGTTCCACTGTTCAGCTGAACGCTTACGGTTTTAATCTGATTAGGTCCCGCACTCTGAGTACTAGGCGAAAGCGAAATACCGATATAGGGCGCGGCGAGCAGCTGTACCAAACCGACGGACGTCATTAGGGCACCAAAACACAGCGCGAACACCAAGCCACGTCGCATATGCATATGCCGCCTATGATGAGAAATCTTTTTTTGCTTGTGGATTTTACGCATTATTCAACTTCAGCATAACCGATTATAGCTCACCACACCACACATAGTAGTTAAGAACGACTGAAGAAAGGTTTTTTATCATCCGACTCTTTAGCGAGCTCTTCCCAAAGTTCTTTTTGCCGTTTTGTAAGCTTTGTTGGTGTTTGTACATGGATCGTAACTATATGGGCGCCGCGTGTACCGCTTTTAAGATGAGGCACGCCATGTTCAGAAAGCTTGAAATCAGTTCCGCTCTGAGTACCTGCAGGTATTTTCATGCGCACAGGTCCGTCAACAGTCTCTACGTCTATTTCGGTTCCCAGAGCCGCGGCAACCATGCCAATTGTTTCTTCGCTTAGAATGATATCGCCTTCGCGGGTAAATCGCTTATGTGGCTTTACTCGGATATTTACATATAAATCACCCTTTGGACCGTTAGCGACCGCTTCGCCGTGTTCTCTTAGACGAATCGTTGCGCCATCATCGACTCCAGCTGGAATTTTTAAGCCGATAGCTTGAGAACTGCGTTGCGTGCCCTTCCCGCTACAAACTGTGCAAACTTTTTCGGGGATTTTGCCTTTGCCACGACACCTAGGGCAGATACTTGCCTGCTGTATGTTGCCAAAGATCGTGCGTGTTACGCTAACTACCTGGCCCGAGCCTTTGCATTCGTCACAAGTTTTAAGCTCATGCCCAGGTTCAACCGTTGTTCCCTTGCAGTGTGTACAAGTATCTTCTAGGTTTAAGTTAAGGTCAGTTTCTGTGCCAAACACCGCTTGCTCAAACGTTATTTCTACCATCGTTTCTACGTCGCGTCCGCGGGCTTGGCGTTTACCTCTGGGGTTGCCACCGCCAAAGAAGCTGCCAAAAATATCACCAAGGCCTAGGTCTCCAAAATCAAAGTGTACTTCCTGCCCGTTGCCAAAGCCGGCAAACGGGTTGCCACCGCCAGCTCCATTACCACCCACTCCAGCATGACCAAATTGATCATAGCGCTGGCGCTTGGATGGGTCCTTTAGAACCTCATAGGCTTCGTTGAGCTCTTTGAACTTGGTTTCATCCCCACCCTCTTTGTCGGGATGATGCTGCACAGCTTGCCTACGGAATGCTTTTTTAATCTCATCCGCACTGGCATTCTTGCCAACCCCTAAAACTTCGTAATAGTCACGCTTAGTCATAATTATTTCTTCACTCTATAGAGTAACCGATTCAGAGCTACAAGGATAACACTGAGGGCAAAAAGCACGAATATTATAGAAATTACACGAGACGCTGCCAGCGGCCAGCCCCCTGCACAACCAAAATCTACAAGGCCAGGCCCACTACACGGATACTGGTCAGATTTCCGATTACCAAATAGCCAGATAAAAAGCGGGGGGAGTAGCCATGCACCGAAAACTACTAAAACTATTACGTCTGGCCACGGGCTTGTGTTAGACGCTGGCCTCAATAGTGGCCTAAATCTCGTGGCCTCTTTAGACATAAGTTTATTTTTCCTCTTTGTCGTCGACTACTTCGCCTTCTACGGGTTCGTCTTTTTTGCCTTCGCTATCTTCAGACTTCGGGCTTTCATCTTCTGCGGGCTTGGCCTGTTCGTACATTTTGGCACCGATTGGCATCATCTTGTCGCTTAGTTCTTTTGCAGCAGCTTCAAGTGTTTCCTTGTCGGCTTTGTCATCTTTTAGGGCCTTTTTGGCAGCTTCTACTGCATCATCTAAGATTTTAACGTCTTCTTTGGCTAACTTGTCTTTGTGCTCAGACTTCAGTTTTTCAGCTTGGTAAATCGTGCTGTCTAGAACGTTTCGGGCATCGATGCTTTCGCGCTTTTTCTTGTCTTCTTCAGCGTGGGCTTCGGCTTCTTTGGCCATTTTCTCAACTTCTTCTTTGGATAAGCCGCTGCTGTTTTGGATTGTGATGCTCTGCTCTTTGCCAGAACCCTTGTCTTTGGCAGATACGTTCAAAATACCGTTGGCGTCAAGGTTAAACGTAACCTCAATCTGCGGCACGCCGCGCGGTGCCGATGGGATTCCGTCCAGCACAAACCGGCCAAGTGATTTGTTGTCGGCAACCATTTCGCGTTCACCCTGGACCACATGGATTTCTACCTGCGGTTGGTTGTCAGCAGCGGTTGAAAATGTTTCGCTTTTGCTGGTCGGGATAGTGGAGTTTCGCTCGATCAGTTTAGTAGCTACGCCACCTAGAGTTTCAATTCCAAGTGACAACGGGGTTACATCAAGTAACAAAACATCCTTAACGTCACCCTGCAGCACGCCACCCTGGATGGCGGCACCAATAGCTACGACCTCGTCGGGGTTAACACCCTTCATAGGCTCTTTACCAAAGATTTTCTTAACCTTTTCTTGTACGGCTGGCATACGTGTCATACCACCAACCAGCACGACGGCATCAATATCGCTTGCTTTTATGCCTGCATCTTTTAACGCTTTCTCGCATGGCGCGGCAGTTTTATCAATCAGATCACCTACCAGGCTTTCCAACTTTGCACGGGTCAGCTTAGTCTCAAAATGCTTTGGACCATCTGCATCGGCCGTTAAAAACGGCAGATTAATATCTACTTCGTTAGTAGTTGAAAGCTCAATCTTGGCCTTCTCCGCTTCGTCACGCAGACGTTGCATGGCAGCCTTGTCTTCAGTAATGCTAATGCCGTGTTCTTTTTTGAACTCGTCTGCAAAGTAATTTACTAATATTCGGTCAAAGTCGGCACCACCAAGGTGTGTGTCGCCGTTAGTAGACTTAACTTCAAATACGCCGTCGCCCAGTTCAAGAATAGATACGTCAAATGTACCTCCACCAAGGTCATACACAGCAATCTTCTCGTCTTTCTTGGATTCTTTGTCCAGTCCGTACGCCAAGGCAGCTGCAGTTGGTTCGTTGATAATACGCTTTACCTCAAGCCCGGCAATCTTACCGGCGTCTTTGGTTGCTTGGCGCTGGCTATCGTCAAAGTAAGCAGGCACAGTAATAACAGCTTCTGTTACTGGCTCGCCCAGGAAACTTTCGGCGTCAGACTTCAGTTTACCCAGTATCATAGCGCTGATTTCTTCCGGGCTGTATTCTTTGTCGCCCATCTTGACCTTTACGCCGTTGCCGCTCTTGACCATTTCGTAACCCATCAGTTTGATATCGCGCTGGACTTCTTTGTCTTCCCAACGGCGGCCGATAAGGCGCTTGACTTCATAAATCGTGTTTTTAGAGTTAGTAACCTGCTGGCGCCGGGCTACCTGGCCAACTAAGCGCTCGCCGTTCTTATTAACGGCCACTACGCTAGGGGTAGTGCGTGCACCCTCAGAATTAGCAATAATCTCAGGCTTACCAGCCTGCATAACGGCCATCGCCGAATTAGTAGTACCTAAATCTATTCCAATAATCTTCCCCATAATTAATCCTCCTCTCTAAGTTGTGTTCTGAAAGCACTCATCATATAGCGAAAACCTGCATTAATATCATGCAGCCCATCTATCACTCCTTGAGTGCCTTCGTCAAGTTTCTCATTAGGGTTCGGTAGTGGTGGCACTTTGAAATAAGGCTCGCCAGTTTCAGGATCGTAATTAAGTATTTCTGTCATTGCTTCTCCTTATTAAAAGTCAATTTATTAACAGCCATGCTTTTCTTCCATGCTTCATACGTATAACGTTCACACACGAATCGATCAATTGGTCTCCATATTCCGATAAAAAGAACTATGAGTGTCATGAATCCCACAAAAAACCCTAGTTTTACTTGAAGATATACTCCTGCCAAGATTGCGGGCAAAAATAACATAGCGCCAATGCACGCAACAATAATTTTACCCTTTGGCATAAGGTCATTAAGCCGTGAGTCTCTTTCAAACAATTTGCGTTGTGGTGATTTACCCATACTTTTCTCCATAATTAGCACCTTCCATTATTGAGTGCCAGTACAATTCTAGCATAAAAAATTAGCACTCACATGTCAAGAGTGCTAATTAGAATGTTGCTTTTGTTTTTCTAAAAGCAGTCGTACTTCCGCTAAATTGAGTAGCTGCATCACTTCAACTTGCCCTATACCGTCCGTTAATGCATCGTTGCCGATATCTAAAAATTCCTGCTGAAGTTCAGCCGTATCAAGTCTGCCTGACGAACCAGCTAACAGTTCATAAAACCTGCCCGCCACGCTATAAAACGGCTGTTCTTCAGCAGGATACTGTCCAGATTTCCATACATCAATTTCATGACTGGTCTCCGGATCAACTTGTGGCTCGTGGGATTCTTGCATATTTACTTCTACCTTTATCTTTTATATAGCTTTACGCATAGGCGGAAAGTTTTCTATAAAATTTCTATCCCGTTGTCAAACTTGTCGCCCTTCTAGGGTTGCGCGCTCATCTGTTTCATTCAATGAATTTACTGCAAAGTTATACGCATTAGTTATTTCTTCATTAGAAAATCCTATATCCTCGGCTGCCTGGCTTATTGCACTAAGCGCTCGCTAAACTCATCTTCAGTGATTAAATTATGCTTTAAGTCTTCAACAATAAGTGCATAGCTCCATCTAATCGCAAAAAGGTGGCCATCCCTAATGGACGTAACTACCGATACATTATCTTATAGCTGCTGTTCCGGCAACCTCTCAACTGTTTCGCGGCCTCTATAAAAATCAATGACATCGCCCATAATTACTGCAAGCTTACTTTTACCATGGCATGGCGAATAACTTCATCTCCCAGTTTGTAACCGGATTGTAATTCTTCGGCTACTACCTCAGTAGTTCCTTCACCTTCTTCCATGGTAACTGCTTCATGTAGTCGCGGGTCAAAGATCTCACCTACAGTCTTGATGCGCTCAACACCCATCTGTCCCAAGGTTTTCTCGAACTGTTTAACCACGCCTTGTACCCCTTTGACATAATCATTATCTTCCAGGTCTGCTGGCACATGCTTAAGCGCACGTTCAAAATTATCTATGACTGGTAATAATTCGCGGACAATATTGGCTTTGACTAAATTCTTGAGTGAACTAATCTGTTCATCATGACGACGACGGATATTTTCGGAATCCGCCCGCTCCCGCTTCAGCGCCTCAGTTAAATCTACTATCTGCTTTTCCCAATCCTCTTTGTGAAAGGATAAACCTTTCACGCTCTTCTTCGTCATGAACTTACCTCTATAAAATTATAGTTATGTGAAAGGATAAACCTTTCACGCTTATTCATAAAATGCCTCTTCTAGCGCCTGGCCAGTACGTTGAACCAAATGCATAACATCGCGGTATTGCTGACGGGTTGGCCCAAGTACGCCTACGTAACTATTGTCCGAATACTGGCTGCGGAAACGGCTGATAATCAGCGTTGCGCCAGCGCTACGACCAATCGGGTTCTCGTGGCCTATATAAACACTGAGCGGCTTGTTAGGTACGACCTCCTGGAGCCAGGGCTCAAGATTATCCAGCAACCTAGCGACTTGCTGGGCCTGGCCAGCTTGCACAAATTCTGGTTGACCAAATAAGTTTGATAACCCGCTCATATAAAGCTGATTACCGATGGTAGCTAGGCCTAGATTGTGTGTTAGATCTACGAGTGTATCTACCGCATTGCGGATAGTGCGCTCTGGTAATCCGCCGCTATTAACGCGAGCGGCAAGTGCCCGCTCGGCCCGGCGCTCGCTCTGGGTCTCGTCACCTGCCTGTAAATGATTGACGTAGTGCCTGTAACCTTTATCTGTTGGTACACGGCCTGCGCTCGTATGAGGCTGCATAATAAAGCCCAGTCTTTCAAGTTCTGCCATCTCAGCCCTGATGGTTGCCGAAGAGACACTGAACACCTTGGCCAACAACGAAGAGCCTACAGGGCTTGCGACCTCTGCATATTGCTCCACAATAGCTGCAAGTATCTTCAGTTGCCTAGGACTCATAACAGATGTTATTTTAACTATTTAGCACTCGCTCGTCAAGAGTGCTAGTTGAGGGATAAATGTTTGTCCAAGTCTGTTACTAGATGCCGAGCCACCTTACGGGCAGTAGTGTTTTTCTCTATTGAGTAGTTTCCGTGAGCAATCTTGTCAATAACGTTTATCGTTGTATCAAGGTCCTCGTTAATGACGTATTCAAAGTACGGTTTAGTGAGCGCTTCCCGCAACTCTAGTCTTGCAGTTTCCAGTCGCTTTCTTAATTCCTCAGGATTAATCCCGATATTGCCATATCGTTTTTTTAAACGCTGCTGCCAAGCAGTAAAGTCGGGGGGAAGCAAAAAGATCGGCACAACATTTTCTGAGATATTCCTGTACTCAACAACACCTTGTACCTCTATGTCGGTAATTGCAATTTTGCCCTCATCGTGAGCGGTTTGTATCTCGGCAACACTTGTACCGTAGACATTATCACTAAATATTTTGGCTTCCACGTAGTCGCCGTTGTCGAGCATCCGTTCTGCAGTCAGCATGCTAACAAAATGATAATCGATACCGTCACGCTCAAGGACACCGTGGTTTCTCCGTGGTTTGCGAGTAGTATGCGAAACAATGTGATGATAGCCAGGTTTTTGTAGCAGCTTGTGGAGCACGGTATCTTTACCTGCGGCAGTAATACCAACAAGAAATGTGATGTGGGTGTTCTGAATCAGGCTCACTACACTCTTAGGGGTTTTGTAGTCGTGAAGTTTTTTTATAAGTTCTGGGTCCATCAATAAATTATACTGTATATAAAGCTTACTGTTCAGGGAAGCAACTATTTAACTTTTTGGTAAACCGTTTATCTGTCTTATTGTTAATAATTCATGCTAGTGATTCTTATACTAGCTTCAAGGGTGACAGACTGGCCTCCATGTCATATCTCGTTTTTACACATCAGCAATAATATAAAAAGCTATTGCGCACTGGACTCACTAAGCGTATAGATATAGGCATAAGCTAAATAATCTGCCGACACTGGAGTCCGCAGATAAAGGAGAGTAGATATGCCCACAGCAGAGATTAATTACATAGCTGTACTGTTAGCCGCCCTGGTCTTTATGGGGGTGGGTTCCGCGTGGTATTCGCTAGGTGTGCTCGGCAAAAACTGGATGCGCGAGGTTGGCCTCAAAGAAAGCGATCTAAAACAAGGACCTGGCACAGGATACGCCCTAGCCTTAATGGCCAGTCTAGTGCAAGCTTATGTTTTGGCACATTTTGTTTACTACGTAGCTGCAGAAACTGCCCTGGAAGGCGCCGTGACCGGGCTCTGGATAGGCTTCGGGTTTGTGGCTATGGCTATCGGCCTTAATTATGTCTTTGCCAAACGCTCTATGTTGCTCTGGATGATTGATGCTGGCTACTTTGTGGTTACATTAATGATTGCTGGTGCGGTTCTTGCTGTAATGGGATAATTGATTTTAATAGACATTTTTCCCCAGGTACGCTTAGTCGCGTTTTAGCATTACAGTGAAGGCTTCGGCAGGTATATCTACTTTGCCGAAACGTCGCATGCGCTTCTTGCCTTTGGCCTGCTTGGCTAATACTTTTTTCTTACGGCTGACATCACCACCATATAGACCCGTTGTTACGTCTTTGCGGTAGGCACTTATGTCTTCACGAGCGATGAACTTACCGCCAATGGCAGCCTGCAGACTGACCTGAAAATTTTGTCTAGGAATAACGTCTTTTAGTTTGCCTACAGTTTCGCGCCCTAAACCAGGCGCCTCAGAACGGTGCACCATAACAGAAAGAGCCTCTACGATCTCACCAGCCACATAAAAGTCCAGTCGCACCAAGTCCTCAGCCCTGTAATCTGCCAATTCATAATTAAATGACCCGTAGCCACTGGTAGTGCTTTTTAGCTGGTCATAAAAATCAGTTAGCAAGTTAGCCAGCGGAGCTTCGAAAGCTATCACTGCAAGTTGAGCGTCTACATAAGAAATGTTTTTCTGAAGACCTCTTTTGCTTGTAATTAGCTGGATAACCGGGCCAATATATTCCTTAGGTAACACAACCTCACCATTGATCCATGGCTCACGAGTTTCGTGGATCGTAGCTGGGTCGGGCAAGTCGGACGCACTTTTAATATCCAGTTCTTCGCCGCTATTAAGCGACACCTGGTAATCAGTTGAGGGATTCGTGACGACCAGTTCTAGGTTGTATTCACGCTCTAATCGCTCACGAACAATATCCATATGTAAAAGCCCCAAGAATCCCACCCGCACCCCGAATCCCAGTACAGACGAGTTTTCAGTCGTAAATTGCAGAGCAGAATCACTGAGCGATAGTTTTTCAATCGCATCTTTTAACAACTGGTAGTTTTCGTTGCTATCCGGGAACATCCCAGCATAAACAAATGGTTTTACATCTTTATAGCCAGGCAGTGCTTGTTCGGCTGGTTGCTTTGCCAAAGTGACCGTATCTCCTACTTTTGCCTCCCGGGTGCTCCGCAGGTTGGTAACAATATAGCCGATTTCGCCAGCTTCTAGACTGGAAAGCGGCGACATGTCCGGCTTCAGTGCGCCTACTTCTAGGGCCAGCCCTTCTGCACTGGTAGCTTTCATCAATATTTGTGAATTCTTGGCGATTTGGCCATCTACCACGCGCACATATAAAATAACACCACGGTAATCGTCATAGTAGCTATCAAATATTAGCGCTCGCGTAAGCTCACTGATATCCCCCGAGGGCGAAGGCACCACAGTTACGATGCGTTCCAGGACGGCCTCTACCCCCTGCCCAGTCTTAGCTGATATATGCAAAATTTCTTCAGGCTTACAGCCAAGCAAACTTATAATTTCGCGAGTTACGCGTTCTACGTCAGCTGCAGGCAAATCAATTTTATTAAGGACCGGAATTATCACCAAGTCGGCCGCTAGCGCTAGATACACGTTAGCAAGCGTCTGTGCCTGAATTCCTTGCGAGGCGTCCACTACGAGCAACGCCCCTTCGCAGGCTTCCAGACTCCGGGACACCTCGTAACTGAAATCCACATGCCCGGGCGTGTCGATCAGATTAAGCTCATATTCAACCTGACGCGTTGCCGTTGGCCGCCTGTCATTTGTTAATAATTTATCGTTTTTTTTTGGTTCAGATGATTCAGTTTTCTGATCAATAGTATCTGGTAAATTATTGTGGATTGGTAGATGCGAATTGGTAAACTTGGGCTTATATTTCATGCGAACAGGGGCTAGTTTTATGGTAATGCCCTTCTCGCGCTCTAAATCCATGCGGTCCAAGAGCTGCTCCCTCATCTGTCGCTTCTCGACTGTTCCCGTCAGCTCAAGCAGACGGTCAGCTAAAGTGCTTTTGCCGTGGTCGATATGCGCAATAATGCAAAAGTTTCTGATCTGTTCTTTATTCATAAGCGCTTACTACCAATTAACTCTGACGGGCCTTACGATTATTTGCCTGGCTTTGTTAATGACAGCCTTGGCTTCTTCTAGGTCAAACAGCCAAGAAACGGACGTATGAACCAATATCGTCACCACACTAATAGCAGCTAATTTACCACCCAGGACAACAAGACCTTTATCATTAGCCAGCAGCGGTAAGTAGGATATCATAATAAACGCTGCTAACAGGCTGAACCCTGTAACCGAGAATATTCTCAAAAGCCCACTAAAGAAAGTACGATCCAAAAGCTGTCGGTCTCTGAGCACCATAATTACAGTGAGAACTGTTACCTCACTTGCGGCCACGATCGACTGTGCAAGCGCAAGACCAGCAATCCCGTACGAACTGGGGTGAGCAAGCCGAAAAGCTAGAATAATGTTAAGAGCAATAGCAAATATAGATACTAATAATGGAGTCTTTGTATCCTTGTGCGCGTAGAAATACCGCGAGACCATGCTATATATGATTCTGAACAAAATGGCTACCACTAGAAAGCCAAATATCAGCGCCACTTCACGTGACGCGTCACCAAGAATCAAGCGCACTAAATAAGCCCTACAAAAGTAACAAATCACCAGAACTGGCATAGTCATCCAGATAATTGTGCGCATAATTCGCAAGAAATCTTTTCTGAACAGATCGGGACGATTCTGACTCAATCGTTCAGTAAGGCGCGGAAACGCAGCTATAGCAATAGAGTTGCCAAGCAACATTATCGGCACATTCATAAGCGTAAGAGCATACGTATAGCTACTGATCGCCCCAACACCCAGCACCGACGCACGGTTAACCTCTACCATGCTGTTGACCTGATCAATACCCTGGTCGAGTGACCTTGGAGGCAGCTGGCGCAAAACCTTTCTGAATTCCAGGCTTTGCCATGCTATAACTGGTCGCCATATAAAACCAGTCCCTAGGAGCCCTAGCAATGCTATCAAGAGCTGCAAGACTCCTCCAACTAACGCACCAATACCGAGACCGACTATACCTATGTTGTCTTTAAACACATAAACACTGAGGATAATAGCAAAGTTGTAAGCCAAGGGGGCGACAGCATAAAAGAAAAAACGCCCGAAAGTTTGCTGTACGCTTGTTAAAATTCCAGATAAAGAGAATAGCAACGGGTTGATAGCTATCAAACGCATAATCACGACTGCTTGATTGAAATGTTCTGGTGATAACCTAAGAGCCGGGGCCAACGCACCGATAAACTGTGGAGCAAAAACAAGCATAATAATAGCCACAAAACCCATTGCGATAGTCAAGACATTTAGCAGACTGCTGGCTAATTCCCAAACCCCTTGTTTATCACCCGCCTCTAGCCGATCCGACAAAAATGGGATAAACGCTACCCCTAGCGCACCAGCCGCAATGGTATAAAAGAAAAAGTCCGGTATAAGAAAAGCAGCAAAAAAAGCATCGGAAGAACCCGGGTCAGGATAGGTAAAGTTGGCGCTGATAAGTCGGTTGCGTAAGAAGCCAAGTAGCTGACCAACTAGTGCCACCACCAGCAGCAGAGTGGCAGCGCCACCCAGGGATATCCTTTGGTTGGCACGGTTGATAAATCGCTTCATTCAGGTAGATATTATAGGTTACACGATAGCTTGGAGCTAGCATAAAGTAATATTGTTTGCTCGGTAGAGCTAGTACAGCGCAGCAGCTTGAGGCATTTTTGCGTCTTTCAAGACCTCTAGAACTTCGTCGGCCTCGACTGTCTCTTTTTCTAGCAAACGATCTTTTAATGCCTCTAATCTGTCTTTGTTGGCTTTGATGACTGCTTTAGCCCGCTCGGCAGCTTCTGTGATCAACGCCTCTACTTCATCGTCAATAACTTTTGCGGTTTCATCTGAATACTGGCGTTCGTGCATCATGCGCTCCATCATAATACCTTCCTCTACATGAAACACCTGATTGCGTAATTTTTTTCCCATCCCTTGCTTAATAACCATCTCCCGAGCCAGCTCAGCAGCGGCTGGCAGGTCCGCCCCAGCCCCGGTTGTCACGCGTTCTGACCCATAAACAACCTCTTCCGCAACACGGCCACCCAGAGCACGCGCCAATATGTCTTTGTATTCAATAATACTGTGATAGCTCCTGTCTTCTGTTGGGATAGACCAAGTCACACCACCAGTTCCGCCTCTCGGTATAATAGTAACTTTATGGATTGGATCGCTGTCCGGTAATACATGCCCAACAAGAGCGTGCCCGGCCTCGTGATAAGCAGTCATTTCTTTTTCTTTTTCGCTCATTACCTTGCTCTTACGCTCAGGCCCAATGGCTACTTTTTCAAAAGCCTCGGTGACGTCGCTTTGGATAATTTCTTTGCGGTTTTTACGGGCTGCTATGATGGCGGCTTCGTTTGTAATGTTAGCCAGGTCAGCACCAGACGAACCTGCTGTTTTTGCGGCTAGAGCGTCAAGGTCTACATTCTTAGCCAAAGGCTTTTTAGAAAAATGGACGCGTAATATGGCTTCACGGTCTTTGCGTTCTGGCAAGCCTATGTTGACCCGTCGGTCAAAACGACCAGGCCTAAGCAGAGCAGGATCAAGCACGTCAGAACGGTTGGTGGCTGCTAGCACTATTACATTTGTGCCCTGCTCAAAGCCGTCCATTTCTACAAGTATTTGGTTCAAGGTTTGCTCGCGTTCATCATGTCCGCCACCCATACCTGATCCTCTGCGGCGTCCGACGGCATCAATCTCATCTATAAATATGATGCAGGGGGCATTTTTCTTAGCCTTGGCAAACAGGTCGCGTACCCGTGAAGCACCGACACCTACAAACATCTCTACGAATTCCGAGCCAGAAATACTAAAGAAAGGAGCGTTTGCCTCACCCGCTACCGCGCGTGCCAGCATAGTTTTACCTGTACCAGGGGGGCCGACTAAAAGCACGCCTTTAGGTATTCGAGCTCCTACACCTTCAAACTTTTTTGGAAATTTCAGAAACTCAACAACTTCTTCTAAATCCTGCTTGGCTTCATCGCTTCCTGCGATATTGCTAAATGTCACTTTGTCTTTTTCATTTCCATACAAGCGCGCACGACTTTTACCAAAGCTTAAGGCCTGATTACCTTGACCCTGTGCACTCCTAAGCATAAAGAATAAAACTAAGCTGATGATAACTACCGGTAGCAAATTTGCCCCGATATTCAGCCAGGTTGAGCCCGCCGACGAGGATGGCTGAGGATTGACCGTTAACCCCTCAACACCTTGCTTCAGCCCTTGTTCATAAATAGTTGAGCCCGTTTCTTTGGTGGACTTTTCACTGGGCTCTTCCTCGCCTTTTTTGGTAATTTCTAGCGTGTTGTCCCGAATCGTAATTTCACTGATCTCACCGTTGTTGGCTCGTGTGACTACATCAGATAGAGGCACCTCCTCAAGCTTGCTAGGCTGGCCATATGCCGCAAATATGATCATTCCAAATAAAATTATTAGTGCGATAAAGCCAATGTTTTTGGCTCCGCGTCGATTTTTCGGTCCGCCCGGGCTAGATTGGAATGATTTCTTATCCATAGCTGGCTATTATACACAAGATTGAGCCTATGATTAATAGCGCTCGCGCTGCATGAGTGCCAAGTTTCCTTTTGTAACCTTAATAAAATGCCTCGCATTAATATCTATTTGTTTGCCAGCAGAGAGAGTTTTAGAGTCTTTAACTAGTTTTTCTAGTAATTTCTTATCAAATTGGCGGATATCGTTATGCCTTAACCAAGCCGCCGTAACTTCTAGCGCCACCGCGTGGGGTAACGCAATAAAGAATTGCCTATTTATTTCTTTACCCTTACTTACAAATTGCAAAAGATTCGCAATCTGCAAGTCAATCTCTTGGTTTTTTATTTTGGCCTCGCTCAGAAGTTTCACTAGCTGAGAACGCCGTTTGGCCGACAGCTTCTTAACCATGTTTTCTCTTACATAATTGCGCCGGTATTTCATGTCTTGGTTAGTAGTGTCTTCGCGCCACTTCAGGTCTTGCTTATTCGCATACTTAATAATTTCGTCTTTGGCCAGATGCAGCATTGGCCGGCGCAAATTCTTGTTATCAGCCAACGACGTGAGACCTTTTCTAGCTGTTCCCCGAAGTAAGTTTAAAATAGCGGTTTCCAATAAATCATCCTGATGATGGGCCGTAACAATCGCATCTGCGCTTGTAGCTTGCTGCACCCTATGCAGAAATTTATAACGTGCTCTGCGCGCAGTAGCCTCGCTAGCATCGGAACCCAAGTTTGCTTGGTCGTAAACAAACACCAATCCGTGCTTATCGGCTACTTTTTGCACCAACCGTCTGTCAATGTCCGAATCAGGGCGTATGCCATGATCCAGGTGGGCAACAACCAACCTTAGGTCATCACGCCGGCGCAGCACGTCAAGCAGCGCCATAGAATCTACCCCACCAGAAACTGCCAAAACATAAATTCCCGGCTCCAATTCAACCTTCATAGTTATAATCTTACCTTAATAAAGAAACTTTATTTTTATGGGCCACGGCATAGGTACGCTATCGTCAATAGGAAAGCATTTTGGTTGTAACTCACTCAGTCTTAGTAGAGACGCTAAGACGTGTCATTCAAAAACAAAATCACACACAAACGCACCAAGCCCCGCCTATTCCTCACGCCGAGATAACCTGGCGAATATAAAAGTAAGTAGCTAGACTTGTTTCAGGCAGTCGGCAAGCCATTTTTTCATGTCTTTTTCACGGGCCCTAAATCGTTCAAGCTGCTGATTTGTCAAACAATACGGCAAGGCTTCTTCAAAGCCGACATCATCAACTTTCTTCTGTTCTTTCTCTATTGCTTTTAAGTATTTTTCCGTATGATATACGAGCATTTTCTCAACAACAAATCGGCTTAAATGAGCTTCTAGATTTGCTCTAACTTTTCTTAAGGCCGCCACTCGCTCAGTCAGCTCGGGCAATTGCAAAATGGCATTGACTCTCTCACATATAAGTTCAGCTTCTACTACCTCAATGCTCTTTGGCTCTCTTGCCATATTAAGTATGTATTGCTCCGCCCTAGATCCAAACTGTGTCGTTTGTACTTTAATTACAGTTATGTTGTCTTTTTGCGGTGTTGCCATAGTTAGTTGCCAGTTATATATACCGACATTTCGTTCCCTACAGTCTAGGTGTAGGGTCCAGGTGCTCTCGCGCTTGTGGTTATGCGGAGACGACCAGGACCCATCTGACATGACTCCGACTTGAATAATTGTGCCGTAGCCTTCAGGCAGTAAATCTTCATGTTCAAGCCAAAATTTATCTGAAATACGGTACATTTCCGGCCCATTAAAAAAACGGCCGTCGGCCGCTTCTGGAATTTCACATGGGGGGATTTCCCCTTCAACTGTTTCTAGTAAATTAGCTTTCGTAGCCACCATACTAGGTCTTTAGTATAGCCCGTTATTTAGAAGCTTGCAAACTATTTATGTTTGTACGCTACGGAACAGTTGTGTTTTGATTGATTCATGGCAGACAACAAACCAGGCGTAGGTGTAGGCGTATATATTTTTAAAGATGGAAAACTGTTACTGGGGCAGCGACAAAGTGCTAGCTCGCATGGAGTTGAGGTGTGGTGTCCACCCGGTCGCAAACTTCCTAAATACTGGTTTCTTTAAAAACTCCTGACCAGTTAACTAGGCTTTGTCTACCCTAAACGTACGGTGAAGATTATAAATGCTCGCAATGCCCTAGCTCCAAGCCCAAAGGCTTGTGTCATAGAAGAAAATGTCTAAGAAAACTGCTGCTAATTTCTAGGCGGCCGCCATTTAGCATTGGACAATATATCCTCAGTACCGGGATATCTAGCCGCTTCATATGCTAATGTGGCCGCTCCCAATACAAGACTTAATGACTGCACAGCACTATCAACATTATGGGGGCTTATTTTGTATAAGCGATTCAAGTCGGAGCTAATATGAACTTCTTTTCTTTGTTCCCAGTCCGCTGCCCAACAAGCACAGCTGCCAATGGTTGACAGATTTATCCAGTTCCATTCAACTTCGCCAACTCTATGGGAATATTCTTCACCTGTCTTGAATTCTTCGGCAACACCAAACGTATCTCTTTTACTAATAACTCCAAAGGTAAAGCCGCCCGCCCCAGCTCCAGCACTTTTCTCATTAATCCTATATGAAAAGTCTTTTTTTGCTTGCTTTTGGGCATCAAACCCAAGCGGGTAGGCCATAGCATTTATGCAATTTCTAGCCGTATCCTCATCTAATCCGCCTGCATTCAGCCATCTTTGAAGTTGCGGGTAGATAAATCCACTGGGCGCCCAATCGGTTGTCCAAGAATATAAGCTAATTACTCCATCCCGCAAATCTTTATAAGAAAAATGCGTGAAGAAACTCAGATTTTCAATTAACCGTCCCGCAGACGAGTCTATCCAATCCGACTGCGTATTAATCTTCACAACTTTATGGACTTCAACACGTACGGTAGTATCAGGTCCATCATCTACAACTTCATAACCTGGGATGGCATCTACTATTTCTTTATGTTGCGCGTATATCGCTCCCGCATCCTCACCCACAGTTCTGTGAAGTTCAAGAATCCCTTCGGGAGAATATGTAATGCGCGGAGCAATTTCTAACATGCTTTTATTCTAAGTTAGCTAGTAAACTATGCAAGCGGGTAACTTAACTCCAACAAGCCTGTATTAGAGTAGTGTTATGATTTGTCTTCGTCGCTGCCTTTTAGGGCTGATTCGATTACGTCTCGCGGCAGTGCCACAGCTGAGAGCAAGGCGTCACGTACTGTTTGAGCAGCGTCGCCTCCAACACTGGTAGCTGCGCTCATAGCGCCGCCAACGGCTGATTTGGCTGCCCCCGCCGTATCACCACCCAGGTCACCGGCTGCTTTTATTGCTCCTTGTACAGCAGAAACTGCTGCGCCGCCAATATCACCACCTGTTTCTGCGGTTGCCTTAACCACGCCTTGCGCCCCACCATATACAGCAGAGATAACATCTCCGCCAACCTGGCTAACACCTTTTACAACGCCGCTCATAGTGTTTGAAATTGTATCAGTTACTGAGGCGCCGACTTGGCCAGCACCCTTTACCGCGCCACTAGCCACGGATGCCACAGCCTCAACAGCGCTTCCTGCTACTTGGCCGGTACCTTGCAAGACGTTCACTACCTGATCTTTCACTGTGCCAGTAATTGCATCCACAATGTTATCTACGCCCCGAATTGCCGATGCCACTGCATCTGTTGCTTCTTTGATTATATTGTCCAACATAAGCCCCTCCTTATTAACTACTCTGTACTACTACCCTAACATAAGCGGGGATCAATATAAAAAGCACTTAGCCAGTCAGCTCATCGGTGCAAGTAGTTTTATCACTACGCCCTACTTGCTTTACGGACCTCGTTATTTAATACTCCTGACCATGTACCCGCTCTTCTTATTGCGCACCGATCTTTTCGAGCACCCTACTGCTCACCTACAAGTCTTAGGCTCCACCTAAAACCCCGATCAACCACGCCCTCGGTTAGGATAAAAGCTCTTTAAATGGTATGGTAATAGAGCAAGTTATTATCGTCTCTTTATCCGTGTACGCATAGTTTAGCCTTAAAACGCTCTCGTCATCTCGGTTATTGTTTGCGTTACATATCTAGCTGCAAAGTTATTGTCACCACTTAAGTGTCGGTGTACTGGAGGTATTTATGACGAAAGTCCAAAAGCATATTGAAGTTGTCCGAACTACGAATAGTAGGTTCAGCTCTATGGGAGCAACATCATGTCAAAAGATCGTGACTATACTAAGCCAGTATTATGAACATGTTGGTGTTTCCATTATTAACGATTTGTCGGATTTAGAACAACTTGTAGAAGATCGTCCAGACCTAGTGTTTTTAGGGCTAAAACGTTTGCCACACTCATGTGATTCAGTCGATGAATCAAGTGATGACGTATGGATATCGGACTACCTGGACCAGAACAACATTACATATACAGGCGCAGACGTACATGCAATGAAGCTAGAATTTAATAAAGAAAAGGCTAAAGCCCGTGTCAGGTTTGCCGGGCTACCAACCGCTCAGTCATTTGTATCGGCCCCGGAGCGGCACAAACACGCACATAGCCTGCCGCTGCCCTTCCCGTTATTTATTAAACCACTTAATGGCGGTGGTGGCCGAGGCGTAAGCGACGACTCAGTTGTGCGAACTTTCTCAGAGTTTCGAGACAAAGTCGGCTCAATACATGCCAATAACGACTCAAGCGCATTAGTAGAACAATACCTTGAAGGTCGTGAATTTAGTGCAGCGGTCATAGATGGTGGCGGACTTGGTGAAACGAAGGTCATGCCTATTGAGATTATTACTGCCCAGAACGCGCGCGGTGACCGCATACTTGGCGGCCACGTTAAGACAGAGAACAACGAACTAGTTATTGCGATAGAAGATCCCGCTATTCGTACATCTGTATCTCAACTCGCGCTGGATGTATATAAGACGCTAGGTGGCCGTGACCTTGCCCGAATTGATATACGTATGGACGACTACGGTAACCTGAACTTCTTAGAGGCAAACTTTATGCCTGCTCCAGGCAGCCGCTACTTCGCAGGCGCCTTCAACCTAAATACAAGCACGAGTTATGCAGAACTATTGTTCAGTATCACCGAGACCGCGCTGTCCAGAAACAACCCAGAAAGCTCAGGCCATCAAGACACAGAGGAAACTCTTTTTTCGGCTCCATCCAACTTGGTAAGAGACGGGTATAGGGCTCAAACTTAATTCTACTTGATTGGTCTTTTCTTTTTTTCATGCTCAACAACAATATATGAGCCAAGCGCAGCGCCGATAGCAACCGGGAAAACGTATAAATAGTTCGAAACAATTGCGGCCACCTCTACAGCAAGCGTAGTGTATAGGATAAATGTAACAAGGGCAGATTGTATGGATTTATGCTGCGTTAAAGAAAACGTCAGCGAAGAGTCCAGCATCTCTACGAATAGATAGAAAACAAAAAGTCCAACCGCAACAAAAAAATTAAACTGTTGCACAGCTTCACTAAATGACAGCAGATCAATGTTCACAGCATCATTTTATCAGAGATAAGCACCACATGGTTTCAAAATCCACCTTTAGTCGCGCGACCTAAGAGTGCCATCCTTTGGCAGAGCATAAAAATAACCGGCACAGATTAACGCCCCTGGAGGTACGTCTTTTTTTGTATATAGCCTTCTTAAGTCAGAATCTGTAGGTGTTAAAATATAAAGTATGGGTTATATATTCGTTGCGGGTTATATATTACTGGTTGGTATTGCAACTTTTCTAATGAAAGTTAGTCTTAAGAATCTTAGCCCTTACCAGCTTAATTTTCTTATGGGTATTGGCATGTTACTGACAGGTATACCTGCCTTATTAATCGCACATAAGTCGTTCAAACTACCAATCAAAGAAGTGCCGATCGGTTTGTTAATTGGCACAATGATGGCTATTGGCTCAATACTCTATGTTTTAGCACTGGACAAATTGTCTGCCAGCGTAGCATCAGTTTTAGCCGCAACTTATGTTGCTGTAGTCATAATCTTATCTTGGTTAGTGCTTAAAGAGAGCTTTGATTTTATTAAAATTCTAGGCATAGCTTTTACCTTTATGGGCGCGTTACTGCTTACTTATAAATCATAGAAGACGATCCTAAACTGCCCTGCTCTATTAATGAGTACGTGTATATTTTGAAAAAGAAAGGCTGTGGCCTGTGCAACTTTTATCGTTAACTTACGTATAGTTAGGTATGATGAACGAAACTGAGATTATCGCGGCCATTCGGGCTGGGGCGGATCGTTACGAAGAATTGGTGCGCCGTTATCACGCAGGTCTTATTATCCATTGCGAAAACTTAGTAGGTGACCGTGATGAAGCTGAAGATATTGCACAAGGGGCATTCGTACGAGCATATTTAGAGCTTGAACGTTTTGATTCCCAGAAAGCGCGATTTTCTACCTGGCTGTATAAAATTGCGACTAACCTAGCTATAGATTATTTGCGAAAGCATAAACAAAGACTACATGTAGATGACATAGAAACCTTTGCCGAAGTTACTATGCCAGCCTTTATTGAAGAGGAAGAAAAGCTTGTGGTGCGCAAGGCCGTAGCTGAACTTATGCCACCGCAATATCGTGATGCTATTGAGGCTTACTACTGGCACGGTAAAAGTTACCGCGAAATTGCCGACGCATCAAACGTACCAATTAATACAGTTCGCAGCTGGATCAGACGGGCAAAATTGCAGTTAAAGGAGCAGTTATCATGAAGCGTTATACTATCGAACAAAAACTTTCAGCCTCTAGGCACGAAGACACAAATGACAACGAAAAGTTTATTGCGCGCACCATGCGTGCAATGGGCAAAGCTGGCGCAAGTGCAACTTTTGAGAAGGTTATGCGTACTAAGAACGTAACTAAAAAGGAGTTGATCATAATGAAACTACGCCAATTCAAAAAAAGGCTCATTCAAATGCCCCGCTACGGAGCCGCGCTATTTATATTAGGCGTAACGGGAACAGTTGGCGCGACCGCCTACGTTACTTATAAATGGATTAATCCCCAGGTGACGATTACAAATATTCAGCAGAACAATGATGATGACAGAAAACAATACACAATAGATAGACAGTGCGGCGAATTCTATTCTGGTAAAGAGCTTAAGTACGAACTTTCTCGCAGCTCTAGCCTGACTGACGAAGATGTATACAAAGTATTTAAAAATACTTGCGCTTACCACGCCTTAAGCGCTTTCATTGAATCTCGCTGGCAACGCGACGGTGAAGGACCCGACGCCAAAGAGGGTGACACAGCGACAAGCTACCAGTATTCAAACCTCTTTGCCGGCAGCACCAATGCTAACTCTATATTTGGGATAACTATCGGTAGAGTTACAGGAATAAGTTCGTCAAGCGTCACCCTGGAATTAACCCTCTACTCAGTAGCCAATTCAGCGGGATTTAATCCGGAAGAGAATCCTGGCAAGTTACCCTATGATTATTATCCAGAGGGTAAGGTTTTTTCGCGCACCCTGCCACTATCATCTAGCGTAGAAGTTTGGGCTGACGGAGAGTTGGTCAAGCTGTCAGACGTCAATATAGGTGACCAAGTACAGGCAGTAACCAGAACCCAGAATAAACTTAAATATTACGAAGATATCAAAATGCTTTCACTAGGCGAGCAGATAACATTTGATGTGGTTGGTCTTATAAAAACAGACATTGACACCAGGTATGTGTCTATTGGCGGGAACTCTCAGATTGGTGATCCCAAAATAGTCAATACTATTGCTGGCCTTGATCCCTGCCACAATAATCCTGAGCACCTCTGCGTCTTTGCCCCGAACCAATTGCTGGGTCCAGTTTATAGTACAAGGGAAGAGTTTGCACAAAACCAAAAGTATTTGCGGGCTGATGCGGCAGATAATAAGAAGGTTAAGAAGGTAAAGTACTATGAGTTAGACGGCAGGATAATCAAAATTGAGGGTACGCGGATAACCATAGAAGCACGAGGCAAGAAAACACTATTTACCGTAGATTTACCGTATGACGCGGTAGCTGAATATAATAAACCAAAACCTATCGTGACTCCGTATGATCAATCCACATCCTTAAAAATTGAGGTCGGCGATATGGCCAAGGTATACTATAGTCAGCTTGAAACAGAAGACCATTTGGTTATAAAACCAGGAGACCTAGAGATGCTGGCTGTCCTGGAGCAAGCTCAGCCCGACGGTACTCTCACAAAATATTAAACAAATGGGTTCTAGAGGGCTGTCCTCTAACAGATGAATAAGGTGTGTCTCATGGAAATTTGCTGCGGGGGCAGGACTCGGTCACGTTCCGCGACCCCGAAACTTCACGATTGAAAACAAGTTTTCATCGGAAGGTTTCCTTGCAGATTACCACTGGCAATCTTCACCTCCGACCTCGCGAGGTCGCAGAACCGAATCAGCCTCCGACCAAGAAAAATACCCGTCCGGAAAGACGGGCACTTTTCTTGGTAGAGTACGTGCAATCGAATTGGAGCCTAATTTCTACTGAATTATTTCGTTGGGACCGACTATTTGGTCAATATCACATTACTTGGTCCAATAGCTAGGACTCGAACCATTTTCTTAAGTTACACCGAGAATATAAGCTATCTTTGTAATCAAGGTATAATCTAGATTATGAAATTCCTAAAATCAAAAATTTTTCTTATGGTAGCTGGATTATTTGCTCTGATTATATTTGCTTGGCTTATCAAGTTTTATTTGAACGGTAGAATGATTCAAAAAGATATTAGAAGTCAGATGGATATCCTCGTATTACCATCAGAAAAAGAGGCATACTCCGTAAAGCACAATCGCCGATGCTTCCTTGGCTCTTATAAAACACCAATAATTGATACTTATTGCCAATGGGTAGGTATACGGTTCTATGAGTTCAACGAACAATCTGTAGATAAGGGGGTTGAAGAGCTACAAGCTCTTTTAGCGAGCGAAGGATATATACAGCACGAATTTGTTAATCGCTTCCCTTCGAGTGCTAGTGAAGGTTTTCGGATGTTTAGTAGTAGCTCAGTGTCCGGAGAGTACAGAAGCCCATCTCGTCATCCGAAAGTAAATACAGTTGAGCTAACTTGTTTTAAGCCTCGGGAAACAAGACGTGCAAGTCAGTTTTTCTACATAGGGTACTCCCCAATTCCTGCTGAATTATCCTCTGAACTTGAAACTAAAATCAGTAAAGCAGAAGGTGTCATAATTTGCGGATATATAATTGAGGCTGGCAACTTTATTTTGCAGTAGTTCAGACAGCTAGGAAGGCTCGAACCAAAATAACAGAAGTGAAATAAAAAACAGCTCCGAATTTTTAAAATTTTGAAACCGTTTCGTATCTGTCAGATTGACTTTATAGCGGGGGCAGGACTCGGTCACGTTCCGCGACCCCGAAACTTCACGATTGAAAACAAGTTTTCATCGGAAGGTTTCCTTGCAGATTGCCACTGGCAATCTTCACCTCCGACCTCGCGAGGTCGCAGAACCGAATCAGCCTCCGACCAAGAAAAATACCCGTCCGGAAAGACGGGCACTTTTCTTGGTAGCGGGGGCAGGACTCGAACCTGCGACCTCGTGGTTATGAGCCACGCGAGCTGCCACTGCTCTACCCCGCGTCGGTGGTAATGGAGACAAACCTACGGTTTTTCTCATCGCTCCGGCAAAATGGAATACATTTTGTCGGGCTGCTCTTTTCCCTTAGGAAAATTAGCTAAGAGAAATGAGAGTGCACTCAAATCTATAACCTGAATATGTTAGCAAACAGGGGTGCTATTGTCAATCGCACGCCGAAAAAGCATGTTTGTTACTGAGGGCAGCAAGCTCGATTCAAGTTGGCCCAGAGCACAGCCTTGTCAAGCTAATAGATTTTGATTACGCACAACAGGTAGTAGTCCCCTGAGGATGCAAGTGGGGTGCATCAGCCCGGGCTACCATACTGTCTTCGTCTGCGCCCAGATCATCTTGCGCACTCTGAGCAATGAACGCGCTACTTGGGGTTTTTTGCATATTGCACTGAAGAAGTCAAAACCTTAGCATGGGTGATCCGACAATCGCTATAATCTATAACCCTGTTGACTTTTACGCAATTTTATGTATAATAAATCTTGTTGATGCATTAACACAAAAATCATAAAACAAACAAGTGCGAAAGGATCCCTATGCCACTCAAACTGGCCTACGTATTTGCTCCAACAGACAACGCGAGCATACTCGAAGTTGATGAAATAATCAGTCAACTATAAACACTAAAACCCGGGCACTCCCGGGTTTTTCTTTGGTCGCGCTTGGTTTTTGCATAAAAAAGAATGTACCGGTAATATCTGTCCTTGCATAATGCTTGTGGTAGCAGGGGCGAGAATTGAACTCGCGACCTCAGGCTTATGAGTCCTGCGCTCTAACCATCTGAGCTACCCTGCCCTGTATTTTGCCCGAACAACAGGGGAGAATATAGCATATTTTATCTCTTATAGCTAGCTGCCATCGTGCAAAAAAGAACAGCTCCTGAGTTTTTCAAGAGCTGTTCTTTAAGTATTACGAGTAAATTAAGATCTAATTGAAGCCACCGACATATCTATCAGATCTGCTAAAACAACCCGTTCGGCTTCTTAGGTTGGTGGCACTATTTAATACGTTTAATAACATGATTACCCCCTATAAATCTTAGCTCTTAAATCCTGCCAAGCGTCCTGAAAATCTTTTGGCATTGATTTGAACTGATCATGTGCAATTTTATTCCAGTCTCGTCTAGCCATTCCTTGGTCTCCTGTTTAGCTCACAACATTATCGTCCTAGACTGTAAATTCGTCTGTAAAAAATCTCGCCTCAATCATCAGCACGTTAATGGGAGAATTCTTATAGTCAGGGTTTAGGGAACAGCATAAACTAAATCAATGTTAAGGAGGATAACAACTGTGAGCCAGTTAGTACAAGATAATAGTCGTCACAATAACAGTCGCAAGCGTGAGTCCTGGCAACAATTTATTATTTACTAGATTTGTTGGGTTGGGCCTGTGATCGTTTTGTATATCACAGGCCTTTTAAATTGGCGATGCCCCGCCTACACTCCACCTCAAAGACAAATTTTGTCACCAAGAAGGCAACCGACCCTACTATAGGGTTAATTTTTTATATCGGTAGAACCGCTACAGATAAATTGATAATCATACTCAAAGTGGCGACAGACCTGCACGTGCTGCGACGAATCGCTAAATATGTCGTTCATTCTATACGTCAAATCTTTGTAGCAAGCCTCTTTGCTGGCAACAGGGGTCAGGGAGCACAATTCCGTTGCTTCACCTTTCAGATTGCTGCCCCAGAAGTCTACGATAACATTTAACCCACCGCTGATACACTGGTCATAATAGCTGTCTACCATCGGCACATCCCGACAACCACGTACAATTGCAGTAGCGTCACGCAGGTATATGCTCGCAAGATCACGCCCCCAGCTCCTAAAACATACCGGTATTTGTTCTATTGGCGCCTTAAGACACTGTTCGATTATTTTTGTACCGTTATCGTTATATAAGGTACGCATCCAGCTTGTTTGCATTTGGTAGCATTCGTACTGTGTAAATGTATCCTGCGAAATTCTGTTGCATGGATAATGTGGGTCATCACTGATCCATTCAGTTTTGTGGCCTGGGATGGCTCCCAGCCCTTGTGCCACCATTATGTTTTCCATAAACGCACCGCCATAACATCCACTACGCCCATATGAATTTTCTAGCTGGTCGCACAGCACTAACCCAGCAGGCAGGTCATAGCTTTCATAGGCCAGTACACCATGGCCAACACCGTGGTAGCATTGGAAATTTCCAAAATCAGTATCAAAAGTGCTGCATAGTTCAGAAATATCAGAGGCTAAATTATCAACGCCGTTTAACTTTATAAACCCTTCCATGGCGCCATGGTAAAGGCCGGAGTGGCAGTTAGGGCTACCGTCTTTGAAGACCTCGGCATTATAAAGCTCAAAGCCTAGTCGTCCGACTGTGTGGGCGGGCTGATGACAGTCATATATAGCACCGTCCCCGGAATCTATAAGCAAATCATCCATGATAGCCTTGGAGCCAAAAACCGCTAGCTTATAGCGTAGTTCGGTTTCGCCTTTTGGATTATCCCGGTCAGTTAGCTCAATAACGTTTATTTCTTTCATAATCCTTTTAGCTTCACCGGTAAATACCCTGAAATATAACCTTGCAATACTGATCTTTATGCGGGTAAAGAAACCGAATTCATACGCTTTTTCTACTTGCTCCACTGAATGATCGTCTTTATTAACCGTAATGTCGCCGACAAATTCCGGTTTTATGTGGTCGTGGAATTTCCACTGTCCGCTTTTTGTAAACCTAAAGCTCCAACTCTGCCCAGGCTCTACAGGACCTCTAGGGTCAAAGTCAGAATAAATCTCATGTGTCGGGTGGATGTTTGACGCAGGCCAGCGAGGGCCAGTATCGTCGTTTTTAAAAGTGATACTGTCCCCTTGAGTGATTTCTATATCACTCGGTTCAAAGCCGCCAGGCACCATCTTAATGATGTACTGCCCTTCCTCGTGCGCTGCGACCGGGAAAAACTGAACCAACAGGAACATCAAGAAAATGGGTGATAAAAACAAGATGGTTTTAATCTTCATTTTGAATCATATTATAACATTCAGCTAAAGCTTGGCCTTTACTGTTTCAGCTGTAAATGGCAGCGCTACCTCTTCTACCACACCAGCTTTAAGCATAGCAGCGTTAAAATATGATAGTTTATGCTCGAGCAAATGAGCCAGAACTACCTTCTTGTTTAGGGCCACCGCGACACCAATTTCTGTCTGCACACCAGCCGATGGCTTGTCACTTAAAAGCGCAACCAGTGCGTCGCTTTCTTTTATATGTTTTATATCTAAATTAAACGCTGCAGCCGGGTTGGCATTGTTTATTCTGTACTGATCCTTTCGAAGCGCACAAAAAACCGTATGTCCTAATGACTCAATGCTGACCAATATATCTTCCAGCCAAGCCTTGTGCTCTGCAAAGACTTCCCCTGTATCGTAGTTAACTTGTGTAGAGTATGACGCAGCGACAAATATCTTCATTATTTAAGCTTAACAGAACGGTTTGTTATGATTATGTAATGAAGCAGCTCATTCTTGCATCCGGATCAGCTGGCCGAAAGTTACTGCTTGATAAGCTTCAAATTCCTTACGCAATTCACGTTAGTAATTACGAGGAGGACCTGACCCTTGATTTGCCGCCAAAAGAATTAGCAATTGAATTATCCCGAGGCAAAGCGCGCGATGTAGCACAGAGGCATAAAAATGCAGTCGTACTTGGCGCCGATAGCTTCGCTGTATGTGATGGCCAGCTACTTGGTAAGCCGCATACCGTCAAGCGCGCCAAGGAGATGCTCCGCCTGTTAAGCAACCGCAGCCACGCTTTTATTACCGGTTATACGATTATAGATACTGATAGTGGACGAGAGTTTTCGGAAGCAGTTGAAACCATAGTGTGCTTCCGCGAGATAAGCGACGATGAAATTGACCGATATCTGAAGAAAGAAGATGTCCTAAAAAATGCTGGCGCATATCGTTTGCAAGATGTCGGTGCGATTTTTGCAGTCAGGGTAGAAGGAGAGGTTAATAACATTATCGGCCTACCGCTCGCTCAAATCGCCCAACATCTCAAAACTTTTGGTATATCGCTACTTTAAATGGCTTAGCTCAGTGAGATTGCCGTGTAATACGACTGGCCGGAGGGCTTTAATCTCTTCCGCAAAAGCTGAATCTTCCGGAATCTCATTGAGTATAAAGATTTTCTTATTCAGATAAAATGCTACGCCCATTTCCATCAGCACGGCGCCGCCGATATAATTTTGCTGGCCGTTTTTTTCGTAATTCACAACTAAGATAGCATCACCGTCGGTCACCTTATTAAAATGGCCGCGGGTAAGCTTAGTCTTCTTGTTATAATCACCGCTTTTAAACCAAGGCTTATAGTGGCTAACTTCATAGTCCCTGCTCTGCTTCATGATTTCAGCAGTCGCCGGCAAAACAACTTTAAAATGCCTTGTTTTTTCAAGCTCAGCCTGAACCTCTACCGCCTGCTTATAAAAATTGACACTCGAACAAATAGTTATAACCATTAACCCAAGTATAGTACAGCGCTAAGAGCGACGGAACAGAAATTGCATCCAGGCTTCAAAGTTTTGTTGGTACCTAGGCTTCTCGGGCTTAGTCTTTTCGCTCGTTTTCTGGGATTCTGGCAAGTCTACACTATTAGCCAAAGCTACGCTCTCCGGTACCAGCAATAGCTTTTCGCCTGGCGCAGCTAGCCCAAATTGCCGACGGGCAGTTAGCTCCAGATATTGGTCCATGTCATAGTACTGGTTACGAAGACGCAACGTATCATTTTCTAGGTTTTGCAGCTCGGTTTCTTGTCTCAGGCGCGATATCTGCTTTTGTAGTTTATAGTTGTCTTGAATAACCCCTACCCCGCTCCACGTAACAAGCAAGGCAACAACAACAAATACGTGCACGCCCAGAACGCGGACATCGTATAGTTCCCTTACGTAGGCAATTACTCTTGCAAAAATTTGCTGACCACGCTTTCTCATCCGGTTATCTTCTTTTATTTCTGATTTTTATCTGACACTTCGGTAGGGGCCTCGACGTCGCTCGGCAATTGGTGAGACGGCTTGACTGACATCATACTAAAGGCCAAGGCGAAACTAGCAACAAATCCAACCGACAAAACAACAGTGCTGACACCCGGGCTATGCTCCATAAAAACAATCGCAATAAGTATCAGCAACGGGACTAGGCCGATGATGCGGTTAAGTGGCTTAACGCCTAGCTTCTCAAGCAAGGCATATATACCGAACAAAACAAAAGCGATAATAAGTAACGCAGCCCAAATCGGCTGGTGCGTAATCGCGGCCAAAAGCCCGTCGCCCACAACAGTCTTTTCTTCCGCATGTGCCAAAATATTTAACATACGTATATTGTAGCAGCCCTAGATAGCTGAACATATATCCAACTCTTTTATGGTTCCGGAGAATACCTAGCAGAAAGGGCAGTCGCCTGCGTCCTTTTTTGCCTCCATCTTTGCCAAGATGGCTTTTGCTTCGTCGCTCTGAGTATTGCTTGTCGCTTGCGTGTCCTGCTTATTGTCGTCAGGTGTTTTAGCTTTTGTGTCTTTTTTTCCTAAACCTAGCATTTGGTATTCCTTTTTTATTTTACTATAACGTATTGCATTATAAACCGCTTTTGTCTATTTGTCAACTAAGCCTTGTTGTTACCCAGGGCTTCGGGTATTGCTTCTAACGAGTGCTCTTTATAGATAATCTTGTCAAGGATTGGGTTGAGTAATTTCATGATTACAAACAACGCGATGCTTCCGGCTATCATAATTGACCAGTCATGGGCATTGAGCGGGCCTACATCAAAGTACTTCGCAAGGCCTGGAGCATAAAGCACCGCCAGTTGAAGAGCTAGTGAAGAGACAATAGCAACAGACAACCACGGGTTCGCAAACCAACGAATCTTATAGTCTGTCCTAATATCTACCAACCGAACGATTTCATATACAACCATTGCCGTAAAAGCAGCTGAGACGGCGGCTATTCTGCTCTCATGAGTATGATTGTACCAATACTGTCCGATGAGAAATATGCTCATGATGGAGCCGAATATAAATATCTCCGCCCAGACGCGCGAAGAAACAATTGCTTCCTGGAACCTCTTTGGCTTAGACGACAAAATATTCGCCTGGGCCGGGTCAGAGCCTAGGGCCACCGCTGGTAAGCCGTCCGTAACTATATTGATAAACAGCAGTTGTGCAGCCGTCAGAATAAGGTCATTGAAGAAAATAATACCTAGCACTACGGCAATAACCTCGGCTATATTGCAGCTGATTAGGAAATTTACGAACTTACGAACGTTATCAAAGATGCCCCTTCCTTCTTCAATTGCGTTAATGATGGTCAAAAACTGGTCATCAAGAAGAATAAGATCGGCTGCTTCTTTAGACACGTCAGTACCCGTAATGCCCATAGCGATGCCTATATCAGCAGCTTTGATGGCTGGCGCATCGTTCACTCCATCACCGGTCATAGCTACTTGATGGCCATGCTTCTTCAGCGCCTGGACTATGCGTATCTTGTGCTCAGGGTCTACACGGGCATAGACACCGATTGTCTCCACGCGTTTCTCAAACTCTTCTTGACTGAGCGCCGCCAGCTCTGTGCCCGAAATCGCGTCGCCGGTAATACCAATCTCTTTGGCAACGGCTTTAGCTGTCTCTATGTAGTCGCCAGTTATCATGATCACGCGCATCCCGGCTTCTGACTGGACGCGGTGGATGACTTCTATGACTTCCTCGCGCGGCGGGTCCATCATGGCCTGTAACCCTATGAATGTTAGGTTTTTTTCTGCATCCGGCTCGTTCTTTGGCTGCAGTTTTGTCTGCTTACTGGCAAATGCAAGCACCCGCAGTGCTTGGGCGGCAAAGCGTTTATTCATCTCTAAAATATCTTTTCTGATTTCATTGGTTAAGGTCTTTTTCTGACCAGCTTTATCGTAATAGTCACCACAGCGGTCCAACACCACTTCTAGCGCGCCTTTAGCAGCAACGATGTATTCTCCGTCCGGAGTTTTGTGGACAGTGCTCATGCGTTTGCGCTCTGAAGAAAACGGGAATTCCTGAAGTCTAGGATATCTCGCAATAAGCGTTGCCGCGTCTATCTTGGCCTTGCCAGCGGAAACGATTAAAGAGCCTTCTGTCGGGTCGCCAATCACGGTGCCTTCTCGTATGGTAGAGTTATTGCACAAAACACCAATCTCTAATAAATGCTGTAACCCGGGCGCTTGGCTTTTAAACGAGAGCTTGCCAGTCATATCATAGCCACTACCGCTAACTGTCCCTTCCTGAGAGTTCACGTAAAGAGCTCTGACCGTCATCTCACCCTTAGTGAGCGTACCGGTCTTGTCAGAGCAAATAGTATCAGTGCTGCCAAGAGCCTCTACGGCTGAAAGCTTACGCACGAGCGCATTCTTGCCTGCCATGCGTCTCGCCCCCAAGGCCAGACTGATACGGACCACGAATGCTAAGCCCTCAGGGATTGCCGCTACGGCAAGCGCTACGGCTGCTGTAAACGCAAATATAAGATGATGGACAAGGCCTACGTCACCGTCCTGACGGACAAAGAAAAAGACAATAATAAAGACAATTACACATATGACTGCGATAAAATAACCGAGCTTTTTGCCCAGGTCATCAAGCTTTTTTTGCATTGGCGTATCTTCGTTTTCAACACCACTTACAAGATCGGCTATCTTGCCGATTTCAGTCTGTTGGCCAGTACCTACTACAAGGCCTAGCGCACTTCCAGCCGTGAGGAAAGTCCCAGCAAATACCATACATTTCTGGTCACCCAATGGTGCTTCTAGGTCAATTTGATCGGTGTTTTTATTTACCGGCAAAGACTCGCCCGTCAGGCTGGCTTCGTTACAAGCAAGATCGCTAACCTCTAAAAGACGAATGTCGGCCGGTACTTTCTGACCCGCTTCTAGCAAAACTATGTCGCCCGGCACCAGTTCTGCGGCATCGATCTCTTTAACTTCACCGTTGCGGCGTACGCGAGCTTTAAAACCAACTAATTTACTGAGCGCTTCAACTGTTTTCTCGGCCTTGTATTCATTAAAAAACCCGACGAGAGCAATCGCAACAACAATAACAATTATTAACAGCGACTCTTTGACGCTGCCTTCTTCTTCTACAAATGCCAGCCCAAAAGATATGGCCGCAGCTATCATTAACACGATCACGAGAACGTCATTAAATTGATTTAAGAATAACTTAAACGGGTTTAGTTTCTTGCCGTGGCGCAATTCATTGCGCCCATACTGTTTAACGCGTGCGCCTGCTTCTTGCTCGGACAAACCTTGATCTTTTGCTGTAGAAAACTGCCTAAGCAGCTCGTTCGGAGAGAGTTGATACCACCGCTTCATATGTTCGTCCGTGTGTCTTAATTTCTGTTGAGATAACCTCTTTACATGTTATAGTGTTTATAATACATAAGCAAAATGAATGCGAAGAGTGGGCCTGATGTTATTTGCACAAACAGACCTTGAACAACAGATTATAGAATTGGCAACCAGAACTGTTGTCATGGCTTCGATAGCCCTAATCGTATTAGTAGTGGTTGCCGCGGCCACGAAAGACAAGCTACCCATACTGAAGCTACCGCTGTTTATACTAATAGCGTTCTCGATGATAGGTACAACTGTAGTATTATTCGGCAGCACTATTTATCTTAATATGAAGTCTGAATCTGGCGGACCAGTACACTGGCATGCAGAGATAGAGTATTGGTCATGTGGTGCAGAGTTGAACCTAAGAGATCCGGTTGGCTTTTTATCCAATAAGATCGGGACAGCAACTTACCATGAGCACAATGATAAACATATCCACCTAGAAGGTGTGGTTGTTCGGAAAAGTCACGATGCGTCACTTGGTAAATTCATGGATGTTACCGGCGGCTATATCAACCAGGGCGTTATCGCAATTCCACTAAATAGCGATGAAGCGACCTGGTTTACCGCCGGCAGCCAGCTTGATGGCGACAACCAACGTACAGAAAATTTTGGCCTGGCTACGAATGAGGGGCAATGGATAACTCACGCCGACGAGGGGGCTGTTCTAACCCTACGCGACGGGGAATATTGTAGCGGTAGCCACGAAGTTCCTGCCGAACTTCAGGTATTTGTGTACAGTTACGATACAGCCTCCGAAACGTACGCTCAGCGCAAGCTTGATAAACCTGCTCAGTACGTATTAAGGGAAGAGTCCTCGCTTGGTCCGCCTGCGGATTGCGTGATCGTTGAGTATGATACGCCCCGGGCGCGAACAGATAAGCTTTGTCAGCAGTACGGCGTAAAAGACGCCGATCGCTGCACTGAGTTTGGCGTCAAAGAATACGACGGAGAATTATGCAATATCCGCGAAGTAAGGAGTAGCCAATAATGCTTGACCTACCTACCCTGGGGCTAGTGATAACTTCTGCTGCGATTGATTCAATAAATCCTTGTGCTATCGGCGTGCTGATTCTCATGGTATCAGTCATTATGGGTCAAGGTGGCGGTACAAAAAAACTAATCAAAAACGGGTTGGCATATATTGGTGCTATATTTTTTACCTACCTTATCGCTGGCCTTGGCTTAATTGTTGCTTTTGCTTCAATACCAATCCTGGTAGCCGAATACCTTTCGCTCTTTGTTGGTGCTCTTGTAGTAGTGGCGGGTCTGATCGAGATTAAAGACTACTTCTGGTACGGCAAAGGCTTTTCACTACAGATCCCCAAGTACTTTGCCAATAAGATTCATGAGTATTCCACAACCAAGACAAGTACCTGGGGCGTAATGCTTCTGGGGGCCTTCGTGGCTGCTGTTGAATTGCCTTGTACGGGCGCGCCTTATTTGGCAATTATTACGATTCTTAGGATTGACTTTAATCTAATAGCCTTCGGTCTAATGGTTTTGTACAACCTTATATTCGTAGCGCCCCTACTTATTATTCTGTTCATGGTAGCGGGTGGCGCAAAAATTAGTGATGTCTCTAAATGGAAAGAGGACAGCAAAGGCACTATGCGGTTATTCATGGGGCTATTGCTAGCAGCTCTTGGTTGGATATTAATATTAATCGCCAATGGCACTATAAACTTTGGATAAACTGATGAAGCATATTGTTAAAAGAGCCGGTCACAGCGAAAACTATGATGAGCGAAAACTTTATGCCAGTGTTTACGCCGCCTGCTTAAGCGTTCGTGAGCACCCGGGTTCGGCTGAGCTGATAGCACAAGAGGTAGTGCATCAATTTGCTCAATGGCTAGAGAATAAACATGAGGTTTCATCAAACGACATACGCCGGGTAGCCGGAGATTATTTAAGACAGCTAAACCCAGACGCAGGACATATGTACTTGCTACACCGCTCTCATCATGTATAAATCTAAACACAAAAAACCAACCTATTATGATTATGACCTGGTAGTTATAGGTACAGGCGCTGGTGGCGGCGTGGCGGCCCATGTTGCAGCAAAAGCTGGCAAAAAAGTTGCTGTTGTTGAGATGGAAAAGCTTGGGGGCGAGTGCCCTAATTTTGGTTGTGTGCCTACTAAAGCGCTATTAATGGCCGCAGAAACTTATAAGACGGCGCTGAATGGCGAGCGCTTTGGTCTGCGTACAGAGCAAATCGGGTATGACTTCAAGGCCGTAAAGGCCTGGAAGGACCAAGCTGTATTAAATACTGGCACCGATGAGGGGGCGGAGTTTTACGCCCGAGAGGGCATAAAAGTTATTACCGGTCATGCGCATTTTATTAATCCGTGGAGCATATCTGTGAACGGACGTCGTTATGTAGCCCATAAGTTTCTGATAGCTACCGGCACAAAATCTGTAGTGCCGCCCATACCTGGGCTTGTAGAGGCTGGCTATATGACTTACCGCGACGCCATTGAGCTAAGCACCCCACCTAAGTCATTGTTCGTTATTGGTGGCGGAGCTATTGGCTGCGAGTTCACCGAATTATTTAGCTCATTTGGCACAAAAGTGCACGTTGCCGATATGGCGCCCAGGCTTATTGGTCTAGAAGATCCTGAAGTCGGCGAGTTAATTGGCGCTTTATACAAGCAGCGAGGCATAGGTGTACATACCAACGCAAAGATAACACGGGTCAGCACAGACGCAGGCAAGAAGATCGTACATTTTGAAGTAGGCAGCAGAACACAACAAGTGTCTGTTGATGAAATATTATTATCATCCGGCAAAGCGCCCAATACAGACCTAGGGCTAGAAAACGCCGGTGTTATATATGACCGCAGCGGGATCAAGGTAAACGACCATATGCAGACTTCATCAAAACACATTTATGCGGCCGGAGACATCGTTGGGCCGTACCGTTTCACCCACACTGCGTCATACCAAAGTCGGGTCGCTGTGCATAATATGTTCCATCGCAAGAATCAAGTAGTCGCTAGATACCATGCGGTACCACGCTGTGTATTTACTGACCCGGAGATTGCTTGTGTCGGCCATACCGAACAACAATTGAAAGAAAAGAATTTTGCTTATCGTACAGCAGCGGTTCCTATTACGGTTATTGGTCGAGCCAACACCAGCGGTGTTGATAGTGGGTTTGTAAAAGTTATTGCTAGCGAAAAGGGGACATTATTAGGCGCAAGCATAGTCAGCCCGCGAGCTGGCGAGATGATTCACGAGCTTACACTTGCTGTTCAGCATGGTATGAAAGCCCGCCAGGTCGCCGAAACAATACACGCCTTCCCTACTTGGTCAGAAGCCGTCCGGGCCGCCTGCAATAAAATCAGATCTTAATGAACAGACGCTTAAGAAATAGACCCCAAAATCACAGACGCTTATTTGACCTTCTTTTTGTGCCAAAAACTTCTGGCGACAAGCTACTCTTCAATATTGGCCGCTTTACCGGAGCAGCCTTCCTATTCGCGCCTGCAATTTTGGGTTGGCTGGCAGAGGAGAGCTTGATTTACAAATCTGTTTTAGCTTTAACCGTAATATGCATATTACTATTCTTTACAGCTTTTACCCTGTTAACTATTAGAAAAATTGGACGTGAGGGCGGTAAATTTAGTTGGCCAGCTCAAACTCTTTATTTCTCTAGAAAATTATTTTTATTCGTATTCTTTCCAGCGATTGTGTTTACTTTTTTAATACTTTTATGGGCATATATAACGAACCAACCAATTTTTCAGTAAATAACAAAAGCCACCTTTGTAGGTGGCCTTCATTTTCTGGTGGGGACGGTGTCAGTTTATTTGAAACACGCCCACTAGAAGACCTCCTAGCAGATATAGCAGTTGGCTGGAATGATACGCGGCGCATCATAGGCAATCTACGGTCCAGTAAAACACCTGAATTAAGCTATGTCCTATAAGAGGTCATGACCATTAGGGCGAGAGTGTTTGAAACAAAGGGTAAAAACTATTTTACAATTATACGCTCATATGACACCCGGACGTAGCGCTAACAACGCTGCACGTAACGACATATCACCTAAAGCGCCCGGCAATTCTGCCGCGGTTGGAGTCAGCAAGGCATCAGCGTATTGCCAGCGTATATGGCTAGGGTTTGCAGTTGCTGCGTTGGGCGACTCGGTGCCCAAAAATGCAGCTAATCTAGAGTTGCCCTGTTGCGTTTCTGGATTATCAGCATAGATTTCCAAATTACTGCCACCCGAAAGCCTTAGCCAAAACAGGCCCTCACCACCCTCTTGTACGTCTAGTTCTGTAATTTCAGCCAAGTCAGATACGCGTAAAGGCAGATTCATAACAAATCTCCTGTCTGTGCTGTTTTTCGCACGATCGCCATCAATTTCGCAAACACCCGCCCCTTGGTTAAGTCTTGCGCCAAAAACGACGCTACACCGTCTAACTGCTCGACTGCCGAGCATGGCGGCTCTATTGATTCTCGCAATTGTCTCTTCTAGTGGAGGTGCTTCACCGGTACGTATAACTAATAAATCTACTCGCTTTTTAAGAGTATGTTGTGTAGTGGAGTATTTATCGAACTCCATGGCACCGTGCGGGGTGTTAAAAGTACCAGATGTCAGTCTCGTTGACTCATCTAAGCGTTGCCCGTCTTCGTTAAAACAGGAGACTCGAACAGGCTGTGTCTCTACGTCTGTAATAAATAATGGACTCATCGGCCGTATTATCGTACTGCTATACTATTTATGCAAGCACTAGCAAATAAGTTTTGGTGGGGGTGGATGGAATAAGCCTTCGGCTTGCGCTCTGCAGCCATGCTCGGAATCTATTCCTGCGCGTGGCTTTGATCTTCTAACCATTTTTGCTATTGCAAAAATCTGGTTCGCTTCCCACGCAACATGCAGAAAATAAAAACCACCTTGATAGGTGGCCTTCATTTTCTGGTGGGGGTGGATGGAATCGAACCATCTACCAAGCGGTTATGAGCCGCCTGCTCTAACCGATGAGCTACACCCCCTTGTCGTCGTCAGAGCCGGCTAGAAGAGCTAGCCAGTAATGTGAGCAAAACACATTCCCTCACATTACAGCCTAGCTCAGCGCCACTCTTCCTCTCAAAATCACAAACAGCAACCTTATGATTGGTTTATAATTTTGACTTAACTTATTCTAACAGAGAGATTATAGATTAAAAATCATTACCTTGATATGCGCTGTAATTTGAGTGCTCAGTTTACCAATTTCAATAAAATCGCCTGCTGCTTGTCAGACCATTAAACGGGTACGACATCTCTAGCGCAACCAGAGTCACATCTTAACGTCTAAATTCTTATAATTAGAGGCTAAGTTAGTATAAGCTGCTACCATCACGCATAAACACGTAATAGACTAGACCGTACACTATAGATGCGACCACAAGATATATAACGACCCACTGCCACATTGGCCGCTTGCTATAGCTTTTTGGTGGTTGTTGGTTTGGCGATTGCGATTCCGGATCCATATTAAAGGCCCCTTTAATTAACGCCTCTAATTATACTCCGTCCGTACAACACATCTTGGTTAGAGCAATTTCAGGGTTTAAATATCTCGGTTGCGACGGTTGATTGTTAGTAGCCTTGCGATGCCGTAACCAAGTAGAGCATATACAGCCATGGCGACCAGCGCCTCTATCTCAAAACGAGACACGCCGTAGCGAACCTGATATCCAAATAAGCCCAAGAACGGTGCTACAAACGGATAAGTAACACTGTAGACAAGATCAGCAAAAGCGTTAGCACGGTTAGCTCCAAGTAGTGAAAGCACGAACCGGAATGCCAAGAGTGTAATAATTAACCCTGTAATAAACCAAACTACCCGCGCGGCTGTATTAGGGGCGTCATTGTCGCGAGCTACTGTTCGCTCGGCAACAACAGGCTCATTGGTAGTTGTGGTGGTAACACGACGTACTGCTTGCCCTGAATCACCGTTGTTAACAACTCGTTCTCTAGTTTCTTGAATTTGTTCGGCCATTTATAAATCTCCTTTAGATTGTTCTAGTATGTCACAGTCCCGCAACCGGACTATTAGAATTCTCTTTTAGAGAAGAAACATTAACAAAGCCATGGCGAACATACCAAAATCCTCCACAAGGCTCACCTTAGATAAAGGCAGCTTAATGAACGTGCCCAAACAAGCACACATAATATTAGATTCATTGCGCAGCTCTTTCCAGACACCGAGTGCGCCTATGCCTGTTATAAGTATGGTAATAACGTTTAAGGTGTTTGAGTTATCAAATAATAGATATGCGACACCTAAAGTCCCCTCAACAAAGGGGTAGGCGTACGCCCAAAACACAAAACGCTTCGCGATTACATCATAACCCCTAAACGCCCCGACAAAATTCTCCATATTTATAAACTTAAAGGCAGCGAAACTAATGAAAAATACAGCCATAAAATCGCTCAAAAATCGTTCCAAGCCCCATCCACGCGCCCAGCCCAAAAGTAAACTAATCGCAAGGATAAGCCCAACTACACCAGCAAATTTCTTATACTCCTGGGGCGACTCCTCTACCCCTTCATCCAGATGAATATGGTGGATTTCGTGCTCGTCGTGCATATACAAACATTTTATCATGCACGCATAACAAGAATATTGGTCGTTAGGCTAACTAAATGGTTCAAGCTAGGTTTTTATATATCTAGCAACAAACGCTCTAAAAGCTCGCTAGCAGTAGTACAGTTCATGAGTTGTTCTCGGAGTTCCTTGGCGCCGTCGAAGCCATTGATATAAATTTTGCAAAACTTATTAAGTGTATGAAGCTTGCGCTCGCTGTTCGGCCAGGTTGTCATAAACAGTTCAATATGGCTTTTGTACAAATCTAGCCGTTGGCGCCTAGAGTAGCCCAGCCATGGACTGCTCAAAGAAAAGACGAACGGATCATGGAAAATACCCCGGCCTATCATGATACCGTCTAGTTTATGATCGCCAGCCAGCGCTTCGCCTTGCTGTCTCGTCATGGCGTCACCATTGCCTATGATCTTCGTGTCGGGGCATAGGCGATCCCTTAACGCGCGTACTTCACCAATCATTTCCCAATTAGCGGGGGCATTACTAAGCTGCTTCGCTGTTCGGCCATGGATAGTTAACGCGTTAAGCTTTTGACTAAGTAAGAGCTCGTGCCAGGTCAGATCAATTTCATTGAACCCAAGCCGTGTCTTGACGCTGACCGGCAGCTCACCAGCGCCTTCTTGTGTTGCTCTGATTATCTCAAGAGCCGCCGCCCTATTCTTGATAAGGGCAACGCAGCACCCGTTCCTAATGACTGTCTTGACCGGGCAGCCCATATTTAGGTCAACACCGGCATATCCCATATCTTTTAATTCTTTGGCTGTCTTGTAGAAATTTTCGGGTGTCTTGCCCCATAACTGAGCTATAATCGGCCTGTCCGTCTGGGCAAGCTTCAGTTTTGGCATTAATTTTTTGCGGCCAGGACTTTGCAGACCATCTACGTTAACGAATTCAGTAAAATATAAATCTGGCGGTGCTACGCTAGCAATAATTTGGCGAAAAACGGTGTCAGTAACATCATCCATTGGCGCCAACACAAAGAATGGCCTCGGCAATTGATCCCAGATAGTCATTACCTATTATTCTAACCGACAGGGGGCTCCTGGTCACTATTTTCCAATAGTTCGTATATATTGGTTTGTCTCGGTTTGCCTGAAACTTGCCCCGTCGGGGTCACAAAGTCTTTGACCGGGTAACAATGCTCGTGCTCGTATGCAATAATTGAATGATGGATAGTCTTATGAGCCTTGCTGCTCTTATTGCCCCGGTAATTATTATTGCCGTGTTTGCCTTACCTTACGTGGTCTCCATTGTGCGTCACCGTGGCTTTATGGGCCTAGCTATTATCTTTGCACTAGCGGCCTATACTTTGGCGGTTATGACACTTGCCGTTCAGACTGGCCTGCCTTACGGCAGGTTCGTATACGACAGCGCTCTTGGCTATAAACTTTTTGGCATTGTGCCATGGGTTGTAATTGTAGTATATCCAGCGCTGTTATTAGCCCTCTTTTGGGCGGCAAGCAAGTTTACCCACAAGACTAGCCGTATAGCCATGACAACTTTACTCGGTGTGTTAGCCAGCCTCATGCTAGACCCTATATTGGTAAAGCTTGAGTTGTGGCAGTGGGAGAATCCTGGCCCCTTTTACGGAGTCCCTGTCCTCAGTTTTGTCGGCTGGTTTTTTAGCTCACTGATCGGGGCTACCATACTCCACTTGATGTGGAGCCAGGAAGCGCTTGTTCCAAGAGGGGTTTCATACAGCGGTTTGTCGCTCATACTATTCTGGACCGGAGCAAATGTAGGTGTAGAGCAATGGATTCCGGCAGCGATAGGCGGTGTAATTGGTGGGCTGATGCTATTGTTAGCCGGAATCGAACGCTGGGGGCCCTACTCCCAGCGGAAAACTTTGAAGGCGATCAAGTAGATCACCAGTGTCCATACGCCGATGATGGCCAGCTGAGGCCCAAGATCTAAAAGGGTCTTGCCTTCTGTCAGGACCATCCGCAGCCCATCTACAATTGGCGTGAGCGGTATGAACTGCGTAACATTCTGTAGCCAAACAGGCATCAAAAAAGTCGGGAAGAAGATGCCCGACAAGAACATCATCGGCAACGTTATAATCTGGGTCAACGGCGCTGCCTGATTAGCATCTTTCGCCCAACCGGCGATTGCCATGCCAAACCCAAAGATACAAGCCGTACCAATCATACTAAACAGGGCGAAGCTTATATAATCTCCGCGCATGTTGAAGTCAAATATTAATAAAGCTGTGATAAACAAGAATGCAATCGATATCATACCCACAAATATTCGGTTCAGCGCAGTGGCTACAATAAGCTGCCAAGCACGAATCGGAGCAACTTTCATTCGCCTAAGTGACCCGGTTTTTTTGTCTACCGTAAAGCCTTCGCTCATACTAAAGATACCAAGCCCCATAATAGAAAAACCGAGCAAGCCAGCAAGAGTGTAGTCGAAACGAGTTAGGTTAGCGGTCTGAATTGGCTTTGATTCTAGCTGAAGGGGCTTCTCTACCTGTACCAGCTCGGCATTAATACTGTCCAGGACCCCTTGTAGCGTGGCTTGAAAACCTGACGCTACTTGCTCATCGCCCGGGTCAAAGTAGCTGGTAAGCGTGCCGCTGGGTCGTCCCTGTTCGTCCAAGGCCCCAAAGCCCTCTGGTATTTCAAGGATCGCGTCAAACTCACCACGGCCCATTTTTTCTTTGGCTGATTCAAAATCGGTTTCTGTAATCTGAAAGATCTCGCCATTCTTAGTTTCCTCCACGAAAGTTTTAGAAAAATCAGTCTGCGATTTATTTATCAGTGCCACATTAAAGCTGGGAGACTCGTTGCCCCCAAATATAAAACCAAAAATCACGAGAAAGATAAGCGGAAAAACCAAGGTAAAAAACAGGGCAATTTTGTCACGAAAAAAGCGTAGCGTGAATAATTTGGTCATAATCCAAACAGCATTTAGGTCTTTCATTCGCGCAGGTCCTTTCCGGTCAGATCAATAAACACATCTTCAAGGTCAGCTTGCTGAACTTCAGCCTTCTTCTTAAAGCCTTTTTTTAACAAGTCTTTGATCAAATTATCGGGCGTATCCAACGCGATAATTTTACCGTTGTCCATAATAGCTACACGGTCACACAGCAACTGAGCCTCTTCCATGTAGTGAGTTGTAAGAACTATAGTTATACCTGTTTTTTGAATATCTTGTACGAGCTCCCACAAATTACGACGCGCCTGGGGATCAAGCCCGGTTGTAGGTTCATCCAGAAACAAAACTTTCGGCTTGTTAACCAGGGCCGAGGCCACACTGAATCGCTGCCTTTGCCCACCAGATAATGTATCTACCGTGCTTTTGGCTTTGTCTCTTAAGTTGACCATCTCAAGTAGCTTATAAGGGTGGACCGTTTGGTGGTACATACCCCCAAATAGCCTGAGCAGCTCAACCAACGTTAGCTGGTTAAAAAAACTGGTGCTTTGAAGCTGTACGCCTATAATTTCTTTGACTTTGTGGGGGTGTTTTTTGACATCTATGCCATCAAGCAGCGCACCGCCCCCGTCAATCGGCCGAAGAGCCTCAAGCATTTCTAGCGTAGTTGTTTTGCCTGCTCCGTTTGGGCCAAGGATACCAAAGACCTCTCCTTCGCGTACATCAAAATCTATGCCTCTAACAGTAGTCTTCTTACCGTACTTCTTAGTCAGCCCCCGAACCTCAACAATTGTCTCCGCCATAGATTTAATACTATAGCGATTCCAAGCGTACAGGACAAATATTTGCTAGTAGCTCTAACTGACTAGCTCAGTTTTTGCACGTTTATAACTAGTTCGCATGGCTACTCTCAGCCCCTTACGGACAGCATTCAACTTTTGCAAAGCCTCGTCTTTATTCAGATCATTTCGGTTGGTATTTGGATTTGCGCTTTTAAGTTCTCTGTATGTAGTAGAGCACATACCTGCCACGATTCCATGCCATAAGGATAAACCTTGAGCTTCTTCTCCAGGGGTTCTAGGTACTGGTAGGTTGCCACTTGCTTGTACGGCCACTGTCCAGGCTAAAGCCTCTTCAGCAGTCATACCATTCGCAGCGACTAGGCTGTCTATAACTTGTGAACCGTCAGCTTTCTCAATAAAAGCTTCCGTAAGTACAACGTAATCTGGCATCGTACTGACAGGATTATCGATCATTTGAATATTATATCATGCTTGTTAACATTATGCAAAAGCACGAAACAGAATAACTTGTGTGTATAGCCCAAATATTGTAAAATATAAAGATGGTTAATGGCGTTTCTAGTAAGCTGGGTCTTGAAACACTTGCGACTACACATTCAATATTCTTAGAACTCTTAAATAATAAAACAGCAAGTGATGAAGTTGGCCTAAATCAGTTCGGGGAGATGGCAATGCGAATTGATGTTGCGGCAGAAGACGTAGTGATTAAGAGCTTGCAGGACTACAGTTTTAGGTATGGTCAGGGTATCCATGTGATTTCTGAAGAGCATGGGGGGGTTTGAGGTTGGTGACAACCCAGTATTAACCGCATTTATTGATGGACTGGATGGTTCATCAGCGTTTCGTGACTCTAAAGGTACCGCTAGGTGCGGAACTATGTTTGCCCTTTATGAAGGCATAAACCCCAAATTTGAAAATTATTTACTTGGTGGAATTGCTGATCATAAGCTTGACCAGATAGTGCTTGCCGTCAAAGGAGAGGGTGTTCTACTAAAAAGTGGTGGTCAAATTGCTAGGATTGGGAGTTCGGGAAGACAGAGCTTAGACAATGCAACAAGAATATACATTGATGAAGGCGTAAAGAATTATCCGGACTTCCCCGCACACGAACAGGGTTATTTTTATGATCAAATTAAAGACTCTTTTCCAACTCGTTATCTGGGTTCATCAGCTGTATATTTCTTTGATCTAGCAACTGGTCAAGCAGATTTAGTGCTTGAGTACGGACGTAAAAACAATCTTGAGCATATGGCGGGGTACCCACTAGTCGTGGAAAGTGGTGGCGTGATGGAATTGCTGAGTGGCGAAGATTTGGGGCCTATCAACTACAATGATTACTGCAAAATTAACGGTGGCTATCCAGCTGTTATGGCAGCCTCCAGCCCAAAACTTGCGCAAGCCGTCAGAAATTATTAGACAAGTTTGTTTGCTTATTAGGTCTTACGGTATGAAGGCCGACGGCTATAGCTGCTCCTAGAATTAGTACGCTTCCGATTACATATCCTAGATTAAATGCTTCTCTGAGGAACAATACCGATAGCGTGACACTGGTGACTGGTTCAAGATAAGAGATGACTACACTTTGCTGGGCAGTAATATATTTCAGGGCATTTAATCTTAAAACAAATGCTAGGGCGACGTGCGTAAGGCCAAAAATACCGATAAACATTATCTGAGGCAAAATATTTATGGTTGCATTGGCGGTAGTTGAAAAATAATAGACAATGAGCGGGACCAAAAAGATGGTTGCGATTAATGACTGATAAGTAACAATATTTGTTGCTGGTTGATTTGTAGCTGCCATCTCAAGCGCTAGAAACCTCTGCACAATTGACTGGACAGCAGAAATAATTACTGATAATCCTACTAGTGAAAGCCCTAGATAACTGACGCGGCCACCTAGATCTAGTCCGTCCCAACTAAATATAATAATCGCACCGGCAGATGCTATAACTCCATACAACAGGTACCGAAACGAGAAAACTCCCTTTTCACCGTGAGCGCTGCGATAAGTGGAGTAACAACACCCGTAAGCGACCGAATAATAGGGATGAAGATAGTGCCCCCGCCAGACACAGCCAATATAAATGCAACCATGAATAAAGCGTTTTGGGCAGCCTCAAGAAATGCAACTATTGCGGTGAGCCGTAAGAGTTTAGGGTGTTTAAAAACTTTTTTAAAGGAAACGGCATTCTTAGTTATTGCCACATATATTAAAAGCCCAAGAAAACCAGTAAACGATGTAATTGCTGTAACAAAATAACCCGGAAGTGTAATACCGCTTAAAACAAGCACCCATGTGCCCCAGATAATTGCGGCACCATACATGCCCTTTGATTGTAATTTCATATTTAACCGTCCGGACCAATTATTAAGTCCAATTCTAATTGATGCCACAGCAACAAGCTAATTGACCCCGAAATAAAACCGCTCCGATTGCTCGGAGCGATTACTTTGCTTTTTTAGCTTTTTAGCTACTTGCGCTTGACGGTCAGGAAACCGTTACGTGGATTTTCATTGACCGTCATACCGTCAGGTAGGTCAGAAGCCTCTGGGCGCTGATCCTTGCTGAAGTAGTAGATAGTCTGTTCTTTGCCGCCACGAAGTACGACAGCCTTTGAGTTGAGGTAATATGTTACCCCTTTGGAATTTGTGTGCTTATATGCCATTGCTAAAATCTCCCTCTCTCTTGAATTTGTAATGGTACCCCTAACATACTCTCGGTGATTTCCTCTTGTCAACAACTTTTAATCAGTAATTTTGTATTAGTGATTAACTCACCCCTGTTAAGCATATCTTCTATAAACTCTGTGGAGAAGATTCGTTGGCATACTGTTGCAAGATAACACGCTTATGTATTACACTGGTCAAAGTAAAGAAATCTAAATATATAAAGGTGGAGTTCACACTATGGAATTCATGAATCGTGGTAATCAACAGGTGCAACCAACACATGCACCAGCACCAGTAGGGCCATCCGCTAGCCCACGCGGTCGCGGCAGAGGCCTCAACGCCTTCAAGGGTCTACGTATAGCCTCAGTCGTACTGCTTTTTGCGGCAACAATATTAGTAATAGCACTTGTGTGGCTAATAATGAGAGGAAACGTCAGGAGCGCTAGTGAGGCTCAGTACATTCAAAAGGACCGCTTACAAGCAGTCTTCTTAAATGGCGGACAAGTTTATTTCGGAAAAATACAAGACCTGAACAGTAAATACCTTAAGATGGCCGACATTTTCTACCTACGTGTCAATCAAGTAGTCCAGCCAGATCAAGCAAACAACCAACAAGCCCAACAAAATGACATATCGTTGGTGAAATTGGGCTGTGAGTTGCACCGTCCATCAAACGACATGCTGATAAACCGCGAACACGTCATCTTCTGGGAAAACCTTAAGGAAGAAGACGGCGAAAATACTGTTCCAGGTGCAGTCAAGAAATACATGGCTCAGTACCCCGAGGGTCAAGAATGTCAAGACCAAGCACAGCAAGGCGCCAATAATACGAACGGCACCGACAACTAGAGACAGTCGCTTTGTCTATAGTCAACACCCGTGGACATACAAGTTCACGGGTGTTTTAGTTTTACGGAGCCATCGGTGATAAAAGTTAATCAAACCGAGCTTTCAGCCAGCGCTCCAAACTAAACCTAAGTACAAACAACATAAAAAACACGGAGCTGGCTAGTATGCTCCATCCAGCCAAATCTGGCGACCAAAATGGTGAGACAAAATCATACTGGTAGAGCTCTTTCGGTACTGATTGATTCTCCTTAGAACTGTTCTTGGTTATGTATTCTTGCACGCACTGAGCACGGGCCTGTATCTGCCCGGCTGGGAAACTCGCCTCACATATCCTTACCGCATCTGCCGACACCTCGTCATTGATAGCAGCCACACGTGCACGCTCCCCGGCGACTAGTCGTTCATATGTTTTGGCCAGCTGAATAGGAGGATGAATCGCATTGTCACCACTAGTTAAATCGGTGTTCATATGACCGTATACGTGCTTGCGCAAGGCCTGCAGAGCCTCTTCCACACCCGAGCCCGTCGCGTCTGCCGCATGTACCGCTTCACGCAAACGCACCATCTCTAAATTATTCTGCCGAAGGGCCGATGTTGCGATTAACCCCGTCACAATAAAACCTATCAAGAAATACCAGTAACTGACTGGTCTAAGGTTTACCCAGAGATGGTGTAGTTTTCGTTTGTTCATCTTGCTTACGATTATGCCACACCTGATGCTAGACTGATACCATGCATATATTTTTCAGTGGTATAGGAGGTGCGGCCATTGGGCCTTTGGCGCTTATCGCAAAACAAGCGGGCTATACAGTTTCTGGTTCTGACAGCCAACCTTCGCAGTACGTTAATTATTTACGTTCTAAGGGGTTATTAGACATACACATAGGCCAAAACAGGGATCAAATTGCCCATATCCACGAAGAGAATCCGATTGACTGGTACGTACGCTCCTCTGCCATACCTGACGACTCGCCCGAGCTCTTGTATTGTAAAGAGCAAGGAATCAAGGCAAGTAAGCGCAACGAACTACTGAACCAGATAATCAGCGAAAAGAAATTAAAATTGCTGGCAGTAGCCGGTACACACGGCAAGACCACTACAACCGCTATGGTTATCTGGTTATTCCAGCAGCTTGGTATACCTCTCAGCTATTCAGTCGGTGCAAAAATCAGCTTCGGCGATATGGGGCGGTACGTGTCAGATTCTGAATATTTTGTATATGAGTGTGACGAGTTTGACCGTAACTTTTTGGCATTCAGGCCTCAGATTAGTATTATTTCCGGCGTGTCGTGGGACCATCACGAGATATTCCCCACGCGCGAGGATTACCAGATGGCTTTCAGAGAATTTATTGAACAGAGTGGCCATACTATCTTGTGGCGCGAAGATTTTGAGTATCTTGGGATGAAGCGCGCAGACCATTTGACTGTCTTAGAGGGTAGCGCCGATGAGCAAGAATTGACTGGGATCGCCGGGTTTTATAATCGCCTAGATGCTTGGCTGGCCGCTAGTGCTCTATCACGCATAGTAGGCAAGCCTACTGATGAAATCGCCAAGTTGATGGCCGCCTTTCCTGGCCTGCAACGGCGCATGGAACCTATTATCCCTAACCTATACAGTGATTATGCCCATACGCCGGATAAAGTCCGTGGCGCTATGAGCACCGCGCTAGAAATAGCCACAAAGAACAATCAAGATTTGATAGTTGTCTACGAACCACTGACTAACCGCAGACAACACTACCTTATGAAAGACTATAAGGACTGTTTTGCCGGTTCCAAGAAGATTTACTGGCTACCGAGCTACCTGGCACGCGAAGACCCGTCTCAGCGACTTATAGCGCCTGAAGAACTTATAAGTTATTTAGATGACCCGTCCATAGCAGAAGCTCATGAGCGTAACGATGATCTAAAGCGAACGATTCAACATCATCTAGACCGGGGTGCCATGGTAGTAGCCATGGCCGGAGGCGGCGGCAACAGCCTTGACGAATGGCTCCGTCAAGAATTTACTGACTCTAATAACTAGATTCTCGCACTTTGCTGTCACCGGCCATTATATTGCAAAAAGCTAAGCTGAAACCAAAGCCGTTGGAAGGAGAAGTCCGGCTACCGTTCGTGCCATTTGAGCGATTTGAACTGGTTCTCGAGTTATTGGTTCGTATTCAGGCTTACCAGCATTCCTGGGTTTAGAGTCCGGCCATGACACCTGTTCACCCGCAAATTCATTATCCGAGTTTAAAGCAATCCAGGAATAACTGAGCAGACACTTTGGATTCGCTCCCTTAAGGCTCATATAAAGATGCCACACATCAAGTGGAGGCTCGGCCTGTTCACGAGCCTCAGAAGTAATATGACTTTCCGCAAATGCAATGCTTGCATCTTGTTTAGAAGGCCAGCCACTTTTTAATGAGCAAAATGCCGACTTTACTGACTGACTAGGAGCATTGGTTGCTATCTGGCCAAGTTTAGGAATGCCAACTTCATGTAAAGCTGTTAACTCACCGGTAAATACTAGGTCGTCTGCACTTCCCCCACGGGTTGGATACCTATCATTATTTACAAATATAGTCGATCTGTGTATGGGTGCTTTTGGATCAAAAACAGAGGCCATCACATCAAAAAATTCAATTAAATCATCCGGAATTTCTATGGGATGTCCCGGAACCAGTAACTCCATGTTTTGTGCCATGGCTAAAGTTATACCACGTTTTCAATATTCCGCATACTTACAATAATACGGCTAAGAGATGTTGGTTTGAGTGGTAATTAGATTACTTTTGAGCGTATTTGGTGATATATTCTTCAACCAGTTCGCGGGCTCGGCGGTCTTCAATCTGCTTAGGTGGATGCTTCTTGAAAAATGCGGCTGGCTCAACGATAGCGCCCTTAAGGCCGTTGTCTAGTGCCAGCTGCATGCAGCGGATTGAGTCAATCGCCACACCTGCAGAATTAGGCGAATCTTCTACTGAAAGACGTAGCTCCAGGTTCATCGGCACATCGCCAAAGTGCTTGCTCTGGATACGGATATAACAGACTTTGTTGTCTTTTAGCCAAGGCACGAAATCGCTCGGGCCAACGTGAACATTTTCATCGATTACTTCGTGTCCACGGGCGGTCATCATGGAGGTAACGGCTTCGGTTTTAGAAATCTTTTTGCTGACAAGTCGTTCCCGCTCAAGCATGTTCAAGAAGTCTGTGTTGCCACCTACGTTTAGCTGGTAAGTATGTTCAATCTTCATCCCGCGGTCTAAGAACAAATTAGTAAGTGCACGGTGAACAATCGTTGCACCAACTTGCGCTTTGATGTCATCACCAATAACCGGCAGACCAGCATCTTCAAACTTCTTGGCCCATACCGGGTCAGATGCAATGAAGACCGGAATACAGTTAACAAAACCACACCTAGCATCAATGGCAGACTGAGCGTAAAACTCTGTGGCTTCTTGTGAGCCTACCGGTAAATAGTTGATCACTATTTCTGCGCCCGTGTCCTTTAAAACCTGTACCACATCTACTTCCGGTGCATCAGATATCGGCACAACTGGTTCGGTGTATTTGTTGACTCCGTCCAGTCTTGGCCCGCGAGAAACCTTAACCCCAATATTAGGCACTTGCGCAAACACAACTGTGTTGTTCGGTGCGGCATAAATAGCTTCTGCTACGTCCTTGCCAACTTTGTCAGCATTTACATCAAACGCAGCCACAACCTCTACATCGCGTAGGTGATATCCGCCGAAGTTAACGTGCATGACGCCCGGAACAAACTCATCGTCCTTAGCGTCCTTATAGTAATGAATTCCCTGAATTAGAGACGAAGCGCAGTTACCAACGCCCACAATAGCGATCTTAATTTTCTTAGACATGATTAATTGCCTCTTTTATTAAATGCCGTTATTAGCATTTTTACTCGTACTAATTATACACCAAATCGTTTTGAGTCAAACTCAGGCTAAGATACCTGATCCGTAGATTTCCAGCCAAATTCGCTGTACGCGCTGCCTTTGGCGATCTGATCAAATAAATGAAGTTGGTAGTCCATAGTATTATCAGGAAGATTATTAGGGTCCAGCCAGACTATTTTTGAATGTTTGACTGGCTCAGCATTTTTAAAGTCTCCCTCCCAGATGTCAGCTTCAAAGAATACATCTACGCGTATATGTGTATTGTCAGTAGCTACCCTCTGCATGGTATGGATATAACGCAGATGATTAGGCTTGATATCTACACCCACTTCTTCTGAAGCTTCACGGATTGCAGCCTGAGTGAAACTTTCCATATCTTCTACGTGCCCTGCTGGCAAACCATAATAACCGTCCATGTAGCCGGTAGCGCTTCTCAAAAGGAACAATACCTTATCGCCTTTTCTGAAAATAATATACGAAGCGGGTACGTTGCTTCTGCCACTCATCGATTGTCGCCTTTGCCTTTTATGACACCGCGCTTTTGGCGGTCTGCCAACTTCTCAACGTTTAGTTTCATTATCTCCTCAAACGATAACCCCAGACTATCCGCTAGAACCGCAACGTACCAGATGACGTCGCCCAATTCCTTTTTTAGATCCGCCAGATCTTCGCCACTGATTTTACCGCCATTATAAGCCACAATTTTCTTCCATTTTTCTACAATTTCACCTGCTTCACCCGCAACTCCCATAACCCAAATGGTCCTGTCCATGTTTGTGCCTTCGTACTTTGGGTCTGTATAGGCTGTCCTGAGCGCTAGTTTCTGATATTCATCAAAGTTCACTTTATCTCTCCTGTTTCACTGATTTTAACAGCACCTTCTCGCAAAACCTCAATCGCATCATCTACTACACGAATAATAGTAGACGGCTGACGGCCTGATAAATCACCGCCGTCTACATAAAAATCAACCTCGTCACCAAAGTAAGTATTTGCCTCCTCGGCGGTACTGGATGGCGGTTCGCCGGGTAAATTAGCACTAGTCGTTACAAGCGGTCCGGTTTTTTCCAAAAGGTCTGCTAGGTCTTCATGTGACGGGATACGTATGGCTATGCTGCTTTTTCCAAGGTGAATATAGCCTAGTTCATGTGACGGGATAACAACGCTAACCGGCCCGGGCCAAAACTGCTCAACCACTTTTAGATACCGCGGCTTAATGCCTAGATCTTTGAGCTGTTTAGTATTAGCGGCAATGACGGTCCCTGGCTTTTCCTCTCGCTTCTTTGTTGCATACAAGCGTTTGACCGCCGCTTCATCTGCAGCCCGACATACTAATCCGTATACCGTATCAGTCGGCAGAATCCCAACACCACCTAATTTAAGCAGCTCTACCAATTTTTCGTCATTTAGCGATGTAAAAAGCAATTTATTGCCCCTGGGCGTATTGCGCGATTAGAGGATGGTTTTTTATGAATTTCAGCTGGTCCTTGCCCCACCAAGAATAAATATCCGCGGTGTCCGCTTCAGCTGCTGCGACATAATCCTGCCAACTCATCCATTTGTAGGCTTCCACCTCATCAGGGTTTGGCTGCGGTTCACTGGTGGCCCGCGCTACATATACCGGGCAAAACTCATTTTCAATAATTCCTTTGAAGGGTGGTGTTTTATAGGTATATCTTGGCAAAATCACCTGAAAATCTTTGGCCGTCATGCCTAGCTCGTAATCCAGACGCCGTTTTATAGCTGCCACCATGTCTTCACCTAGCGCCGGATGGCCACAACAACTATTGGTCCAAACTCCTGGCCAAACTTTTTTACCGTGCGCGCGCTGGGTAACTAAGAATTCACCTTTGTCATTAAAAACGTAGCAAGAAAATGCCAAGTGCAGCGGCGTATCCGCATGGTGCGAAGAAAACTTCTCCGCCGTCCCGATCGGCGCACCATTTTGGTCCACCAGTACTATTTGCTCCGCCTGCACCTATCTTACCCCCATAAGCCTGCGTAACTTCGGATCGCTAGGCTGGAATGTTCGCCCTCGATCTGTATCTTCTCCAACATAGACAACTGGAGACCTTGGGTTTAAGTACTCAGCTATACCCTCAACATTCTCAGACGGGGTTGAAGCGCCAGAAACCACTCCAACTATACCCTTTAGTTTGGGCAGCTGAAGCCAGCTATTAACTATATAAATTTCACAGGTATCATTAGGCCCTCTTTGCCGGACTCGCTCAATAGCCTGTAGCTGGGCAGCATCTGCGATCTCGCTTGTATTTTGTGACTTAACTGAGCCGACTACTACTACTGATCTTAGCCCTAACCGTACCAGGCTTACAGCGGACATTATGCGATCGCGTACCGTATTACAAACATCAGTAACACGATAGGGGTTTACTATTTCTAAACCTTTTTTTGCCGCACGCGCTTGGAGTGAATCAGCTAATTCTTCTGATCGTCCAGAATTGTTAGTGGTCTGTCCTACGACTGAGATGCGACCATGGCGTTTAACTTCTTCACTATTTAGAATTTCTGAAATGTCACTTTCTTGACTCATAAATACCAGCGGCGTACCTGCTATTTCTGCTGCAGCTTTTGCAGCCACAGCCTCAGGGTGGCCGGGGCTAGAGAAGCTTATATAAACTACTGCTGAACCTTTTTCAGCAGCGCGCTGGATTTCATGATGCGTCTTTGTGACAAAGGGGCACGCCGCGTCGTAAACAATCAGGCCTCTCCTACCAGCTTCTGCCCGGGAGCGAGCATCAGACCCGTGCGCACTATAAATACCGATATCGCCAGGACTTAGCCCTGTTAGGTCACTATCTGTCTCTACCCCAGCATCTCGTAGAGGCTTTAGCGCATCATCATTGTGCACTGGCGGCTGATTTACACCAACACGAACATTTGGGTTTGACTTACGCGCCGCCAGGGTAGCTGCAAGAGCCATTCTAACTCCTCCGCAATAACCATAAGGCAAGCCAATCATTACAGATTCGACTCCTTCTATTTGAGGCTGGATGTCAGGATCGTGCGGAATATTTGCTTGGGCTGTAAAGCGTGTTACCAAACCATCTTCCATATGACGTATATCGAATGGGAATTCTGAGTTTTGTTCAGTCATGACGCTTTATTTTACTAAAAAACAACTACACCATCAATATATTATACCACATTTGTCAATAATGGTCATGGTTATTGCGTGTTTAAAGACCAAGGGTTTGATCACTTAACGCATCTTCAGGGAAGTCCGAGGATTCATCAACCCCGCCCAAGGCTTGGTCAATCTCGGCAGATGTATCGTCAATCGATTCTGGCGTAACGGCTGCCTCAGCTTGGGTAGGCGTCTGGGTGTTTTTTGCGGGCTCAGGTGCATTTGTGTTTTGAAATGACAACACTGTAATAACCGCCAGAATCGCAGCAATAATTAAAGCAACTATAATTGGCACAATTGGCGCGTAATGCTTATGGGGCACGGTAGCTACTGGCTGCTTGACTGAGTCTAACGTGCTTGTTTCAGTAGTTGAACTTGAACTAGTCTGCTCCTCATCTGGGGGTGGAGCTACTACTGACGGGTTTGATGCTGACGGCACATCAGACCTTACGGGAGTAGAGGCTGGCGTGGGTGGTTGCACGTCTAAAATAGGAGTGTTTTGAGGTTCCCTGGTTTCCTGTGAAGGACTGGTGTTGTTTTCTTCCATGGTTAGTTTGCCTTGTCATTATTAGAGTTTGTTCCGGCCTTGGCGGCTAGCTCGGCGCGCAGAACAGCTAAAGTTAGTTTGATAGTTTCTGTGACGTATTTACGAATGTTTTGGCCAGTTTCATGTAGTGTTTTACGGTGGCTTCTAGCGTCTTCCAGCGCAGCCTTGAACGCTTCGGGGTCGGCTTCACAATCCATTTCTGCAAGATCTGCTACTGCTTGTTTGTATTCTGCAAATTCTGTTTTAAAGGCAGCGATCCGCTCCTCTAGCTGTACAATCTGCATATCCAGCTGAGACGTGTCTATACCTTTTGCCTTAAGCTTGGAGGAAAGCTCAGTTAAATGACCGACAAGATTGCCGTAAACCTCGTTGCGGCTAGTCTCTATGCCCTGAATACGCCCTTCTACCGCACTAAGTTTGCCTTGTGCATTTTTACATCTTGCCTGTAGCCTAGTCTTTTGGGCGTTACTCAGGCGCAATTTAAGTTCATCTTTGCGCTCTTGAAGCCGTGCTCTTAATTCTTCTGGGCTGGAACGTGATCCGGGCTCAGTGGTTTGAGCCATGACCCTGTCAGACGAGTGATCTTCCCCGTAATGCGCCAAAACCGGTACGCCCACTGCTATGACGAGAGCAAACGCTCCAGCCGTTGTAAGGGCCGTTATTTTCCTATTCATTTTCGTCCTCCATATAAGGCTATTCTAACATAACCATATTCAGTAAGAGCAGCTGGACTTGACTAGAATTACCTGCTTGAGTGGCCTGCTAGGCGCTGATGAAGCGCGCACTGAGCCGTACGTAAGGTACGGTGAAGGAGCACTGGAATCAGCAACAACGCAGGACGCCAAGAATGCCAGCAGAGTTTCGGGCTCTGCCCGAAAGCAGGCTGGCATGGCATGTAGTTCTAGTAGTAGTACCAGTCGGTGATGTCGGCAGTATTAGTCACATCTCTAATTTTCTTGGGTTCGCCGCCATCCAAACTGACAGCGTAGTCAGCCGTTTCTTGATCTGTGCTAGTCCGAAACACCACGCTGTTATTGTTTAGCCACCTCACAGGCGATTTAAGTCCGCTGCGCTGATGAATCTCTTGATCCTCGTTTTTACTTATGTCATATGCCAAGAGAACACCCTTGCCATCCCGCTGATCCACCCAAAGACTCCGCTTGGCATTCGGGCTATTAGCGTATAGGCGGGACCTGAGGTTCGCCGGCTCACCCGGTAATTTGTTCGAGCTGTTTTTTGTTAAGTTATACTCGTACCAATTCTGTCCAAGTGATAAAGTTAGGTTGTCATAACTTGTTCTGTACATATTCCACGTCTCATCTACCAATGCTGTTTGGCGGTTACTGCCATCTGCCTTGATTTTGTAAAGCGACACGCTCTCTGTTTGGTACGCGCTGGAAGGCGCATAAAACACGTACCCGCGAGCAACCATAACATCATTAAAGAAGTTACTGCTGGCAAGCTCACTATTTTCATCCATATCTTGGTCATAGCTCATTAATCGGTGACGCCTAGGATCTGCCGCGCTAGTACTAGCCGCAATCTGCACATACACTACTCTGTCATCTATCCAGTCTATAGCCTGAATTCTTTCTGACTGCGCAGCCTCAACCGTACTGTTATCCGACAGGTCAATTATAGTAAGTTTACTCAGAAGATAACGATCTCGGTTACGCACGTTACCCCGTGTTGAAACAAGCGCCACTAGTTCTTTGGTCGGGTGAGAAAGCAATACCATATCATCACGCTCACTACCGGTACCAGCCAGAACCAGTTCTTCGTTTTTGCCATCAACATCAATCTTGTAGACATCATATTTGCCTGAACGTTTACTGATGAATGCGTGCTTGCGGTTCGGCACCATAGTTAGTACGTGCTCGGACTTGTCATCTGCATCAATTGTTAGGGTTTCTTCACGAAGATCTTCTCCGGTAATTTTTACTTCTATAGGAGAGTCGTCAGTTTTATCAATCGTCAACTTGATCTTGCCGTGCTCGTCTGAGAAAGCGGCCGCGTCATCACTTGTAGCTTCGATTTTAGCTAACGGGCTCCCCGACAAGTAGTCGCTAACAGAAAAAGAATACTGACTACCGACTGGCGTAAGGTTTCTGTCGCCAAGAGGATTGCTCCCCCAACCAAGCGTCACTGGCTGACGAACAGGCGCAAAGGCCTGTTTCTCGATCACCAACTCCGTCGCACCTAGTTTGATTTTATTAAACTGGGCCACACCGTCATTATCAGTAAGAACAGTTTCGCCCATTAAGCCGACCTGGACGTTCTTAAGTGGTTGGCGGGTACTTTGGTCTAGGACTTTGACGGATGCACCACTGCGCACACCGAAACTATTAAGCAAAAAATAACGGCTTGTCGGCATAGTTATAGCTGCGATCAAGCCAATAGTTAACACCGCAATCGTCAGCCGTCTAGCTAGGGTGTTGTGCCACCAATCACCGAAGAAGCGCTTTATGCGCCCAAACAACGTCAGCTTTTTATCCTCAAAGGCTTTTGCGATCTCTTTGTCTTCAGCTGCAAGCAGTTCATCGCTCTCTTGATGGGCAATTTCGTCGACCGCTTTTGCGGTCGCAGAGTCTTCAAGCTCTGGTTCTTCTGTGCTTACAACGACAGGCGGGGGGCTTACGTTTTTCTCTGTATCTACGGATTTAGAGTTAGTTGCAAAGACCTTCTCCTGCTCGTCATCTACAGTCTGAACAATGATATTTTCAGCCCGCTTGTCTATTTGTAGCTCCGGGGCAGTCAGAGTCTGTGGCTCGCTAATTTTTATTTCCGTCGGCAAATCGCTGGGTATGTCTGCCTCTGGGTCGGGCACAGATGGATCAAGCATGCGCCTAACCTTGTCTTCAATTTTTTGCAGGTCATTATCTTGGTCATGCGTATCGCTGTCGCGTGGTTTTTTAGATTTCATTGTGATATTTCAGAAGTCCTTATGCTTGAAGTTTATCAGATGTCACTAGGTCTGGCATATAATTAAAACTGATGAATAGGCACCTACACCTTATCTCTTGGCTCGTAATTGCTGTACTCGTTATCGCAGCCACCATTGTTCTGATCTTACAAACCAAGGCAGAAGATAGTCTGCCGGGGAGCACCGTAAGGCTCGATCAGCTTAATATTCAAACCCGAGACCCCCAGCCGGCAGGCAAAAACATCACTCGCTAATGTTTTTTACGAGGCTTCCCTTTGGACTTTTTCTTTCTTGGGTGCTTATGTTTTTTAACCAGTATGCTCGCCCCTGGTACTGTTGGAGCTATTTTTACATCCGAATACACAGGGCCCTTCAAGCCTAGGTTATCAGATGGCTTCTGAGCATATTTCATTAAGATGACTGATGAGACCACGGCCAAGACACTAAGCGCCAATAAAAATAGCTGTTTATCTCTACTTTTTGAGGTATCAGCTACAGTGTTGCGACTTCTAATAGGAGTACCTTTGGGGATTTCGATTTTAACAGACTGGTTAAGTAGCTGTTGCGGGCTTGTCGGTTGTACTTCAGTTTGTTGCTTAAAAAGTTGGGGCGAATTTGTCTGTGGGTTGCGCGTTTCGGGCACTGCTGGCCCGGCCTGCTGCTGAGCATAAAGCCGGCTAGGCACAAACACTATAAAGATAGCGAGCACAGCAGCAGCTATAACCCATTCTTTTCTCAGAAACTGTGCAAAACCCATAACTTAGCTACTATACCACGCCGTCTTTGTGGTAACGTTGCTTAAACATAAGCTTGACAACGCCAAAACATGAGCGTAGCTTGGAATGTATGGTAGATGTGCTCGTAGGTTGAGGGATTTGGCGCTTTATTGTGCTGTATTTGTTGACCATAGTGTGCAAACGCCAACAAAAGTAAAATCCTAAAAGCAATAATAAAACCACAAACCATCAGACCTCCTTCGATCGCAAAGGGAGGTCTGATTTTATTTATTGGTATTAGTTTGCAAGATTAATTAATAGGTATGGGGGTGGATGAGTATTCAGCAACTATCTTCATAATATCACTGCCGTATTTTTCGAGCTTGTGATCGCCAAACCCTTTAACCCCCAATAGCGCCTGAGGAGAAGACGGCGGCCTGGCGGCTATAGCCTCCAACACACTGTCGTGAGCAATTATATAAGCAGGCACGCCCTCTTCGCGGGCGCATCTCAATCGCCACAACTTTAACTCGGATAATAATCCAGTTTTAACCGGTGTCGTTTCGTGTGACGATAGGGGTTCTTCTACAGACTCTGGTGTGTTTAATGCCAGCTGCCTAGAAGCGGCACGTAAGCTCCGGTCAAGATCATAGATCTTTTCGTGCATGCGTAGTGCCATGTTGTTAATTCCGCTCAAGAACAAACCGTCCAGACTTCGCACCCTAGAGAGTGCAACATAACCCATCCCGGGAGTAAATGATTTACTTAGGTCAATTTCGGCAGCGTCCAAGCTCATACCTTGGCTTTTGTGAATGGTGATCGCCCAAGCTAATCTGAGCGGCAGCTGTGCCACCTCAGCACGGACTCGTCCGTCTTCTTCTAGTTTCCAGCTGTGAGGAACAACCTTAATCTTTCGCTTGCCACCCACAATCTGCACAATCGGCTCATCATCACGAAAGGCGACCACCCGGCCGCGCGTGCCATTGAAAAAACCAGCATTCATATTATTGGCCACGAACATAACCTCCGCGCCCAGTTTAAGCTCCAGAACTTCAGGTGCTAGAATGCCCCGTAATAGCTGCTCTACTTTGGCGGTAGACCCCTTTGTTTCCATCTCGTATTCGTATGATTCGTCGGTAATAGCCGACAAATACCTTTGATTGACTGTATCAATATCAATGTTATGGGCGTACAGACGCGTCACAGGCTGGTCTGCTTCTGGCTTCGTCCCCATACGCGTTTGTAGTAACTCTTGATGTACCGCCTCCAATTCTCCGCGGCGCATAGCTTCCAATAGATCGAGCAGACCGTCTTCTTGCTGGCGATGCTGCTCGCTGAGATAGCAAATCTTTGGGCCTAGCTCCTCCCACGCTGGCGACAGGTGCACAAAATCTAGCTCACCACCGCCTCGTGTAACTGGTGGCAGCTGGAACAAGTCACCAACCAAGATAACCTGTAAGCCACCAAAGGGCAACTCACTTTTGCGTAGCAATTTGCACGCCTCGTTCAGCATGTCCAACCGCCGTCCGTGCAGCATCGATACTTCATCGATCACCAATACGTCAGTTGCATTATAGCGCTTTACCAGTCGGGCATTGCCGGCCAATTGCTGGCGATCTCGGGGACCTAGCTCCTCGCGGACACCAAGCCCCGACCACGAATGAATCGTCGTACCACCAATGTGTGTAGCCGCAATACCTGTACTGGCTGTTACCGCCACCGTCTTGCCTGTCTTAACGGCGCGCCTAACGAATTGGTTTAAAACATACGTCTTGCCAGATCCCGGGGGACCAGTCAAAAACACCGACCCCCCACCTAACATAACTCTCAGTGCCTGCACCTGCTTCATCCGGCTATTGTAGCAGCTGTACAAGAAGATTATTTAGTGTGTGACATCAGAAATGACCAGATAACATCACTGGCGTTGATATCTTTGCTCGTACTGCCAATTATTTTTACCGGAAGATATTGGTCGCCATTTGGCCAGGTGTGGCCACCGCCCACAATCCTATAAAGCACAGCCTCTTGGCCGTTATTTTCTACTTTCCAGCGCTGAACACTAGTACCATCATTTGAGTCAGGGTTTGGCAGGTACTCTTTGATCAACTTATCTGAATTCGCCCCAATAGCCTGCATCCAGCGCATTAATGTTGTCTCAGTTGCAACCACCCTGCCCCCGTTCTTGATATTACCCACAGATGTAATATCGCCGCCTTGGTAGGGAACAATCGGATCGCTAGTACCGTTCATGATAAGCGCCGAAACGGGATGGGATGGATGGCAGTTATCATAAATAGATTCCGGCATAGAGCCAGCGACCATTGCTATGGCAGTAATTTTGTTGGCTCTGTCACATAGCATCCGACTAGTCATCATGGCGCCGTTAGAAGCGCCGACAAAGTAAACCTTGGCAGGGTCAGCATGATTTTCTTGCAACATTTTATCTACGAGCGCCGTCAAGAAGCCGACGTCGTCAATGTTACTGCTAGTCCTTGTCCGGACAGTGTTGCCGTCATTCCATTGCCGTCCATAGCCGTCCGGGTATACAAGAATCGCATGGTTTTTGTCAGCCAGCGGTGGTAGTGTATTTTTTGTTAATGAATCAATTGTGGCACTAGTCCTACCACCGCCATGCAAAAAAATCACAAGCGGGTATTTGTTATTATTGGCTTTATAGTTTTTTGGTAATCTAAGCAGGTATGTCCGGTTCAAGCCAGCATAACTAATCGTCTGCTGCACTTGTACACCAACCTGCGCGGGACCAGTCGGGTAGCCTTTGGGCGGCTGCATACGCCAGTGGCGGAACCACACCCCAACGCATAGAAATACCAAAACAAGGCTCGCCACTACAACCTTGATTTTACGGTGTCCAGGCTTTGATTTT
>JAJDCK010000012.1 GCA_029260855.1 Candidatus Saccharimonadota bacterium
TTATCTTCAGCTTTTCATCAGGTTTCTGTCGGCAGCCGTAGGGGTAGTCATTGTAATTATGATAGCTGTCAGAGGCATTCAATATACGGCGGCGCGAGAGAACCCGCAGATTGTTCACAATGCCCGTATAGGCATACTCAATGCTATTATGGCTTTACTTTTGTATCTATTTACGTTTGCGTTCTTGCAGTGGATTGTTCCTGGGGGGGTTATATAGATGAAAAAACGGCTCTTAATCCATATCTTATCCTTGGGTGTTGCGGGGTTCTTAATTTTGCTCCCCCCGTCTGCTTTGGCCCAAGAAGGGGGCGCCGCTGACGAGGCGGGAGCTGCCCTGAGTGCTTGCTCGTCAGGTTCTGGTGGTGGGTTTCTGGGGCTCCCGACATGGTATAAATACCTGGATAATACTGAGCTTATAGGTGGTAGATGCTCTCCCGTTGTGAATTTTCCGGACGACATAACCAAGATTTTACTAGCCATTTTTGAGATTATCATTCGGGTTGGCGGGTTGGCTGCGGTGGCCTTTGTAATCTGGGGGGCATTTCAATACCAAACAAGTCAAGGAGACCCAGAGAAGACCAAGAACGCTCGCTCTACTATAGTCAATTCATTGATCGGCATCGCTATAACAGTTTCTGCGGTAGCTATAGTTAATCTTATCGGCCGGAGTCTGGGATGAAAGCAGCGCTACAGACACTGGCACAGCTCACTAAGGACCAAGTTACTATCCCAAAACCCGAGCTAACTGATGCGACGGTAGCTAGTGCGTTTAAGCTGGCCCTTGGCGTGGCTGGCGGTATTGCTATGCTGGTTATCGCAATAGCGGGCTTTAAGTATGTTGTGTCTATGGGTAACCCCGAGCAAGCAGCTAAGGCCAAGAACGCTATTATTTACGCGCTTGTCGGTCTTCTGGTATGTTTGGTATCCTTTGGTATTGTGAATTTACTATTGGACAGGTTATGAACCCAACATCAATTATAAAAAGAGTGGCGGTACTCATAAGCCTGTTCCTGGTTTTATCTCTGCCAACACCAGCTCTGGGGGCGGTAAACCCTCTCGAGCAAGCCTGCCAAGGGTCCTCGGGGGCTACGCTTTGCAAAGATAACTCTGTCCAACAGAGCCATGAAAACAATTCAATCTACGGGCCAAACGGCATAATCACAAAAGCTACCGGCATCATAAGCATGCTCGTCGGAGTGGCTGCTATAATTGTTCTTATAGTCGCAGGGCTTAGGTATGCGCTGGCAAGTGGCGACCCTGCCAACGTCAGTAAGGCCAGAAATACTATTACGTATGCTCTGATCGGCATAGCCGTGGCTGCGGCCGCGCAAGGAATCGTTATTTTTGTGCTAAATAAACTATAATAACCCTCAATAATAAGGAATAAAGGAAATGAATAGAATAGTAAAAAATATAGTAACCGCAGCTGTTTCATTAAGCATGGTCCTGGCGATCGGAATCCCCTCCTTGGTGGGTGCACAATCGAAAGAAGACATTAAGCAGGGGGTTGATATAACTGGCACCGAAAGCACCTCGGTTGACTCAGCCGTTAAGGCAACGATAGATATCTTAAGCGTGGTAGTAGGTGTTATAGCTGTAATTATGATTATCATAGGTGGTCTAAAGTACGTTACATCCAACGGTGACAGTAATTCTATCAGTAGCGCCAAGAACACTATTATCTATGCGCTTATAGGTATTGTGGTAGTTGCAATCGCGCAGTCAGTTGTTCGGTTTGTGCTTGGTAAGCTTTGAGTTTCGCCTTGTGATAACAAAAGCTCGTATGGTATAACTAATCAAGAAATAAGAAAGGTAACACTACCGTGATTAAAACAATTAAAAGAGTAATATTAAGTTCAGCACTTTTCAGTCTTCTTGTTCTGCCGGTTGCAGCACTCGGGACCGCATCTGCTCAGAGTCTTAACTGTACTGGGAGCATAGCGACCTGTTTAGACGCGGGCGCAGAATCAACCGACGAAGGGACAGGCGATAGCGCGGCTGACCGTGTGGATACAATAATTAAGCGTGTTGTAGACATCTTCTCCGTTGTTGTGGGCGTTGTGGCTGTTATTATGATCATTATCGGGGGCCTTAAGTACATCACCTCTGGCGGTGACTCCGGTAATATCACTAGCGCAAAGAACACAATTCTCTACGCGATCGTAGGCCTGGTTGTGGTTGTGCTAGCGCAGGTTGTCGTCCGATTCGTGCTTCAGCGCGCAACAGAATAACAAACACTAACTATCAGATAAAGCACCCGGGGCAAACCGGGTGCTTTATTTTTTACCGCGTTGCCCGCAAAACCAAAAGAAAGGCCCTCGCTAGAAATAGCGGGGGCCTTAACGAAGACCAAAACTCGTATTAAAGAATCTGAATCTTTTTTACGGTGTCCTGTTTTAGCTTGGTGAATGAGATGGTTAGGACTCCGTCTTTTAGGACGGCCTCAATCTCATCTTCTTTGACAGGCACGGGTAGCGCAATGCTGCGACTGAACTCACCCCAGTAACATTCCTGCACAAAATAGTTCTCTACATCCTCTTCGTTCCCGGCCGAAAGCGTACCGCGGATACTAAGCGTATTGTCGGCGATGCTGACATCCAAATCGTGCTTGTTGACTCCAGCTGTACGGGCTTTGACAACTAGTTTTTCTTTAGTTTCATAAACATCAACAGCTAACTGCCCTGGTACGGCATCATCCTCATCCCATTCATCTGCTGGAGCATTGTTCGCAGGCTGTGGGTCATCAGTCGGAGTAGCCGCTTGTGGCATATCATCGTCACCCAAAAAGGCGGCAGTGAGTTCGTCCTCCATCAGTAAATCTTCGTCGCGGCCTCTACGAGCCATAAGTGTTACCCTCCACTTGGTTGTAGCTATGAGACAAACCTACGGTTTCTTCTCATGCGCCAAGTTTGAAATGAATTCAAACTCAGGCTGCTCTTTTACCTTTAGTTTAATTATTAGAAAAGTTGTTTGCTTGCAATTTTTGTTACTAGCAAGTATAGCTTAGATGTAAATAGAGGCGCAACCGCTAGCCTCTATATTTACAACACATTAATCACAACACAATGTTTATTAACAGCTTATTAAATATACTCGCGCCCTACAGTTGCCTTTCTTGTAGCATCGAAGGAGAGCTACTTTGTGGCTGGTGTAAGGTTGATGCAATCCCCCTCGTGCCCCCGCGCTGTTATCTGTGTCGCAGCCAAAGCCTGGATTTTGCCACTTGCAATAGTTGTTGCCGTGGCAGTCGTCTGAAAAACGTCTGGGTGGCTAGCGAATACAGCGGAACACCAAAAATACTTATACACATGTTAAAGTTTGGTCGCACTATGACCGCTGCCGACGAAATAGCAGAACAAATAAAAGCCGTGCTCCCATACTTGCCCCCAGAAACAATTATTACTTTTGTCCCAACAGCTACAGGCCGACGGCGTATGCGCGGATACGACCAGTCTGAGCTGATTGCTAAGCGTCTAGCTAAGTTGCTTGGATGTAGATTTAAGCCGCTACTTTTACGCCAAGGCCAAACGCGTCAGGTGGGGGCGAGTAGAACCAAACGCAGAGATCAGATAGCCGGAGCATTGAGGCCTCGTGCCCTTGCCTCTATTAAAGGGGCGTCGGTTTTATTGGTGGACGATATTGTCACCACCGGTGCGACGCTAGAGGCAGCCGCCCGAGTATTGAAGCAGGCCAAGGCCAAGCGCATAACTGCAGCCGTATTCGCCCAGAAATTATAAAACTGACGCAGAGCGTCAGTTTGGATCTTGGCGGAGAGGGTGGGATTCGAACCCACGATACCCTTGCGAGTATGGCAGTTTTCAAGACTGCTACCTTCAACCGCTCGGTCACCTCTCCTCGTCACAAATTCACGGTACAAATACTTGATTGGCGGAGAGGGAGGGATTTGAACCCTCGCGGGGGATTGCTCCCCCCTATCGATTTAGCAAACCGACCCCTTCAGCCACTTGGGTACCTCTCCGCAACAATTGGCAATTATAACAGATAAGACTGCTCATTCCACCTCTCTTTTATAACTCCACTGGTCGCGCAGAATGGTACAATACGCTTATGCAGGATGATACGCCCTCTAATCTTGGCCCTGCTGCCGGGACGTCAGAACCCTCGTTTTATCGCGAGGATGGTGAATCAATTGCTGCTAACCCAGATTTTGCAACGGTGCCAGAAGTCCACTGGACAGCATCAGAATACATAGATCATAAGAAGTCAGCACTATGGTACGTTGCCTTAGTCCTCGCCACAATTTTTGTTTCTGGCATTATTTACCTTATAGGCCGTGATGTGCTTACGGTTGTGGCCCTTGTTGTTGTAGCTACTAGCTTTGGCTTTTTTGCTTCTCGCCCGCCCCAGACATTGAACTACGTCATAGAAAGACGCGGTATTGTTATCGGCGACAAACTTTATCCGTATAGTATCTTGCGCACGTTTTCAATCCAGCCGGAAAGGGGCTTCAGCTCTTTGCAACTGATCCCGCTAAAACGGTTTATGCCGGCTATTTCGGTTTACTACCCGCCGGACCAAGAAGAAAAAATCGTCAATGCTTTAAACAGCTATTTGCCACATGAGCAGCGTAAGCCTGACCCGATAGACCGTCTGATGCGCCATATCAGATTTTGACAAATAATATAATTTGTGTTAGTATGCGATAAATATGGACCACCTGCTTTCCCTTGACACACAAGAGCGCGTGTTTTTTCACATTGATCAAGCTGCAGGTACTTTAAGTAAAGGGCTTAATCCGGACGACTTCAGGGCTACCCAGGGCTTATGTGTCAATCCTTATGCCCGCGAAGTCATAGAGTGGGCGGGCCTTACTAATCAACTCATAGACTATGGCTGTGAGCGGCGTATTAGCCCGCGGACTATAGTTGAGCATCCAGGTATATTGGCACTTCTTTACACCTCCTTAAACAACAATAAACGCGAACTAGATTTGTTGCTTGCTGAGCGTGCAGTTCATGCGGCACGTGTAGCTGATCTAGTCGGCACTATTGTGGCCGCATAAAATTTTTGAACCGACTAGTATCCACCCCTGTTTTGTGCTAAACTCTCCCCTGTTGCATTGAATGCAGCCAGAACAAAGTCGTGAGGCCCAAGAATTTGAGAAGAAGCGACTAGAAGATAAAGCACAGAAAATATGTTTCTTGCGTAACCTTAACAACACAACGCGTCTAGTCGTGTTGCAATAGACTGATTAAGCACCCGTAGCTCAGCTGGATAGAGCGTCTGTTTGCGGTACAGGAGGTCGTGCGTTCGAATCGCGCCGGGTGTACCAAATAAAGAGTCGGTTTTCGGACCGGCTTTTTATTTGGTAGTGAGCTGATGTTTAACGAATCTGGTGTTCTGACTCAAATTTATACATTTTCAAAGAATAAGGCACTTTCTCGTAGCGGTATTTGGCGGTTGAGCTCAATCCAATCATGTATTTTCTAAAACCAGGCACCAGGCCATTAATTGTTTCAACTAATAACACGCGCTTTGCTCCAACAGGTGTTTTGTATGCAGTATCATCGGGACTTGGAGCCATCCAGCCTGACCAAAGTGTATTGTAAAGATCGGCAACATCTTCTGATATTGACTCGGCTGAATACGGATCTTCAATAATCAGCGTATCCACAGCTGCCTGGCGTTGATTCTCAAACTGGCCGTTTGTGACTTCCTCTTCAGGGGCCTGATCCTTATAAACGAACCAATCGGGATTAAGTTGTGAGTAGACAACACGAAACCGCCCCTCGGTAACTTTGTTAATAGCCTTGTCAATATGATGTCCGAGTTCATGGTGCCACGCGCCTCCCTCTTCAAGGGAATTGAGACCGGTATCAAACGCCATAATGCCCTGGTCTGTATAGGCAAGCCCTTCAGCATGTTTCCCGTTATTCATAACTAATTCATGCCCGAAGACCACATCCTTAATGCCTGCAAGTTTAATAACCTCCCGGGGGGTAATTGATATCTCATTCATTGTAGATAGCAGCGTCATGCGCGTTTCTTCTAGATCGGCCTCACTAACTGGTCTCACAGTATTGTTAATTAAAGGATGTGGCTCGGTAAGGTAGAGCTTCATGCCCAATGACTTAAAAAATGGTGTGGCGCTATTTTCTATTGATTTTATATTGTCAGCCTCTAGAATTTGGCGGCTTACTTCTAGAGCTGGCCGCACAAAGCTTAGTCCTTCTAACCCCTTGTGTTCATATACAACTATTGACTTATTGGAGAGATCTTTATCGTATGTATGGGCGGCATATTCTGAGGAGATGATGGGTGGGTATGTTTCTTCCTGCTTTTCTAATTTATCAGAAGCTGGCACCAACTCAGTAATTGGTACCGGAGAGTGCTGAGCACGAGCTTCTAAACTTGCCCAGTTTGGGCTGCCTGCCAGGGCACCCAATAACGCAACTGCCGCTATTCGTCCTGCGAAAGCAGAAAGATTGGAATGTTTTTTTTCTATTTGGTGTGTTTGTCTATCGGGATACACACCTATACCATAGCATATATTTCCGCTTAATGCAATTCAATTTAATGAAATACATAAAGATAAATTATTTACGCGAATTTTCGTAGGCGTTAGCATTATTCATATAAAAAGCATGACGTTTTGACTTAGTGTTGTTACACTGAAAGAAATGACCAGTGAATCCTCTACCCCCGAGGCTGAATTAGCCATTCCTGGGGATTTTATAGACTTGAGAATATCGCATGAGATAAATAAGCCACGCGAAAAATGTGGCGTAGTGGGCGTATTCACGGATAGCCCTGGCGAAGTCGCGGACATTACCTTACGCGCGCTTGAGGCTCTACAACACAGAGGTTATGATGCGGCTGGCATCTTGCTATATAGCAAGGATGACAGGCGGTTTACTGGTATAAAGGACGTAGGTAGGGTAGATCAGGTCTTTTCACAAGGAGCTGTACGGCTACAAAGTATGGCTCCTGAAGCTGTGGTGGGTGTTGCTCATGTTCGCTACATTACCGACGGAGATCCTAAAGGCAACGGCCCCCGCGGAGACGAGATTTGTCTTGCGCACAACGGCACTGTTGATAATGCATATGATGTAGCGCGTGAATACGGGATAGACCCTTTAATTTGCGTTAATGACACCGATGCAATAACCCGCACTATAACCAAAGTTGCCGAACGAACGAAAGATGTTATCCCTGCTCTGCAAGAGGTATTACCAAAGCTTCAAGGAGCTTATTCGCTGGCAGTATCTGACGGCCAAAAATTAATTGCGGTTCGCGATCCGAACGCCATAAGGCCGCTTAGCATTGGGCGCTTGTCTAACGGCGGATATATAATTGCATCAGAAACAGTCGCACTGGACGCTGTAGGTGCTGTTTGGAAAAGAGATGTTCGGCCGGGTGAAATTATCTCGATAGAAAAAGACGAACTCGGATTCAAGATGCGCATGCATGCATATGCTCGGAGCACCAGTATCAACATATGCGGGCTTGAGCCAGATTATCTAATGCACCCAGAAAGCGAGATTGAGAACCCAAATTTCGCACTAGATTATTATTTATGGCAAAACAAACTAGGTATTTACGGTGGGCAAATACTCAACACGCTGGAGTTTGACGAGGGGCGGTCGCGCCCGCAGCAGAAATATAAAGTTAAGGATCTCAGGCGAGTTTTGGGCAATCAATTAGCTTATGAGCACCCGATTGAAAACAATGGCCAGATAGTAGTAGGCGTACCAAGTTCAGGTGTACACGCCGCAAAAGCCTACGCCGAAGCTCTAGGCCTACCTTATGAGCAGTTGATAATAAAAAATCCAGACTTCCAAGGAAGAAGTTTTATTGCCCCTGATGAAGAAGCGCGGACTATTATTAATGCTCAAAAACTATTATTTGAACCTAAAGATATTGAGGGCAAAAGATTGGTATTTGTGGACGATTCCGCTATAAGAGGCAGTGTTATGAAAAGACTTATAGCCAGATCACGGGCGGCGGGGGCCGAGAGCATAGAGGTTTGCCTTACTTTCCCCGTAATGGTTGACGGCTGTCACTTGGGTACGGCTACCAGCGATACGGAAAAGCTATTATCATATAATAGAGATTTGCTGCAAATGGCTAAGGAAGTTGATGCGGACAGATTAAGCTTTATGAGCGCCGAAGGGTACGAGGCGGTCTTGAAGCGTCGCATTGGGGGTCTTTGTCTTGGTTGCGTAACACGAAAGTTTCCAGTGCCTAAACACCGCTTACTGACACCTGCTTTTGTATAATTGACCAATCAATATAAGATTATTACGTCTAGCTTTGGTGGTATTAACTAGGGAGAGGTGGCCGAGTGGTTGAAGGCGCTGCTCTCGAAAAGCAGTATGGGGGCAACCTCATCGAGGGTTCGAATCCCTCCCTCTCCGCCATTCTCCGTCGCTCCGGACTTTTCGGAGCTATGGAGAATGCTGAAGTGGGGATTCGAACGGGATTGCCTTGAATGGCAATCCCCGAACCTTCAGCCTGAAACATGCCTGATGGCATGCTTCAGGTTATTGCTAGCAAAAGTAATTTTCTTTTGCGGAAATAAGGCGAATCCCTCCCTCTCCGCCAGCACTATCCGTATATTTTGTTTTCCGCCATGTAAGCGTACAATTATGGCAATGGACGAACAGTTTCGGCAAATAGCCGAATACATAAACCAACACTTAAATCAGGGCCAAACTGAAGAAGATATCAGAAACTATCTACTGCAAAACGGCTGGACGCAAGATCAAACAGAAAAGGCCTTTTTTGCCGCAAGATCAATTAATCCTGATCCTATAGGACTTGCTCTACAGAGTACTGATAATTCGTCTGTTTCCAATGAACGCCCACTTGAGCATGCACAGGCTCCAACAGATATGATGCAACCTAAAAAATACCGCGTATTTCGTGCCATTCAGGAGACCTTCAGTGCCATAAAAGTAAACATGAAGGCTGTTGCTGCCGCACTTTTAATTCCTATTCTTATATCAGTCGCAGTAGTAGTTATTTTAGGTTTTATTATCACTACCACCACTATGTTTACTCGCACGGAGGGGGTTTCATCTCTTGTTGCTCTGACATTAACCGTTCTTTGGCAAGTAGTTGGTGTTGCTATCATGACGGCCGTTTATACCTCTATGCTGGGACTTGCCATCAACGATGGTGCCGAGGGGCGAAAGGGCCAGATTAAATCACTTTTAAGACTTGCCATTCAAAGAGTGCGAAGAGTCTTTTTGGGGACACTGCTCCTGAACTTATATATAGCCTTGCCCATCCTGCTGGTTATAATAGTTATCTTTGGGCTTCTGCTTCAACCAGAAAGCCTCAATGGATTTGCCGGGCTTGGTCTAGGCCTGGCGGCGATGTTCTTTATACAGCTAATCGCCCTTATTTGGACGTTGATTATTGTGCTGCGGTATAGTTTAATACCATTCATTGCTCTATTTGAGCCCGATATACCTTTACGTCAGCTAAGGAAGCGCAGCAAGCACTTGTTGATTAAAGGTGGCCAGTGGTTCTTGATCAAGGGCTTCTTGCTCCTTTTGATCGTTTTTATATTGATAGGAGTGTTGGCTGGCGAATCGATGGAGGAACTATTGTCTTCAAGCAATCCTCTAACAATTGGTACGTTGCTGATAATCCTTTTAGGCTTGTTGGCCAACGGTGCGATGGTGGTGCTATACAGGAATCGCAAAGTTATCAGAGGCTAAATTGCCTTAATGGCTTCAATAGGATGAGCTCTGGGGCGTGTTAATATTGAACGATGAAATTACACATTGCGGGTCCCATTCCGGACTGGGAAAATATTGACCCCAGAAACTGGTCTAGTTGGCAGCAGATAGCATCCCAGAGTTGGGGCACCATCACCCCGGGGAATGTAATAAGCGTCCTGGGGCTCGTGCTGGTGGTCTGGGGTCTAGCGGATATTGTAGATGGCGCCCCCTTGAGCGGTTTAGTAAAGATTATTTCTGGCCGGATAATGGACCAGTTGGACGGCGCTGTTGCGCATAAGACTGCCACAAAAAGCCCGGTCGGCGAAGCTGTTGACGCCTCGGTTGATAAGCTAGAGCTTGCCATCGCCCTGCCCGTACTAATCTGGATGGGCATGCTCCCGCTCTTGGTTGGGTTTGCCATCGCCCTCCAAAACATTGCTAATGTAATCCTGGCATTTATCGCCAAGAAACGTAAGAACGAAATGCACCCATCCAAGCACGGCAAGGTAGGAATGGCTTTTCAGTGGGGTGCTATGGGGCTGTACTTATTAAGCGTAGCCGCACTTAACGGTAACTCCGAATCGGCCCCGCAACTCCTGCAAATAGCGGCACACATTTTAGCCGTAATCTCACTTGGCTTTGGTGTAAGAGCTACTTATACCTATGCCCAGGCCGCGCTAGTGAAATCCCCAATTAGCACTTAACCGTTAAGTGGAATTATTCGTCACTAGGCCTACTGAAAGCGCCTTGGTGCTGTAGTGCTTGGGTTTCTGGTGAATCGCAAGCTTAGCAGTATCACAAAGGCTGCCACTAAATATACTAATGAGATTATGATAACTCTGACGTTAAAGGTGTTTAATAAAGATTTTGTAATTTCTATAACTGAAGTTTGAAGGCTGCCCTCCCCAATACTCGGCAACTTGCTAAACGGTTCGCTGGTTTGGCTAAGTATATAACTGAATAAGACCGTGCTAATTATCAAAACCAACCCAACACCGATAAGCGTAATACTGATTTTTTTAATACTGCGACGTTTGTCGTCACCTAGCCAAAGTATTACAAGGGTAGAAGTTGCTATAATGACCGCTGCAATAACCGGTAGTCGCTTTGACCACTGAAAGGCTATTGGAAGGGGGCTGTTTTTAAATTGATCTCGCATTTCAATATTTGCGGTTATATCTTCTGCGGTGATGGTATTGTCATCGCCCAGTACATTGCTACTACTTGTTAACTCGTTGATTAGTCGCTGTTTTTCGCTGGCTAAATCTATTGGAGGCCTGCAAGGCAGATTAAACAGGTCGATATTTTGGCGCGAAAGTTCTAGGCTCTCTTGCCTTGTGCAGGATCTTAGGCTCTCAACTTTTTGAACGACTGAGTCGGCTATATTTTGTACGAAAGCCTGTTGCTCGGCGGAAGTGTCAATACGAAACTCTGGTTGCTCTGTCTTGCCGTCTAGCCAACCATAAATACCGTCTACTAATTGCCCTCCCCATAGCTCAATAGTATCTGCTGGAAACGCAGACTCCGCAGCTTGTTTAACTTCGGGGCTGCCCATATCTATTTGGCTAGACTGAGTTTTTTGGTCGGTTGCGATTGATTCTAGCCCTGTGTCAACGATTTGGTCGTAAATACTACTCTCTTTCAGGGCTAGCTTTAGATGATCCGGTGCGCCAAGAACGCCGACAAGCGCAAATGCCAAAGGAAAAATCAACAAACTAAGTTTTAAAACGAGTGAGCCTGTACCGCAGCCGAGTTTTTTAAGAAAATGCACATACTCATTGTACCCTAGCCCAAGCTCAAGTTGAGTTACAATATGTATATGGAAGACAGTATTTTCACCAAGATGATCAAAGGGGAAATCCCTTGCCATAAGGTGTACGAGGACGAACACACACTTGCCTTTCTTACGATCGATCCATTAACTCCTGGCCACACCCTTGTTGTGCCGAAACAACAGATAGACCACTTGTGGGATATAGATGACGAGCTTTACCAGTACATTATGACGACTGCTAAAAAAGTCGCATTACGGATAAGGCAAATTTTAAACCCGGAACGCGTCGGAATGGCGGTAGAAGGTTTTGGCGTTCCGCACGCCCACGTCCATGTGTTTGCACTTGAGCAGACCCTAGAGAGAACCGTTGAAATTCATATACTGCAAGGCGACCAAGACCCCGACCATACCGCCCTAGCCGAAATGGCTAAGAAACTCGCGTTCTAACGTGCTAAAATGTAAATCATGTCCAATGCTGTAATCGGTCTTATGTTCGCACTTGGTGTGGCGGCATGGACTTTCAATAAAACTCAGCGCCGCACCGGCGGTAACACGCAAAACGCACTGATAGTTGCTGGTCTTGTTGGGTTATTGGCGTTTATTGCAATGATTACTTTTCTTGGCTTTGTCGTATAACTAGCCGTTTAGTACTATTTTTCTTGGTATAAGTTACTAAAACTAGTAACATAGTACTTAATGGATGAGGTGGGTTTAGGCAAGCTGCTGCAGGAAGCACGTAAGAGCGCAGGACTGACACAACAGGATTTGTGCCATAGGGCGGGGTTGAGTTATTCGACCTTAGCAAAGATTGAACGCGGGGCTATCAAGGCTCCCTCAATCTTTACTATCCAGAGCATCGCAGCAGCCCTAGGAACGACCCTTAACGAACTTTTGGATGGTATAACACCAAAACCTTCTGAAGTGCCTAAGAAGCGCTCTAAAAGTGGCGTGCGTTTCGTCTACTTTGATATCAATGGCTGCCTGGTGCGTTTTTATCACCGGGCTTTTACACGTATCGCAGAAGAGAGTGGCCAACAGGCCGATACGGTGGAGACTACCTATTGGCACTATAACGACGCGGTTTGCCGTGGAGAGATGGCGATGGATGAGTTTAACCGCATTCTAAGCGAACGCTTTGGGCTGCAGACGTTTGACTGGCGTGATTATTACCTCGCTGCTGTTGAGCCCATAGAGGAGATGAGAGAGCTTCTAAACTGGGCCAGTCAGCATTATAATGTGGGGTTGCTTAGTAATATCATGCCAGGACTTCTCAAAACATTGTTAGAGCAAGGTACCCTGCCCCGGATTGAATACGCCGCCATCGTAGACTCCTCAGAGGTAAAAGCTATTAAGCCCGAACCCAAAATTTTTGAAATTGCCCAAGCAATGACCAGCGTACAGCCAGAAGAGATACTGTTTGTAGACGATTCTCGCGCCAATGTGATGGCCGCGGAGCGTTTGGGTTGGAAAGTCATGTGGTTTGACGATTACCGCCCGGACGAAAGCGTTGCCCGCGTCCGTGCCGCCCTCCAACCCGAAGATTAGTGCTGGGCGCCGGCGAAGCGGGAGTGTTCTTCGGTGACTTTTGCTAGAAGGGTTTTCGTTTCTTCTAGTTGTTGCTTGGTTTCGTCTACGACTTTCTTCGGGGCGTTTTTGACGTAACTCTTATTGCTAAGGCGGGCTTCAAGCTGGCCGATGGTTTTAATGTAATTTTCCTTTTTCGTATCTAGTTGCTTTAAGAAGTGCGTCGCTGTCTCTTGGTCCAGGTCAAGCCAACAGTGGTAGTTGGTTTGCGTCAAATGTAGGCCATGGCCGTCTCTGACCTCTTGTATGTCCTCAAGTCCTGCCAGGCCTTTGATCAGCCCTGAGTGCTTCTTCAAAAACCCTTCACCGGTGTGGTACAAACGAAGGTTCTTAAGGTGTAGTTCGGCTTTGACATAGCGTACTTCGCTAATAATGGTTTGGAGTTCTTCAAATATCGCTGATTCAGCTTTGGATGAATGCGCTGCTTTAGGCCAACTGCTGGTTATGAGCAAGCTGTCCCCTTCCCACTTGAGGGTTTGCCAGATGGTTTCGGTCACGAATGGCGCGAAAGGATGTGCAATGCGAAGTGTAGCGTCCAGAACATGCGCCAGTACGTCCTTGTTAAGATTAACCTTGGCCGCTTCGATGTACCAGTCAGCAAAATCATCCCAGACAAAGTGGTAAATCAGCTCATACGCCTCGCTGAACTTATATCTTTCCAAATTAGCGGAAACGGATTTAGAAACATAGTTCACTTTATTAAGTATCCAATGATCGGCACTATTTTGTGGCTCAGGTTTGTGCCTGGTCGTAAAGTCGTCTCCTATTTTATCCTCAACAAACCGCGCAATATTCCAGAGCTTGTTGCAGAAGTTACGCGCTTCTTCTACTCTGCGCGGGTCATAACCCCTGTTAACAGCTGGTGATCGTCCGGCAATGATGCCCATGCGCAGCGCGTCGGAACCATATTGTTTGATAACTGGAATCGGATCTACAACATTGCCAATAGACTTGCTCATTTTGGAGCCATCTTCGGCCATAACATAGCCGTGGATGTAAACGTCTTTGAACGGGATGTCATCTGTTACATACAGGCCCAGCATAATCATTCGCGACACCCACGGGTACAAGATCTCACCACCCGTATCCATCAAGTCGGTGGGATAAAAATGCTTAAAGTCGTCACTGTCCGGATAATCTAAGGTTGCGTATGGCCAGGAAGAACTAGAGAACCAGGTGTCAAATACGTCCGGGTCCCGACGGTACTTTTTGCCGTTTATTTCGATAATCTCTTCACCTGCTCTTTCGTCAAAAATCCAGTCATCCGGGTCTTCTAGATTTTGGAAGGCAGGAATCGGTATGCCCCAGGCAATTTGTCTCGATATGTTCCAGTCACGCAAGCCTTTTAGGTAAGTGACAAGCTGTTCTTTCTTGGCTTCTGGATAAAAGCGTATTTTATCGGCGCGCAGAATTTTTATAGCCTTCGTGGCCAAAGGCTTCATATCGACAAACCACTGCTCTCGCAGCAACGGTTGTATCACGGTGCCGCATTTATAGCAGTGGCCAACATTATGGGTGTGGGCATCAACCTTCATCAAAAACCCTAGGCTTTTCAGATCAGCCACAACGGCTTCTCTGGCTTTTTCTATTGTTAACCCTTGGTAAGGGGCCGGGGCCTCATGAGAAATTTTGCCTTCATGGTCAATAATGCTGATTTTTGGGAGATCGTGACGCTGGCCGGCGTCAAAGTCGTTTACATCGTGCGCTGGAGTTATCTTGACTGCCCCTGTCCCGAACTCGCGCTCAACAAAATCATCTGCGATTATTGGAATCTCTCGCTGTGTCAGGGGTAGTTTGACGGTTTTGCCTATAAGATCTGCATACCTTTTGTCTTTAGGGTGTACCGCTACAGCAACATCGCCCAACATGGTCTCGGGGCGCGTAGTGGCAACTATTACTTCTCCGCTGCCGTCTGTAAGTGGGTACTGTATGTGCCATAAGTGCCCCTTGACCTCCTTGTGCTCAACCTCAATATCCGCAAACCCTGTTCCGTGAAAAGTACAGAAATTAACTAAGCGTTCACCCCTGTAAATCAGGCCTTCATCCCACATTTTCTTAAATGTTTTATAGGCTAGTTTTATGACTTTGTCGTCTAGGGTGTACGTATAGCGAGTCCAGTCGCAGCTCACACCCATCTGACGGAGTTGAGATTCAAAATTACTACGGTTGAGGGCCACAAAGTCCCATATCTGTTGATAAAGGTCCTCGCGGGTAAAATCAAACCTGCTCTTCCCTTCTTTAGCTAAGTGTTTTTCATAAACTACCTGGGTTTCAAATCCGGCGTGGTCAGCCCCTGGCAGCAGTAATGTGGCTTCACCCTTCATACGATGATAACGGCTCGGTATGTCCTCTAGCGCTGCCGTCAGTTCGTAGCCTATGTGCAGGTTTGCGTTGGCATTTGGGGGAGGCATGATAATGCAATAATTACCCTTTGCGCCCCTGTTCTTTGGAATAAACGCCTCGCTCTTTTCCCAGAGAGCATAAATATCACTTTCGTATTCGGCTGGTTCGTAGACCTTTGATAGCTTCATATGGCTATCATCATAACACCTCTAACTGCCTCTATCAACAGGGGTGTATTTTCACATGAAATTAGCAAACAAACTCAAAGGTTTTCATATGAAACCTCTCACCGTGTCCGCCAAATTGTCCGCACCCTTTGTTTCTAAGGTACATGCCCACCCGGGCAATCAATCGAACGTTTTTGTTTTCAACCATAAGCATATCGAACAATTAGCGGTTCTGCAAGGGGTTACTAGCCACCCTTATCTGTGATCACATTGAAAGATTCGGAGAAATTTCTAAGGTGTAGGAGTCGGCGGCCGGCTGGCCGTTCATCGCTTTATAACACCCTAGTGTGGCAATCATCGCGCCGTTATCGGTACAGAGTTTGGGGTCGGTATATTCAACAGGCAAGGGAAGTCGTTCTGCTAACTGACGACGCAGCTCCGTGCTGGCTGCCACGCCGCCACCTATAACAACCGACTTCGGCCGAAACTCTTTATACGCCTGAATGGTTTTGTCTACGACAGTCTCAACCGCAACGCGCTGAAAACTGGCGGCAATATCTGCTTTCTGAGTCTCAGACAGCCTCTCTGCCAGCTTGAAGGACGGATAACTGTAATTCTGCCCAATCTCAGCTTGGGCAAGCCGTAAAACAGCGGTCTTAATACCTGAGAAGCTGAAGTCATACTTGCCGGGCATTTTGGATTTAGGCAGGTCAAAGGCGTTCGGATTTCCCTCGAGCGCTTTTTTACTTATGCTTGGGCCGCCAGGGTAGGGCAGGCCAAGAATCTTAGCAACCTTATCAAAAGCTTCACCAATAGCATCGTCCTGAGTCTGGCCAAGTAGGGTGTAATCAAAATGATCTCTCCAAAGCACCAACTGGCTGTGCCCACCAGAGACAATTAGCCCAAGTAACGGAAATTGGGGTTGGCTCTTGGGCAAAACGTAGCCGGACAGGGGAGTCTCGGTTAAAAAATTGGCATAAATATGCCCTTCAACGTGGTTGACCGCATAAAGTGGCTTATTCTTGATTACAGCTAAGGTCCGAGCTGTCAGGACGCCGATTAATAGAGAGCCACCAAGACCAGCGCCGTAAGTTACTGCAATTCCATCAATCCCGTTCCACAGATCGTTGGTCGCCCACTCGTCAGTATTGACGACTTGTTCATGCTTCGCATCAAGCAACGCTTGATTAACGACAGGCATAATCGCCTCGATGTGCGAACGAGCGGCAATTTCAGGTACTACGCCACCATACGCCACGTGCAAATCCATACTGCTCAGGACAACGTTAGACAAAAGCCGCTTGCCGTCTTCTACGACAGCGGACGAAGTCTCATCGCAACTGGTCTCAATGCCAAGTATTTTCATTCACAGCTATGATAAGCGAAACTCTAGGAACCGCCTACTCTAACCCTCAACATTTTATGTCCGATCGGGCATAAAATGTTTATATTATAGATGAACTTTTGCAGACTCATAAACTTGTACATATTGATTAATGCCCAGGGTTTTGGCGGCCTGCAAGACCTCTCGCCGATAATCAAAGCGTGTGGTCCAAACACTTTTCTGGGTTTGCTGAAAACCAAGTCTGTGTAGCAGCGAACGAAGCTGTCTTCTGCACGACACAAGCTCCTCAGGAATATCGAATATTACCATCAGCACCACGTTTTTTTGAAGTACTTGAGCTGAATACGGTTTGATTCGCGCTTGACCTTTCGCTGTCAGTTGGGGCACCCCCCTTTTGCGACGCACCAACCCATTTGCTTGTGCGCGGGTCAAAGTACTCTGAAGCGTAGGCTTGCGTGACCGACTAATACGCTCTAGCTCATTGAAGTATTCACGAGGCTTAAAACTTAAAAGCATGTTTGGTCTTGAGTATGGGATGAGTGAAATCAGCACATACTCAAGCGTAGAATATTCTTTCTTGTGCACATTGTAAGTTTAACATAATATGTCCGATCGGACAGGATTTGTTAAGAGGTTTGATGGGGATCTTTACGTTCTGTCGAGGGGGTGATGTATCATTAGAGGTATGGCAGCAGGCATAAATCCAAAGAGAATTGTGCGCAAGGTTCTACCTGAAGGGGCGACCCGATTAGCCGAGGAAAGCTATCGGCGCGGCCGGCGAGTTATTACGCATGCCCGCTACGGATTCCCGGCCCGTAATGCCCGGGTTATTGCGGTTACCGGTACCAACGGCAAGACTACTACCTGCATGTTAATCAACGCCATCTTAAAATCGGCTGGCTTTAAAACAGCCATGTTTACTACCGCTGTAGTAGAAGTGGCAGACAAGACCGAGCCGAATTTGCGCCATACCACGGTACCCGTAACGGCAGATTTATTAAATTTTTTCCGTAAGGCAAAGCGGATGGACGTAGACTTTATCGTCCTTGAAGTGACGAGCCATGCGCTTCATCAGCACAAACTGCGCGGTATACCTATAGAAGTGGCGGTTATGACCAACTTATCGCAGGAGCACCTGGACTACCACGGTACAATGGAACGCTATGCCGAGGCAAAGGCGCGGCTTTTTAACGCCTATATGCAGCCGACTTACTGTGTGCTGAATCACGATGATAGGTGGTTTGACTACTTCGCCAAGCAGAGCGTAGGGGCTTGTAGTATCTATGGGCAGAAGGGCGGTAGTGACGTGACTATGCGTAAGATAAAGCTGTCGTCTAGGGGCACCGACTTTGAACTTGATATAGACGGCAGTAAAGTTTCTGCACACATCCAGCTACCCGGTGAGTTTAACGTTTATAACGCCGCTTCAGCTGCCGCCGGGGTTAGCGTACTTGGTATAACTCCCGAAAAAATTGCCAAAGGTTTGTCAGAGCTTAAAGCCGTGCCGGGCCGTATGGAAAGAGTTTCTGCCAGCCAAAACTTCACGGTCATAGTTGACTATGCTTACACCCCTGATGCGCTAGAAAAGGCGCTAAAGTCGATCAGAGAAATCACCAAGGGCAGGATTTTATTAGTATTTGGAGCAACCGGTGACAGAGACAAAACCAAGCGCCCGGTGATGGGCGAGGTGGCGGCCAAAAACGCCGACCGGATTTTCTTGACTGATGATGAAACCTACACAGAAGACCCCGCCGCAATCCGCAAAGAAGTCATGGCAGGTATCACCAAAGCCAAAGGTCAGAAGAAGACGACAGAGATCGGGGATCGGCGCGAAGCCATCAAGGCGGCACTTAAAATAGCCAAGAAAGGTGACGTACTGCTTCTAGCAGGAATCGGCCACCAGAACTACCGCAACATGGCCGGCAAAAAACTCCCTTGGGACGAACGCGAAATCGCCAAAGCCCTGCTTAAGAATAAATAGTCTTGTAAAAACTATGAAAATGTGATACATTACTACTGTTCCAATTCAATAAAATATAAAAATTTTACTCTACATGTACATAAATCGTGTCGATAAAATTAAACCCAATAGAAAGAGCTTAACGAGCTTTAACCAGTAATGCCAGAACAGCGTCACCCCCCCCAATCCCCAGCAGCTAACCTTTATGAAATCTTTGAAGAGATGGTTGATCAGTTCGGCGGAGATTCTAAAAATACGCATGGACGCTTCAGCATTGCGCATACCGACAGTATAGATGTTGTAGTTACGGGCTCAGGAAATGACAACAGGGAGCGCTTACTTATCGCCCGAGAGACGCCAGAGTCGGGCGCGCTTTACGCTACATTGGTGCAAGCGGGAGTCCCGCAATTTGAGCGAAATAAAGACGGTAATGAAGCAGCGATTTATCGACTTCCTCCGCATGTTAAGCCGCTTATACACGAACGCTTTTTTGTTGACCGTGAATCGAGTGAAACATACGTTAGCGACAAAGAAATATTTACACGGCTTGGTGCACTTTGGGCCCAAGTTTATAAGGCTACTGGCATGCTCCCGCAGACACCGCTACGCTTAACGGCTGTACAGAATTTTGAGGAAATATCTCAATTGTTAGTACCTATTCCTCCATACACCACATGGGATAAGCATGATGACGAGTCACACGCATACGAAATTTTCAGTATCCGCGCGGCTGCAGAATTAGATTTTTCCAACCCTAGCGCAACACACGAAGGGTTATTAGACGCAATGAAAAATGGGTGGAATGAGTATGCCCAAAGTTGAGAGCGGTACTGGTCTTGATTCACCACCAGCTAGTGGGTGGGGTGTACTATTTTCGCGCGAAATGGGCGAACTCGGGCTCGATCAACGTACCCGTGTAGAAACTTTTCTTGGAACTTTAGCCGAAGGCATATCCCAAGGTTTCAAAATAGTTGACCCTACTGAGCTTGGCTATGCAGTTACCGACAGTGAAAAGCCTATTAACAGCCAGCTGGCCAAAGCAGTAGAACAACGAGTTGGTGAGAATGTCTGTTTGTCGCCCGATTTTAAATGGTTAGCCAGGGCAGGCTTTTCGGCCTTTCATGTTAGGCGTACTCCGGGTGCCGAGACATCTGCGCACAAAGTATTTTTTGGTGTGCTGCATGATCCTAAAGATATGTCTCGCGGTATAAGCGTGGCCGTTAAGCCGTGTGAAGAGAAGCCAAAAAAGGCTGTAATGGACTGGCTGAATAATACATTGATTCATGAGGTAGACGATCGTACATATGAGCCTGTGGGTTATGTAATGACTTCAGAACGCGGCTACTCAATTACTAAGTTCAAGGGCGAGGGTTTTGATACACTTGATTCAACGTCTTGGGAAAATGTCTTGCTTTATGAAGAGGATCCAGATTATGAGGGGCAGCGTGAAGCATTGACGTCAATTGCTTCGGCACTGGCCGTCAATCATCGTGACCATGCTTTTCATGGAGACCCTCAATTTAAGAATATAGTATTGGATATAACTGGTGACGTATATTTTATTGATTGGGAATCAGCAGCTTTTTACGATGAAGCTCCGCAACAGAGTGTGCTGGTACATAAGATGGCGCATGACTTAAAAGTATTGTTTGCTTCTATGGCTATGCCCGAAAACCACCATGGTGTTGGCGCTCTGAGTATTTTTAAACCTCCGGCGCAGTGGCATCATTTTAAAAAATACATTTTTACACCTTATATGGAAGCGTATCTGCAAGGTGATGACGCTGACGGGCAAAGGTTTATGACCGTTGCTACAGTAGAACAGCAGATAGAAGATTACATAGTAAACGGCGAGCTTTACAAATCATATAGTCGGGCACGTACGCATCACAAATAACAGCAAGACTGCTACTTGACAGGGTAATTGGCACTCGGCTATTATGAGTGCTAATGGATTGGTGCTATTTGCGAGATGCACTAATCCTTATTCTAGAAAATTCTTAAAATGGAGGAGTTTTATGAGTGTAAACATCCAGCCGCTTGCCGACTATGTAGTTGCCCGTCAGGAAGAGGCGGAGAGTAAGACCGCTAGCGGTCTGTACCTGCCCGACAAGGCGCAGGAAAAGCCAAAAGTAGCCAAAGTGGTTGCTGTAGGTAAAAAGGTTCAAGAGATCAAAGTCGGCGACCGTATCGTTTATAAAAGTTACAGCACGACCGAAGTAAAAGTTGGTGCTGACGAGTACATGCTAATCAAAGAGGAAGACATCCTCGCTACTGTTAAATAACTGAGGAGAAAATCTGATGGCCAAAAAAGTTTTTTATGATGATGACGCTCGGCGCAGAGTGCTAGGCGGTGCAAAAGTTCTTTATGACGCAGTCAAGACAACTATGGGCCCGAAGGGGCGAAACGTAGTTATAAGCAAAAGCTATGGCAACCCGACCGTTACACATGACGGCGTGACTGTGGCTAAAGGCATGGAACTGGCTGATGTAGACGACGAGACCTTGGGCTACAAAGTCGGGGCAGAGCTGATCAAACAGGCTGCCAGCAAGATGAACGATGTGGCCGGTGATGGCACGACAACCGTGACAGTTTTGACTTATCACATCCTAAACGAAGCCAACAAGTTGATCGCAGCGGGGCATAACCCAATGCAGCTGCGCAAAGGCCTAGAAGCGGCCGCACAGGATGTAATAGCTGGACTGGGCAAGTTTACCGAAGACATCAAAGCCAACAAGCAGCGCGTAGCCGAAGTAGCTACTATCTCAGCAGGCGACGCCGAAATCGGTAATTTGATCGCTGACGTGATTGATAAAGTCGGCAAGGACGGTGTCGTAACTGTAGAAGAAGGCCAGGGACTGGCGCTAGAAAGCGAAGTAGTAGAAGGCTTTACCTTTGACCGTGGCTTTGTTAGCCCGTACATGGTGACAGACACAGCCCGAATGGAAGCTGTCTATGACAAGCCAGCGATTGTAATTACTGATAAAAAGATCAGTTCTCTCCAAGAATTTTTGCCTCTGCTAGAAAAATTAGCCCAGAGTGGCAAAAAAGAACTAGTACTTATAGCCGAAGACGTAGAGGGTGAAGCGCTCGGCACTCTAATCCTGAACCGTCTAAAAGGCGTGTTTAATACGATTGCTATTAAAGCTCCGGCCTTTGGAGATCGTCGCAAAGAAATCCTAGAAGATATCGCTATTCTAACTGGCGGCCAGGTGGTTACTGATGACCGTGGCATGACGTTTGAAAACGTTGATATGGACGTAGTGGGTACTGCCAGAAAGGTCATCGTAACCAAAGACGAAACCACAATTATTGAAGGCGGGAGTACTAGTGCAGCCATCAAAGCACGAATTACGCAGATCAATCAGCAAGTTGCAACTGTAACCAGCGAATACGAAAAAGAAAACCTAGAAAAGCGCCGCGCAGCCCTGCAAGGCAAAGTTGCCGTCATCAAAGTTGGTGGCGCGACAGAGACTGAGATTGAAGAAAAGAAATTCCGAGTTGATGATGCGGTTGCAGCCGTAAAAGCAGCGCTAGACGAAGGTATCGTACCTGGCGGCGGCGTAACACTGATTAACCTGGCAAAAGACGTGAAGGTTGTTGGGAATGACTCAGGATCAGCCGGAGCACAAATTTTGCGTAACGCTCTTGAGCAGCCGTTTAGAATTCTTCTGACCAACGCCGGCCTGAACCCTGACGAATGGTTGCCACTTGTAAAAGCTGCTAAGCCTGGCCAGGGTGTTGACGTCAATGAAGTCGGCAAGCTAGTAGATCTAAAGTCTGCCGGTGTTGTAGACCCTACCCGTGTCACTAAAGAAGCTATTCAGAACGCAGTCTCAATTGCAGGAACAAGCATGACGATGGGCGCGCTCGTAGTAGACGTGCCAGAGCCAAAAGCACCCGCCGGAGGTGGCGGCACCCCTGACATGGGTGGCATGATGGGCATGTAGGGACGATAATGACCGAGCCTGGAATGAGCCCAGGCTCCGGTTACCTAGGGTGAAGTAACAACGGGCCAAACCCACGGTTATTTTTATTAGGCAGGTATTATGTTCCTGGGTAATGTTGCAGTAATTACCATTTTGTAGTATGATAGTGGCATTACATTTGGGAGAAAACGAAGTGCCGCTATTTCAACGCAAGAATAAAAATCCTTCAGAGGCAGTACCTTCTGAAATACAAGAATATTATCAGGCTGAAAAGCGCGAACGAACTGGTGTTGCTTGGTTGTTGGCGCTTATAACTCTCGTTGTAACGGTTTTACTGGCCGCTGCACTATTCTTTGGTGGCCGTTGGGTTTACCGCAATATTTTTCAGAATAATGATGAGCGAAACGACGCAACCACCACACAGCAGGATTCTGAAAACTCTGACTCGGTTCCGCCTGCTTCGACAGCCCCCGGTTCTGACAGTAACGGCTCTTCGCCAAGTACGCCAGCCACTTCTGAGTCGCCATCGCCTAACTCTTCTCCTACGCCATCGCCTTCTCAGCCAGAGGCAGCATCAAACAGTGCTGATAACCCACAAGACACCCCGCGAACCGGTGCGAACGGCGAACCACTACCAGCAACAGGCCCCGCCGAAAACTTGGCTGTCTTCCTGGCCACGACAGTCATTGCCACAGTCCTGCACTACGTTTTTACAACAGTAAAAAAACACGCATAAATAATCACCCTAGTCGTACTGATTAACGTTGGGCCTACGAATTGTGTTGCTGAGTGAAGTAGTTAATCTCGTTTATAACGTCTAGGAGTGCTTGGGCGCGGGCTTTGTCGTCTGTGATCTTTTGGGCGGCTTCATACGCAGCCTTAACTAGGCTTTGGTCATCGGAGGCTTGAATCATCATCATGGTTGTGCGGAATTTTTCTTCTGGCGTTTGGTCAATGTGCCCAACCAATGGCGATAAGTCCTGTAGAGCGCTTCGCTTGATGTTTAATAAATCATCATCTTTGCTTTCATTTAGCAGGTCGTCTAAATGTGGCGAAGTGGTCGGTTCTGTAACTGGAGCGCCCGCGCTTTGCGTCGATTCACCCGCTACTTTTGTTGCGTCTGTGCTGAGAGCCTCGTCGTCGCCAAGTGGACCACCTGTGACTTGATTGGCTGGAGTAGTTACCCCAAAATTACTTGCAGTATGGTCCTGCTGTTGGTTGCTTTGATTGTCGTTACCAAACATTTTCCACCCCCGAGTCGCCTCACGGCGAATTTACCCTTATTCAATGAAATCTACCAGCCTATTGTAAGCCATAAGCAACATAAATCCAATCCGTAAATACGAATGGTAAACGTCAAATTATAAATGTAAAATAGCACCATGCTAGACGATTTGAAATATATACATCAACGCGATGCACAGGATGCACTTGGCGTAGCCGAAAAACAATGGCAACAACTTGTGCGTAGTTACGATGTGTTATTTCAACCAAAAACAGAGATAAGTAATGTTGTCTTCGCAGGTATGGGTGGGTCTCGCTGGCCCGCTTTTTATTTACTGACCTGGCCAGGAGTGAGTGTGCCGTTAACTATTTGCGGGGACTACAAAATTCCTCAGCATGTAGATGAACACACGCTCTTTATAGCTTCTAGCTACTCTGGCAATACAGAAGAAATTATTTCCTCTATTCACGAAGCTGAATCTAGGGGCGCACAAATTGTAGTTATGGCTTCTGGGGGAAAACTTCAGCAATTAGCACAAGAAAAAAATCTACCACTTTATTCATTGCCGAGCGGAACACAGCCACGTATGTCATCGTTTTACTTTATCGCGGCACTATTGGAGCTTCTGGCTCCGCTCGGCATCATTAATAAAAAAGCCTTAGAAGAACGTGTGACTATTTCTGAGTGGCTGAAAAACCAGACCCATAGTTGGGGCCCAGAAGTGCCTGTGTCCCAAAACGCGGCCAAACAATTGGCCCTGGAGTTAATGGGCAAAACCGTGATTATTTACAGCGGCCCATTAATGGCACCAGCAGCGCGCAAATGGAAGATATGTATCAACGAAAGCGCCAAAAACCTGGCGTGGTGGAATGAGTACCCAGAATTTAACCATAACGAGTTTATAGGTTGGTCTGGGCAGCCCACGGATAAACCGTTCGGGGTTGTAGAAATACGCTCCAATCTAGAACACAAGCGCGTACAACAGCGTTTTGTAGTCAGCGAGAGGCTGCTATCTGGGAAACGTCCGATGCCCGAGATTGTTGTACCTGTGGGTGATAACGTGGCGCAGCAATTATTCTGGACAAGTGTGTTCGGTGATTTTGTGAGTATTTATTTGGCGATACTGAACGGAGTCAACCCAACGCCTGTGGATTTAGTAGAAAAGCTCAAGGAAGAACTGAACCGATAAGCATTAATATGCCAAGAATTAGCAACTCAAAAAATATTGCCAAGCTTGGTACTATTATGGGGGTTTGGGCACATCCGGATGACGAGTCTTTTACGTGTGGTGGGCTTTTGGCAGCTGCTGTCCAAAATGGCCAGCGTGTGGTTTGCGTAACGGCTACAAAAGGCGAAGCTGGGGTGCAGGATGCTGAAAGGTGGCCGCCAGACCAGCTAGGAGAAATCCGAGCTACGGAGCTCCATGACGCCCTAAATATTCTAGGAATAAAAGAACATCACTGGTTAGGGTATCAAGATGGTCAATGCGACAAAGCTGACGAGGCCCAAGCTACCACCAAAATTCAGCGCATTATAGAGCAGGTCCATCCGGACACGATTCTGACCTTTGGGCCCGATGGATTGACCGGCCATCCCGACCATCAAACCATTTCTAGGTGGGCAAGTAGCGCCTGCCGGGCTGCGGATTGGCCGATTGACGTTTACTATGTGGTTACGCTCAAGGATTTATATGACAATTATTTAAAGCAAGCCGACGAAGCATTAAACATTTACTTTATGATTGATCAGCCAGTATTAAAAAACCCTGATGAATGTGATATTTATTTCAATCTTTCCAGCGATTTGTTAGCCATAAAGCGCCAGGCACTTGCTGCAATGCCTTCACAAATGGAGGCTATGCTTACGTATTTTGACAAACCGATTTTTGATAAAGCCTTTACCTACGAAACCTTCATAAAAGCTTCTAGATAGGTTTTTTCTTGAAGCCGGTTAAATAACCAAGGTAGCTCACTGTTATGTGTAAGCCGAAGTAGAGAATAAAGATCATAATGATTTGGCTGATAGACGGTCGTATAAATAACGAGGCGAAAATCAGCCCACCAATGATAAAGTCAACTTGGTCAAATGGTATCCACGCATTGCCTGACGGTATGTTGCGGCGTCTTTTGACAAAGCTTTTTATGGCATCACCCAAGAGGGCTCCAAAACCCATAGCCCCTGTTGCAAGGAGAATGAACCACAGGGATTCAGGGCTATTGCCTATGAACCGATACTGGACCCAACCTATAAAAGCAGCAAAAATTGTGCCGGAAATAAGTCCGCGCCAGGTTTTGTGGTTGCCCAGTATTCGTATGTCGCGCCACGATCTGCCGAAATCCATCGGCGTGTCCCATCGTCTTAAGCCGGGGGCCTTAGCTGCAAGTATTGGTGCCATGTTAGCGAAGCCAGCTGGCAAAAAGAACCAAAACGCTTCCCACCAATCATTCATTTTATGTGCCCTTTAAGCTTTTTTCTAAGACGGTGGTATTTAGGATAGAGTAGTGCGCGTAAACCCGGGCGGTCAGTTAATAATTTGCCACTAGCTATCTGTTGGATGATATTTTCGCGTGTTGGTGGCTTGTCTATGCTGACAAATGTTGCGCCCAAACCCTTCAGGCCGTGGGCGTCGCTGCTGGCTGCGCTTGGCATGTGGTTGAGTCGCGCCCAGACGACTGCTTGTTCGCTGCGATTTTGCAGAAAAGCCCGGCCATTACAGACTTCAATAACATCAACATCCTGGAAAAATTCCTCTAAAATGGCCGGATGTAGGCCTTTGCGCAAAGTTTCAAAGGGGTGTGGTATATACACGATGCCGTTCTGGACTTTGATCTGGCGAATAGTTTCTTGTACTGACTGGCCGGGTAGTACTAGTGAAGTCAAAAACAGGCCGATAATCTCGCCGTCAGTGGTCATTATCTCCTCGCCAACGATAATCTTATCGCCCAGCTGTTGCTGAAGCCCAATAGCCATATCTATATGGTTATGGTCCGTTATAGCTACATAGTCAACAAGCCCGGTTGTTATGGCTTTTTCGTACTGACTTGGCGATATTCCACCGTCGGGAGAGGCGATTGAGTGTGTGTGAAGATCAATTTTGTACATCTACAACTTTCGGGTGATGCTAATGAGCCGGTTTGCAGCTGTAATAGATGACAGTATCGTGATAATAATTAGCATTTCCGGCAGTAAGCTTGTGAATAGACCAATTATAAATAAGGTAACCCTGATTTCATAACTGGCGATGCCGCCGCCAAACAGGCGGTTTATTTCATTTGGTGTAAGGTGACTGTCTTTGACGGCTGTTTCACCCTTTGCCTTAATGAACGGGACTAACAAAGAGGCTCCGCAAGCTGCGACCGCCCAAACCGCTACATTAGGATACCCGAGTTTTACATAAAAGGCTGCTGCACCGACGAACAATAACACTTCTTTAATTCGGTCGGTTGAGGCGTCCAGCAACATACCGGCTGACGAGGCTCGTTTTTGCAAACGTGCCAGCTCGCCATCCAGTGTATCCATAAGGCCAAAAACTATGAGCAATGCACCTGCCCAAAGCGGGTGGCGCGCGGCAATCAAGTAGGCTATATAGACATGACCCAAAAGACTGACAAGAGTTACGGTGTTAGCCGTAATGTGTCCGGAAGAAACCCGATCTAATATTATCGCAACGTAGTGCATTACTGCCCGTGCCAGGGACCTACAAGTATCCAGAACCGTATTGATAAGACTCATTTGCATCTATTATATAGTCATTCGGCACAAAAAGGGTAACTAACATTGGTGATATACTGACTAGTATGAAGGGTGTTCAAAGCCTTAACAGTCGGTTCTTGGGGCTTTTCTGGGCACTTGTGGCATCAAATGCCCTCAGTTTGGCATTATTTTTAGCCCGTTATATAGATGCCGGCAATAATAGATATTGGTTCCTTGTGTGGAATTTGTTTTTGGCGTGGCTCCCGTTAGTTTTTGCTTGGTTGCTAGTAAAGCGTCTTGGTGCTTCTGCGTGGCTGAGCTTGCAAAGCATGGCCCTGACTTTTTTATGGCTGGCTTTTTTGCCGAATAGTTTTTATATGATCACGGACTTCATTCACTTACACGCAACCGGTGAAGTAGGGCTGCTGTACGATATAGTTATGCTGAGCTCGTTCATATTTAACAGCCTTGTGGTTGGTTTCATGAGTCTATATATGGTACACCGCGAGCTGCTGCTGAGAATCAGACGCAGAGATGCGCATATGATAGTCGCCGGGATCTTGTTTGTTTGTAGTTTTGCCATATATCTTGGGCGTTATTTGCGCTGGAACACCTGGGATGTTCTGGTTAAGCCGGCTGGTATTTTGTTTGATGTGTCAGATTACATTATTAACCCGGCAGCTAAACCCCAGGTGTTTGTAACGACCCTTACGTTTTTTGCGCTGCTTGGAACAATGTATGCGGTTGCGTGGCAATTGGTCAGAGCTGTCTCTGCCAACAGTCGCCACTAAATATATATTCTAAGGTGTTATACTGGGGCGCATATGGACGAGATTAAAACAGCTATTAGTGACACTGTTAAAAAATTGTTCAAGTCAAAAGTTGATGTTGAGCTAACACGCCCAGACGAACAATTCGGCGATTATTCGACTAACGTTGCTCTGAAGTTGGCAGGCCAACTGAACAATCCGCCAGCTGGTGGACCGCGAGAAGTTGCCGAAGCTATTGCTGCCGAGATAAACAGTCCGGCTATTGCGAACATAGAAATTGCTGGCCCGGGCTTTATTAATATAAGGATAAGTGATCAATCGCTCTGGCAGCTAGCTGCAGCAGAACCGTCAACATCCTTGGCTGGCAAGAAGATCGTAGCCGAATACTCAGATCCAAACCCCTTTAAAGTCCTGCACGCTGGGCATCTTTATACCAGTATTGTCGGTGACGCCATAGCCAGCCTGTTAGAAGTGGCCGGTGGGGAAGTCCACCGCGTGAACTACGGCGGTGACGTAGGACTGCACGTAGGCAAGACCATGTACGTAATACTCAAGCGCCTTGGCGGCGAACAACCCGACAAACTTAGCGAAGTGTCTGAAGAGCAGCGGTCAGAATGGATGGCCGGCGCTTATATTGAAGGTACAGCGGCCTATGAGGATGACGAAGAGGCAAAAGCCGAGATAGTCCGCCTGAACAAACGCATTTATCGGCTTCACTCAGACAACGACCATGGATCGCCGTTTGCGCAAATTTATTGGACGTGCCGGCAGTGGAGCTATGATTATTTTGACAAATTTTATGACCGTATAGGCAGCCAGTTCGAAAAATATTATCCGGAAAGCCAAGTTGCCGAGCTGGGCCTAAAGACCGTACGGGAACATACCGGCACAGTATTTACAGAATCCGAAGGCGCAGTGGTGTTCAAGGGCGAAGATTTCAACCTGCACACTCGTGTGTTCATAAACCGCGAGGGCTTACCTACGTATGAGGCGAAAGACATCGGCCTGATTATGACAAAATGGGCTGATTACCACTTCGACCGTTCAGTGGTTATTACTGGCAATGAGCAGACTGAGTATATGACGGTTTTACTTAAGGCGGTTGAACAGTTTGAACCTGATCTTGCAGAGGCTACCACACATCTGACACATGGCATGGTCAAGCTGGCTGGGGGCGTAAAAATGAGCAGTCGTAAAGGCAATATCCTGCGTGCTGTAGATGTACTGGATGCAGCGACAGAAGCCAATAAAAAGCTTACAGGCAACAATGATGATCAAGTAGTGTTGGCCGCCATCAAATATTCCTTTCTTAAGAACCGTATCGGCGGCGACATCATTTACGAGCCTGAAGAATCGGTCAGTTTGCTGGGTAACAGCGGACCATACCTGCAATACGCCCACGCCCGGGCCCGCAGCATTCTAGCCAAAGCGAAACTACCAACCACCAACCACCAACTACCGGACTTAGAGCCGGCCGAACGCAGCCTGGTGCGTAAACTCGGGCAGTACGGCGAAGTCGTAGACCAGGCTGTACACGATTTGCTGCCAAGCCATGTCGCAACTTATTTATATGAACTGGCCCAGACTTTTAACAGTTTCTACGAGCACAACCGCGTGCTGGATGATCCGCGCCAGGATTTGCGCCTTAAACTAGTACAAACCTATGCAGATACTCTCAAAAAAGGCTTGCAGCTTCTAAATATCCCTGCACCTGAACGTATGTAATCATATACGGAAAGCAAGAGCTGTTTATATAGTTGCAAATATGTAAAGCTTATGCTATAGTTAATGGGCTTATTTAAAACAAATATATACTATGAATTCCCAACCAGCACCAGCCTCCAATCCCGAACAGGGCGACATACTACACGAGCCAATCCAGCATGTTCAGGATCACAGGTTTAGGCTAGCGCGGGTAGCCACTTCTGTCTTAATGCTTGGTGGTGGCTTATTCGCTGGCCATAACGATGCTGCGTTTGAGGCGCCAGCGCAAGTGCCAGATGGCGAGGCAGAAGTTCAACAAGACATAAGCGACGAGGCTTTTACATCACTTGATATAAAGGCAGCTTATATAAAAAGTGAAGCCTTCTTGGACACTAAAGCCGAGCCAATTGTTAAACATCCTTTGACCAAAAAAGAACAAAAACGTATAGAGTCTATTGAGGAAAAGATCAACGCTAAGGAGCGTTATAAAGATATTTGGTTTGAAAGTCTTGATGAGGCTAAGACTTTCTATAAGGGCATACTGACTTCTAGCGAAATAAAATTTTATTATGACAAATGGCCTCTTGGTTATGACCGCTCGGCTATTGAGCTCAATAACCGTGAGACCACTTTAGAGGCGAATAACGCAAGCTTGCTAGGCGTAGTTAAGACGAGTTCAGGAATAGGCTATAACATTTATGAGGCTAGGACCGATGAAGATAACGACCCACCTAAGATTGACCCAAGAGCACTTGATGTAGCCACGAGCTTATTAATTAATGAATTAAGCAGCTTAGACCAAAGCGTATTGCCACAAGCAGAAATTGAACGCCTGCAGACGCTGGCGCGAGCAGGCAAGTTAGATGATGTGGCGGTTAATATTATAATTGCCGACGACATTAACACATGTATCATACCTAATAATAACGCAAAAACACTTCGCCAACTGCAGCCTGGCGAAGCTTGCGAAGCCGGCGGTATGGGGATTGATAGTTCGGACCAACAAAACTCAAATACAACCTCGTACCGTAATTTACTGATTTTAATCGGCCGTAGCCTTGGTGGGGGTAATGTAGTTTCTGATGAAAACATCACAACTTTTCACGAGGTGGTCCACGCCCTAATGGCCACGTCCACGCTTACCTATGCCCAGAGAATTGCGGGTTCACCAGATAATGATGTATGGCAGAGAGAGCATGACGAAGTAGTTTATCCGTTAATTGCCCGTCTTGTGCAGATAGCTGACGACCAAGGTGGTATAAAAAAAGAATTGGAAATAATTACAGGCGAACATCCAATAGACGAACAAAGCAGCCAAGAAGCTGACTTCTCAAAGGTTGAGATACGTACGCCTCAGGAGATAGCCGATGATATTGAACACAATAAAGGACGCGACCTGAACTTTGCCTGCGTTACAATTGTTGAACAGCTAAAGAGTGGGGGCAAGGACTTAAGCGTTACGCGCACAATTGACTATCCGGTTGTAGAAGGCTATGACGGTGGTGGCTGGGACGCTTTAGTTAACCCAGGCACTAATGTGAAATTTTTTAGTGCCATGCCAGGCCCCGACGGCAAGCCGACCGTTGAACAGGTTAAATTTGACCCCGAGACTATGGTGGTAATGCCTGTTCATGTAGACGGTAAGGGCGCGGAGATAACCACGCTCTCAGGTGAGCTAAATAGTAATGTAGCATTCGGCGAATACCATATGACAAATCCTGACGTGAACTTAGGAGATGGCGTCACCCCGGTAGCTACAGAACACATAAACCTACCGAATCTTGCTAAAAGGGGCGGTGGTGAATAAGCATTGACTACGAGTTTTTTATCCGGCTATAAGAGCGTACAATCGTATGAGTTAATGGGAGTGAAGACATGCTTAAGACCGCACAGGATCTTATAAGGCGGGCGGGGGAGCGACTGGGGCTTACTCCAGGTGATATAGAATATTTGCTCAAGACCGAAGCCGAGCATGAGTTTGAGATTGAGCTTACAGACGGCAAGCGCTTCAAGGCATTCAGGACTCAACATAACAGCGTGCTTGGGCCGTACAAGGGCGGCATACGCTTTCATCCGGAAGTGGGCGCGGAAGAAGTACGAGCACTGGCAACCTTAATGTCAATTAAAACCGCAGCTGTCGGCCTGCCGCTAGGCGGTGGCAAGGGCGGGGTAGCGGTCAACCCCAGGGAGATTTCGCGCGAAGAACTGGAAGAATTATCACGCAAATATGTAGCCGGGCTAATAGAGCACATCGGTCCAGACAAAGATATACCGGCACCTGACGTTAACACCGACTCAAGAGTTATTGATTGGATGGTGGCCGAGTATGAAAAACTGACCGGAGATAAAACTAAGGCCAGTTTCACAGGGAAATCGATTGAAAATGGCGGTAGCCTTGGTCGTGAGGCAGCGACGGGGCACGGTGGGGTAATAGTGCTTAGGGAGGTGTTGGAAGAGCTTGGTGATAGCGCTCAACCAATCACCATGGCTATCCAGGGGTTCGGTAACGTCGGATCTTACTTCGGGGAGATTGCCGAGAAAGATCACCCTAATTGGCGGCTGGTAGCGGCCACGGACAGTAGCGGTGGTGTTTATAGCCCGAACGGTTTAGATGCCAAAGAGACTGATAAATTCAAACGCGAAAACGGCCGTTTAGCTGAATACAAAATTGCCGGTGCGCGTACAATTACTAATGATGAGCTCATAAATACAGAGGTAGATGTGCTAGTGCTTGCAGCGCTAGGTGACGTTATAACTGAACACAATATGGATACGGTCCGTGCTCGTTATATCCTAGAACTGGCTAACGGACCGATCAGTGAAAAGGCCTACGACTACCTAATCCAAAAGGGCATAATAATTATTCCGGACGTATTGGCGAACGCCGGCGGAGTCGTGGTCAGTTATCTGGAATGGCTGCAAAACAAGGCGGGTGAGCATTGGCCCGAAGCGCGCATTACCCAAGAACTCGAGCAATACCTAACGGCCGCTACGCGCCATATATTTAAAAGGGCAGTGCAGGATAAAATATCGCCCACAGAAGCTGCCATCAGCATAGCCATTGAGCGTATACTAAAAGTCAGGGATTCAAGGAGGCAACAACGATGAGAGAGCCAACTAAAGCAGAGGTATTGAAAAGTGTAGAAGTAGCAAGGGAAGAGCTTGAGAAGATTCCGCTACCCAATATGAAAGGGCATCTGAGCGGTTTTATGACATTTGTGCGCGAACAGGGTGTAGTCGGGTTGGCGGTCGGCTTGGTACTAGGGACACAAGTAAAGACATTGGTGGATCAGATTGTAGCCAGTTTTTTAAACCCGTTGCTGGGGCTAATTTTGCCCGGAGGTGGCACTCTTGCCCAAAAGACTTTTAGCTTAACACTTTTTGGAAAAACTGCCGATTTTGGTTACGGGGCTTTTATAGCGGTACTGATCAGCTTTTTGGCGGTCGCGGCTGTAGTGTACTTTATAGTTAAAGGTCTGAGACTGGACAAAATTGACAAGAAGAAGGCGTAAACGTTTATTAATTAGGGCTATCGGACTATAATTCCGCTTATAATTAAACAGGAGGCCACCGTGGCTATTGAAAAGATTTTAAAACGCAAAGACGCAGCTTCTGTGATAGTAGCTGTTGCCGTAGGGTTGGTGCTGTATCAGTTTTTGAGCAATGTGAGTACCGAGATCGCTAACAAGTTTTCTGCCGTTGAACGACCAGCCCTGGACGGCATAGGCTGGCAAGATCATTATTTTGTTCCATTTATGGCTATGTTAGTAGAATTAGCAGTTTTGGAGTTGTTGATCTGGGCCTACACAATGGTGAACAAAGCTGTCTCTAATCAGAAAAGATAACTGGTTAACAGCTTGATGGACTCAAAGAAGTTTGTCTCACACCTGACAGAAGACCAGAAGCGGGTAATGCTTGAAAAGGGCACCGAACAGCCGTTTACTGGCAAGTTTCTAAACAACAAAGCCGTGGGTGTGTATGCCTGTGCCGCCTGTGGCGCCGGATTGTTCTCTAGTGATAATAAGTTTGATTCTCTCTCTGGCTGGCCTAGCTTTTATGACGTTGCAAAAAGTGGAGTGGTCAAACTTCAAGACGATGACAGCCACGGGATGCATCGGGTTGAAGCTGTTTGCGCTAACTGCGGCGGGCACCTAGGGCATGTGTTTGACGATGCGTTTGATCAGCCGACAGGCAGGCGGTACTGTATAAATTCGTGTTCACTGGAATTCAAGTCAAAGGGAGACGCTGGTAAATGAAACCCAGACTACGTAAACTGCGCATAATTTTTGTTGTATTACTCATAGTTTTACTGGTATTTGGCGCATTTAATTATCTGACAAGCAGAGGCCAAGAGCAAAAGACAAGCGAATCAGGCGAAACTGCCGAACCGGTGAAAAAGCGGCCGGACAACACCATACGTCTAGTAGCGACTGGTGACATGATTGGGCATGATTCTATAACTCAGAATGCCAAAAATTCTGATGGTAGCTACGATTACGCAAGCCTTATGATCGGTGCTAAGAAGTATTTTCAGGATTCTGACATAAGTTTTTGCAACGAGGCCACAATGGCTGCCGGTGAAAAACACGGCATAACCGGCTACCCCAGCTTCAACGCGCCGATAGAGTTCGCACGCGGGCTGGAAGATGTGGGCTGTAATGTCATAAATTTGGGGACGAACCACACCAACGACAAAGGCCAGGCTATGATTGATGATGCGGTGACAGTTTGGGACAACCGGCCGGGCGTGCTGGCGGTAGCCGGTGCTAACCGTTCGCTTGACGAGCAGAAAAAACCTCGGATATTTACGGTCAAGGGCATGAAATTTGCCCTTCTTTCTTACTTAACTTATACCAACCAGCCTGTTGCCAACGGCTACGGCGTGAATATGTATGACGAAGCAACGGCTAAAGTAGAAATAGCCACGGCTCAGTCAGAAGCAGATTTTGTAATCGTCAGTATGCGTTGGGGCACGGAGTATTCGCACGACATAAACGACTCGCAGGATAGAATCGCAAAGGTCTTGGCGGATGCTGGCGCGGACGTAATTTTCGGTCACGGGACGCATACACTGCAGCCGGTTAAAAGGGTGCTGGCAGCGGACGGCAGGGAAGCCCTAGCTTGGTTTTCGCTCGGTAATTTCTTGAATTCTCAAACAGAAATAGAAAACTTGATCGGTGGTTTTGCCGTAATGGACATAGACACCTCAACTAAAAAGATTACAAACATCAGCTTCTTGCCGATGTATCAGCACTACGAATGGACAGCCACTCAGAAAGCGCGCGCCAATACCACAGATTTAGCGGCGAGACATAACTTCCAGATGATGCCGCTGGATGAAGCAGGTGAGCTGCTGGAAAAATCTGTTCACGAAACCACGGTTGAGGCGCAAACGGAGCGGGTTAGGCAACTTCTGAACACATACACCGAAGTGCCAGTTATTTCATCTGGACAATACTAATGCGGCTTTTCGTGCCGCATCACGAGCACTCTCTTGTATCAGCAAATGACGGGTCCCCTAAGCAGAGAGGATTCGGTTTGGGGTGTAGTATTGCATCAAAACTGACAGCCGCTTCCGGAGGCTAGCTAGCTACAGGTGAAAATGGTAAGACGTTGGGCAAAACTACATCAGTGCCGACAGTTCTCTTGTTAGGGGGTTGAGGTTATTGCATTTCATTAGTTTGTGTGGTATACTATTAATAGTATAGTTTATAGGCTTAACGATTATGGGGAGTTTGGAGGTGTCTGGTATTAATTTTGACAGTTAACTGCCGGTTTTGGTGACGAAGTATTGCTGCAATTACTGAGCGTAGCCGAAACAGAAGCTATTAATCGTGGTTTGCGCCCTGAGGCTTCAATCGTTGCCTTGAATGGCGCCGGTGTAGAGGTTGATTGGCTGAAACGCCGGAAACTGAACACTCCTCCAAAACCTACATTTATTCTCAGGCGGGAACGGCCCGTTGCCCATTATTAGTTAACTGAGCGGGAACTGGTTCTCGCAGTATAAAGAACACCCCTCCGACCGTTGTAGCGATAATGATCACTGGAATAATTAACTTCTTGTGTGACATACTTAGTATAAGTATATGAGGTATGACACATACAGGCCAGGTATACGGCCGCCAAAACGAAAATCCAAGCGCAAGCTTGTTATTGGCCTGCTCTTGGTGCTTCTTGGCATTGGTATAATCTTGCTCAGACCGGATAGCGCTGCAGAGAAGAATCTCAATCCGTTTACGGGTGATTCTGAATCAAAAGGCCTAGAGTATGAGCAGGTAAACGGCAAGTATCTGTTCAGTGGTACGGTGGTGATCGCCAGAGCGGTAGAGAATGAGGCTAGGGGGGCGGACGGCACGATTGATTACAGCCAGCCACTTAGCAGATTCAACACCTTTAACCCCGAGCAGTATGACGCCTGGGAGTTTGACCACGAATGCCCCATGACCATGAACAATATTCCATATCGTCAACAGGTAGCGAACACTATTTTTAACTGCCGCCCGGAATTCCTGCCGGCAATCCTAAAACATTTCCCGGTGACTATTGCCAATATCGCCAATAACCACACTCGCGACATGGGCCAGGATGGTTACGAAGAAACCGTGGAGCTACTGGAAGGGGGCGGTTTACAGACAGTAGGCAACTACAGCCCGCGTGAAAAGGGCGATATCTGCGAGGTTATAGCCTTGCCAGTGCGACTGCAAAAACCTGATAAAAGCGAAGTCAAAGGCACTCTGCCGGTGGCGTTTTGCGCCTGGCATTACTTTGAATACGAACCGGAAGCCGGTGAGATAGAAACCATGGATCGCTACGCCAAAATTATGCCGGTCTTTGCCTTTATGCAAGTAGGCACAGAATATCAATCCAGAGCTGATGATAAGCAGGTGAGTATTGCGCACAAAATTGTTGATCGTGCCCCGGAGTTTTTGATCGGCAACAGCCCGCACTGGGTACAAAATACCGAAGTTTATAAAGGCAAACTGATAGTTTACTCAACCGGCAATTTTATTTTTGACCAGCTGGACGCAGAAACTAACCGCGGCCTCAACATCGCTACAACCATGACCATTCCATACGACGAGAACGTGGCCGAGTGGCTGGTGCTAGGCGAAAAATGCCGTCCGCGTGATGATAACTGCTTGGAAATGGCCGAAGAGCAAGGGCTTAAAAAGGTGAGCCTGAAGCTGGCCTACGAGGCAATCGCCAGCACCACCGGCTACCGCGAAATCACCCAAAAAGCCGACGCCATCACCCAAGCAGCAGTAGAAGAACGCGCCAACTGGTCTAGGACCCTCAAAGACCTCGGCCAGGAATAATCACCAGTCTAGCCGGCATAGGTTTTTGCCCCAGGGCACGTTTCGCGCGGGGCAATCCGGTCGGTTGCGCCGGCTGCACTCGGCAATTAGGCCCCGGAACAAAAACCAATGCTACTTAAGTAAGCATGTATACTGGAGGTAATGACAGGGATGACATACCGTGCGGTATCTGAAAAAACGATTTATATTGACTTGCCGAAAACAAACGGGCTAAAGATCAAAGGGATTCTACGCGGGGATTTTACCGTGCCTTTGGTCGTGATGATGCACGGCCGGCCAGGAAGCGGGAATGAGCTGTTGCAATTCCTTGGCGCGAGATATCTTCACGAAAAAGGCTTTAGTACGCTAAGGCTGTTTATGTACGACTTTGAAAAAACGACTCGTAATTTGCTGGATTGCACACTTCAAACTCATACAGAAGACTTTGAGGCGGTTGTAAATTATTTGAAAAGGCAAAATGTACCTAAAATTTTTGCCGTTGGCCACAGTTACGGCGGTCTGACTATTTTAAAATCACAGGCAAAACTAGACGGAGCGGTGCTTTGGGATCCGACTCACGGCTTAATTTGGCATGATGAACCAGATTTGGGGACTGACTTTCCCAAGAAAACTTACGATAATGTTGTCGTCGGTTTGGCTGGGCCTGGATATATTACGCCGAAGCCGATGGAGGATGATGATTTGGCAATGGGGGATACCACAAACTTGGCCGCCCATAAGGGCTATCCGCTTAAATTGATTGCAGCCGGCAAAGGCAAGATGAGTCATCTCGGCAAACGTTACATTAAGGCGGCAGATGAACCCAAGAAATTCCTAGAAATAGCTGACGCTCACCACCAACTTGAAGATTCTGACGAAGTGATGCAGAAACTATTCAAAGAAACGGTACAATGGTTTGAAAGGATTTTGAATGACAAAACCAAATAAAGACGCGATACCGACCAAGCTATTGTGGCTGGATATCGAAATGACCGGCCTAGAACCGGACAAAGACGTGATTTTAGAGGTCGCAGTCGAGATAACGGACTTTAATTTCAAGACGCTGGAATCATATGAAGCCAGAGTGCGTGGCGGCAACCACCAGACGGTGGTTGCGCGTATGCAGGCAAATATATGGTGGAAAGATTATCCAGCTAACCGCGATGACTTTTTGGATAAGCTAGCTGATGCAAAACCGCTCGGGGTAGTTGAAGATGAACTGATCGAACTGGTAAGTAAACATTTTGGTTCAGAGCCAGCCGTATTGGCAGGCAACTCAATCCATAATGACCGCAAATTTATTCAAAAGTGGTGGCCAGCACTTGATCTAAAGCTCCATTACCGCATGCTGGACGTCAGTGCATTGAAGGTTTTGATGCAAGGCAAGTACGGCGTAGCCTTTGAAAAACAAGGTCTCCACCGCGCCTTCGATGACATCCAGGCCTCCATAGCCGAACTCCAATACTACCTAGACTGGTTGAAAAGCCATGA
>JAJDCK010000013.1 GCA_029260855.1 Candidatus Saccharimonadota bacterium
GTACCATGCAAAACAGCTTAACAAATGGGCCAAAGCCAAGCCACATTTTGAAGACATTATATTTACCGGTTTTATCCCTGATCAAGAGTCTAAATGGTACTACGAAAACGCCAGGGCGTATGTATTCCCTTCTTTAAGCGAAGGTTTTGGGCTACCAGGCCTGGAAGCCATGATGCATGGCTGCCCCGTCGTCAGCAGTAACGCCACATGCTTGCCAGAAGTTTATGGTGAAGCGGCGCATTATTTTGACCCCGAAGATGTGGCAGACATGGCCACTAAAATACATGAGGTCCTAACAAAAGAATCGCTTAGGACGAAGCTTATAGAAAACGGCTACAAACAGGTTAAGAAATTCTCCTGGCAGAAAATGGCTGAGCAGCAGTTAGAGGTGTTTAATTCTATATTGGGGTAATTAGCCCCGGTAAACCTATCAGTCAACACCTTAATTAACAGCAAGGGGGTGGCTTTCGGCGGGAACATTGGCAGACACCTCTTCGGAGATACGAGGTGAACATAATACTTGGCGCGTCCATTCTAGTGCTTTCGCCGTTACATCGTCTACTTCTGACCCCGGCCCTGGGCTAGCCAGCATATCGTCCACAAAGAGCTGGATCCTATTATCCGCATCAACAAATTGTAGCTGCAGCTCCCCAGCTACAACACCGGGTGGCTTTAATACGCTTGCAAATGTAAAAACATGATTGCCGAAAAATGTCAGGGGCTCTTTTTCTACTTCTCGTTCAGCCTCGTACCCCCCGCCATTCAATATTCCAACCAGCCAGCCGTATACTCCGTGCAGGAACTCCCGTTCCCTGGGGTCGTGTACTTCTGATTTGAAAACAATTCTTTCAATAGCCATTTTGATTACTACTTTTAAATCATTATTCTCCAATCCCACAATAAACACAAGTGCTATATTGCGGCGACAAAAAGGCCCGATACAGGCCCTTTAATTGAGTCGACGATCGTCTAGACGCTGCGTCTGCCGGTGATCATGTTGTATATAAATACCACCGGGGCTACGACCAACAACGGCTGGATTAACCCGCCCCCTATATCAGCCAATAGGCCAAACAGCCACAAAACCGCTAGTATGATAGCAATTGTCGTCAACATAACAGTTCCCCTTATTAGTTTGTACCCTTATGGCGCAGAAGCTATGCGGACAGTTCTGTGAATTAATTATCTCTGTACAGCCTTATTCACTAAATGTAAAAACTTATAAGCACTGTGCGTTGCGGTACGGTTAAAAAGATTGTAAACTTGCATTAATAATCTTATGGCATATCACTTAGAATCTGATCCTCATCTATATAGTCCTGAATATTGGGGGGTTGACATTCAGGATCCTAATTATTCTCAGACTCACGACCACATGGCAGCGCTTTTGGGTAAACTACGCTACAAAAATGCCGTTCAGTTACTTAAGAACGGTTTAGACGAGGTTATAGAAGGCAATTATATTGAAGTTATCGTAAATGAAAGTGAATTTAACCCGTCGGTTAACTCTCTTGGTGACGGTACGTTAGTTGTTGCCAGGAGAGAACGGCTTGTTCACTACCCTGGTTCAGCGCCCGCGGGCTGGGACTGGCCCGGCGAACCCAGCCCAACTCTGGAAACGCCTTATGCCCAGCATTGGGCAGACTGTAGTGCGGCTGGCCTTTACGGGTTTGGCTTGGAAGTTGCTGTATTCCCAAAACAGCAGATTCGTTATAACAATGCTGCAAAATGGGGTGTTATGCTTTCATTAGGAGAGCAAAGAATAATTAAGCTTTGGGATCTCGACCAGCCCTTTGTCGCAGCAAGACAGGCCTTTATGCTCAAGACTTGGCGTAAAAACACCCGCATAGCAGAATTTTGCCCCATACAGCTTGACGCTCCAGAGATAAGGTTAGATACATTCGGCAACAACCAGCAGCTTAGAGCTATTGAAAGATATACGGACTTGAGAGTAGTAAGAACCTATGCAAGCCGAGACGGCAATGAACGCCAACGCCGCCTATTAGAAAGAGTAGGCAAAGCTGCCGGCAATTTAGGCAGGACTGTCCTGCCCGCTCCATCACCTGTTCCCGTCCCTATTTAATAAGTCTAGACTTGAGGGTCTGGTTCAAATAGTTCCACGTCTTTAAAGCCCATGTAGGGGCTGGCAATAATGTATCCCCCTTCGGTGGTACGAGCCGTTAGAGTATAGCCGGTACCCTTTGCGCCTAACAATAAAGCCTTGGACAGGTAAACAGTTGGCTTATGATTATTGCCATTGGGTTCAGCAACATGCACATCGGCTTCACCCTTCCTGATATTGGCTACAGCGTCTCTTATGTGTGGCAGCAAAGTAAAAAAATGATGGGCGCCATCTCGCAGCTCATCAGGCAGCCCAGCAATTATCGCCTTCTTTTGATCGGCAAGCCTGTTCTTTTCAGTTTCATTGATTGTTTTTTGGGTATTAAATTCTTCTTTAGATACATAACCTCTGAGGTTGTCATTATTTAATTTTTTAACTTCTGTGTCTACTAGCTCCAATTGTTGGCTCAGAGTAACAGCTGCATCAAAAAACATTAAGCCTTCAACGTCAGGATTTGGTTCTAAGTCAGGCAAAGTCATAGGTTAATAAACCTTATCTATCATCACATTACATCTTCTCCCCAGTTGAGTCAATCAAGACAAAGGCTAATAAGTAGCCTCGCGCGGGAAGGGCGCGGCCTCATCCGGCGCCGTATCAGGCAGGGCTATTACCAATTCGACAGAAGATTCACCCGTCATCGCATACCCTGTCCCTTGAGCTGCAATCCATAACGCTTTACACAGATCTTCAGTTAACACCACAGGACAGCTAATAAAATCAGTAACGGGCCTGGGATTGCGCTCTTCTATACTAGCCACAGCTTTTCTTATAGCAGGCAATAAATCAAAAAATTTTGGCGCTATAGGCTGCAGCGCAGGGTCTAGCTCGCTAATAATTTGCCTCTCTGCGACAACAGTTTGTCTCATACCCTCATAGCGCACACGCTGTAAAATTCTTAACTCTGTGGGGTGATTAGTAGCTGGTATGCCCCTTTTCAGCTCTTTGTTATCTTGTTTAAAGATCTGGTTTAGTAATTTTTTCTTTTGATCAATTTCAACCGCTTTACCGTAAAAAACTCTCAAAGCTTGGTTTGGTTCGTATTCTAGGAGGGACATATCAACTACCTTTGTTGCTTATATTATAGGGCTACCATGGTCCATTAGAGCTTTGGGGGCTGGATTCGTCGTGGCTATGCTGTTCTTTCACTTCTTCTAAAGACATCCAGGGGCAGGCTACCGTGATCATCCCATTAACGATTCCAGACAAGCTATAGCCAGTGGCACGAGCAGCCAACAATAGAGCTTCCATATAATCTTCTTCGGTTCTGTCCGCTGGTATTGAAATGTGTGACGCATTGTCCATGTCGTTATTCTTCAAAGCTGTCTCAATTATGCGTATTTCAGGCATCGTCTCATAGAAAGTCAGGGCAACATCAGGCCGAATATCCATGCCACTGCTTTCAGCCAACCGTTTTACTTCCGCATAAGATTGTCCTTGTGTGGCCGCAATAAGAAGTATCACATTTGCCCGGTCTTGAATTGTTCGAGAGGTGTTGGCCTCTGTTTTTAATCTGTCTAAGTCTTCATGTAACATCTCTAGTTGAGTCTGCTCTATGTCAGCCACATTTAAAAGGTCTTCATAAAATAGTCGCTCGTGCGGATAAAAATCAGGGCTAAAATCAAACTCTGGATTTGTCATAACAATATTTAAAACTACTAAAAGTTAATACAAATCCTATAACTTATTACCAATATAGTCAACCTTACGGTTTTTAGTGCTCTGGCGGCTTTTCAACTGTCCGCAAGAACGTTTCTGCAAGATCAGTAAACAGTTCCGGCGATCCAACCCGCAAATCATCTTCGTGAATCGCTTGTGCTACAGGGTTTTTGGCGTCATAAATAAGATTTATAAATGATGCGTCGTCACCACGCACCCCTTCATCATAGAGTAGCTGGTAAAGCTTTGCCGTCAAACTATCGTATGAACCGTCCGGGCCAGGCTGAACCCGAAATCTGAGGTCAAGGTTTTCTGCATCTGCCCGCTCCTGTAACGCATCAAATGCAGCTTGCATACCTAAATGTATTTGTTCGCTAGTCGCCTTAAACCAAAATGTGCCACCTACAGCACGCGCAGTATAATGAATCACTCCGCTCACAAAATCCTTAAGAAGCATACGGTCTCTATGCTTTGGTTGCGGTTCCTTCTCGAAATCGTCCATACACTTCATTGTATATCCCACCACCCCTCACGCAACCATAAGCATAACAAAAAACTATAGACTATTTATTTTACAGTTTGAATAATCATACCTGCTACAATACTGCTTATGAAAAAAACTCCTCAGAAGCCAGCTAACATAAACAAGATACAAAAAAATAGAAAAGTTATTTGGAAGATTATGGCTGTTCTTTTTATCTTAATTTTAGGGGTACTTATTTACTATGTAGCCAAAGATGAAGGAGGAGTAGAAAAAGACAGACAACGTTTTAAATCAGTAGAGGCTAAACTTAGTGTTTTGGCATCATCAATTGAGGCGAAGCTCGGCAAGCCAGATGCTGCCGAAAGCAGGAATAGCTGCGGCAGGGCTAACTTAAAATCATCAAAAGGCCCGCTGACCTGTAGTATTTCGCACGAATACGCATACATTGTAACTAACATAGACGAGGCCGACGCATTAGCGTCTAGTGTGGAAGAGATTATGCGCAACCAAGGTAACAAATTCATGGTGATTAAGCCCTTAAAGAAATCGTTCAAGCAGATTCCGGGCAACATATCCGTCCCAGAAATTGATAGTGATTATGTGGCCAGCGAAGAAGATATGAGATGTGGCCTGACGTATGACTATGTACCTGTGGGTGCATTTTTTGGAAACCTTATAGCTGATTCTAGTAAAGAAAATATTTCAATAAGTATAGGGTGCGGAGGCGCGGCCAAAGCAGAGCATTATCCTATGAGGGATTAGTCTCCAAATTGTGAGCTATATATTGTGCGGTTTGCCGTTAATATAATATACTTCACTTTAAGAATATTTGATTTTATCGGGCTTAACAAGGTGAGGTTGTGAAGAGATTAGTTCTACTTATACTAATAATAGGTTTACTATTACCGGCTTTTCAGCCTTTATTAAGACTGCAAGCAAATACCGATTCTATATGGGTCAACGATAAGTCGCTTGAAATAGTTCAAGACAGCAGCCAAGAATCAATCGAAAACTACGCGTATCTTGTTTATCCTAATTGCTCCTACACCACGCTTAAAACTCAAAACTACCTATGGGTTACAAATAAATGGATAAAGGCCAAAGATAAAACAATTTATGGCTGCGCCATGCAGACACCACTAGGTATAGTCCTGCGGGCTTCAATTGGAGTGTATGTACAATTTGCGGGTACCGAACATGCGCAGCTCCTCATTAACACATCAAATCGGAGACTTAGTGTTACGCCCGTTCCCGGGCAAAGAACTTTAATAGTCGGAGGCGACATCAATTGGGTAACTAACATGCCTTATAAAACGTACTTTTTCTATAATATAGTCGGCGCTGGCGAGAGTGTTATTCACGGGAATGAAAGAAAATTTCAAGTCCGTTCATATCCTAAGGAGTTTCTTGATGAAAGCGGCAACACATTGCCAATATCCGAGATAACGACTTCTAGGAATGGTGAGTGGATGACCGCGGTCGTGAAAAATGTAATCATGCGCATACATATACCGTCTAAATCTATGCAGACTTTTGCTAAAGCAAATATGGGGAGTGGGTCTGGATATGATATGGCTATTAGTAATGATGGCAGGTACGTAGCTGCGCGAAATATACAGAATCTGCAAGGAGGCAGTTCTTATGTGTACGACATGATTGCATGCCGCCCAAATCAGTCATACATCTTAACAGTAAATACCGCACCTGGATGTGAAGAACGTGACTTAACCCCGCTTCTCAGATCCTCAATTATCGGTTTTAACTTTATAAGTAGCTTGCGGTTTAGTTTTGACAATCAAGAACTTACCGCTATAGCACGGCATCAGAAAACAACCGCCCCAAATTCTACTTCCGGCCAAAAGTATATTGCTATTCATAATTCCGGATACCAAAGACCAAGTCTTGAATATATGGCGCTCGGGGATTCTTTCTCAAGCGGTGAAGGAGACACCCAAGGTAATGCTTGGTATGAGCCAGGCACCGACACCGATAATAATAAATGTCATATCAGCAGGCGAAGCTACCCATATCTACTAGCAGAACAGATCGGTCTACACCTAGGCCCAAATAGGACACCGCTGCTTAATGATAAGTTCCACAGCCTCGCGTGTAGTGGCGCAATAATTGAAGACATGACCCAAACTAATAATGATTACTCAGGTCAAGTCAGAGACGAAATACGTAAGAGAGATAGGGATACTGAGGATATTTTAGTTAATTTTAAACCGGGATATTTGGCCCAGTTAGAATTTGTGCAACGGTATCAACCAAGTGTTATTACTCTTTCAGTTGTCGGTAACGATATAGGGTTCAAGGATAAGCTGATGCGCTGCTTTGAGCCAGACACATGCTACAGCACCTACGAAGACAGAGTAGAAGTTGCAAAAGAAATTGAGAATAAATTTGATGATCTGAATTTGATGTACCAAAAGATTAAGAACGCTTCACCGCTAACCAAGCTGTATGTAATTGGCTATCCTCAAATTATTTCCACAACCGGATCATGCGGCTTTAATGTCCGGCTTAATGAAAAAGAAAGAGTGTTTGCAAGAGAGCTGGTGACTTACTTAAACGCAGTCGTCAAAGCGGCTGCAGAGTATAGCGGAGCAAGCTACGTAGATGTAGAGGGCTCTTTCTCTGGGAGCGAACTATGTAGCGGGGCAGAGGATAAATCATTAGCCGTAAATGGCATAACTGCTGGAAACGATATTTTTGGTGTTATCGGAAATGAAAGTTACCACCCTAACCCTTTGGGACACTCACTTTTAGCCGCCAAAGTAAGAGTACGGACCTCCGGCCTAACACAAGCCATGCCTCTACCAAACACTAACACAACCGCCCCAACATACACTGCGCAAAGATTTGCAAAATTACTAGACGCTCCTAAGTCTAATCGTTCAATTAACCAGCTAAATTATGATGACGATAGTGGCAACAATGTCTTATACAGACAGAGGTGGTGGCAAACAACTATATCAAGCGCTAAGAATGCCTTAAAGCCCCGAACAATGTACTCCGTATGGCTAAACTCTACGCCTGTGAAACTTGGCGATTTCCAAAGTGATGATAATGGTGACCTATTTATCAACGCGTTAATCCCTCAGGACGCCGAATCTGGGTTCCATTCACTACACATTTATGGCAAGAATGCTGTGGATGCGAATATTGATATTTACCGAACTGTGTATGTGGCTGTCAGCGAGAACGATCTTGACGGGGATGGTGTTATAAACGAACAAGACTCCTGTGACGCATTTGAAAACTCTGGGATAGACACCGATCAAGACGGAGTTGATGATGCCTGTGATAGCTTTATGGGCGAACCGCCTGTACTAGACGGCGATTCAGAAAACCCCAAACCCCCTGAAAATAATCCCGAAACGGAAGCGGGCGACCATCAGGCACCAACAACAGCAGCCACACAACCCGCCCCCATTACCACACATCAAGATCTTGCTAATATAGCTCTTGGCGCGCCACACCCTGCGTACAGCACAGGCAGCACAACCAACATAACTCAGCCACGCGTTGCTGCTGCAACCGCCTCAACTAACAAACCAGCCCGCCCCGATACTAGAAATAATGCAACTGCCACTGGAAAATATATTATACCTATCGTGGCAACGACCGTGTTACTTTTACTCTTCCCTCGCTTAGCTAGACACAAAACACACAAATCTCAATAGCCCTGTAATTAAACACCCCAATCAATTTTGAAAAATTATACTAAACCGTGCAGTTGCTCGTTTTAGTATTGTTGGGTGCTCGTACTTGATGTAAGTAACGAGCTGAGGGTTAGGTTGTTGCGGCTTGTTGGTCTGTTGGCGTGTCTGTTTTGGGCTGATTGTCGGGCCCCGCGATGGTTTCGGAGGGTTTTAGGATTACGCGGCGGTCGCGACCCTCCCCTACTGATTCTGTCACAAGCTCGCTTTCTGAAGCAAGCTTGTGAATTATGCGACGATCAGCAGCACTCATGGGGCGAAGTTCCATGGACTCGCCTGTTTCTTTGACCCGGCGGACCCACTCCTCAGCCGTTTCTGCTAAACGGTCAGCACGCGCTTTTTTATAACCCGCTACATCTATATTTACGCGATTGTATTGGTAGCCGTTGTTTTTGAGCGCATTACTGGTAATAAACTGCAAGGAGCGCATAGTATCGCCACGCTGACCAATCAAAAAACCATTCATATGTGTGCTGGGCACGTTAAGCTCAATCACCTCGTCGTCGGTCGTAGCATGGACCTCTGTATTTAAGCCATAAAAAGATAGGAGATTTTCAATATATTTCTTAGCGTATTGAATAGCTGACTCAATGTCCGCTTTGTCTCCATCCATTAACGTTTTCTCCGTTTATTGTTGGAGGTTTTTTTCTTTTTGTTTGGGCGATTTATAATCTCCCCTTCAATTACCTCTTTTTTAGGAGCCGTGTCAACAGATGCTCCTAGCTCTGTCTCGTCCTGTTGTAGGACCCGGCTTTGTTGTATATAGGCAACCAGGCCACTAACAAACCAGTAAAGCGCCAACGCAGATGCGAGACCAACAGTAAAGACAAATATAAGTACCGGTATAAAGTAACGCATTGTGCGACTAGTGGCAGCCTGGACCTCCGACTGATCAGCCTGTTTGCCTGTGCTGGCTTCTTTTAAAATTTTGCGCAAGGAGCGCGATTCTTTGTCGGTCGGCATCAATTGCTTGCTTTGGTAATATTGGGTAATTGCACTGCCCGAGACAAGCGCCAAGGCTGGTAGATAGACCCCGTTTTGAGAGACAGCACTTCTTGTGAGGTCAATAAAGCCGAGGAGGGTCATATCAAACCTACTAATATCGCCCCCAAGCTCCTTTAGCCAAGAAAAGTTCTTCATCCACTCATATGAATTGACGAGCAAAGCCTCCGGGCTAACTATAACTCTCTGTAGACCGTGATATAGACCAATTAAAATAATTATCTGGACAATAACAATACCAATGCTAGCAAAGGGCTTTATTTCGCGCTCTTTATAAAGAGCCATGAGCATGAGTGATTCTTGTTGGCGGTTACCATTAGCGGCCTTTTTTATCCGACGGACCTCCGGCTGGAGCTCTCGCATAGCCTTCGTGTGGTGCAACTGCTTTTTAACCAACGGCCACATCAGTAGACGAATAACAATAGTGAAGATGACTAAAGCCAAGCCAAAATTATGGCCCGGAAGAAGCGCGTAGATAAAGACCAACAGGTTGAAGATTGGCTTTACGATTAGTAATTCAAACATGGTACTCCTGAATCTTTACACCCTATGATATCACGGACCGTACAGGAGTTAGATGATGTTTGCTTGTTTTAGCTGTTCTTGAATGGCGCCGTGTAGCCCCACACTACTCTGTCCCGCCACTTGGTCGTGAAAAACAGTGATAACAATGTCGTAAGGCGTGGTTATTTTGCACTCTTGTGAACGAACAGCTTCATATACGCGCCTCCTAATACGGTTACGCACAACGGCTGATTTATTGACCTTCTTACTGACAACAACCGCGACACGATAAGTTTGGCGGCGAGGGTTTTGCACATACTTCAGTGAAAATAGTTGTCCGCGTACCGCCTGGCCGTTCTTATACAGAAAGCGCAGGCTACCATAGCCATGGAACCGGTGAGTCCTGGAAATCATATATTAAGCGTACGGCTGAACTTTAAAAGTTAAAAGCTTTTTAAGCGGACAGGACTTTACGCCCCTTGTCGCGTCGGCGTTTCATAACCGCTTTACCGGCTCTAGAAGCCATTCGCTTCATAAAGCCATGTTCGCGTGAGCGGTGGCGCTTTTTCGGTTGAAAGGTTTTCTTTGGCATAAGATATTAGTCTATCTTATCTACCCCTGTTAGTCAATAAAGTGATTTTGTTTGGTGGTTTTTGTGTGGAATTAACAATGGAAAGCCACAGATATTGGGGTGTTATCCACTTTCTATAGGTGTTTATCCACAGTTCTACAGGTATAGACTATTGTTGTGCATAAACCTCATCTGTTTGGTGGTTTTTGGCTAGTAAGACCATTCTGCTAAGCTGACTTGTGGAAAACTCTAAAAATTTTGTTATTATTAGGTTCAGCATAGAACCATATAACGAGGGAGTGTGATGCAGGATAGTTTATGGCAAGCAGTTTTGGGTGAAATTGAACTCTCTGTTTCCCACGCCAGCTTTGTCACATGGTTTAAGAAAACGCGGTTACTGCGCTACAAGGACGAGGTATTGGTGGTTGGTGTTCCAAATGTTTTCATAAAACAACAGTTGGAGCGAAAATATAACGAACTCGTGGTGGCCACTCTTGGCAAAAACGGTGTAACCCCAGATAAGGTTGAGTATAAGATATATTCTAGTGTGGCCCCTGCCAGCAAGCAAGAAGAGGACACCGTTATACTTAATAATAAAACGGGTGGCAGAAGCAGCAACAAACCAGGGTTAACCACACTAACCCACACATACAGACAAGGTCTTAACGAACGCTATACATTCGAAAACTTTATAGTTGGTTCAGGCAACGAGCTGGCTTATGCGGCCTGTCAGGCCATCGCCACAAGCCCAGGCACCAAATACAATCCTCTTTTTGTCTACGGCGGTGTTGGAATCGGTAAAACCCACCTTATTCAAGCGGTCGGTAATGCGGTACGAGTCAACAAACCAGGGGCGCACGTAGTGTATGTTTCTACGGAACAGTTTGTTCAAGAGTTTTTAGATGCAATCAGGTTTAAGAAAAACACTGACTTCGCTGGGTATTATCGTAGCGCAGACGTGTTGATTATTGACGACGTGCAGTTTATTGCTGGTAAGGAAAAAACCCAAGAAGAGTTTTTTCACACATTTAACGCGCTACATCAAGCAAACAAGCAAATCATTATTAGTAGCGACAAACCACCTAAAGACATCCCAACTCTAGAGGAACGCCTAAGGTCTCGTTTTGCGCAAGGCATGGCGATCGATATGCAAAACCCCGATTTTGAAACCCGCTGTGCGATCGTACAAACCAAGGCAAACACAATAGGCGCAACCCTACCGCCTGCTGTTGTAGACTTTTTAGCTAATCTTATACAGACAAACATAAGAGAACTTGAGGGCGCACTAAACCAGCTTTTGGCGTTTTGTGAGATGCGTGGCCTTGAGCCAGACATAGGGATTGCTACTAGCTTGCTAGGAGGCAGCAAGACCCGCCCCAAGCATTTGAGCGCCAAACAAATCGTGGAACGCACGGCTAAACATTTTCAGATTACGATTGAGGATATTTTAGGCCCGAAAAGGGATAAAGATATTGTGGTCCCCAGGCAGGTGGCCATGTACATATTACGAAGCGAGCTTCATTTAAGTTTCCCTAAAATTGCCCGCGAGCTTGGTCGCAAAGACCACACAACAGCCATACACTCAGTAGAAAAGATTGAAAAAGAGGCTAACTATGATTCTGATATACGTTTGGCAATCTCAGAAATAAAGGAGCGACTATATGTATAAGCTGTGTATTGTGTGGGTAGAAGTTGTGGGTATGGTGGGTGGTTTTTACACACGTTGTTTGTTTTTTCGGAAGCGGTGTGGAGAAGCCGGCTTGTTGCGCACACTTTATAAAGACTTTTTACTACTTGTTTCCCACAGCGAAAACCTTTATCTCCCTCTATCAAAGAGGTTTTTACACTCTTTCCACACCCCTTATAACTCTAATAACTACATATATAAATAATAGGAGTAGTAATGAAGCTGCAAGTAACTCAAGAAAATCTGTCTAAGGCGCTTAACTCAGTAGCTAGGGTTGCTAGCACAAGAGGCACCCTACCCGTCCTAGCTAACGTACTTCTAAAAACCATAAACAACAGATTAAGTATTGCCGGTACAAACCTAGACATAGCCATAACCCATTACATCGGCTCGAAAGTTACCAAAGAGGGCGCTATCACCGTACCAGCAAGACTTATGCAGGATTTTGTTAACAGTCTTCCGTCCGGGGTTATCAACTTAGAGCTAGAAGACAATAAGCTACGCATAACTACAGAAAAATACCAGTCGGTGATCAATGGAATGGCGGCCGATGACTTCCCTGTTATGCCTGATATCAACAAAGGCACAGAATGGTCTATAACCGGCAAAATCCTAAAATCTGCTCTACAACAAATTGTTATAGCTGCCTCAAACGACGAAGCGCGACCCATCCTAACAGGTGTCTTATTTCACGATTATGAGGGTGTGCTATACGCTGTCGCAACCGACAGCTACCGTTTAGCCGAGAGGGTCTTAATCCCCACAACCGAAAACATAAAACTCCTTGTACCCGCCGGCGCCATGCATGATCTACTAAGGATATTAACCGATTACGATGAAGAGGTGCGAATAGTCCACAACAACCAACAAATACTTTTTAAGGCTGGCGATGTAGAGTTAGTAACAAGGCTTATAGAAGGGTCCTACCCGGACTACAGGAAGCTAATCCCTAAAGAATTCACAAACAAAGCCACACTAAAAAAAAGCGAGTTCATTAACATTACAAAGGTCTCTAGTTTGTTTGCCCGGGAAAGCGCTGGCAGCATCACGGTTGGTCTAGACGAAAAAACGGACGAGCTTAATCTTCACTCAACCGCCTCCCAATTAGGTGAAAACACCTCGTCGGCTAACGCAAAAGTTGACGGCAAAGGCAAGATCACCCTCAATTCTAAGTATTTACTTGACGCCATAAGTGTCTTTAATGGAGAAAAAATCACAATTTCGTTTAATAGTAAGCTAGAACCAGCCATATTGTTTGACCCCAACAACAAAGACTACTTACATGTTATTATGCCCCTGAAAAGCTAAGTCTTTTGATACGATATGGTTATGGTTGAAGACATACGCCTACAGCATTTTAGATCGTATGTTGATGAATCTTTTGAGCTTGAGCCTGGTGTTAATATTGTTGTAGGCCCAAACACCGCCGGCAAAACCAACCTACTAGAGGCTATTCAAATAATCTGCCAAGGTGGCTCGTATAGAGCGAGCGACGCGGGCCTTATACAAAAAAACCAATCGTGGAGCCGCCTTGACTCACATACAAGCCACGGGCTTAGAGTGGTCAAGCTTAACGTGCTAGAAAGCACAGGGCGGGTGCAAAAAACGTTTACGGTGAGCGGCAAAAACACAAAACATCTGTCCCACGATAAAACCATACCAGCCGTGTTGTTTGAACCAAACCACCTGCTGCTTTTAACCGGCCCAAAAGAATTCAGAAGAAATTTTATTGATGACCTTTTAGGGCAATCAGAAAGCGCGTTCCCCTTAATCAGGCGGCAGTACAAACGGACACTAGCGCAGCGCAACACACTGTTAAAAAAAGGCTTCAGCCAAACCGGGCAGCTTTTTGCCTGGAATGTACGGCTTAGTGAGCTGGGGGGAGAGATTGCTAGCCACAGAATCCGTCTCATTGAGAGCCTAAACAAAAACCTTCCCGACCTATACAGCGAACTGGCGGGGACAAAAAATAACGTGACAATACAGTACGACAGCGCTTGCAGCATAGACAGTTACGGTTCAAGTCTTCTAAAAAAACTTGAGATGTCAGAAAAGCTGGATCTCCAGCGCGGCTTTACGGCGTACGGGCCGCACAGAGATGATTTTATTGTTAAACTAAACCAAAACCCCGTTACCAACATGGCTTCACGGGGCGAAAACAGAACCCTGCTACTGAGCTTAAAATTAATGGAACTACAAATCATAGAGAAGGCCCGAGCAAAAAAACCGATACTTTTACTCGATGATGTTTTTAGCGAACTTGACGGCGCTAGGCGAAGAGCCTTAACCGAATTTTTGAAAGATCACCAAACTTTTATAACGACTACAGACGCCGATATCGTTGTGCAGCACTTCATAGGCAAGGCCAACATTATCCCTATTTCGCCCGTCCCTTCTAGCTAGGGTTGGCCGGTGGTTCGTTGATTATGTATCGTATTAGCTGCTCGTCCGGGGGGAGGTTTTTAGCCTGTATATACTCAGCAATCATTTGTTTGTATTTATCTAAGGCTGCCGTACGGTTAGCTAGGTCGTCGCGTGTAAATAATATCTGAGCATTTATAATGAAAATAGTTTCACCGTCCTCGTTGCTTGTGTACTCCCCGGACAGGTAAAATCCTTCCCCTTGAAACGGTAAGTGCTGCTGCAGGGTATTTTCTTGGTTGCCGCGGTCGGTTTGGCTGAGCTCAAACTCCTGCTGCTCCTTAGGTAGTTGGGTGAATGGAATATATTTGGTTGTAAAAACCACCGGCACACTACTAATTGTGTCGCCGTCAACGGACCTTATGTTTTTAACACTAAAGTCATACGAAGAATTTTCTTTAAGCGGGTGCATAACAAGGAGTAAGTTTTCGTCCTCCACATTAACACCGATAACCGTATCGGCGTTCTCGCCCTCAATTTGCTCGTTGTAATCAAGGGAGCTGTCAAGTTTTTTATTAAAAATTAGTTTAATAGTACCTGTGCTGGTTGATATCTCACCATTAATCTTAGGGGTAGACTCAACCAGTCTAAATCCAGAGCTCCTAATACTATTGAAAATAAGTAACCCAAACACAAAAAACACAGCACAAACAATCAGGAACATCGTTTTTTTATTCATGGTAACCTCATAAATCCTGTAAGAGCTGTTAGGTTTGCATCCCAAGTAGCTTCTAGTATAGTACCACTCTCATTGCCGCCGATTGAGGCGTATTGGTTGGTTGAGGGGTTGTAGCTTATGACGATATTAACGTGCGACGGGTATGGGGGTATGTTTTCTTTGTAGATAGCTATGTCGCCGGGTTGTGGTGTAAACCCGGTTTCACCCTTGGCGTGGTAGTAACCCTTGTTTTGGGCGTACGCAAGGATGCTGGCCGCGGTTGGTTTTACGCCGTCTTCAAACGGCTTGCCTGCCTTCTCAAGTACCCAGCTTATAAAGTAAGCGCACCACTCAGCGTCCACGCCGTTTGTGTATTTGTGATAACTGTTGTCTTCTGTTTTGGCGCCGGTTGCCATTTCCTCTCGGGCGATTTTTACTATTGTGGCGCCGGTTGCAAATGAAGAACATCCGCCGGTATCGGCTCCTGCATTAACAGAAGGCGGCGGTCCACCAACTTTAGTTATCCATTCTTCGTATTCTGGTGCCTGTGTGTGTTTAAGGGGGATGTCTGCTCCCACACCCGTACCTATGTTTTGAATGAGGCGGTCTGCATATTGGCGCGGGGTGATGTTGTTGCCGGACGGCGTCTTGTCTAATAGGGGTGGGTTGGAGTTTGCGGCTGGTAAAAAGTGACTCACGGCCAACTTAAAAAGATCGTTGCTTAGGTCTTTAAACTTTTGGGTGTATTCAATATATGCGACGGCGTCTTGTACCTCTTCAGGAGCAAGATAGGCCCTAGCATAAGACCTGGATGGACCATAAATTGATGAGCGGGCTTTCCATGTGCCGTCAATATATTGATATTTTCCAGAGGCTGATGAGGTGGTGGAGCGAGCGGTTGGATCGCCGCGACTTTCCTGGTAGGCGAGTACTTGCAAGAACCTGTCTACGCTTCCGTTGGCGATTGATAGGTTGCTGCAAACCGATATGTCTTCTACATTGAAATAATGAGAACCACCCTCTTGTACCCGAATTTGTTCATTGGTTAGTGCGCTAACTGGTATAGGAAACTCAAGAACCGCTATGATTAATAAGCTCAAGCATTTATACAATAATTGCTTCATATTATTAATTGCCTGTTGTGGACCAGTGCCAAGCTTCGCTCGGGAGGTTGGTTAGTTGATGGGCCCCTTGGTTTTCTTCAAGCCACGTAAAACAGCGCGATGAGCGACTGGTTATTAGGGAGCTGTTGCAGTGAAAATCAACCGCTAGGCCCCACTCATGCATAGAGTTGCCTGGGCGGGCGGTGGGTGGGCTGCACTGGCTGGAGGGCATTTGGTAGATAGCGTACTGAGACGTTCCACAATTCTGTCTTCTGAGGTTAATCTGTGATTGGTGAGAACGGTAGGATCCTCCGCCATAAGTAAGCCCGGCTGCCTTGCCGCCATCCAAGACAGCTTTTAAGTTTTGTTCCATGCTTACATTAACAGTGGTGTTTTCAATTTTGCATAATCTAATTTTGATATTAGGGTCAGGGGTATCTCCTAACCCAGCATCCTGGCCGATGGTGCAGTTTTGGGTAGAGGTGTCTTGGCCTTTAGTCCCTCCCCCACTAACCGGCGAGTTGCTCGTTATTACTTGATCAGCAAAGCCGATTTCTTTGCAAGCTGTCTCGTCACCTTCGTAACAGGCGTTTGTGACGAACACCATCAAGTCGGCCACATAATACCGGTATCGCAAAAACTCTTCATCAGTCCGGCGGCAATCAGCCCAGTCAGGGTGCTCGGCTAAACTTTTTTGGTTTACAACTTGGGTTATTGTGAAGTGTTCTTGCTCATCAAACTTAAGCCCAAAACACTTTTCGCCATACTTGGCGTGCATCGTGGGGATCATATCATTAATAGCCGCGGCATTTAGATAGGGGTTGGCAAGCGTCTCGTCGTCGTTGCCGCGAGCAAGTTCGGATGGACGATAAGCAATCATGCTGCTGCCGTAATCAAAAGGCTTGACTTGTTGGGCTGATACCTTGGCCCCAAACAGTTTGCTGCTTGATGCAATAGTCTTGGGTACGTTAAGTAGGTTAGCGACAAGCTTATTAGCTTCAACTGGTTGTTTTCGGGCTATAGATCCAACCACAGAAAACGCGTTGGAGGGGGACAAATAACGCTCTACCCACGTCAACTCGCTGGCATGATGCTGCCTCTCGGATTCTAGCGCGGTTTTGAGCTCGGTTCGCTCTTGGTTTGATACGGGCGTCCCGGCAAGTGTGATGAATTGTTGGTTGGCTAAGAAAAATGCTCCCTGATCAGCCACAGCCCCCAAAGCAGCACCGCTTAAATCCGTATCAATTGCGCTGCCAGCTGCAAATCGAGCCAGGTCATCTAAAAATACGCCCAACAATAAGCTTTTTGCCAATCCAGACGCCGCAGAAACTGGAGCAAGGAACAAGTCGGCACCAAAAATTATTATCTCAACGGCCGGGTTCTCTACAATTTTACATCCTGTATTAATCCAGGATCTTGCGTCTTCTGGCACCGTGTTCTCAAGCTTGGTTAAAAAGTTGTCTGATCCTCCCAGGCGCAACGAGCTAGGCGTTTCGATACCTCCTGTCTCTCCTAGGTTCGTCTTAATGCTTTGCGCATCAAAGAACGAGCTTGGCTTGGTTGCTGGATCATTATCCTCTGATTCGTCAAACATATGCTCTGCCTCAAACCCAAGTTGTGTTTCGCTGAAATCCTGGCCTGATTCTATTTGCTCACCGAGACCCATCTGATAACCCCCCGTCGCCATAGAAGGCCCCACAATGTTTTGGTACTCAGCTTCGTTGGCAACACCAGCTAACCCGTAAACCAGACAGACTAATCCAGTAACTGTATCAACGGCTCCTACACCAATAAGTCCCTTGCCAATATTGGCTTTAATTTCATCAATACGGGCCTTGCCTTCTAGGCTCGGGTCAATGTTGGTTACGTCGCTTACAGCACCAGCAGCGTCATCGCTTGAGTTGGGTTTTGTGTTACCGTTTTCGTCTTTTTGGTCTGGGCTGCCGCTCACGCTTAGCGACGCGTCGTTCTTGATAATAGCTTGCTTGCGGGCTCTCCACCTTTCACGGACTTTGTCTCGGGTTAGCTCGTCGGCTTTCGTTATGGGGTGGAACATTGAGGGGCTGATACGGCTGGCGGATAGTCGTGATTGAATATACCCCCCAAATCCGGCCATACCGAAGGCCTTACGAGTCCTGTCGTATAATGCCCGGGATTGTTTGCCCGAGAACTTATTGGGCAGTATTACTTCCGCGAACTTGCCATCAATATCGCGTACTTCAAACTCGCCGCGCATCTTTGTTAATTCATTGGCCGGGAATTTAGTTTTGTCGAGGCGAATCTTTCTCATTGTCCCGTCTGTATCAAATTCTAAGGACATTCCCGACCTAGAAAACTTAGCATCAATTTTATCTGCCAAGAAATTACCCACTAGACTTAGCCGACGGTTTTGGGGTTTATCGTTCCAGCGGTGATAACGATACAGCTTGGCTGTGCGGTCTTCTATAAAAGAATTGGGCCCAGCAAAATGAAAATGCTGAAGCAATTGCGCGGCGTGTATGAATTGCAAGGGCCCTGCCATAAGCGTAAACAACGCAAACAAAACCCCAACCAATAAGCCACCAGCGCCCACTGCTAATCGCTTTTGACTGATTCCCAGAACCCTGTGAGTTACCCCGCGGCTAGGTGATTTGCCACCATCTTCGTAAAAACCGTCACCCGATAAAAGTGAATCCGTCTCAGCCCGCTCGGGCTTTGTTGGCTGGCTGGCGCTGGCTAGCTTCTCTTCTTCCCCTAGTTGGTCTGGGGAGGTATTGTTATCAACAGGGGCATATTTGTAGCCGGGCCTATCATAGGCTCCATCCAACAAGGCAGCTTCAACCTTGCGATGTTTAGGGCTCACTCCTAAATCATCATGCTGGCCAGTATTTAGCCCTAGTTTTTCTTTTTCGTCGTCATATACTGCCACAAGTACAACCCATAATTATTGTTATTATACTCCTGGGTACAAACGGTTATTAAGATCAATCGTACCACTCGGCTGGTTGAGCTCGCCTTGCTGCTCGATCTGTCTGACCTGGTCCGGGTTGGTGGTGATTAAGTTGGTCTCGGTTGGGCTAGCGGCAATCTGTATGTGTACGTGATTTTGGCCAGCAAAAAACAGGCCTTGTCCAACAGGAAACTGGCTAAGGCGCTTCTTCTCTTCACTGGTCAACTTAAATACATCGGATAAAACATCAACCGCTGAGGGTGACTGCTTTAATAGTATTTGCATACTAGCGTTGGCTACGATGGCACGGCCCATACGGGAGCCCATAAAATCTTCAACGTCCTGTGTGATTGTTGTGATACCTAGGTTATATTTACGGGCTCGTTTAGCTAGGCTGAAAAGGAAGTTGGCAGAGTCT
>JAJDCK010000014.1 GCA_029260855.1 Candidatus Saccharimonadota bacterium
AGCTGCCCATCAAGCATATCAAACGCTGCTCTAAATTCTCTAGCAACTGGTTTGGCGTACGGATTGGTGCGCATGATCGAGTAAAACAAATCCCATGAGTCATTACCTTGAATAGCGCGCATTTCCATTAAATCTTCATAGGCTGGAGTCGTAAGTTCAGTGTCGTGCGCTTGGATAGCTTGAAGAGCCCGCCCAATATACTGTGTCAGGCCCAGCACATAAGCCATTGCTTTGTCGTGGTCCTCTGGCGACTTTTCAATTACAATTAGCTTTTTTTGTTCAAGTAGAGACCTAAGCGTAGCAAGGGATTCAGGGCGACACCGCACAGGGCACAGTACAACCCGAAGACCCTCAATACCTTTTGCGCCACTTCCTGGCCCGAATATCGGGTGTGTACCAATAATCTCGCAACTACTAGGTAAATAACGTTTCATGTCGGCAACAGGCTGCAGCTTGACTGAAGCTACGTCTACTACGAGAGCCTTGGGATTAACGAGTTTGCCGTTTGTTTTTAAAAACTCGCCGATATATTGCGCCGGTATGCTTAGCACGATCAAGTCTTGGTTAAGGGCTTCTTCTAAAGATACGAATTTAAAGCCAAGGCTAGCTTTGTTTTTCTGATTCGGCCTTCTTGAATAGACGACAACATTAAGGCAGCCCTGCAGGTGTTGGACCATAAATTTGCTGAAAGCGCCGTAGCCAATAATGCTGATTGTTCTCATGCGAAGTCCAGTATATAGCAAAATTACTACACTAACACCTTGAAGTATTGTATGAAACAGAGGTACACTAAGGTGATTATGTCACTTATAGAGCTATCAGAAGTTAGTAAGCTGTACGGTTTTGGCGACGCCACAACCATTGCATTGGATGAAGTCAGCCTGACTATTAACAAGGGTGAGTTTGTTGCGGTTATGGGTCCGAGCGGTTCTGGCAAGTCCACACTTATGCATATGCTCGGATTGCTGGATCGGCCAACGCATGGCACGTATATGTTTAATGGTCGGCTCATAACGCGCATGAGTGCCTCTCGCCGTGCCCGGCTGCGCCGCGACACACTTGGGTTTGTTTTTCAGTCATCCAACCTTATTCCCCGCCTTAATGTGCTGGAAAACGTTGCGCTCCCACTTGCCTACAAGGGGATGACTCAGACCAGACGATTAAAACAGGCTGGAGCGGTGCTAGAACAAATTGGTCTTGCTGACAGAGAGTATTTCTTGCCAAAACAGCTCAGTGGCGGTCAAACGCAGCGTGTAGCGATTGCCCGAGCACTTGTCAATAATCCTGACGTAATAATCGCGGATGAGCCAACGGGCAACCTTGACAGTGCCTCTAGCCTTTTAGTTATGGAGCTTCTAAGTGATTTGCACAAAATGGGGCACACAATCTTGCTCGTAACCCACAACCCTGAGTTGACGCGCTACAGTACCCGCGTTGTGTTTATGCGTGACGGCCTCATCATCGCAGACGAACAAACACAGGTCGGCAGCATACCTGCGCTTGCACGCAAACTATATTTTATGCAACACAAAACCTTTGATGATGATTTAACTGGCGTGTCAGCTCTCATGAAGGCGCTTACCGGGGATGATAAGAAACGTGGCCCGAAAAAAATAAAAAAATCCAAACCTAAGTCAATTAAGCGTCCAGGTAAGAAACGAGGTTCTAAGTAATGTTCCTGGGCTCATATTTTAAACTTGCTAGGGCTGCTATCTGGAATAGTAAATGGCGTAGCTTGTTGACTATGTTCGGTGTGGTTATTGGCGTGGCCTCAGTAGTGACCATAGTGAGCATAGGCGAAGGCGTAAAACAGCAGGTTTCGGAACAGGTAAAACAACGCGGGGATGATCTGATCACTATCCTGCCAGGTGAGCGAGTAAAGCGTGATGATGCTGGTCGTCTTGCCGGCCTCAACCCACTGGACAATAAAAGTAGTATAAGCTTCTCAGAATCTGACTACAGAACAGTTTTACATATACCGACGGCCAACCCTGTGGTTCCTTTTGGTAGAGTTGTTGGCGTCGCAAAAACCGCAAGCAATGAATATGCTGGCGCGGAAATAATAGCGGCCACAGAAGACCTGCTATCAGTGCTGAACCATAATTTAATCTACGGCAGCTTTTTTAATGACGATGACCCAAAGGCAAACAGTGCGGTCATCGGGCAGAGGGTCGCAGAGAGTTTGTTTGGAGAAAATGTCCCACTCGGCAAATCATTAATGATTCGCGACCGTGAATTTATTGTCAGGGGTATCTTCGATGAATTTAATGACAGTAGTTCTTTTGTGGCGGGTGCTGATTATGACAACGCAATCTTCATACCCTACAAGGCCGGCCAAGAAACCATGGGGGGCACGATCCAGATATATCAGATACTAACACGTCCGTCGGACCCCCAGCATATAGATGATACGGTCGCCACTCTTATACAAGCACTTAAAAGTGCACGAGGTGGTCAAGAAGACTTTACCGTATTAAAGCAGGACGAGAACCTTAGGCTGGCTAGTAATCTTTTGGACACTCTGACAGGCATGATATCGGCCGTGGCCGCCATATCGCTTGTAGTGGGCGGGATCGGTATCATGAATATCATGTTGGTATCTGTTACTGAGCGCACCAAGGAGATTGGGATAAGAAAAGCTGTTGGAGCTACTAATCGGCAGATTCTATATCAGTTTATTACCGAAGCTACAGTCATTAGTCTGTTTGGCGGTATATTGGGAGTTATTATTGCCTTGCTCGCTAATTTCTTATTGAGAATTTTTACTAATCTATACCCGGTTATTACCTGGCCAATAGTTGTAGCCGCTTGTGGTGTAGCTCTGGCCGTTGGCCTGTTCTTTGGGGTCGCTCCAGCTTTAAAGGCGGCGCGTAAAGATCCGATTGATGCCCTGCGTTACGAATAAGCATGCCGCATGCCTATATGATGTCTTAGGGGTGGCTCTGGCTCGTCAGGGGGTTCGGACAATTCATCTGGTAGATATTCGTTAGTATCTGTCTCGTCATCAAGAGTGTATGACCTGGGGTATGTATTTTTGTTGCCCCAGAGAATATGCTTCTTACGCTGCCCTGCCTTGGGCTTTGTGTTGCCGTCCCAAAGAGCTACTAACATTGCACCGCCCCCAGCCTGCGCTGATCCTTAATTAAAGTTCTGAGCTTCGTCCACGAAACAGACGTACAAAAAAGATCAGCACAACCGCACCAAGAGTGGCAACCAAAATACTCGTAAGGTTGAAGCCGGTTACTTCCGGACCGCCAAGCATATCAGAAAGCCCGCCTCCTATAAATGCACCAACTACACCTACGATTATATTCATCACTGCGCCTTGTTCTGCATCTGTTTTCATGATAAGTGATGCGACCCAGCCTACGAATGCTCCAAAGATTATCCAAAGCAAAATTCCCATACCTAAACCTCCTAATACCATGCCGTTACGATTGGTGATTTTGTCATGTTGTCTCGTGGTTCTTTGAGATGACGATCTACGCCAAGAAAGTTATTAAACTTGCTCGTTACCCCACTAACTTTGCGCATTTTAGCCTCCAAATTTTTTCTAGTCAGATCAATACGCTCTACAGCCCTTTTTTTCGCTTGTTGCCCAGCCTCGCGTATTTGTCGCCTGGCTGCCTTGCCGCTTTGCGGCGCAAGCACTAGTCCAATTCCGACGCCAAACAACATGGTCATTATTGTCGTTTTATTTCTCTCGCTTTGCTTCATATTCACACACCCTCCTTTCGTTTCGCCTAAAGCTGCTTGGCGAATACAGAGCTTACTCCTAGAAAATTTTTGCTGCTATAAGATTTTTAACAGTCCGTATTGACGAGTCGTGTTCCACGGGGCTGAAGCTGATTTGTGCTACACTTTCTTTATGAGTAAAAGCATAAAAATTACAATTAATCTAAAAATTGTTGCAATCGCGCTCGCAGCAATTATTATCGCAATGCTTGCCCTTTGGCAGCCGTGGCGTGACAGTGGTGAACTTCGAAAGATTACAGTGGCTGGACATGCCCGTATTAAGGCTCAGCCTGACTACTTCCAGTTTAGCCCTATGTACCAGAGGGATAATACGAACAGGGATCAGGCAATCTCAGAGCTAAACGCCCATATTGCAGTAGTTGTAGAAGATCTCAAAAAGCTAGGCATAGAAGAAAGATATATTGAACTCCAGACCAGCGCCTATGACCAGCCATATATTCAACCCCTTAAAAGAGGAGAAAATGCCGTTACTAGTCACTTAACGGTTAAAGCTGTCAACAAAGAGCTAGCGGAAAAGGCTCAGGAGTACTTACTGACAACGAGCCCTCAGGGGACAATTACCCCGGCACCAACATTTTCGGAAGAAAAACGTAAAAAGCTAGAAGACGAAGCGCGTGACAAAGCCATCGCAGATGCAAAACTCCAGGCTGAGCGGACGGCACGCCAGGTAGGCGCCAAGCTTGGTAAGATCCTTGAAATAAAAGACACGGTTGGTGGTGGCATAGTCCCCTACGGTCCCGAGGCAATTGCCCTAGACAGCGCAACTTCTTCTACGCTGCCCATACTCTCTGGCGAACAAGAAATCAGCTTTAGCGTAGAAGCAATTTTTGAAATCAAATAAGTAAATATGCTTATCACATTTGCTCAAGACTATAAGATGCAAAGCCTGGGCCTGTCATGCAGAAACGAGTTACGTAAATAGCAAATCTTACGCCCCGCCTGATTCTACAAAGTTACCGGTTTGCCTGATCTCTCAACGTGCTCCCACGAGGCTTGCCCTGCTCCGTTTTTGTTTAATTTTTTTGAGTCTTTTATAGACTGGAAGAGTGCAATGAACTCTACTAATGAAAGGATGTACATTAGAAAATAAACAAAAGGTAACATGGCTGCCAGTATGATTTTCGTATACGACTTTTCTGTTTGTTCGCCCAGCAAAAGCAAAAAGATAAAACTTGTGACTATTATATATACAATCAATAATGAGCTCATATCAGAAAATCGTACGGTTACGTATAAAATATACCCAACCAACAAAGGCTCAATTAATAAAATAAACTCACCGAACAAAGCATACGGGAGTTGGTACCAAGTTAATCGCTTGTCATACTTCTCTGATCTGCTAAATAGCATCTTGTGGTTTTTTAGCAAAGTTTGAAAGCGCCCGTACTTCCACCGGAACCTTTGACGTATAAGCGAACGTAGGCTTAAAACGTGTTCGGTATATGCCACACAATCAGCAGCATAATGTATACGGTAATACTTATTGCCGTGATTTTTTATTAGTTTAACCGTCAGGTCAATATCTTCTGTCATTGTATCGGTATCGTAGCTACCTACCCTTAGTAATGCAGATTTTCTAAAAGTAGAACCAACCCCCCCAATTATATATTCCATATTCAGTACACTGAGCGCGCGTTTCATTCGGTAGGAAATCAGATATTCAAACCGCTGGGTGATGCCAAGAACTTTCCGTGTGGGGATGATTTTGACATTAGAAGCAGCTGCGATAATCCTTCTGTCACGAAAATGATTAACCATTTTAGCTATACTGCCTGGGGCAAGTATAGAGTCAGCATCCAGAACCATTATTAGGCTGCCTTTTGCCCACTTATTAATAGCTCGGTTTAGAGCAGCAGCCTTACCGGCATTTGTCTGATTTATGATGGAAATAGTGCCTGGGTTTTTCTTTTGAAATCCACGCAAGGATGCTAGCGTGCGATCCGTTGAGCCATCGTTTACAACTATAACTTGCATATTGGAATAATTATTATCCAAAACCGAATTTACCGTACGAAGTATTCCGGCCTCCTCATTATAAGCCGGTATAATCACCGAGATCATAGGCTTGTACGCTCTTTTTTTGTACCTTTGCCCAAGAATCATCTTGAAATCATAAATATCGGAAGCTATTAGCATTACAAAAATGCGCGTTAAATTAAGCAGGCTGAGGCAAGCGATTAGTACATAAAATACATGCGCCCAAACCATCAGCCCGTCTTCTCGTGGTTCTCGTGTGCCTCTAGTTCTCTTACGAATGAAAAGTGTAGTATCCTTCTATTCTCATATCTCTTGCCGGAACAGGTCATGACCAAAAAAGTGTTGGGTAAAAACCTCTGAGTCGCGGCGTATGCTGAGGGTTCGACTATTTCGTCGTTAACATATTTGAATAGATATGTTTTGCCCTCGCCGGTCTCTATGATAAGCACTTCATTCTCAGCCACACCGCTCAATGGCTTAAAGACAGACTCAATATTGTGACCGTATACCAGGGGTGTTTTGGCGCTATTCATCCAGAATGCATTTTTTTTGTCTAGTGTCCATTTGCCACTGTTGGTGTCATAAAAGCCTTGCTTAACTTCCTTCTCAAGTTTTAGCCGAGGCAGACTAAGACGCACGGGATCTTCTAGTCGTAGGTCGCTATTCTGTTTTGCGCCCTGCCAGACCTCGGCTAATCTTTGCGAGTTAATACTTTTCCCCTCAAAGCGTTTATGTGCCGCAGCTAGATCAGGAATTAAAAAATATGCAGACCCGGAAACAAGTAAAAACAGAGCAAATATTGTTATAATACTTGCTCTGTTCTGCCATACTTTGACGCGTAATCTTTTCATGTGTATAGCTCGTTTAGTCTAAATAGTAATAGAAACTATCGTGAGACGCGGCGTGCGATCCGAACCGCCAACTGGCTTGTTAAAGCTAGAATGCCGATGGTTATAGCTGAGTAAGCTAGGATAGTACCTAGTGTGTTCCCTGCCGTGTTAGGTAGTAATACTATGCCACTGCCAGCAGTTGTTGTTGCTGCCAAAACTTGTCCTACATCACTTGAATACATACCTACTCCTTTTAATAAAAAAGCTCCGCGTGTTAGTGCGCGGAACTCTCTTAATATTGATTTACTTCTGTACTTTATCAGTAAAGCGCGGATAGGTCAACATTATTTTAGAATAATCAAATTGATGATGGCAGAAATCATTTGTGTAGATTGGCTGGTAGACAGCCCGCCTCTTGCGTGCAGACAATATGCGTACAATCATTAAGCGAGGTATTTTAAATAGCAGCCCGAGCTAAGTTATTAATTTGAAATTTCGGCAAAGCGGAAGCGGATAATTGCTTGAAGCATCGGTTCGGGGATGGGGTTGTTCTCTGTAAACTGTAACGTGCCTTTGCCCGTCCGGAACTCAGCTAGCGGCCCGCCGATTACTTTTATCATTCTATCCGACGCAGGATGTATGCTCATATGATCTTTGTAGGCGGCGTAGTATATCAATGCTCGCTTGTTGTGCTTGAATGTAGGTATACCGTAGCTTATGACCTCTTCGGCATCTGGGACTAAGTGTTTGACGGCTTGCCTAATCTTCTCAAGCTCGATTCTTTGTGTCGGGCTAGCTCTATTAAGGTAGTCATCAATATCAGTCATCTAGATAGTTTATTATAAATCGGCGATTATGATTTTTTTCATATCCATCATCCTCGCAAAAGCGCCGGGCTTTTTGATAAGGTCGTCCATATTCTGGGGTGTTATCTGCCAGCTTAAGCCATACTTGTCCTTGAGCCAGCCGCATTGTTCGGCCTCTGGTACAGCTGAAAGTTTACCCCATAAATTATCAATTTCAGTTTGATCCTCACAGGCAATCAGAAACGACACGGCTTCTGTGAATTTGAACTCCGGCCCGGCGTTGATAGCTGTAAAACGCTGTCCGGCCAGCTCAAAGTCAATTGTCAGCACTTTGCCGGCAAGTTCTTGTTGAAAATCGGCCAGGCCCTCTTCGGCGCTCTTCGGATAGTGCGTCGTGTCAATAATTTTGCCGTCCGGAAACACCGAAACATAAAAGTCTACGGCTGCCTGAGCGTTATGATCAAACCATAAATTAGGTGTTATTTTTTGATGCATGGCGACCCCCGTAATTAATTATTAAAGCCTAGACTGTGGTTTGTCGCTCAGATACTTGCGGGCAACACTAAGGGCAAACGAAGGCAGAATCACAAAAACATCCACCATAAGGAGTTTTGAAAGCAGTGCATTGTCATCGGGTTGCGTAAGAACGACTAATATCCCTAAAACACCAAAGATGACGGAAGCACACACAAACACTCGTGTTGCGATTCTTTGCATAGCTTAAGTATATCAAAAGGTAGCAATAATTTTTGTTGTCCTACCTACCGCGATGAGGGCAGCCGGCCCAGCAGCATGGGCGCCGCTTTCCTTCTCGCAGCTCAGTAGCGACTCGCTTGATATGGTTTGCTCTGGTCTCTTGCTGCTTGACAGAAATAACCCAACAAATCCATTCATTACGCGCCAGTGGTGTTAAGTCTTCCCATCGTTCCAAGCTAGATTGATCAGACTTGAGGGCTTTTGCCAAATCTGTCGGTACTGCGTGTACTACGCCACCAGTAATTGTCGTCATATGATCTATTCTACAACAAATCGCTGCAGAGGTATGATGACCGAAAGACTTTTCGCGGTTAATACCAGACGTACAGTTGCCCACTATACGGCAGGCAATACCTTCACCAAACTATCTACATATTTCGCGTGCACACACCTGTGTTAAAATCAAAGTTAGTTTTATGGCAAAACCTCGGATCTACACCACAAGCTTCGCAAGTGTCTACCCGTATTATGTTGCAAAGGTGGTAAAAAAGGGGCGCACAAAACAAGACTTGGATGAAATTATCCGCTGGCTAAGTGGCTATAGCCAGAAGGAGCTAGAAGCGCAACAAAAAAAGCAAACGGATTTTGAAACCTTTTTTTCGGAAGCCCCAAAAATGAACCCTTCACGAGCCTTGATTACGGGTGTCATCTGCGGAGTCCGAGTTGAAGAGATCAACGAACCAACGATGCGCGAAATTCGGTACCTGGACAAACTGGTTGACGAGCTGGCACGAGGAAAAGCCATGACGAAAATTTTGCGCAAGCGATAAACCGAGCTCTCAGCCGGGTTGGGTCTGGTGAACCCGTTCGTAAGAAAACACTTCGCTAAAATTATGATTCTGGCCGTGTACGATAAGGCTAAAGTAAACTGGGCTACTTCTTTAATTGCATGTGCGCTTTATCGACCAGCTTAAGTAGCTCGTCGATATTGACGTCAGATAACTTCTTAAAGCTGATACTAGAGCTGCCCAATTTCACCTTGCCGAGTAAGGCTCCATATTTCTTAACAAGGTATTGACCATCTTCGCTCGCGCTTATATAAACACTAATATAATTTTTTTGTAACGTCAGGCCGACAGCAAACCATTCGACCACCTTTTTGTCTGAACGAACATAGACAAGATCGCCAAAGCCAATTATTGACTGTTTGCTACCGCCCCAGAATACGCCCTCCCAGAGCTTCGGGGTAACACTGGGCATGTGCTTAGAAATCTGATCATATAGATTGCCAACATCGGCGCGAGCAATGTCATCAAGCGAGGCAAGATAATCAGTGACGGTGCGATCTGTAACATTCATAATTTTATTATAGCTTATACAGCAAGTGATGTTGTCAGTACTCGTGCCTCACAACGCAGCATTTGTCCCCCGTTGATTGTCCGATCAGACGGTCGGGTAATAATGAAGGATTCTTTTGCTAAGACTCTGGGCTGAAGTCGGGGTTCATCCACACCGGTTCCCACTGGTTGCCGTCGGGGTCAAGCACTTCGTATCCGAACATCATTTCTTCGGGCACGCTATAGTCAGCTTTGAAATAATCTCCACCGTTTTGTTTTGCGGTATCGGCGAAGTTTTGAACCTCTTCTTTTGAGTCGAGCGTTAAGGCTAGTAAGACTGCGCTAGTTTGGACGGTGTCGCTAATGTCCTTCCCTTTCAAAAAATTTTTGTAAAAGTCGTGTTTTAGTAACATTACTACTATTTCATTTGACCACATCAACGCGCTGGCATTTTCGTCAGAAAAATCGGAATTTTTTGTAAAACCTAGAGCTGAATAAAACTTAGTTGACTTGTCCAGATTCTTTACCGGCAAGTTAATATAAATCTGCTTTGACATAACCCACTCCTTAATTACGAAGGTATTATCTCACACCCAGTAATTCATTTCTGCTAAACGAGCGTAGCAGCAAATATTTGCCAGGCAAGCAAGGACTTAGCCACAAAACTCAGGATGATATAGGCTTTCTCGCCCCTTAGATAATTAGCCCATTTGCCTTTTGCTCTATATTGCTTGTATTGAACAAGGGCGAAACAATTAAAAAACACAAACAATGAAACAACAATGCCGTATACGAACCCCGGTGCGGAGGCCCCCGCAGGGCCACTTGGTGTCAGTAGCTGAATCAAGATGATGATCCAGGGGATGCTCCCTGCAATACAGCCAAATATAAACGGTAGCCATTGGCCGTCGCCGGGCTGCGCGTACTTTTCCTGAAGCCAGCCAAATAAGATCATTGATACATTAACGCCAAATATCGCCAACAAAGCAGCATAATCGCTTATACCATTCAGCTGCGCGATCAGGAAAATCATAACCGAAGAACTAAGCGAATACTCTACCCAGCGGAATACATTACGACTATGCTTTAAGCCTGTGGAATATTTAGGAAAGAATTTTTTTGACGACACAAGAAAATGGAAAAACGCCGATAGCCCCAAAAACAAAGCTATTGTGTAGCTAACATTATTGCTAAAAAGCAATATTGGGCTTGTAAAAGTTGAACCCGGAGGGCCCGTCATATATGTTGCAGTAACCGGCAGTGCGAAATTGTTAGAAAGTGCCAAAACTGCAACCAACGATGCTAGGTGTAATAACCCTGCTGAGATGTTCCACATCTTCAACGGTTGAATGTGTGAACTGGTCAGTTTACTCATTCTTGAATAATAGCACAAAGCGGCCATAAGCGGGGTTAAGTACGCTATTGGCTCCTAGTTGAGAGCTACATTTTCCGCAACAGACGCTAAGAGCATGGGTCAGCCAAACTTCGGCCCTTAGTGCAAAGCCCGCTAAGTTATTTTTGTTCCGCACAAAACAACCTTGCTGTTCAAAAGAGAGAGCTAGTATAATATGTAAATTATAATATATATGTATAAGGCTTTTTGACCCTACAATACTTACACCGGAGGCTTTGGCAGCGCAGCTTGAAACAATGCATGCGCAGCAAGCGACACTCATCGGTTCACTCGGGAGAGCGGTACTCTACCATTTGCACGCAGCGGATCCAGAACACAAGTTTGGTATTCTAGGTCAACGAGCAGAACGAGCAGGCGCTAAGGCCCGCGACATAGACTTCTTAGGCACGCCAGAAGAAGCCGGGCAATATACGGGGGAGGCATTTGATGTGGATCCTTGTGTACATGATGAATTTGTTCAGCTAGTAAGAGATCGTGGCGACTGGCTGCTAACCTCGCCAAGAAAAGGATTTTGTGAACCTATTAGACCAGAGGTTATGGAGCCAATAAGTGGGGAGACAGTCCTCGGCGTCTCCGCTCAGACACTCCCACCTCAAACCCATATTGCCTTATATGGCTTAAAAGGTTTGTTACGGCCAAAGGACAGGCTTACCTTGGTGCCGTTACAGGAGCTTGTGTCTCAACTCAATTCACAGGATCGTCTCCCAGAGGATATGTTTCAGCCCTTTCAGTCGTTGCGCAGGCTGAATCAACAGGATCCATATATTCGGTTACTAAGGGCATATACTGCAGTAGTCCCAGACTTTGTTAGGGCACGAGTCCACCCGCTTGAAAGAGCTCTAAAGGGGCTATTGTTGCCTGCGCTGACAAAGAAAAACCCTAATGCGGTGTTTTGACAGCTAAACTATCTCAGTGTCGCTGTCACACTCACCCAATAGTCTTCCTAGGCGTAGGCGGACCGACCTTATTCTTTCAGACCATCAACTTATCCGGGCTACTGGTATCGTTATCGCTCGGGTTTACACTCAGCATTCTCTCAAGTTGGGTATGTATCTTTAGTGGTGCTGCAAGACGATTTTATCCGATCGATGCACACAGGCACACTAAAGCGCAAAAAGTGTACGGAATCGTAAAGCGGCAGTAATAACTAACAATAGGAGCAGTAATGAAAATACCAATTAAAAAATCACTAATGGTGGCCGGCGCGGTGTCGGCGCTATCTTTAGGGTCAGTTGCAGGAGTGTCGGCTGCATCGGTGCAGGCTGACGGCGGTAACCGCACAGCAGCTTTGATAGAAAAAATTTCATCGAAGTTTAATGTCAATCAAGATGAGGTGAAAGCTGTATTTGATGAACAGCGTGAGGAGAACCAGGCAGCAAGAGATGCGGAACTGAGCACGAAGCTTGATCAGCTTGTCAGTGAGGGCAAGCTAACGGCTGAGCAAAAGGATGCTATCAGCGAGAAACGAGTAGAGCTAATGGCTGAGCGTGAAGCAAATAAAGAATCTGGTCAAGATAAGACTGATGAAGCGCGAAAAGCCGAGCATGAAATAAAGAAAGCGGGGCTTGAAACATGGGCCGAAGAAAATGGAATAGATAAAGAATATCTAGGATTGATTTCAGGTCATGGGGATAGAGGTTTCAGACCCCATCGAGGAGATAAAGGGATGGAACCTAGCCAAGAAGAAAGCTAGACATAGCTTTCCCTAGAAATCTCAAGCTGCCACATGCTAAGTGTGGCAGCTTTTCGGTGTTTAAGCTAAATCTCAGTAATTACAAGGTAAAATGAGTGTAATGAGAATATTGGTCGTAGAAGATGAAAAGAAAATTGCAGATGCCCTCAAGCGTGGCTTGGAGAGGCAGTCATTCGCCGTCGACGTCTGCTATGACGGAGATTCAGGCCTGAGTATGGCGCTGTCTGAGCCGTATGACCTGATGATCCTCGACAGAATGATGCCAGGAGAAGTTGACGGAACAGGAATTTTGAAAGAAGTCCGCAAGAATAATATGCACGTCCCGGTGCTTCTACTGACCGCAAAAGATAAAGTTTTGGATAAAGCCGAAGGTCTTAATCTAGGCTCTGATGATTATCTTGTGAAACCGTTTGCGTTCGCGGAGTTAATCGCCAGAGTTCGGGCTTTGCTCCGCAGACCACAGCGTAGTGTCGGTACGAAGCTGGAGTACGGAGGCTTGGTAGTCGATACAAGCCAGAGTTCGGTTATGCGAAACGGCCAAATTATCGATCTGACCGCAAAAGAGTTTGCGTTACTGGAATATTTTATGAGAAACCCTGATCGAATACTGTCAAAAGATACCCTGGTAGCTCAAGTATGGGATTATGATGCTGATATATTACCGAATACCGTAGAGGTCTACATGGGGTACCTTCGCAGCAAGGTCGATAAGCCGTTTGGATCGCAAAACCTGATTCACACCAAGCGTGGTTTTGGATATTATTTTGGATACGTGAAGTGAAATTACACAAAAATTCATTAAAGCTGTCCCTGGTCTATGTTTCGATTATTATGTTTATTAGTTTATTTTTTAGCATATCGCTCTATCGGTTGTCTATAAATGGTCTAGATCGAGGCCTTCGAAGGTCGCCTGGCGTCCCCCAGGGTATCAGAAGTCAATTGCCGCAAGAAATCCAAGCCGGGCTTGTCAGCGATCGTGAGCAGGCCTTTGAAGAAGCTCGACAGAATATCCTGTCGCAACTTGTTTCAATCAATTTGATGATTCTAGTGTCTGGCAGCCTATTTAGCTATTATTTGGCACTTCGCACGCTCCGTCCGATTGAAAATGCCAATCAGAATCTTGAGAATTTTACTGCTGATGCGAGCCATGAGCTGCGCACCCCCCTTGCATCGATGAGGTCCGAGATAGAAGTGGCGCTAAGCGATAGAAAGTTAAGCTTACCAGAAGCCAAATCATTGTTGTCTAGCAATCTAGAAGAAGTTGAAAAGCTAACAAATCTAACACAAGGTTTGCTGCGCCTAGCCCGGCTCAAACATAACGAAATTCCGATGGAAGACACATCGATCAGCGAACTTATAGATTCTTCAACCAAGGCCATTGAGAAGTCTGCCAAAGCTAAAAAAATTAAGCTTGAGATCAAAGCTACTTCAGGCTATGTGTCTTGCGAAAAGTCGAGTATTATTGAAGCTATCATGGCCTTGCTCGACAACGCAGTAAAGCATAGTCCTGTAGGCTCGCCAGTGGGGGTTGTTGCCACGAAGTCCGGGAGCTCACTGGAGATCGGAATAACAGACAATGGCCCGGGTATACGCCCGTCCGAAATACCACATATTTTTGATCGCTTTTACCGATCTGATTTATCAAGGTCAAAAGCAGCAGATGACGGCTACGGTCTAGGGCTAGCTATTGCTAAAGACACAGTAGATGCTCATGGAGCTAGTCTTTCTGTCCAAAGTGAAGTCGGCAAAGGCAGCACCTTTAAAATAACCTTTCCCAAAAACATGATGAAGTTTTGATTACTACCGCCCGCCCCAAAAATTAGAGAATTAGGGTCTCACCCCATAGGAATGAGAAATAGTGTATAGTAACCTTGATGCCGGTTCGAAATGTTGTGCGATACCAAGCAGCTGACACAAACTATCACGTGTATAATCGTGGCCATAATGCTAGCAAGGTTTTTGTAGAAAACGATGATTATTTATACTTCGAATTCCTGCTCCAAAGATGCTTTGGACCGAAACAGCTAAAAACCAAGGACAATAAGCTATTCCCTTGGTTTGGCGATAAAGTCAGCCTTGTCGCCTTCTGTCTGATGCCCAACCACTTTCACCTTCTACTTTATCAAGGCGACCATACAACTGCTTTATCGAAAGCAATGCAAAGCCTAGCAACAACTTATTCAATGTACTTCAACAGGAAATACGGGCGCAGGGGATCTATTTTTGAAAGTGTTTTCAAATCATGTCTTGTCGCTAATGATTCATACCTTTTGCATATTACCCGATACATTCACCTGAATCCGAAAGATCACAAACATTGGAGATATTCGAGCTATGGTGACTATATCAACCGCCCCCGTGACTGGGTAAAAACGAATGAAATTCTAACTATGTTCGATAGCAGCAAAGAATACGAGCAATTTATGGACGACTATAAAGATCTAAAAAATGAAATTGACGACCTAAAGTATCAGCTTGCTGATTACGCAACAACACATTAAACCATAAATATAATATTTTGGGGTGAGACCCTGTCTCCTGTCTCATGTATTTCGGTGTGAGACCCTGCTCGCTTAATTATTGGACCCTGCCCAGTTTTGTCTTAATACCATCGTGCCCAGAACACATTCCACGATAATCAGGCTTAGAAGGAGTGTCCTGATAACTGACTGAGCCGTCATTACAGATTGCCTTGAGCGGTAAATTAGAGCTTTCTTCAGCTACTGGTGCCGTGGTTTGACTAGGGCTACTTGAGTTTGTTGCTGCTTCTGCTGCTTTTCTTTGTGTTGCTGCCGCCGCTGCTGCTTCCTCTGCTATTTTTTTCTGAGCTTCTGTCTCTTGTGCTAATTTATCCGCAGCTTCCTTTTGTGCAATCTCTTCCGTCGCTTTTTTGGCTTCTAGCTCCTGCTGTTCTTTAGCTTGAGTGTCTTCTTGGCTTGTAAGGCTATTCTGCTGAGTGGTTTCTTCTGGCTGAGTCGTAGCTGCGCCAATCATAATGGGCAGCATAATTAAAGCAATTACTGAGGTGAGTATAATCTTTACGTTTTTACTCCAGCTAGATTTTGCCCAAGCGTACCAAATTAAAAAATACGGAAAGAATAGAACTGTTACTAGCAGTCCCCAGCCGTGTTTGTACCATTCCTTTTTAGTGACCTGCATACTAATAGCCATATTTTACTTGTTCTACTTGATTATAGTAAATATTTAGTTTTGGATTTTGAAGAAACGAGGCTATCTTTAGAGTCTTTGCTGGCATCAATTCTGTCTTTGATCGCCATATAAAGTCCAGCTTTTACAGAATTACAGGGTGAGACCCTGCCCCGAGACTCTGCCCCTTTGCAGATTACGTAATAGCACACTAAACCATAAATATAATATTTTGGGGTGAGACCCTGCCCCCTGCCCCTTTGCAGATTACGTAATAGCACACTAAACCATAAATATAATATTTTGGGGTGAGACCCTGCCCCCTTGGGGTGAGACCCTGCCCCCTGCCCCAGATACGCTTATTGATGCAACAAGACAACGACAAGCTAAAAGGAACGGTTGAAGTAGATGAGACATTTATCGGTGGTAAGGCAAAAATGCACAACAAATATAAGAACAAAACGGGCGTTTATGGCGTTACTGAAAGAGGCGGTCAAGCCAAGGCTCTAGTAGCTTACGGTGGAGTTAACGCCACTACCCGATTCCGTTCTTAAAAGCTAACGTTAAGGAGGGTTCTAGGGTTATGAGTGACGAAAGTAAGATTTATAATCGGGTGAAGCGTGATTATACCCATGCTTTTGTGACTCATTCTAAGGAGCAATACGTTAAAGGTGACATTCACACCAACTCAATTGAGGGGTTTTGGGGCAACATGAAAAATGCCATATCAGGCACTTATCATTGTGTTTCACCAAAGTATCTACAATCGTATGTAAACGAGTTTGTTTTTAGGTACAACTATAGAGCCGTGCCTATTTGCCCTTTGCTTTTGGAACGGGCTGTGAAGCTTTCTTGATTAGTCGTTTGAATAGTTTTTTACTCATCATTTCCTTCTATAGAATTTGCTTCTGTGTTAATTAGAATTTTTTGAAGGCCAACGTAAATGGTATTGATCTTCGTGAATAGTTCTTCTGTCTTGTCATTAATTATATCAATGTCTTTGCCCATTATCTCAAGACCCTTTGCGTCTGTGGTGGCAAAATTATGAAAGAGATTGTTACGGCTCTTGGCGATGTCCGCTAGCAGATCCAACACACTATCTCTATCAGGAAAACTAAAGCTTTTGAGCATATCTATGATCGTATTCATTGTTGGTGGTCGTTTACCCCTGGTGTTTCTTAGATCAATAAAGACGATGCCTGCAAAATCTCTGTAAGTGGATTGGTAAACAAGGTGTCTTAGGTTTTCTAACAAGTTACCGGCAAGGTATTCGGCAAAACTAGAGTAAATCATTGCAGTCGCTAATCTGGTTTCAACCTCCTGCTTGTCACGAATAGACCTGGCATAGTTGATCAATTCATTCTTAATCTCAAGATCATCATGTTCAAATGGTTTAAAGGTTTTCTTTGCCATATCTATATTGTATAGCAAACCACCCTGTCGTAACCAATCAGTCATTATTCTTTCCAATCAAAAAGAGAGCCGTAGCTCTCTGATTACAATTTAATATTGTTTACTTGCTGTAAGGGGATAGTCGCCTAGCTCCTGGGGCCGGACAGCGCTTTCCCGCTTCGCTCGTCGCTTCTCCGCTCAAACAGGCTCAGTGCAAGTACTTGCGTGTGTTGTCGCTACGACGACCTCCGGTTCGAGACTCTGATTCTCAGAATCCTAAAGTAAAAGCCCCAACCAGAGCGGCTAGGGCTTTTACTTTGGCTCCTGGGGCCGGACTCGAACCGGCAACCCTCTCGTTAACAGCGAGATGCTCTACCATTGAGCTACCCAGGATTATCGTCCGTACTTTCACCTTCGCCGGCGCTCTTTAACAGGGGAAATCACTAAAGCCTATTTCTTGGTGAGCGCTTGCAAACCGGGTCGGACTAAAAGTACTCGCTTCCTCGTTACGGAAAGAGACGACTGACGAATTATAACTAGGGAGAGTTAAACTGGCAACTATCTGTTCCCTTATCTGCGTTTACTTAAAAGGTCCTGATTCGTGGCTTTGACAGCTTTTTGGATGGTTCAAATGCCCTGAGCCATGTCGTCAACGGTTTGCTGGTCAGATTTGTTTGCAAGTTCCTCACGAACACTACCCACCCCTTCTACGATTCGCACGATGTCATCTCGTATCTCTTCTTGGAGTACCTCAACTCTATGAACGTCTGTTTTGAGGCTGTGAACGTCCTGTTTAAGGTTCTGTAAATTTTCCAAAACTTGTTCTTCAAAAGATCTATTAGCCGTGCCGCAATTATATCCTATCTTAATTGTACGGCGCGTTGAATGCTGCGCTGTTCGTCGCGTATATTATGGTTGCAGTATGTGTTACTCCAGTGCATAATTAGGTTTATTCAAGGAGTATCATATGTCACTGAAAGAAGTACTGGGAGAAAAGCTCACTGCTATTGACAGGGACGCTAAGCAGAAAAAAGCCGTTGCCGAATATATTGTCAGTCTCATCCAGAGCGATGAACAGAACTTCCTGGAGGCCTACACACCCCCAGCAAGGCCGGGAGCAGATGTGTCTGCGCTTCTATATACGAGTGTAGAGCAAGATATTAGTGGTTTGATTGGCCATTTCACTAGACCGATAGGGGTATTGACTTCTCATAGAAGACTTAATGAGGAACCAAAATTACCCTCTGCGCGACTCGGTCTGACTGTCTTTATCCCGGCTCTTGCGGTGCCAGAAGATTTTCCTGAAGATAAGAAGTTCCCGCATTACCTAAGGCTGACGGACGCAGGTACGGAAGTTCTGGATCGTATCTTAGTATTACAGGGTCAGCCGGGGATTGCTGAACAACATAGACGGAATCGCGAAGAAATTGACCGTGCATTAAATATTGGTAACTCAGGACAAATATCATCAGAGACCACAGCTTAATACGTCCTCTATTGATTATCTGTTCTTTACGGCAAATGCTATGCCGCGTTGTTCGTCGCGAGTTTTGAGAGTTTGGCGCTTGTCGTATTGCTTTTTGCCCCGCCCTGTTGCGATGCGTAGTTTTATATAGTGTCCGCGTGTAAGAAGCTCTAGCGGGATGAGCGTTAGCCCTTGCTGCTTTTTGGACATTAGCGTGTCAATCTCTTTGCGCTTGGCGAGCAACCGCCGGCTGCGGGTTTGGTCGGCCTCCGCAATCGGAATGCCCTTGTCGCCGTTGATGCTGGCGTTGACTAGCCAAAGCTGGTTGTCTTTGACGGTAACGTAAGCGCCGCGCAGCTGGCCGTGGCCGCGGCGTAATGACTTGGTCTCTGCGCCGGTCAGTTCTATTCCCACGACCAACTCATCACCCAATGCATATTCATGCCGGGCGCGACGATTGCTGATTGAGCCGCTTGGGCCTGTGCGCTTTTTCATAACAGATTTATTCTACCTTACTTAACCCCTTATGTATATAGACAAACATTGACTGATGTGATATAATAGCAGGATATGAGTGAAAGACTTTCTGTACGCCCTGTGATTCAGGATGACTATATCCGTGACTTGTGGGAACGTGATGGGCTGGCCCAAGAAGCTCATGCCCGGATCGCTGGCATGAGTTTGAGGGATATAGTTGATCGGATGCCACCGGTACAATGGGATTGAGTAGACGGGAACGCTAGGTATGTTGATCTGTGGCCGACCGACCGAGAGACATGTGATTCTGCCCGGGTCGTCGTCGCTACCCTTGATTACGGCAATCTTTGGCAGCCCCATATGGCTATTCGCTTTTTGCACCTACAAACAAGCATGCCTGAACCAACACGTTTTATTATATTTCCGAACAACGGGCTTAAAGATACGGCCTATAGCTTAAGCAAGCAGGAGAGGGCTAAGATTACTGAAACTGGAGATTTCTCTCCGATTGCGGTTCAGGAAATGAGAACACTAGACTATCTGCGCGTTACAGATGTCCGTCGAGCTGACTTTTCTCATGGGGCTGCTGTGGGCGCTGCCATGCTGAGGATGGCTTCGAAAGGCCACTATAACCTTGGTCCGTCTGTATTTACCGAAGCGCCGAATGCCATCGCCCGTACAAATAAAGAAATCAGCAAAGCCTTCACCGGTGACGGCGTGAAGCCATTAAATAAAGCTATCAATGACTCTGCGATACCAGCTTTTTCTGAGGCTCAACGAGCACGAGGCGGTGCGGTTGACACCTTGCGACAACTTGGTAGATTCGCGAATTTTGGCCTAGCCGTCTATGGCCGCGCAGAAAACCGGGCTATTGGTAGCGGCTACAAACTTCCCTGTTTTATTGGAGATGTAGAAATTGCGCTTTTAAATAACCCTGAATTGAAGGTGCTCTTCGTTGCCGGGCTTAAGAGTAAAATCATGAATCAAGCGGCCCGGTTGCGGGTAGAGGAGCTGCACGAACGTTTCCCCACTCGGACAGATTGTTTAGGGGTTGCGGGCTACGGACATGAGGTCGGCAATAATGTGGCTGCGTATACCATAATTGCCAAGCTCGGTCTCAGCGGGAACTACCACAGTTAATTAGCGACCTTAGATCTGGTTATCACAGCCCTGCCGGCTTCCCAGAGAGCAGGTTCGCCACGTTTTTCTTTCATGTAATACCACCACTCCACTCCCCATAGGTCAATACGGCGGATGCCGGTAGCGACGGCGTAGTCTAAGCGGTCTTCTAGGCGTTCTGGATTCATGGATTTATACAACTCATCTGTCGAGGCTGTGTCCATAGTGAATCCATCTGGTAGCCATGATTCAGCCTGTAGCTCGTGGATGATCATATCGCTGCCGTGTAGTAGCTTGTTCCAGCCGGCCAGGTTGGCGTAAAACCAGGCCGGAAAAGGATACTCAACATATCGTTTGGTAATAGTGCGGTCCCAAACTCGTTTATATACTGATACAGCACTGACATCAGGGCGTGGTTCACCCACAGCCCAGCCAAGCGCGTTGTTGCTGCGACTGATGATTAGCGGTCTGGTATTGTCTAGGCTTTTGACCATATCGTATTCGGCTATTAACCGTTCACGGCTGTAATCTGGGCAGATGCCAAAAGGTCTTAGGAAATACTCGTTCTCTAGCTGCCAGCTCTCTATGATGGGACTATTTTTATAACGCTCAACAGTTGCGCGGATGTAATCCATGAGTGGTTGCTCCCACTCGCTTTTTGGGAGAGGTCTTGCCCAGTCTGGCATGTGGCACTCTGGCCAACGCGGCTGGCGAAGTCCGATTGCAAGCGATACGCTAACACCCTCTCTTTTAGCTTTTTCAAGTTGCCAATCCAAAAAAGAAAAGTCATAGCTGCCACGCTCTTTTTCGCCCTCGGACCAATAGCTAACAAGGCGCATATGCTTGATGCCCAGGTCGTTTATGGTGGCGTCAAGAGTCTCTTCTGCGCTTAGGCCGAACGATTCTGCGTAGCCAGGAATAAATGTAGCACCAAAAACTAACGGCTTGTTTTGGTTTTTAAGGATATACCACTGCGCAATCCCGTACATACCACTGACAAAAAGCAACACAAAGACAGACAAACAGATTCCGGCCCTTTGCCATAGCCCGCGGCGCCAGTAGTGTTTTAGTCGTAAAATAGCCCTTGTTTGCTTTCTGTGCGAGTTTTTCATCTATACTTGTTGCTAATGCCCGAAAATAATACAAGCTTGAGCATAATCATACCAGCTTACAATGAACAGCACCATCTCAAGGCGTGTTTGGATGCTATAGCTGTTCAAACCGATAGGCCCGATGAGGTGATTGTAGTTGATAATAATTCTAATGATGCTACAGCTGAGATAGCGAGATCTTACAAATTTGTTAGGCTGTTGCGCGAGTCGCGTCAGGGTGTGGTCTTTGCCCGGGACTGCGGGTTTAACGCCGCCAAGAGCAGCCTTTTGGGGCGGATAGATGCCGATACGGTCTTGCCGCCGGATTGGGTAGAGCGTGTTAAAGGTTTTTACGCGGATCAACAACACAGTACTTATGCGTTGACGGGTGGTTGCTTTTTCTATAATGTACGGTGTCCACGTCTAGCTAGGTGGTGGCAGGGCCAGATTGCGTTCCGTGCTAACAGGCTCCTTATGGGGCATTACATACTTTTTGGCTCAAATATGGCTATGCCACAACACTTGTGGAAATCGGTTAAGGATAAAGTCTGTCACATACCAGATGTTCACGAAGACCTTGACTTGGCTATACATGTTCACGAATTTGGATACGAAATAACCTACCTTGAAAACTTGCGTGTAGGAGTCAAAATGCGTCGTGTACGGTCTAATCAAGCTGAGCTTTGGAGCAATATGATGTGGTGGCCTAGAACCTTGCGCAAACACGGAAAAAGAACTTGGCCACTTGGCTTGCTCGGCGCTCTAATCCTGTATATCGGCGCTCCAGCAGTTATTGTTGCAGAACTCCTAGCCCGCCTAGTCGGTCGACCTCCCCTAGATGAATAATTATTCAGTGTCCATAAACATTCTTAAGAAGTTCATTAAAGGATTTGGCCTATTGCTGTTACGACGCATAGCCTCTGCGAATGCCGGGATGTCATCCATCTTACCGACTTCAATATCCACCCCACGTTGTTTGAGTAATGCCCGCATGAATTCTATGTGAATCTCCGGCACCAGAATCAGGCCAATATCCTCAAGAGCAATACCTCCACGCACTACTACTTCTCCGGAAAGACCTTGCGGTATGAAGGTCTTATCGTTGATACTATTCCTCTTTTTACCAATACTTAAACCATCATCAAAGAATCTGCTGCTGTCATCCCAGACAGCATGTTGTTTAACAGCGTATGCTATCCCGAAACAATCTTTAACCAAAGACAATTTAAGCTTTTCTTCCAATGTTGTTGGTGTAGTAGCGTGGTAATCTCTGCGCGCTTCCAAATGCGGTAGAGCTGCCCTAAGGATTTTAATGAGTCCCCCGTATCCCTCTGGCTGGGTCATTGCTTTTCGGCCGAACTCAATCGCATTACTTAATTCTTCTTCAGTGACTTGTCCATAAAAGTAGCGCGTGATGGAGGATAGGCTGTGATTATAGAGAGTCGCACAGCTGACACCATCTTTGACTGAAGAGCTGGCATCATGAGCCCCGGAAAATATAGGAATCCCTTTTTCAACAAGTTTATTAAACGGCAGTAAACCTTGCTCTAAGACGGACAATAAGCTGGCTGAAGTAGTGGCGTGAATTCCCCAAATTTTATTGCGAATAAAGGATTCGGCTAGCGCAGGATTCTGCCCGTATATGTTCAAAAGCACTATTCGCTCTTCCGAAGGGAGGGCTGCATTATCAATAAAAGGCTCATGGATACGAGACGGTTCTTTTAATAGCACAGATATGGTAGTAGTTTCATCCCATAACGTGTGATTTTTTACAGCGCTGGCAGTAGCAAGGGTTGTGACGTCTGAAATAAAAGCGCCTTGAGCTTCTGGCGTGGCACAATTATGCCAAGCAGGACTCTCAAATACATGATCAACAGCTCTCATCAGTCCTTTTTCTCGGGTCTCCATGTCATTCATCAGGACTTCATCATCAATTGGGGAAAATGGACGCCTCCATGCTCGCTCATGCTCGTCCCCTAACCATTGAGCGGCATAGCAGGTTCGAACAAATTCCTGTGCTTCTCGGGTGCTAATAGCCGCCTGTTTCTCGCCAAACTCACTCATTAACTATATTATACCACACAAATGACTATTTAACAAAGTTAATAAACTTAATGTGAAAGGTCCGTCCTTTCACATACTCGCCGAACTTACTTAATTTGACAAGATTGATAAGTAAGGCTAACTCGTTTGTGGTGGTCTGTTTAAAATCCCATCCAGGACTTCGGCTTCTCTTTTTGTAAATCCTTTGTTAAGGTGCGGGTCACGCTCAACGATAAACGGTTTTTGAAACGGCAAGAAGGGGGCTACCCAATCATCCACAATTGCATAATGTCCCACCGGGTACTTAGCTAACCAGGCCTCAACTTCTATGCCCCGATCCCACGGTTTCAGTTTGTGATATATTGCCGTCCTCTCTTTTCGGGGAGGGGCCGCTGCTGGTCTCCAAAGTTCGCTCTCCAGATCTATTGTTCGGTCTATAATTGGCGGATTTGGCCACCCAGCCTGAGTCGCATACCATGTTATTAGAGACCTGTACTTAGCTGACCCGCGCCAGGTGGAGCTTATTACCGGGCTTGCCTGATGCGCTTCGGCTACCTCTCTTAAGCAGCTTACGGTACGAGGATCAAAATGTTTTATGTTTGGCAACGTGCCTTCCATTCGAAGGCGGATCATCTCATTAGTGGCTGCAAGGACATTATCAATATCAAGGAAGATTACTTTTTCGGGCAAGTTTTCAGTTCAGGATCTACTAGAGGTTTCTCGGAATGGCCACACGAAAATTCGGCTCAGGAGGGTATGACATATATTAAAACATTATACCACGCTCGTCAATCTACAACAATGCTGAATAGCTCATTCTGGACTGGGGGTGAAGCTGCCGTATTGGTTGGGGGTTAGTGTGCAGCTGCCCCACAGACCTTTGTTTTGGGCGCGGGCAGTTAGCTCAAACGCCTTAAATTCATCAGATTTCGTAAACGGAAAGCTAGTATAGGCGAAACCGTAACCTTGCCCGATTATCTCAGCCTGCACCAATCGGCCGTCAGGTAAATAAATATAACGCAATAAACGGTCGTAGCGGTCGCGGTTGCTGCTGAGCGGGTCGGATTCTAAACGAACATCACTCTTGCCTATAAGTTCTTTGGTGAAGCTGCTGGCGGCACGGCCAAAGCATTGTACGGGCTTGCGTGGGTCCTTTGTTTCTGGCGTATCCACACCAATAAAGCGAACCCGCTCTTCTTTACCGTTCATGTCTACAGTTATCGTGTCGCCGTCTTCTACGCTAAGTACTTGATATAAGCCTGGGGCGCTAGTGCCCAGCAGTCGCCCGCTCTCGCCGGTTTGTGTCCCGCCAAGATAAGTTACTAACGTGCCCAGTAGACTGATCGCTAGCCCGATCAGGATTTTTTTGTCGCGACGCTTAAGCTTCATGCGCCTGATTGTACGGCTATTATAAAAGGTATACAATTAAGCTTAAGTTTAATCAGGAATACTATGGACGACCAAAAATCAGGCTCTCAAAAGACAGATATGCCTGCAGGTATGGAAAATGACACGCCGCGAGTTAACGACGTTCCACAGTATCCGCAGAACACACCAGAAACTCAGCCAAATAAACATAGACGAGGTCACCCGCTCCTGCTACTTGCTATCCTGCTTATCGCGGCACTAGGTGGCGCAGCTGGCTATTATAAACTTCATCAAACACTACCTGTTGCCGTGGATGACTTATCTAACAGCCAGGCTGTTATTGAGCCACAGCGAAATCTCTACTTTCAGGTGGGCAGCAAAATAATGAAATACAACCAAAATGATAAGTCTACATCCACGCTTACGGCTGTGTTGCCAAATGGGTCCGAAGTGCTGGACTTCTTTGCCGACAACGCTAGCTGGAGAGCGATATATAGAACCACACCGCAGACTGACGCTGAAGCCCAAAAAATATTTCTTATAGAAAATGACAAACAGCCCGTAACACTTGTAGAAAATGCGCAGTATATAACAGCTGCCGCTGCCCGACACAGAATGGTAGCTTATAGCTTGCCAGCCGACACCACAGAGTCAACAGGCGCAGCAGCGCGAACGCGTACATTCCTAGCTAAGGCCGGTGAAGAAACCGAAGAAATCCTTACTAGTAACCCCTGGAACCAAGAAACTCCATCGTCAGACGTAAAGAATTATTTGTATACGCCGCGCGAAATTTCCAATAATGGTGACAAGCTACTGCTCAGTCTTCTCTCGTGCTTCCAGTGCGACGGCCCACCATTGGCAGCAGCCTTTGAGATGGATCTGGAATCTAAAGAAGTAAAGCCGATATATCTAAGCGACGAGCCGGGTTACGTCACATTCAACTCCCTTACGGGTGGCTTTAAGGGGTATAAGATCATTGAATCTAACAATCTAAGCCTGGCCTCAGACGAACCGTACGAGCTTACGATCAGCCAGGTTGACGCGCCAGGCGCACCGGCTGAACAAGAGTTTAAAGCTAGTGAAAATGATTGGACAAACCTGGTGCTTTCACTTGATAGGGGTCATGTAGCTATTGAGAAAAAGGATAAGACATTTACTGCGACTGGTAAGACAACTTTTGACGGGATTTATGATTTTGCGGGCGCCATAAAGCCGGCCGATATGAAGAAGTTATCTGTTAGCGGCCTACCGGTAGACAAGTACATTGTCCAGTCACTAGGGGTTTTGTATGGCGATTGTCTTGGGGTTGCGATGTACGAGCGAGCAGTAAACAATCCATCATCTACTAATACCACCCAAGAAGCTGGTGCGATTTGTAAGGCTGCTGAGGGTTATAGCTATGTAAAGATAGATGACCTTGAATCAGGTAATAACGAAGCTTACCAGACGGTTAAGGCGCTGGATCATTTATAGGCCTAGACAGCTTTTGATGTGGTCCTTGCTAACTTCTGTGCCATTGACTTCTGTTGCGGGCTCGTCGGAGTGTGGTGGCTCAAAGTCGCTCGTGATACGCTCAAACCTATCTGTAGGCATAGCTTCCGGATATGTGTTTCTGGTGGCGTGACTGGAGCGTGTAGCGCGTTGCTTGGCCAGATCTTTGTTGACTTTAACCCAGATAAGTTTGACGTCTGCGCCGTGGTTGACAGCAATCTGGCGCAAGTGTTGCCTGTCTTTATAAAAATTAAACCCGGTGTCAAAAACTACGCTTTGGCCGGTAGCGAGCAGCTCGGCGGCTAGTTCATTAAGGTAGTTATACAGTTCAATATTTTCTGGGTGAGAGTGTGTCGGATTTGGATATCGCTCATTCCGAATTTTGTCCGCCCAAAGGTGCGCTGCACCCGTAAGATCATGGATCAGTTTTGCTGTCGTGGTCTTGCCTGCACCAGGATAACCAAGCATTAGATATAAGGTCGGTCGGGGCATATGGACTTATGGTAACACGAAGGGTACCAGTGTAGGTTCTAGCTTGCATTCCCAAGCTGTACGGCCTGAGAAGCTTCGGGTGTAGGTTTTTCTTGCAGACTATTGAAAGTAGCTATACGACCCCCGTAGACAGCTATTCTCACCCGCATTTTAGCGCGCTGGTTTGCCTCTTTTGTTTCGGCTGATGCTTTCCCTTTTGTCAGGTCTTTGTCTCTACTGAGCAGTCGTTGCATTTCAGGATCCTGGCTTACTGCAGTTTCGGTGTTTTCATCAAAGCGTGCAAGGGCAAGCGCGCCAACTGCTTTGGCTTGTTGCCACGCCCCCCACAGCGCCTCAATCTTTTCCCTGTTTCCTGGCCTTACTAAGGGCAAAATGCTCTGTGGCTCAGGATGTAGATCAACTTGAACCAGCGCTGATAATAACTCTTCCCGTGAAAAGTCTGTAACGGCATAGTCAAGCTCTAATAGGGCCATTGCCTGCTGAGGGGTTGCCCGTTCTTCCGCTATCATTTGTGGCCTTGATTGCTCCGCCATGCTCTAGTTATACAGAGTATAAATGTTACCGTATGTGATATTTTTCACTCTTGGGCTAAACGAGTTTTTTAGCGCGCAGTGCTGAGTCAATACGTTCGCGGTCAAAACCTAAAATGACTTCACCGTCTACATCGGTAACTGGCGTAGCAAGCTGGCCAACTGTGTTGGCGACCCAGTCCATAGCTTCTTTGTCTTGCGTGATGTCACGCTCTTTAAAGGGCAAACCCTTACTCTGTAGGTACGCCTTTACCATATGGCAATATCCGCAAGCGGGGCTAGTGTAAACAGTTATCATGTACCTCTAATTATAACATTGTTATACTAGAGCCATGCAAATGAGGCACATCTCAAAAAAACTAATTCTAGTGGCGCTGATCAGTTTTCTGGCCGGTATTTTGTGGTTTGTTATGGTTAGGTTCATCATGTATGAGAGTGACGCTGTGCATTATCATGCAAATTTTGCTGTGTATGTGGACGGGCAGCGAGAAACATTTGATAACTTTACATTTTATGAAGAAGTAGCCAGTTGTGGGGCAGACGAGCTCAATAACCCTAAAGCGCGCGGCCATATGCACGATAACATTAGTCATGTGGTGCATGTGCATGACTACGGCGTTACCTGGGGCCATTTCTTTGCTAACATAGGATATACATTTGGCAACGACATTTTAAAGACCGATAAGGGTCATTTTGTTAGTGGCGAGGACGCAAAAGAGCTGAGATTTATCTTAAACGGGAAAGATGTGGATAGTGTTGCCAACCAAACTATTCGGAGCGAAGACGTGCTGTTAATTGATTTTGGCACCAGTACTGACCCCGAACTACAATCGCGGTTCCAAAGCATTACACGCGACGCTGCTGACTATAACAAACGCGACGACCCCTCATCTTGCACGGGCGACAAGCCCCTCACCTTCACCGAGCGTTTGAAAAAATCAATCGGTATCAATAGCTGATAGTCAGGCGGCGGTGCTATCGTTCTGGCTAGAATCAGACACAATACCCCCTTTTGACTTAATCCATGCATCAATTTCATCAAGAGGCAATGGCGGCAAAATATCTTCACTCCCATCATGACCAGGGGTGAGTACGGTTAGCGCTTCTAGGCCTGTATAAAAGGAATTAATTATGAGATCACCTGTCGTAGGATCAACTGTTTCGCCATATACATCTCCGTCTTCGTCATGGAGACTGTTGTTATGTAAATGTGTGGCCCCAGGCAAGGTTCTAAGATCCACTTCCCCGTTCTCAATACTCAGTGGGCACCTGTTCATTTCCATGTGTGATTAATAGCATATAACAATGCTTATGTCAATGCTAAACAACGACCCCAGAGCTGGGCCGCTGCTTAGTCTTGCAATAAATTGACATAGTTGGTATAATAAATAAGATGGCTGATAAGAGTGAAAAGCTAGAAGAATTGTTTGGCGTTCCGCCGCAAGTTACTGACCGCATTCGTGCTTCTGTTAAAAGACACTCAAAAGCAGTTATTGCTTTAGCTAGCTCGCTAACCACAGTCCTGGCTTTACGAGTAATTTCATCATCGTCTCATGCGGATATGAGAGTGTTATAAATGAACGGTACTTTACTGTTTTAACAGACGAAGGTTTAGTTACGTGCTACGGTAGACAGCGAACAAGGATGCTTGAAGGCGATACTATTAATTCGCTACTATTAGATAGAACGGTATTTGTCCCAGCTTCAGGGTCAGGAGTAGGGCCAGATCTACGCCCAATCATAGATAGAGTAATGCTTGAGAGTGGGGTTAAAGTTCCAGAAACACAAATACCAGTTGGACCCACGGCAATATTGCCAGAGCTGTGTTGCTTTGCTGATTTTTTGCAGCAATAAAGTTGCGAGGCAACAACTGTCCCTGTTATACTGAAGTGGTAAATTATGGGATACGCCGACACAAATCTGCCGACGATTACTGAGGTTGTTGCTAACAGCCTGGAGCTCTGCGCCCTGTGATCCAACTCTTTGCGGCTACAGATATCCACATAAGCCTAAAGGCTGAAAGGCTGTTTACTTTTGGTCCTTTAACAGTGACAAACTCCATGGTCTACGGCTTATTATGCGCAACGCTGCTGGCGGCTGTCATGATTTTTGCTGCCCGGCGCAGCAAGCTGCTGCCAGGCAGAAGTCGCTTAACATCCATAATTGAAGCTATAACCGAATACGTAATCGGTGTTTTAGAGGGTGCATTCGGCTCTCGTGAAAAAGCGGCTAAATTTGCCCCCGTCTTTGGTTTTTATTTCTTTTTTATTATTTTCAATAACATGCTTGGTTTGCTGCCAGTCGTTGGCCCAGGGTTGTACAGCAGCGTAGAGGGTGCTCATATCCCGCTCTTCCGTCCCTTCACTGCAGATTTAAATGGCACGATTGCTATGAGCGTAATCGCAATTATCATCGTTCAGTACCTGAGCATCAAAGAACAGGGCGGAAAAAAACACTTGCAGCATTACTTTACCGATAAGCCGAAAAACCCGATTAACTTCTTTATTGGCATACTTGAGGTGTTCGGTGAGTTTACCCGTATGCTTAGCCTATCGCTGCGTCTTTTTCTGAACACCGCTGTGGGCGAAATTTTAATAGCTGTCTTTACCTCAATGATTATCGCCTCTGGCCGTACGCCGATTGCTGTTTTGCCGATTTTGTTATTTGAGGCGCTTGTTGCATATATCCAGGCGTATGTATTCACGGTGCTAGCAGGCACCTATCTTGGTATGGCGATTGCCCATGCCGACCATCACGATGATCACCAAGCAAGTTTAACCTCTGGCCAGGTCGAAGCCAGTGGGGTGCATGGTGGCTAACCATTTATATTTAGGTAAAATTAATCCGGTGCGCGATTTAGCGTGACGGTAAAGGAGTAAAAATGGTTGAATTATTTGCTGATGCAGAAAGCGCTCTAGCTATCTCTAAAGGAGCTATGCTAGGTATTGCTTTTGCTGCTGCCGCCCTAGGCCTAGGCCTGGTCGGCTCAAGTTATATGAAGGCTTTGGGGCGAAACCCAGAAGCTGGTAAGGCTGCTACGTCGGTCGTGATCATCGCTGCGATGATCGAGGTAACCGCGCTGTTGGCTTTCCTGCTAGGTGCCTTCTTGCTCGGATAAGAATAAATAAGGAGATAAGGTGATAGATTTGTTTTCCAAAATTTTAGCTCAGGCCGGTGAACACGTATCGGAAGCCGAGCACGCCGAAGAAGCGGGCGGTATCGGTGCGTTGGGGCTTGACCCGCTGGCGATTTTGGCGCAGGCTGTCACTTTTCTTCTCCTTTTTTGGATCATCAAGCGGTTTGCGCTTGAAAAGATTGTAAACACTCTGGAAGAACGCCGAAAGACAATTGACAAAGGGGTTCGCCTGGGCATACAAATGCAGACTGAACAAGACAGGCTTGCTGATACTATCGAACAAAAACTACAAGAGGTTCGCAAGCAGTCTGACACTATTCTGGCCGAAGCAAACCAAGAGGCTGGTGCTATAGTCAAGCAAGCCGAGGCGACGGCTCAAACAAGCATTGATACGATGTTGTCAGACGCCCGAGCCCGAATAGAAGATGACGTGCAAAAAGCTAAGCGAGAGCTAAAGAAAGATACTATTGACCTTATAGCTGCAGCAACAGAAATCATAATTGACGAAAAGCTTGATGCTAAAAAAGACAGCGAGCTGATTGAGCGCGCACTTGAAGGGGCTAAAAATGGTTAAAGCATCAGTAAAGCAGCTTGCAGAAGCAATTTACGCGTTGATTGAGAGCGCTAAGACACAGAAAGAACTGACTGAAACGATAGCAGCTTATCTTGTTGTCGAGCAGCAAACCAAAGACGCGGACCGCGTACTGCGTGAGGTTGAGCGGCTTAGGTATGAACGTGATGGGGTGCTTGAAATTGTAGCGAGCTCGCGCAGAAATTTGAATGAATCAACCAAGCAAGTAATTTCGCAAATTTTTGAAGCAAAAAACAGTAAAATAGTAGAACAGACCGGAGAAAATTTGGTCGGCGGCGTTAGTATTCAGGCTCTGGACAAATGGCTTGATCTGAGTATTCGTGGCCGACTAAATCAACTCAAGAACACTAATCTAGGTAAGGGATAAGCATGGCACAACCTGACATATCAGTTAAAGAACTATCAAGTGATATTCGTAAAGCGATCGAACAGCTCAAGGTACGCCCTGAGATTGAATCTGTAGGTATCGTAACCCGTATTGGCGATGGAATTGCCTGGGTTTATGGCCTGCGCGACGCGGGATTTAATGAAATGATCGAAATTGAATCCGAAACAGGTCATGTCACGGCGTTTGCCCTGAACCTAGGCGAGGACGAAATCGGTGCTGTGCTGCTTGGCGATGACCGCTATGTTAAGGCGGGCGCCAAAGTGCGCCGTACTGGCAAGATCCTGGAAGTGCCCGTTGGTCCTGAGTTAGTTGGGCGTGTTGTTAACCCAATGGGCGAGCCTTTGGACGAAAAAGGCCCCATCAAAACTAACCGCAAAGGTCGTGTAGAGCAAGCTGCACCAGGCGTGCTTGACCGCAAAAGTGTGCACGAGCCTTTGATGACTGGGCTGCTTGCGATTGATTCAATGGTGCCTATCGGTCGTGGCCAACGTGAGTTGATTATTGGTGACCGTCAGACCGGTAAAACTGCCGTAGCGATCGACACTATGATTAATCAACACCGCCAGCAAACAGGTGTTATTAACATCTATGTTGCTGTTGGTCAGAAACTAAGTAAAGTAGCCCGAATTATTGAACGCCTGAAGCGTGAGGGCGTGATGGATCAGACGATTATTATTGCTACTAGTGCTAGCGACCCTGCGTCGCTGCAGTACCTGGCACCGTACGCCGGTACGGCCATGGGCGAATATTTCCGTGATAACGGCCAGCATGCCTTGATTATTTACGATGACCTTACCAAGCACGCGGCGGCTTATCGTCAGATGTCACTTTTGCTTCGCCGTCCACCGGGCCGTGAAGCCTACCCTGGTGATGTGTTTTATCTGCACTCTAGATTGCTAGAGCGTTCCGCCAAGATGAGCGATAAGCTGGGTGGTGGGTCGCTGACTGCGCTGCCGATCATTGAGACGCAGGCCGGCGACATCAGTGCTTACATACCAACTAACGTTATTTCTATCACTGACGGCCAGATTTTTATGGAGACCAACTTGTTCTATCAGGGTATACGACCGGCTATCTCCGTGGGTTTGTCCGTCTCCCGCGTGGGTGGCGCAGCGCAAACTAAGGCTGTCAAAAGCGTGGCGGGTCCGTTGCGACTTAACTTGGCTCAGTTTCGTGAGCTAGCGGCTTTTGCGCAATTTTCTACTGATCTTGACGCAGAAACTAAGCAGCGCATTGAACGTGGCCAGCGCCTGACAGAACTGCTCAAGCAGCCGCAATATTCTCCGCTAGGCGTATGGGAGCAAACGGCAATCCTGATGGCGGCTAATGATGGCGCCTTTGACAGTGTTGAGTTAGAAGACATCAAACAAGCCCAACAAGCACTATTGACTACCCTGCACCGCGAGCACAAAAAAGCTATGCAAACTTTGAATACGGGCGCTAAACCAACAGACGAAATAATCAAAATAATCACTGGTGTTGCGAGTCAGGTCGCTAAGACCTATAAGAAAAATACGGAGCAGCCCAGGACATAGTTTATGGCACAGACGACGGCGCTTAAGCGCAGAATTACCAGCGTAAAGAACACTAAGCAGATCACCAAGGCTATGGAGCTGGTGGCTGCGAGTAAGATGCGCCGTGCTCAGGAAAACGCGCTTCGTAGCCGAGAATATCGTAACCTTGCCCGCGCCATTCTGACACGTATTTCTGAGCTGACTGATGTGACGAAACATCCCTTATACGTAACGCGTGCATTAAAAACCAGGCTTTACATAATTGTCACAAGTGACCGAGGCCTAGCCGGTGCATATAACAGCAACCTGTTTAGGCACCTTACAAACGAGCTAAAAACGGACCAGGTTCAGAAAATTCAGAGCCAGGTTATTGTCATAGGCAAACAGGGTGCTAAATTCTTAGCTCGCTTTAAGGACGTGGAGGTTGTTGCGGTTTATGAAAACTTTCCAGATTACCCTACAGCTAATGATATCCGCCCTATTCTAAATACGGTTGTAGAGAGTTATAAGGCTAAGGACGTTGATACTGTAGATATTTTGTACACCGACTATAAATCTTCTATTTCCCAGGTCGTAACTAGTGACCGCCTACTGCCGGCAGTTTTTGAGGCTGTACCTATACCTAAAGACCTAGAAACTGCAGAGTTCGAACCTTCTGCCGAAGCGGTTTTAGATAGCATTACCGAGCGAATTATCGAAGTCCAGTTGTCACAAGCGTTGCTAGAGTCAAAAGCTAGCGAACAGTCCATGCGCATGATGGCTATGAAGAACGCTTCAGACAACGCGGGCGAAATTATTGACGACCTAACGCTTGCTTTTAATACAGCGCGGCAAGCGGCTATCACCCAGGAATTAGCAGAAATAACCGGCGGCGCAGAGGCCATAAAATGAGCGAAACAAAACATCAACCCTATGAAATGTTAGCTGAACAAGTTACGGCTGAAATCATGGAAAGATTGAAAGAGGGGGGATATGACAACCGGTATCGTAATTATTTACCGGAGTTCTTAGCCGTTGAAATACACAGGGCTATTGAGCTTGGCATAGGGCTAGGGGGATTTCATGCAGACGATGATGTGGCGGGCCCGGTAGAAGTAGCTGAGGCGTATCTTGACGGGTATGTTAGTGGAAGTAATTTAAATTTGGATGGAGAGAATTAATATGGCGCAAGCATCAGAAAAGGTAAAGGACGGAAAAATCAGTCAGGTCGTGGGTGTGGTGGCGGACGTGGAGTTTCCGGGCGGCAATTTGCCAGCGATTTATAACGCACTTAAGGTGCGCTTAAATGACAAAGACTTGATGTTTGAGGTTGCTCAGCATCTTAGCGAGTCATCGGTGCGCGCGATTGCGCTTGGATCTACTGATGGCCTAAAGCGTGGCGACAAAGTTGTTGACACTGGCGCGCCTATTAGCGTGCCAATCGGCAAAGAAACCATGGGACGCATCTTTAACGTTATGGGTGAACCACTTGACGGAAAGAAAAGTGACTTTAAAAATTACTCCCCGATTCACCGTGCTGCCCCTGCTCTGTCTGAGCAGTCCGGAAGCGTAGAAATCTTGGAAACGGGTATTAAAGTCATTGACCTCATCTGTCCTGTTACTAAGGGTGGAAAGGTTGGCTTATTCGGTGGAGCCGGTGTCGGTAAAACTGTAGTCATCCAAGAACTTATTAATAACATTGCCAAGCAGCACGGCGGTACATCGGTATTCGCCGGTGTCGGTGAGCGTACTCGTGAAGGTAATGACCTCTACCACGAAATGGAAGAATCAGGTGTTTTGGACAAAACCTCGCTTGTATTCGGGCAGATGAACGAGCCGCCTGGTGCGCGTCTGCGTGTTGGCCTGTCTGGTCTTACCATGGCTGAAGGTTTCCGTGACGAAGGCAAAGACGTGTTGCTATTCATTGATAATATCTTCCGCTTTACACAGGCTGGTGCCGAGGTGTCTGCTCTGCTTGGACGCTTGCCAAGTGCTGTGGGCTATCAGCCTAACCTGGCCCAGGAAATGGGTATGTTGCAGGAACGCATTACCAGTACCAAAAAAGGTTCAATTACGTCTGTGCAAGCTGTCTATGTGCCGGCTGATGACCTTACTGACCCTGCCCCGGCTACGACGTTTGCCCACCTTGACTCTACAATTGTGCTGAACCGTGCATTGACCGAGCTGGGCTTGTACCCGGCTGTTGACCCGCTAGATTCATCATCAACTATCCTTGACCCTGAGATTGTCGGAGAAGAACACTATAGTGTCGCTCGTGAAGTTCAACGGATTTTGCAGCGCTACAAAGACCTTCAAGACATTATCGCTATCCTGGGTATGGAAGAGCTATCTGATGAAGACAAACAAACCGTGTCTCGCGCCCGACGCATTCAGCGATTCCTGACTCAGCCGTTCAACGTTGCAGAGATATTCACTGGTGTGCCCGGAACCTACATTAGTCTCAAGGACACCATCGCCGGCTTCCGTGAAATCCTGGACGGCAAGCACGATGAAAAGCCAGAAAGCGCCTTCTATATGAAGGGCAAAATCAGCGAGGTTAAATAAGCACTAGTTTAATGGGGCGGTCGGAGGGGTTCTCCTGCTGATTTTTCTGACTAATGTTCGCAGCGCTTCACGTTTGAAAAAATATAAATAGGCTACAGCAATTGCGAAAATAGCGGTCAAAACGGCTACCACAATCATTATACTAAAAGAGTCGTCATCCTCGCTGGTCGCTATAATATCTGTTGATGGCAATTGATCTGCAACACTAAAAGATAAAACTTGCTCACGATTTGACGTTTTGCCAGTTGAAGGATCAGTAAGTTCAGCTTCAACATGATGCTCGCCTGGTTCCAGCCCGCTAATTTCAATTGACCAAACGCCTTCCTGGTCGGCTGTTACGGTATATTCCTTCGGTTCAGAAAAAACATAAAGCTTTATTTTTGCGCCCGGTAAAGTTATCCCAGAAAGTTTTAATGGTTCATTCACCCCCAGCACAATTCTCTCTTCCTTGATTATCTCAGTATCCCCAATCTTAATACTATTAAGGCCAATAGTACTGTTCTGAGCTGTGGGCTCGGAAGAATCATTTCCAGAAGTATTACTAGATTCAGGTGAGGATGAGGCAGGCGCACTAGAAGGAGAGCTGTCATTATCAATTACTGTAATTGTTGTACTTGGGATGTTTTTCCCGCTATAGTTAGGGTCTGAAGTAGAAACGGAATGCGATATAGTGCAAGTATGATTGCCCTCGGGCTTAGAGTCATCAACTCCCCTAACATTATAATATAATGATCCGGCAGGACCTTTTGATATTAAGTAAGAATTTGGAGACTCAACAACAGCTCCCGAACCCCCCTTCCCTGATTTAAGTAATTGACACTCACCGCTAATGGATGTGGTGATCGATACATCTTCTTCAGCATCGTCGTTTAGTTTGACTTCATAAGCCTGGGCTGGGCCGCCTTCAGTGAGTGAGCTGGGTCTATGAACAAATTTAAATCCTGGTGTTGCGTCATTATCGTTAATAGTCAACGTGCTGGAGCCGCTTAGTCCATTAAACTCTGCGTCATCAGAAGTAGCAGTATAGCTAATACTACAGGTATGCTGCCCTTCAATGAGCTGGTCGTTATGTGCACGGATACTCACGGGGTTACTAATGGTAGAGCCGCTAAATACTGTTGTCTGTTCGGTGGTGGCCCAACTTGACGATGTGGCTTTTATTTCGCACTGGCCGTTAGTTGATAGGCTGAGTGCTACATTGCTCCCGGGGGCACTGCTAAATGTATATCTACCGCTTTCCGAAACAGTACCGAACACACTTTCTGTTAGAACTGTTGATGAAGGCAGTGAGAATGTAATATTTCCCAGTGCAAACACTTTAGAACGTAGCCAGTAAATGCACATAATTGCAATTAAGAAAATTAATATTACATTGAATGATTTTTTCATAGTTATTCTTTTTATTTTTAGTTATTATAATGAATAGTATTTAATCTTATTGTCAGTAATGTGTCAAATAAGGTAAAATAGTTATTTAATAACGTATTAAAGTGGAGAGGTAAAATAGTGGTTCACTTAGAACTTGTGACATTATCTGGGGTCAAATTTCGGCAACAAGTATATGAAGTACAGCTGCCAACCACAGAAGGAATTATCGGTGTGTTCAAAGACCACTCTCCGCTTGTGGCTATGGCAGCGCCTGGAGTAATAAAGGTCCGTCATAAGGCTGGCGAGCCCGACGACCTGCAAGATTTTATAGCTACTAACGGCGGGGTTATAGAAGTTGGCGACGACAATATTCGTGTGCTAGTGGATGAAGCTGACCTGGCAGATGAGATTAACGAGAAAGAAGTCGAAGAGGCTCACGCAAGGGCCCTGAAACTGCGCTCTGAAGCCAAAGACCAGACATCATTAGACCACGCACAAAGCCTGATTGACCGCTCTTCAGTCAGGTTGCAGGTAGCCAACCTAAAACGTCGCCGTCGCAAGTAAACAAATAAGAGTATCAGCCAAACTCGCTATTTATTGTCAGTCTGATTTAGGTGCGGACATGTATTGCTATACAGAAATAAAACTATAGGATGAGTACTTGCCTTTTTTTGGTGTTCGCGGTAAAATTATAGACAACGACTTATAAAATAAATGTGATCATTATCACTTAGTAACTAAGGGTGCGTGAGGTTTATATGTCTTTTGAAGGTGAAGGAGCTGAAGTGTTGAAAGAAGTCAGGGTGGCGCGAATTTGCGATGGGCTAGGTTTTGGCGAAGGCCCTATATCTTATAGCGATCGTCTAGATATAGACCAAAGCACACGTGCGCGAGTTGAGGCGCTAATAACTAGCCCCGACATACTTGTAGTAGTAGAAGCTGATGACGATGGCTGTGGTGATGGTCGAGAGGTGGGCGTGATTCATGAAGGTCAAAAAATCCGTGAGCGCTCCCTGCATCGTGCTAAAGTTTTTGGCGGGGGGGCTACTATGGCGGCTGCCTCAGACATCGGCCTGGGGCGCGCACGAAACATGAGTCTTCATAGTGTATTTGATACAGCAAAAGGCACTATCTTTGACGCAGGTCTTAGTTATGGTGCTCACACCGGTAGTCACGCAGATGATGAACAGAGTGGCTGTGGTGCGGTTGATAAAGCTCCGGTCATTATCGCCATCACTGAACAGTATCATCAGCAAATTGCTGGCACAATCGCGGCATTAGGGGTTGATACTGCTGGCTTGGAAGGGATTTTTGAAAACTACAAACAATTCGGACGTGATATTCAGGGACAGGAATATCGGGGGGCTGAGGTTGTTAATGATATAAAACGCGACGGACGAGTCGTAAAAGAGCTGAATGGCGAGCACCTTGAGATGTATATAGTGCTTAACAATGTAGAAGGCAAAACAGTTAACCAACAAAAAGTGCGTGAATCTAGTGATGGAAAGGTCCAGGTTTTTGGTATTGATCTTTGGCGATTGATGCAACTCTCACAAAAGCTCTACCCCGAAGATAGAGGTTTTAGTGATTCCGACCGGCACGTAGCCTTTCTTAGCGAGCTAGTTTATACCTTGTCAACGGCTGCCACGCTTACAAAGGGGGACCTTCCGGTTTATATGGTTAGCCCAGAAAACGAACTAGTAGCAGTATAGTGAATAGTGAACAGCTGCACTGCCGATTGTATTTAAAAAACCTATTTGTAATATTGCCAATATAGTCTATTCTTAGACTATAAAAAGTTTTTAAGTGGAGGTTTTAGATGTTTGGTAGACAAAAAGTAGCTGCTCTGGTGGCTGAATTTGTCGGTACTGCTACGTTGGTTTCAGTAGTGCTGGCAACAATCTATGGGCGTACAGGGTTCCCGCTCTTTATAGCAATGGCAGCAGGCTTAACGATCGGACTGATGATGCTCGTGCTAGGACCGATTTCTGGTGCGCATATAAATCCAGTAGTGACCGTTGCGCTATGGACTACTCGTAAGATACAGACAATGCAGGCCATCGTTTATGTGGGGGCGCAAATGCTAGGAGCTGTTGCAGCTTGGCAGCTAGCCGAATTTTTACTTAATCGTCCGCTACAGAACACTGCTGGCGACAGTCTTAACTGGCGCGTTCTGATCGCCGAGGCGATTGGTGCGTTTGTTTTTGCGACTGCACTGTCAGCCGCAATATCCCGGGCTTACACTGGTGTTAAGCTTGCCATAGCTGCTGGTCTAGGATTTACGTTGGGTATGCTAATCGCCTCCTTAGCTTCAAATGGGCTGATTAACCCTGCGCTTGCGTTGGGTATGCAGTCATGGAGCTGGGCATACCTGCTGGGACCTTTAGCTGGTGCAGTAATAGGTATGAACCTATACGGGCTTGTGTTTGAGCCAATTGATAATCCAAAATCAAAAACCGTTAAAGCAGCTGCCTCTGTCGCTTCCAAGAAAATCAAAACGACAGCCAATAAGACCAAAAAACGCGTTACTAAGAGTGCTGCTAAGAGAAAAAAATAATTAGCGGCGCTAGCGCTACATTAATATAAAGAGCTCATTCAGCAGGGCTCTTTATATTTTGTTATTAATTAAGTCCTCTTCAAAGGCTAAGATACCAGCGTAATCCGGAGTGTATGAGGATATGTCTGGAAAATTCAGTGCTTTGGTGTGTTGCCATATGGCTGATATAAGTTTGCTTAATCGAGTCATCTCCTCTTTGGATGGCCAATATGATTTTGAAAAATCGCTCGCTCGCTCGGCCTCTACGTATATCATTTTGCCTTCAACCTCTTTACCGCGGAAGCGTGGCGTGTTGTTGGTAAGCAGTGCGTAGAAAACTAGCTGAGTGCGCTGTTTCCAGGCGCGAATCACTTGGTTTCGGTCTTTTGTTTGAAAATTGCTCAAAGACCGGCCAGTCTTATAGTCTACTACTACCAAATGTTTATTGTCCGGCAGATCTATGCGATCCAGCTTGCCACTGATGGTCGCTGGCCCAATTGCAATGTCATCTATCCGTTGTTCGGTAAGGCTGCCTGGAGCCAGACCTAGTTTATTGTTAGCTAAAAGTTTCTCTATCAGTAATCTGCCCTGCACAAGATATCGTTGAAATTCGTTATCGGGCAGGTGTTCGTTACGAAGCGCGGAGTTATATGTTTGTTGTACGGTCGCAAGATCAAAAATATTCTTATTAATCAGTTTTTGCGCTTCTTCCAGCGCAGCGTGAGTTGCTGTGCCGTGCGATAAAGACGCGGTTTTTACGTCTGGCAAACGTAAAATATTGCGTTCAAAATAATAATCAGGCCCGCCCTTCGTTACATCTAGGAAATTAAGTAAGCTCGTGACGCTGATAGATAAATTCTCAAGCCGAGGTTTTAGAAGCACTTTTTCGTCCTTGGATTCGAGCCGTGGCCAGCGCAGCGTGTGTTCTAGTACCTTAATAGGTGGGTCAAGATCGGCTTGTGAAACCATTTCTGCAGCAACACTAGTGCGGACAAACGATGCCGCTAAGACTTCTTCGCCAATATGGTTCTGACAATAACTGCTAAATATAAGCCTACGTCTAGCGCGCGTTGCTGCTACGTACATCAGGCGAATGTAGTCATCTATGTCGTCACCATAAGGTTGTAGGGGGAGGTTAATAGGTGGCTTCCGGCCGCCGTTTCTTGGCTTCCAAATGTCTTCCATGGCATCCACCACGAACACGCTGTCAAATTCCAGTCCTTTTGCCTTGTGTACCGTCAGTAGCTGCACAGCATCATCGCTACTAACAAACGGAGACCCATCGGCGATAATTTTGTGATTGCTCCTGTTGAGCTCAATAAAACGAACAAAATCCTGAAGATCTGAATCGTTGTTATGCGAAAATTCACCAACGAGTATGCGTAGCAGGCGTATAGCTGACAACCCATGCAAATAATCATTATCAACCTCTTGCCTAGCTGCAAAGTACGGTTTAATCGGGCTGCTACGATGTTCGCCATCTCTCAGGCCTATCAAGTATTCGATCGCCAGCTGAAGGGGCATGCCCACGGCCCGCTGTCCTAGCCATAAGAACCATCTAGCAATATTGCTTATGTCGTTGTTTGCGCTACGCAGTAAACTATCTAGCCAGCTTGACTCAGCATAATTGCCAGCTGCTAGTTGCCACAAATCTTGCGGGGGAATTTCCCACATTGGGTGCAGCAAGGTCTTCGCAACTCTTTCATTAACAACCTGCTTGTTGCCGTTTTTGATGGCGACGGCTAGCTCTGCCAATAGGCATACCTGTTGAACCGCCTCATGATCAAGAATATTACTCTGGCGCTCGTAATCCACCGGCACCTTTAGCGCTATCAGGATGCTGGCGAGCTGCTCAAGGCTGGCGTGGCCACGTGCAAGGATCGCTATACTGCCCTTGCTGTCTGATCGAAAGCGAGCGACCTCCCTTGCAATACCCACTTGCTGGTGTTCTTTAGTGGGGAAGCTGAGGTGCCTAACTATGGTTTTGCCTCTAGGCTCATTTAAGGCTGTTAGGTTTTTCTGTAAAGTGACATCGCGTTTCACTAGTCTGTCGTCAGCTTGCTGGATAATTTTCTGAGAAGTGTCTAGTATTGTCTGAGAGGAGCGATAATTATCCTTCAGTACTATCCTCTGGGTTGCAGGATACATCCGCTCAAACGACAAAAGGTTATTTAGCTCAGCGCCATTAAATTTATAGATAGACTGGTCATCATCACCCACGGCCATAAGGTTCGGCTTGTCGTTGTTCGCATGATGGTCCGCCACCAAATGCGCTAGACGCAGCTGTGCCGCATTGGTGTCTTGGAACTCATCTATTAGCACATAGAGAAATCGTTCCTGAACGTTTGCCAGCATCTCTGGGTTACCTTGTAGCTCTGTAATGACTTCAACCAGCATGTCGGCATAATCATAATAACCGCGTCGTCTTAGCTCTGCGCGGTACGTCTCATACACCCCGGCGACCGCAAGCCACCAATTATTCCTACGCTTCTCATCAAACATGTCCTTATGACCATCTACGGTTTGGAGCACGCGCTTTTTCCATTTCCCGGTATTTATAGTTTTAGATGTGCCTTCGTCCAACATCACTGCTTGCTGAAAAGACTCCTTTAGAACACTTGTTAGCGACAAAAGCGGTGCAGTTGTCTCGTCGGTGAGCTGATCCGGTAAGTCCAGAATTTTTTCGACAAGTTTATTTAAGCTTTTTTGTGATAATGGCGCTTCAAGTGCATTGACTAGTTTTGGGGCAATTATCTCTATGAAAGCAAGGTTAGCCTTAATTAACGCTCTAAGTTTAGCTGGCGTAAGACCGGCTTCTTTAGCTAACTTTAGCGCCTCTTGTACGTCTCCGACCACAGTGTATGTGCCAGCAAACTTTAAGGCCAGCGGGTTATCTAGTGGTAGCTCGCGTAGAATCGTCTCCACAATTTCAAGCTGTACAGTATCTGGGGCGGTTGCTAACCGGGCACCACTCCAAAAATGGTCAGGGTACTGGTTCATCAGCTCCGCGGCAAAGCTGTGAAACGTCTTAGCTGAAACATCACGCGCAGTGGGGCCGATAAGAGACACGAGCCTTTCTCGCATATTTGTCGCAGCTTTGTTTGTAAACGTCAGGCAAAGTATATTGGCGGCTGCCGTATCCGTTTTTCTTAAAATATTAGCAACACGCATGCTTAGTAACTGAGTTTTGCCTGTACCTGGGCCGGCTATAACCAGCACGGGCCCCTCAATTGTCTCAACGGCCCTTTTTTGTTCAGGGTTTAACCTCGCGTATTCTTCAACAAAACTCATCTCCCTATTGTAACTTGTTATTTTGTTAGTTGCACAAGCGTACGGTGCAAGTTCTGTATTTCTTGCGCTTTTCAGCTCAGCTGTCGGTTTCTACCTGCTATCTCAGGGTGAAGACCGGTACTAAGCTCTTTCTACTTACACGATATGCTAACCAGGAATTTAACTATATCTTTAGCTCTTCTATCAAATCATGTACAATTTAGTGACCGTAACAAGGCCACTGTCAATTGAAGACATTCCAGGATTTTCTTGAGCAGTACCACGTAAAGACCTTTGCTAAGGGTGAGCTTATACTTGTTCAGGGTGAAGTGCCGCCTTGTGCCTATGTGATCAAGAAGGGCGTTATAAAGACCTATAACCTTACCGCAAGAGGTGAGGAAAAGCCTATAACCTATGATGTGGCCACCGAAAGCTTCCCGATCGGCTGGATTTTCTCTAAGACTGAAGAGTCGTTGTTTTTCTATGACGCTTATACTGATGTTGAGCTGTATTGCGTTCCTCGCGCCGATTATTGCGAATTCTTAAAGCTAAACGTAGATGTCCTTTACGATGCACACAAATTTTGGATCAACCGTTTGTTGGACATGCAGACAAGAGTCAATGCGCTTGAGCAGTCCAAAGCATCGTCTAAGGTTGTCAACACGCTTCACTACCTATGTTTGCGTTACGGCAGAGACATAAAAAAAGATGTAGTCCGTATTGATTTACCACTAACACAGCAAGAGTTGGCAAACTTTATGGGCCTAACACGTGAAACGACCGGAATCGAACTGAAGAAACTACAAAGAAGCGGTGTCCTAAGCTATAAACGGCAAAATTACATAGTTAAAACCGATAAACTCAACGACCTGCTTGATGAAGACTATGCTCAAGGAAAGTTGGTGGACGAAACTTAGAACACCCCGCAGAGCGAGGTGTTCTTTGGGCTCCTACCTATACTAGGTTCTATAAGAGCTGCTGCTTGATACGTCGCCATCTTTTAGCCCGTAGCTTTTCGGCCCTGTGTCCCCAGCCTTGGCCGACATCATCGTAAAGTTCTTCAATGCTTAGATCAGATATGCGAATCGGTTGGTGTAGTATTTTATTTCTACCCATAGCACCTCCTCCTGCTTGCGTTATTGGTGAATAAAGAATAAGCCTACCCCGCATTTAATGCAGCGTGAAAATTCACAATTCGCTTGTTAATATTTACCGAGGCCTACAATTGGACATCGTTTAAATTGATCGGCTCAAATCCTTGCTCACTAGATGATCTACTACCATAGCCAATTCTTCCGGCTTTGCATGAGCTTTAACGATATACTTATAGGCGCCAAGCGTCATAGCTTTTTGAACTTTTTTTTCGTCACCCAAGTTGCTTAGTATGACAATAGACACACCAGCGGGCTTGCCCTGCTTATTATATTTCTCCAGGAATTCAATGCCGCCCATCTCTGGCATGAGTAGATCGAGCAGAATAATCTTTGGCGCTTGTTCGGTAGCCTTTTCAAGCCCCTGCTTACCGTTATAAGCGGTGGATACTTTGTGGCCATGCCTTTTTAGTATTAGTTTATAGGCATCGCTGAGTAATTTGTCGTCTTCAATGATAAGGATATTTGCCATGTTGCCCCTTCCTTTCTAGACTACACTATAATGACATGAGATTTTATTGTTGCTGTAAGAATTCATCCATTTGCGCAGGAAGCCCGTCATTATTATTACTCACTGGAATTGAAAAATAAAATGTACTGCCCACGTTTTCGCGACTCACAAACCAAACCTTGCCACCCATACCGGTGGCAATGAGCTTTACCATATACAGGCCGAGCCCAGTGCCAAACGTCTCTTTTTGCATGATATTGCTGGCACGAAAAAACTTACTGAACACACCTGCCTGGCTCTCTTTTGGAATGCCGTAGCCTGTATCACTTATTTTGAGCAGGATATTCTTGTTTCTTTTTGCCAGAGTGACTTGAACGGTCCCCTTCTGAGGGGTGTATTTAATGGCATTGGACAATAAATTTGAGAAAACCTCTGTTAGTAAAAGTGGATCGGCTGTTACTTGCAAGGGCGCTCGCGGTAGATCCGTCCTCAAACTAATCTTTTTGGCTGCGGCAACTTGAGCAAACTCGTGACTAATAGTGCTTATGATTTCATTATAATCTATGCTTGAAGAGTTGATTTGGAGCTGCCCAGTTTCGATGCGGGATATGTCAAGAAATGTAGTAATCAGCTCATTCATGCGATCAATAGACGACAAGATAACCTTCATGAAATCCCTCTGTGCGCCCGATAGATCCCCCGCATAGCCATCATACAACATTCTGGAGTATGTATTAATGGCGCTCAAGGGTGTTCGTAGTTGGTGCGAAGCTATAGAAATAAACTCGCTTTTCATGCGGTCTACTTTGTGCTCCTGAGTTATGTCGCGAAAGGTCTCGATAGCCCCTATGGGTTTACCCTCTTGTAATATAGGTGAAACCGTAGCAAAAACAGGCAGGCGCGGGTTCTTCTTGGTGCGGTAATATATTCGTTCGGAAATAGTGCGACCGCTTAGAAATGCACGGGTAATGGGGCGATCAATTAGCGGGATAGTTTTATTTTCGTGAGTTACGGCCATAACAACATCAGGGAACCACTTCCCAAGCGCTTGCTTTTCAGTTAATCCTAAAATATTAAGAGCAGTTTTGTTTATGCGGTATATAACACCATTTTCATCTGTGGCAATAGCCCCCTCCCCCATGCTCGCAAACAAAGCTTCAGTTTTTGCCCGTTCTTGTACGGCCCGAAGCGTACTATCCTGAAGTTCCTTTAGTAGCTCACTTAAATCAAGCATGCCTTTTTGTGCCTACTTTCCCGATGCCTTTGGAGGCCGTTTTGTCCCGCCTCCCTCCTCTATGATATCTGCCAGAATAGCGTTTATCTTGCTTGTTGCATCATTCATTTGCGCTTGTAGGTCTTTGCGCAATTCCATGTTGCGTAATGCCTGGAACTTGGCTTGGTTGAGTTCGCCTGCTTGCTTTATAACAGCTTTCTCAGAGCGAATGCGACCGTACACAGCAACAGAAAGCACTAAAGCGGTTAGCATGATAATTAGCAAAAAGAAATGTAATGCGAAAAGATTATGCGCAGCTACCCCGCTATATACATAAGGTCCCGTACCGACAAGCGTTCCCCAAATGGCTGCAAGCGCTATAACCATACCTGCGGTAACCGCGCCAATTTGCGTAAAACGCACTGCGGCCAAAATAATCAATGGGAAAAGAACGTAGATAAACGGCAGGGTCGAACCTAGAGATTGTGGTGGTTGTGTGAATATAAGCAGGCTGACCATTATTACTATGAGCAGCAGCGCCAGCGCTTCGTAAACGTGCTCAAACAGCCCCTCCCGATACGCTGGTGTACGCCAAGCAACTATAAATGGCACGATTAGAAAAGCGCCCATAAGGTCTCCTACCCACCATGTAGTCCAGGCTTCACCTATGCTATATGAGGGCACCACACCACCCAGTACCAAACTACTCACCCCTATAGTTGCCGCAACTATAGAGCTCAGGAGAGGCGCTACGACAACGAAGACGACAGACCCAGTAATCGATTCCAGGATTTCGCCATTGAGGATATAGCGCCTAATGAGAAAAACGGCTGTTACTGCCTCAAGCGTGTTGCCTAGCGCGATGCCTGTCGCGACAGAAGGCGAGACGCCCATTAATGAGTTAATCATAAATGCTCCCACGAAAATGCTAGGCCAATAGTGGTAGCCCCACAGCAACAACGCCGCCATAGCTATACCGCTCGGAGGCCAGACTGCAGTTATATAATCAAAATTTTGAGAGAGTGAAAGCCCAAGCTTAGCTGCCAGCATATAGACTACCGATAACAGCAGTAGTTTTATAAGATAAGGCCGCACCCCCTCTTCTTTAATAGCACGTTCAAAGCCAGCAAGAGTAGAATCCATCCTACTTATACCCCTTCATTATTAGCAAGGTTCATCAGGCGACTGACATAGTTGCTTACAAGTTGCTTATCATTTGTTAAAAGCGCCATTGATACCCTGCTCCAGGCTGCCAAGGTCTTTAGGTCTTTTTTGGTCAGTTCATCTGGCGATTTGTTGAGGTGGCTGTCAATTTGTCTGTCCACGAATCGGCGCGCAGCAGGACCAAGATAGTCGGCTGTGACTGCAAGTACGTCCTCGTATAGTGGGTTAATATTCACCATACCTAAACTTCCTCGATCTTCTTAAGCTTCTCGGACCCCTTTGCGATGAACCCGTAACCGATAGCGATAAATACTAAGAGGCAGTAGATTATTGCTAGAAGATACTGAAGCGTCCATGCTTCAACAATAGTGTTAAGGGATAACATATAACGCACGGTTGCGCGCGACAAAACGATGAACACTACACCGCTCACAAAATAGGTCAAAGCCTTTCTGTAGACAATACCCTGCACGCTTTTTTTGTACAGATTTATAAAGTAGGCCGCGTAAAGTCCCATGTACCAAATCAGTAAATAAGGTATGACCACTGTAAATAATAGCAAATAGTCGGGTAAATAATAAGCTGCGCGCTCGCCTGCGGCTGCCGGAAACTGGCGCACCGGATTGGTAAAAGTTAGATATACATAAGATGTGCCGATCAATGTCATTCCTATCATCACTACATATGCGGGCGTTGCCTTCGCTTTGCCGTCCACTATACTTAGTAAGCTACGTGCACCGTTGTAAATAAGCCACACTGCAACCAGTCCAACTATAATATCTATATAGTTGAAGACTATCGTACTGGTGGCAGCAAGTTGCGGCTGGGTGTCTTGGACAAAGCTCATTAGTCTGTTGCCTATAGCCCTTAAAGGGAGTCCCAGGGCTAGCACAAAAAGTCCATTAGCGATTGTTGATAAGGACTGCCCGTGCCTACTTTTGTTTATGGCTTGAGAATAATTTTTTAGTCTTACAGAACCAAAGCAGGCAATAAACCAAATAGCGATATAGGGTAAAATTATTGAAAGCCTTAGATTACGCGCTTCAAGAGGAGCGAGGTCATAGCGCGTCAATGCGTCCGAACTAGTGGGCATCCAAAAGATAAGGGCAATGTAAGCTAAAGCAAGAATTCCGAACAGCACATAAGCTTGCTCGGGTTTGATCTTTATCAACATGTTTCTCCGCAACATCTTAGACAACTCCGAAAATTATAGTATGAAACTTTCAGCAGGGCTAGCAGTACATGGCCAAATACGAAAGTTAACAGCTGGCTAGTCTTTGCCGTTAGCCCTAACATGCCTGTACGACTGCCGTAACAACATAATGGCGCGTAAGCTATCCGCGCTTTCGTTTTAGCTGCTTCCACCTGCGGGCTCGTAGATTTTCTGCTTTTGCTTCCCAGCCTGAAGCTAAGCTTTCATAGAATTTATCAAAACCTAAACCTGCAACGGCTGCAGATTTATAAACGACCCTGCTTTTGTGCATACTGTTTCCTCCGTATAATCTCTAGCCATAAATATAATGGAGGCGAGGTCTTCGTACAGTGAGTTTTCTCGCAAACCTTGAAGCTTACTTTTTGTCTGCTTGATGTATAACGCGCTGCGGAAACGGTATTTCAATGTTGTTTTCGCTAAATGCTTCTTTCAGTCTGGCGCGAAACTCTCCAGCTACGCCCCACTGTCTGCCGGGCTTGACTTTGCCAAGAGCCTTGACTATAACCGCAGAATCCCCAAACCCGTCAATGCGAAGAAACTCTAGTGGCTCTATGATTTGGTCTTTCCATGCTGGGTCACTAGCCATTTTTTTAGATGTGCTGTTGATTACTTTTTTTACTATTTCTATGTCGGAACTGTAACTTATGCTGATGTCCATATTCACAGCTGACCACTCAAACGTACTATTTGTGATCACGCTAACCGTTCCGTTTGGGATAATATGGATATTCCCATCAAGATCCCGTAACTTTGTGATGCGTAGTGTAATCTTTTCTACAACCCCCGAAACATCACCCAATGTGACAATATCACCGATACGATACTGGTTTTCTATAAGTACAAAAAGCCCTGCAACAAAATCTTTAATGGCATTTTGCGCGCCAAGTCCAACCACAACACCAACTACGCCAGCACCTGTTAGTAGACCAGCTATGTTAACGTGAAAAATAGTCAGCAGCCCCACCAGGCTAATCACCCAAACCAAAATAGTGAGCGCCGTGCCAATAATACTAATAAGAGTTTCTTCGCGTTTTTGTTCCGCGAACATACTCTCAAATTGATGAGTCCGAAGGGCGCGCCTTACAACACTTGCTAGGAAGTGCTTAATAATGAATCGTGCGACAGTAAGCGTAAGGACCAGAATTACTATTTGACCTATTTCGTCTTGTAGTTGCGGTAGAATCACTGTTTAACCTTAATGCTTTGTTTGGTACTGCGCAAGACGCTAGCTACCTAACTTGTGTTGCGATAAGCGCAAAACTAATCAGCACAAGCACAGAAGCAAGTGTGTTCGCCAGGGGTATAAGTACGTCATCGCTGTTTATCTTGTGGTTTCGAAGCGCATTGTTAATAACAAATATTGCTCCAACACTTATCAACAATATAAAAACCAGCGATACAGCGACCAAGAATATATAGGTTAGCAAAACCGTTCTAGATATATCGAACCCTTGTCGGTATGCAATAAATAGACTCATTGTCGTGACGCCGAAAATACTTACCGGGACACTTATAACTAAAGAAATAAGCAGTTTTTTTAAGCGTTGCCGATATAGCTGTGGATCGCCTATGTGCCCAGCGATCAGCGTAACATAATCTCCGGCTATGGCGTTCATGGCTGGAAGCGCAATAATAAGCGGGGTAAAAGATAGTAACTGGCTTCGTACAGCCTGAATACCAAACCCACCAAAGAGCGCAATAGAAGCTAGCCCTGATGAAAGCAAGACCGATGCCCAAAATCCTCTGTGAGGAAGTACAGTATGTATCATGTTAGTACCCTGGACACTACGCCAATCATAAGTAGCACCAGCACGTTAAAAACCGTGTTCTCAAACGGAGGGATCACGTCGTCTGGGTTTGTACGCAATCTTCTAGCAATTAGCGTAACAGTCATGACAAGGGGGAACCCCAGTAAACCGGTTAATGCTCCCGCAAACATGGAAAGCCGTAGTGTTTGTATGAAGTCCGCGCCAAAAATTAACAGTCCCATGATACCCGCCAGACAGCCCACAAAACTACACGCTATGGTTGCGATTAATATAGATCTCCCTACTGCTCTAAGGATAAACCAAGCGTGGCTATGTTTTTCTAGATCAATGTCGTGGTGCACGCTCGCAGCAAGTACTGCTGAGTTGGACACCATAAGGTCTACAAGACTAGGATATAAAATCAGCGTACTACCAACTAGCAATAAGGACTCCTTGTTCTTTTCTACTAAAACACTCAAGGTGGCCACAGCAACAATAGTAAATAGCTGGCCCCAAATAATTTGTTTTGTGCTGACGTCATGCTGACGGCGTTTTTGCTCAACAATTGTCCGCCAATGCCCACTTAACTGTTCGAGTAAGCTCAACGGTACTTGATTGACATCGGTGTAAATCGGTACATTTTCTGCCCGGCTGTTCCTTTGCGGGGGTGCTGGATCCATCAGTAGCTCATTCTAGTTATCAGGTGTTTCTATTTCAACTTGTACGCGGTGGACGTTTGGGACATCTTGATGGACTGCGGCCTTTACTGTGTCAGTTATTACCTCGATCTCATCTGTGGTTAGCCGGTCATTTAAGTGCACCTCCAATATAACCAGTAATTTTGAAGAACCGACATACATTGTTCGCAGGTCAAGTACGGCATTGACACCTTTTACACCAAGGGCGCTATTTGTTATATCGCTGGCTACGGAATCAGAAACCGCGCGACCTACAATTAGCCCCTTGACATCGCGGATAAGAAAGAGCGACCCAGTCATCATCGCAGCCCCAACAACCATCCCGCCTATACCGTCGAAACGTAGATTACCGGTGAAAACATAGGCGCTCAGGGCGATTAATCCCAGGATTGCGGTCGTTGTACCAAGCGCGTCAACCAGAAACGTGGCTTTTGTCTCTACCATACCGGAATGCATAAATCGCTTCCACCAATGTTCTGTGCCAAGCGTCTGATTCATGCGTTTAATGCTCCGCGAGAACGAGTAGAAGTTTGTGACAAGACCGAATGTTAACATCACAAATGCCAGCCATACATTATCAATACCCGTCGGTGCAATTAGCTGACGATAGCCAAGCACGATTGATAATATGCCCGTGCCCAAGAACATGAAGATGCCTGCAATTAGCACCCAAAAAAATATCTCGCGTCCATAACCAAAGGGGTGTGATTTGTCCCCGGCGCGAGCTGATTTATTTACACCGACAAGCAATATGACAGCTGTTAGACCATCCGATAGCCCCTGGAGTGATTGTGTTAACATCACAACACTGCCAGTCATCACTGCCACAATTAAATTGAGGGTAATATCCGATAAACTAACAAGTAGCGAAGTGGTTACTACCTTTTTGTCGCTCAGACGTTCGCGTTTTGTGTGCGATTCATTCATGTGTGTGGTTTTTGACTGGCGTCGCTCAATTTACTATTACCGTTATTATAACGTATAATCGTAAGCAATAAGAAGGTGGAGGTTTTAGTTTATGGAAGAAAACAATACAGACTATGTCCCCAAGTCTAAAGAACCCAGTGACAAAGCTAGCGGACGCGACAAACTAGTTCTAAGCGTTCTGCTTGTTTTGTTTTTGTTGGTAATCATCGGGTTGTGTCTTTTGTACATGAATTCTAAACAAAAAATCAGTGAGCACAGTAGCGAGGTAGCATCGCTCAAAGCGCGCATTTCTACACTTGAATCATCGGTCTTGGCAGACGACACAGGGGTCTCGGGAGAATCAGTAAACTGTTCGGGGGGCTCTGCTTATACGGCAGATATCGGCAAGTTTACGATTGAGCTTGACAGCCCTCGGGTTATTATTCGTGCTTTGGACGCAGGGTTTGAGGGCGGTCCGATAACCAGCCTAGAGATCGGAACATGCTTAGTTGATATGACAAATGTTGTGGACACGCCACCAACTGCGGAGGTAAAAATACTTGGCCATCCTGCAAGTTCATCATCGGATTTGCGGTCAGCGTATGAGTCGCGTGCAGGCATGGCATTAGCAGCAGACGGAACGATAACAATCGCCGGAGTCACGGCAAACAAATATACACTTGACGGACTTTTTCAAACGACGGTTGTTTATTTTGACAACGCCGGAATAGGCTACGAAATTGAACTTTCGGACACGAACGATACAACCAATGCGATTCTTGCCGACCTAACCAGCGACTGGATATTTACTCCGTAATTTCAGGCAACTTGATCAAAAAAACTCTTTGCTATATCGGCCACAAATTCACTAGCTTCTTTGATGTCGCTGCCAAGCCGTAGAGGTAACGGCTTTCTTTGAGCTGAGCTACGAAGTACTGTGAGCCCGTCTTCCTGCCGTTCTGCTGTAAAACGAAGCTTCGCTTCGCTTTCCAAATTTTGCAGGCCAATCCCAACCAGTATGTCGCCGTGCAATGTTGGCCGGTAGACTATCCTACTTTCAAATCTCTTAGCCCACGATGGCCCGTGTGAAACGACCCTAACAGCGCTAGGGCTATCTGTATATCTGTGGGGCGATACTTCTTGCTGTTTCACTTCCCCTCCCTTTTCGTAACTAGCAATAGCTAATCTACCGAGTGTGTGTGTTGTACCGCTCGGATCGCAGATTGGTGCAAACTCACCACTGAGCGCTTCAAATAAATATGGGCTCACCAACAACTCGGGGCACTTCATTGTCAATATAATACCATAAAATGGTAAACAATCAAAACCTATAACCTGAATCACGAATTAATCAACAGATAAAGCTCCCCCTTGTTGCTATTGATATGCTGAAATTAAAAGATGTAAAGCAAAACGAGCGTTCCACAAAAACATCACATACTGCCCGATAGTAGGTGCTCGGTTCAAACCACAAAAAATAAAGCTTTGAGCCTAGGGTTTGGCCTGTTCCTGCCCGTATGTTTTTCTCCTGCACAGTACATGTATAGGAGGGAGAATAATTCACGAGCGCTAGCTGGGGCATTTGACTCTGTAAGGCTAGGCTATCGGTAGCACAACCTTAGGGCAAGAATAGGGTGTATTGATGCGCCCTGTTTTCACGTCTCAAAACAGCCTATATCCAGCCTTCAGCTTTCACTATTTGTCATGAAATCGGTACGAGCTTGGTTGTATAGTTGAGCCGAAAGAAAACTTTTTTCAGATTTTCTTATGGCTGAGCGCGTTGGTCTAGGTTGTTTAATATCCCTCGGCTTTTAATCGTCCACTGCTTCGTGAATCGTCGATATACTCTTGGAAGATACCATTTGCCCAATCAAGGTAGTCCTTTATATCCTTGATTTTAATTGCAATCTCTCCGATTATGAACTCTTCCTTGTCGAATGTTAGACGTGAAAGAAGTTTTTTATTCAAATTGAGGCTTTTATGCCGATCTTTCCTTCTATTTTCATCGTTGGAATTTGAAATGAGGTCTCTTATGTCGTGCCTAATATGGTCACGTGCCGTTTTCCAAAGTTGGTGAGAGGAATGATCAAAGTTTCCAAGTGAAAGGTATCTTCTAATGCAGTCCAGGTCTTCTAGTAAGCATGAAACTTCATGTAGTTGCATAAATACACTAGTCGTCTTCGAATACTTTTGTTGATTAACTGCTTTTTGATAACGGTCTATCTGTAATGCTGCACCGAGTAAGTAGATCTGTAATAATAAAAACTGCCCAGAGCTGTCGAAGCTAAAATTAGCTTTATTTTCAGACAAGTAGGTCTCCTTTGGTGCAATACTTGGCTGGGGCGGTAGGATTCGAACCTACGAATGCCAGTACCAAAAACTGGTGCCTTACCACTTGGCCACGCCCCATCGTAACAATGTGAATGTATGGTTATCAGATAGCCAGCAAAACAAGTTTACCCGATTCTATTAGCAACCACACAAAGCCTGCTCCTCTCGGATTCATGAATCACTTCACGAACATCAAAAGACCAAGAACAGATTGATTTTACCCTACGCAGAGCAATTGAGCAACGTAGGCTATACTAAGCTTATGCGTGTTATAGAGCCGAGACAATTCGAAAGTATAAAGGCCGAAAAGAAGCGTCACTCTACCAGCAAAAAGGGCAAGCGCTTGATTATTATTTTGATTCTATTAGGTGTTTCCTGCTATGGGCTAAGTATTCGTTTAGATAGATCGCAACCGGAGAAGCGACAAGCTCAGGATGAAAAAGCAACAGAAGACAGCGCCACGCAAAGTGATGAGCCAAAAAGATTAAAAACTTTCAGTGGTGAGGAGTTCAAGAAGCTATATAGCTCCTTTGCTTATCCAAACACCCAAATGCTAACCGAAAAACCGGCAATCACCGGCAACAAACAAGCCGATGCGCGCATAAGAGAAATTGCCGAGAGCCGTGGCTACAAGCTAAGTAGCGTCCCAGTAGCAAACATTGTCAAAACTGGTGAACCGGGCCTGACAGACGATGACTTAATCCAGCCCAATGCACTTATTGCTTGGCAAGAAATGAAGGCTGCAGCGATAAAGGAAGGAATAGTGTTGCAGATGACCTCCGCCTACCGTTCGGTTGATGCTCAAATGGCGCTTTTTGTGCGCAGGATGAACAATGACGGCGTGTACGAAGAAAGCGTGGCGGCGGGTTTCGTGGATGACCGAGTAATTAAGCTATTGACCCGAGCTGCACCTCCAGGTTACTCCAGGCATCATACAGGTTACACCGTTGACCTGGCTTGCGATGGTATTGGCCTTGACGCATTTAAAACAACGAGCTGCTATAGTTGGCTGAGCAAAAACAACTACGAAAATACAAAAAAATTTGGATGGGTACCGAGCTATCCAGACGGAGCAAGTCTGCAAGGCCCTGAGCCGGAACCGTGGGAATTTATATGGGTTAGTACCTATTCGCTCTACGAGTAGATGTATGGGCTTGCAGTTTACTGAGTATATGCCGTAGAGTTATTGCAATGGCGCAGTCTGAAACAAAGAAGTCGGCAGATTTTATCATGCCGCTACATATGAACGGTTTACGTGGGCGCATGCTCAAAATGCCAATGCCTAAGAATAAACGGCGAGAGATCCTTTTAATCTATGGGCATCACGCTACTATTGAGCGATTGTATGGCTTGGCGGAATTGCTGAATGAGTTTGGCGCAGTAACTATGCCCGACTTGCCTGGCTTTGGCGGCATGGATAGTTTCTATAAGATCGGCGAGAAGCCAACTCTAGACGACTTGGCAGATTATCTCGCCGCTTTTGTTAAGCTGCGCTATCGAGGGCGACGATTTACGATCGCCGCCTTATCGTTCGGGTTTTTGGTGGCAACTCGCATGCTACAAAAACACCCAGACATAGCCAAGAAAGTTGACCTGATTGTTAGTTTTGTTGGCTTCACGCACCATGACGAGTTTACATTTACTAGGCCGCGTTATTGGTTTTATAGGCTGCTGGCTTCAGTATTTTCCAGAAAGCTGCCCTCAATTTTTTTTCATAATATTATCCTACACCCCTTAATAATTCGTGCCTTCTATGGGCGAACACATAACGCGAAACATAAATTTGTGAATTTGTCCGACGAAGAAAAAAAACGTGTAACAGACTTTGAGGTTCATTTATGGCGATGCAATGATTTGCGTACGCATATGTACACATCCGTAGTCATGTTAACTGTTGATAATTGCCAGGTCAAAGTTGATGTGCCGGTTGCTCACCTGTCGGTCAAAACCGATAACTACTTTAATAACATGGTAGTTGAACAGCACATGCAGGTAGTCTTTAGCTCATACAAACCGATACCTGTAAATATAAAGGGCCACAGCATCAGTGTGGTAGCGACTAAGCAGCAGTCCGAGCCACTTGTTCCTGCTAAGCTTCGTGCCATACTGCGCAAACATCCATGATAAGATAGATAAAATGAAAATCGGCCTAATTTGTCCTTATGACATATACAAGGGAGGCGGCGTACAGGAGTGCGTCCGCGCTATGCAGTCCGAGCTATTAGGCCGCGGCCATGATGTGAAGATAATTACTCCACTGCCACGTAAGATCGCCAAAAATCAACCGGCTAACACTATTTTCATAGGACGCTCCAGAGATATAAAATCACCCCTGCACACCACATCGCAAGTGTCTGTTAGCCTGAATAACGACATGGTTGAGGAGGTGCTGGCGCGTGAAAAATTCGATGTATTGCATTTTCATGAGCCATGGGTGCCTGTTGTTAGCCGACAAATTTTAGCTCGCTCAACTTCCAAAAATGTAGCTACGTTTCATGCTAAACTGCCCGAAACAGTGGTAAGCCGAACGATTGAGAAAGTCATTACACCCTATACTAAATCGGTCATAAAATATCTGGACGCTTTGACCGCAGTTTCTGAAGCGGCTGCGACCTATGTAAGCACCTTGACAGATCGGCCCATCAATATTATTCCAAATGGTATAGATCTGGGCTATTATTCGGCACAGTCAGTCACGCACCTAAGCACTAAGCCAAAGCACATTGTTTTTATAGGCCGTCTTGAGAAGCGCAAGGGTGTTAAGTATCTTTTGCAAGCATTTGCCTTGCTAGCCGAAACTCACCCTAGCGTAAAACTGACAATTGGTGGAGACGGGCCTGATCGCGCCAAGCTTGAGTTGTTAGCTAAAAACCTGCACCTAAAAAACGTAAAGTTTGTAGGTTATATAACAGAGAAGCAAAAAAAACTTTTACATGCACAGGCTGACATACTTTGTTCACCTGCCCTTTACGGTGAAAGTTTTGGGATTGTGCTTTTAGAGGCATTAGCGAGTGGTATCCCTATAGTTGCAGGCGATAACCCGGGATATGCTAGCGTGATGAAAGGTCTGGGTCAATTATCTATACTTGATCCAACGAACACTAATGAGTTCGCGCGTCGTTTGGAATTGTTTTTGATGAATGATAAATTACGCGAGCTGTGGCAGGACTGGGCTCTTGACTACGTCAAGCAGTTTGCGTACCCCAAAGTAGTCGATGCCTATGAAAAGCTATATCAAGGCCTTGTTAAATAGCTATGAAAATTGGTTTTGTACTTGACGACAGCCTTGATAAAACAGATGGCGTTCAGCAGTATGTTTTAACTATTGGGCGTTGGTTAAGCGAGCAGGGACACGACGTACACTATTTGGTCGGCGAGTCTAGGCGCACCGACCTGCCTAACCTGCACAGCCTAGCTCGCAATATTAATGTAAGGTTTAACAATAACCGCATGTCAACCCCCCTACCTGTTAGTAAAAAAAAGATTAGGGCGCTTCTGATACGCGAGAATTTTGATGTACTTCACGTACAAATGCCATACAGTCCATTTCTGGCAGCCAAAATAATTAATGCAGCACCTGACTCCTGTGCAATTACGGGTACATTCCATATTATGGCTGCGAATAAATTATCAGAACTTGCAAATAGAGCTGTTCGGCTTTTTGTGTCCAGAAGTCTACGACGCTTTGACCGTGTATTTAGTGTGTCTGAGCCAACAGCGCGGTTTGCTAAACGTATCTACGGGATCGAATCGGATGTATTGCCATGCGCGGTAAATCTTGAAAATTTTTACGACGCGCGACCTCTTAAAAAATACCAAGACGACTATACTAACATCGTATTCCTGGGAAGGCTTGTAGAACGCAAGGGTTGTCATTATTTATTGTCGGCTATCAAAAGACTCCAACAAATTGAGTCTGCCCCCATAAGATTAATCATTTGCGGTCCTGGGCCACAGGAAAAGTCGCTAAGAGAATTTGTGAACAGAAACAATCTAAGTAAAATTGTGCATTTTATTGGCCAGGTTGATGAAGAAAAAGCTGAGTATTTGGCTTCGGCACATATTGCAGTTTTCCCGAGTACGGAGGGGGAAACATTCGGTATCGTGTTAGCGGAGGCTATGGCGTCTGGTAGTGAGGTTGTTATTGGTGGCGACAACCCTGGCTACCGGGCTGTGCTACAGGACAACAAAGAACACCTGATTAATCCTAAAGACACCGAGGCCTTCGCGGCGTTACTCCAGTACTACATTCGTAACCCATCAGCCCGGATAAGTGCAAAGAAGTGGCAACAATCACTTGTTAAGCAATTTGATGTGAATGTGGTCGGAAATCGGTTTATTGCTTACTGCGGTAAAGTGGTTGCAATAAGACAATCACGGGAGGATAATTAGCGTATGAAAATTTTTGGTGGTGCTGAAAAAACAATAAGCATCACATCGGAAACAATCGCAAAGACCATTGCCCTGACTGTTGCTACTGTGTTTTTGCTCAATTTTTTTGGCGCAGTAGACCATCAGCTAAAGCTTATATTCATATCTGCGTTTTTGGCTATGGCGTTGAACCCAGCTGTTACGTGGATAACGGTCCGCCTGAAAAGTAAAAGTCGTGTTAGGGCAACCGGCTTTGCCTATATTGTCGTGCTTTCTGTATTGATCGGATTTTTAATGCTTGTCGTGCCCCCCCTGATAACTCAAACCAGTGACTTCGTACGAGACATACCACGGACTTTAGACAACTTTAAGAACCAGGACTCGGCTGTGTCCAATCTAGCTAGACGCTACAATATTGACGAGCAACTCGATAAAATCGGGGCCGACTTAAGCAATAGAACCGGTGAGCTTGCCAACCCTGTCTTGAGCACGGCTGGGCGGGCGGTCGCCACGCTGGTTTCAATTATTACGATTCTGGTGCTAACGTTTATGATGCTTATTGAAGGCCCGCTTTGGTTTGAACGTTTTTTAGCATTTCAACCAGGCAGTAAGCGTGAGCAGCGCAAAAGGACAGCTCAGCGCATGTATAAGGTGGTAACTGGCTATGTAAACGGCCAGGTGCTAATTGCTGCAATTGCGGCGGCGTTTGCTCTCGTGACCCTGCTAATTGGCAATACCATTTTTGATGCATCTGTTAATGCGGTGGCCCTTGCTGGCATAACATTTATTTTTGGCCTCATACCGCTTATAGGTAATATTATCGGATCAGCGGTTGTTGTTTTGATGTGTCTTTTCGCGTCCTCCGGCCTTGCCATCATGATGGCAATCTACTACTTAGTCTATCAACAGATTGAGAACGTAACTCTGCAACCGTATATCCAATCACGCAGCAACCAATTGACTCCATTAACCGTCTTTGCCGCTGCTTTACTGGGTGCCGGCTTTGGTGGATTACTTGGTGCATTGGCGGCAATACCTGTGGCAGGCTGCCTAAGAATATTGTTAGAAGAATTACTGGGCAAAAAGATGCTGTCTCGCGAAACTATTGAAAAGCCTAAAGTCTAGACCAAATCGGCCCGTGCGCTGTATCGTGTACCGCTAGGCCCTGCCCCTCTAACTCTTCACGCAACATATCTGATTTCACCCAGTCATTTTTGGCTCTGGCGCTTTCACGTTCCTGGACGAGAACTTTTTGCGCTGCTGTTATGTCTGAACGCTCAGATAGTTTTAGTCCTAAAACACTATCCAACCATATCAAGAATCGCCCAAAGGCCTCTTGACTTGATGTGCTAATACCGTCCCTGCTAATCTTGCCTTCAAGTTTGCTTAGTGTAGCAAGTGCTTGGGCGACATTAAGGTCTTCAGCGAGTGCAGCATGAATACTGGCCTTAGATTGCGCGATAAGGCTAGACTGATTAGTGTTGGCCGTGCTGCTCTGCCATTTGTGATCTGCCATAAATCGTAATGAGTTTAGACGATTTGCGGCAGCGTCTAGATTGGCCCAGCTGAAATTGATTGGCGACCTGTAATGTGTCTGTAGCATCAGTAAACGTAAAGCCATTGGGTCGTAGCTTTTTGCTAGTACATCACGAATGGTAACAAAATTGCCCATGCTTTTGCCCATACGTGTTCCGTCTACTGTAAGAAAGCCGCCATGCACCCAATACTTTACAAAAGGTACCTTGCCAGAAGCAGACTCCATCTGAGTAATTTCGGCCTCATGGTGAGGAAATATTAGGTCCACTGCCGCACCGTGGATGTCATACTGTGGCCCAAAATGGTGTTCTGTGATGGCGGTATCTTCAATATGCCAGCCTGGCCTACCTCGCCCAAAAGGCGCGTCCCACTCTGGCTCACCAGGCTTTGAAAACTTCCAAAGACAGAAGTCGTTCCAGCCTTTCTTCTCGTCACTATGGTCAATGCGCGTTTGAGCGTCGTCCTTTTGCACGTTAGTTCTACCTGACAGTTTCCCGTAACCAGGGAATGAAGAAACTTCATAGTAAATGCCGTCGTTAATCCTATAAGCATGATCCTTATCCATAAGTACCTGAACTTGGCGAATAATATCGTCTATGTAGTCCGTGGCTCTTGCGTACTCTGTGACAGACGTATTATTTAAGGCCTCCATATCCCTCTTGTACGCGACTTCGTAGCAATTACGTAGCTCCTCCCACCCAACGTTTTTTTCTTGTGCGCGGGCGATAATTTTGTCGTCGATGTCCGTAATATTTTGTAGGTAAAACACCTCATATGCATGATCACGCAAAACCCTGGCGAGTAGATCCATTTGAGTGTAAGTCTTAGCGTTGCCTAGCTGGGCAAAATCATAGACAGTAGGGCCACAAACGAACAAATTAACTTTGTCTGACTGCCTCGGCTTAAAATTCTCAACCCTGCGCGCGAGTGTGTTGTATAGTTTCATCAGACTTACCTCCATCAATCTTATCAAGTAAATCACTAGCAAGCTTGGTACACTCTGATTTTATCTCACTAAATAACCGACCATCAGTTATTTTAAACCCGGCTGCGTACGGATGCCCGCCGCCGCCGAAGTGTGCAGCAAGCTCGCCTGCTATCGGTGAACCATAGTTAGCGCGCAGCTTAGCGGTTATCTTGCCGTCAGGATACTGCTTAAACCCGATAGCAATGCGGGCATTCTCAGCCAGTAGCATATCTTCTATGACAAGCATGGTGGGGTTATATGCGTGGCTGTATTTCTCAATTTCTTGCCAGGGTATCGTAACGGTGGCCACCCTATTGTCCGCCAGATATTCTACGCGCTGCAGCAAGACGCCCTTGTATGTAACAAGCTCAGCAGGCCGACGCATACTTGCTCTTCTTGCGGCTTCCAGTTCAGGTATAGAAACCCCCTTTTCAACCAGCTCAGCGATTACATGAATGCTGCGTGCGGACGTCTTATCAGTCGTTAGGCCGCGACTGTCCGCCATAATGGATGTTGCAAGCATTGTCATGGCGGAATGGCTAAGTGGCCAATGAAGTTGTTTGGCAATTTCATAAATCAACTCGCCAGTAGCAACCGCCGATTCATTAATTGAATTAGTTGCAAATGATATACTTTGATCGCCTTCATGGTGATCAATGACTATGGCCGGTTTACTTTTTAGCCACATCATCTGCGCGGTCTCGGCTAGTTTGCCCAAAAGTGTCTCTGAACTGGTGTCTACAATTATTGATAGGTCAAACTGCTGCGGCAGCTCGTCGGAAACGCGGTCCCACCCAGCTAGGTATCGCAAGTAAGTCGGTATATTCACGCCACAGTACAGCCACGGCTCCTTCCCTAGATCACCAAGGATTTGCTCCAAAGCCAACGCGCTAGCCAAGCTGTCGCCATCGGGATTATCGGCTTGGATAATAACTATTTTCTGGGAACTTTCAATGAGCCCATTCACTTCGTTAATCATTCCTACTATTGTACTACAATTATAATTATTGCCAGCAATTGACAAACATGACATAATATAAACAATGGCTGAAGTTAATTGTGAAATACTTAAGCTACTTGAGACCTGTAATATACAGCCGATGGCAGAAATGCCGCACCACATTTATGAGCCACATACTGAACGGGCCACGGAATCATATAAAGCTTTGAATTTAACTGTGGTTGATAATCTGCACGAAATTGCAGAACAAGCACCTGACGGCGAAGATAATAGGTCTGCGCGCAATTTCTATGAGACCGCCGTACTGCTCGCCAATCGTGGTCTATTAAGATATGTTCTAGATGGCCCAATCGGCAACACATACAAAATCAAGCAACTAGACGTGCAGCGTACACATGAAGAACTTGACCAATTGCCGGCGCTTGACCGTGACGATCTCTTGCAGTGGTGTTGCTGGACACTCATTCAGAAATCGTTGAGTTGGGAGTCAGGAAAGGGGTCTAGCTTTTTTAACTACGAAAGGCGCTGGTTGGAGCAAACCGCCAGACGAACTATTGACAACGAGGGCCGTACAATAAAGTTGCCGGTTCAAGTTTTAGAGATGGTGCGCGAATATGAACGATCAGGCGCCTACCACGAACGGCTGTATTATCTAGACAGGCTTATGATTAAAGATGGGACTAGCTATTTTCCGGAAACGGTACCTCTGAATCTACGAGCGGATATTACTGAATCGGAAAGCGATGACAGTCCTATAGATGAGGGACACTTGCCTCTCGTCCCTGATATCCCGCATAGCTCACATCCAATTACCGCTGATCAGTTTGAACAGGTTGAATCTACAGCCATGGTAGCTCAATTACTTAAAGACGTTGGTGCGCGAGCAAGACAAGTTATGGAGTTGCGCTACGGACTTACCGGGCGTAAACCGATGGCTTACGATGCCATTGCACAAGAACTAGGCATCCACACACAGACAGTAGTCAGGATAGAAAACCGTACCCTACAAGCGCTGCGCGCACGTTATGCATGCTCCAGCGTGTCACTATAGGACTTCAATTTCAACGGATCAAAAACGCAGAGCAGCTTAAACTAAAGTACGGTGCGACCTTCTAGGGCGCGTCCAAGCGTTATCTGGTCGGCATACTCCAGGTCCACGCCGACGGGCAGGCCCCTGGCTAAGCGTGTGACTTTGACCTTACGTTTGCCTATCTGCTGCTGGATATATAGTGCCGTGGATTCGCCCTCTACACTGGCGTTTGTTGCAAGAATGACCTCCTGCACTTTATCCTCGTCAATACGGTGTATAAGCTGTTTGATGTGGAGTTGTTCGGGCGTGATTCCGTCTATTGGAGAGACCAACCCGCCTAGTACGTGATACGTTCCTTTGTATTGGCTGGTTTTTTCAATTGCCACAATATCGAATGGTTCAGCTACAACTGCAATCAAAGTCTTGTCACGGCCTGGGTCTGTGTAAAGATCGGATATTTCCTTGCCCTTTTCAACCAAAGCAAATGTTTTTTGGCAATACCCCACGCCGTCACGCATCTTTTCAATAGAACTGTATAGTTCATGCGATACGGCCGGCTCTGCTTTTAATAAAAAATACGCGTATCTTTCGGCGGTACGTGGCCCAACGCCGGGCAAATTTCCAAACGCCTCAATTAAGGAGATTAAAGCTGGAGGTAACAATTGCATATCTGTGTAAAATTCTTATAGACCTAGGCTGCCGAGCATGCCCATCATTGGCTGCATTTTTTCAGCTGCTACCTTTTGGCTCTCCTGGATAGCTTCCTTGACCGCGTCCTCAACCCAGCGCTCAAGTTGCCCAATGTCGTTAAGATCTACAGATGTAGGGTCAATATGGATCTTTTTGATCTTTTGTTCGCCAGTAATTTCTACTTTGACTGCGCCATCACCTTTTTCAATAGTAATAACCATTTTTTGCAGCTCTTTCTGCAGCTTCTTTACTTTTAGTAGCATTTTAGCCTGATCAAACTTATTCATTAGTAAACTCCTTAACTTCTTAACTAATTATAACAGATCATCAGGGCTGGTGGCTAAACGACGCCTTAGTATCCGGAACATTAGGCCAAGCTACAAAATAGTGGCTTAGGTGATATCCGGCTGATAGCAAGACCGTGGAAGATATTAGCACTACCCCTAGCGCTCGTGCTACCGGGTTTCGCGGAAAAACCGTAAACCATTGCTGCAGTAATAATGCGATGCCACCAGAAGCCAGAATATACACAATCGGCAAAAGAAGCGTGATGGCAACCGGCCCATCAAGCGCCACTAACAGTATGGATATTGCTCCGGCCCCAAACAACAGCCTGGTCCGATCTAGCCCTAGCTTAAAATAGAATACGAAAATACCAAGTAGTACCATGCAGGAAGTAAACACATCAAGCAGCGGTAGGTGTCCAATACTATAGACCGGATCTGCAGCGCCTCTTATGAACAATTCCCTGGGAATGGATACTAAGTTTGACAAGTACGCTAACGGCCTTGGCCATGTTTCCGGAAAGCCCAGCCAAGAGTTTATCAACCCAGTGTCAAGTGCAAAAGCCCAGACAAGCGGAGCAAGAGCAAGTACAGAAACCAGCACCGTGCCTACCTGTTGCGCCGCACTAAGCCGCTTAAAAACACGCTTTACTAGTCGCCTTCGCCAAATAAATATCAAAAACACAAACCAAATCATCCCAGGCGTATAAAGCATTAGTATGCCCGAAATCAGTGTTAAGACAGGGGCAAACATCATAAACTTATCTCTGTGCATCCAAACACTACCGACCAGCAACAGTAGTGGCATAAGAAAGTTAATCTCCGGTGTCGCTAATCTTGAAAAATGCAGCTGCCAACTTGATGTTGCGAATAAGAATGCGCCGAGCACAGCAACACGAGTTGTGTACCAGTTTTTGAGTACTATGTACATACAGACAATTGCGGTAAGGCCCATGAGCACACTTGGAGCTCTCATGGCCGCGGGGCCTTTGTGATCAAGTTTTTGCAGTATGAACTGCCCAACTTTTTGATGTAAATGAAGGGGGTTGCTGACTATAGATGTCGTCGTAGCCGTATGTGCTCTTTGTTGAAGTTCGGCTTCCGTGAAGCCTGGTGTTATTGTGCCCAAACGAAAAGTTAGTAGTAGTACCAGCGTCGCCAAACAGCATATTGACACGAGCATTGGTCGCCAAAAATCTTCAACTGGCAGTAAGTTAAAACTTTTTTTCATAAGAATTAACTATAAGTATACCTCAATCTAAGGCAGTATGGCTTGTTCGGTGTTGTGACTGGACAAAGACCCAACGATAAGGTCTGGCACGACAAGCTAAGAGTCAAATGCTGATTGGTGCTTGGTGTCTAGGCTGCGGAAACGTTGTTTGTCGCGCTCAAAGTAAAGCTCTACGGCTCCGGTAGGGCCGTTCCTATGCTTTTTAATCAGAATGTCAGTAATATTCTTTCGATCTGTTTCAGGGTTGTAGTACTCTTCTCTATAGATAAACGCTACCACGTCAGCGTCCTGTTCTATTGATCCGGACTCTCTAAGGTCGGCTAGTTGTGGAATTTGAGGGCTGCGGCTTTCAACCGAACGGCTCAACTGGCTAAGTGCCAAGAGGGGTACGTTGAGTTCTCGGGCTATACCCTTGAGTCCCCTGGATATTTCGGAAATTTCTTGTACACGGTTGCCTTCACCGCCAAATTTGGTACCACCACTCATTAACTGCAAATAATCTACTATAACTAATCCAAGTTCTCGCTGATGAGCTTCGCGTCTGGCTTTGGTCCGCAAATCGCTAACAGTAATCGATGGACTATCGTCAATAAATATTTGAGCTTCCGATAGCGTGCCCATGGCGTGGCCGATTTTCTCAAAATCAGTATCAGTAAGGTTTCCGGTTCTTAGAGCCCAAGCGTCTACTCCTGATTCCATTGCGAGCATACGGTCTACAAGTTGCTCTTTGCTCATTTCTAGGCTGAAGATTAATACTGGCATATTGGCTTTGACAGCAACGTTATGGGCAAGGTTTAGGGCCAAGGCGGTCTTTCCCATAGAAGGACGAGCAGCGAGAACGAACAGGTCGGCGCGTTGTAGGCCAGCCAGCATGTTGTCCATGTCCTTGAAGCCAGTCGGAACACCCCTAATCTTGCCTTTATCTTTATGCAGCTCATCCAGTCTGTCAAAACTTTCGCTTAGAATGGTTTCTAAGCTGGTCACGTCCTGCTTCAGGTGTCGTTGGCTTACTTCAAATAGCTTTGCCTCAGCCTCCTCGACTAGCTCTTGCATGCTTTTGCTCTCATTGTGGCCGAGACCAACCATGTCCTGTGAGGCCCGTATTAATCTTCGTCGCATAGCTTTTTCTGCGACTATGGCTGCGTATTGTTCGCTGTGAGCTGCAGTTGGAACGAAATTAGTTAATTCAGTCAGGTAAGATGCCCCGCCTACCATCTCTAGAAATCCGGCCCCCTTCAATTGATCAGCTAGCGTTAAAACATCGATCGGGCTGTGTTTGTCGTATAAAGCACGCATGGCTTCATATATGCGTGCATGGCGTTCGTCATAAAAATCTTGAGTGTGTATAGTGTCTGCTACCTTAACAATCGCATCAACATCAAGTAATACCGAACCAAGTAAACTGGCCTCTGCCTCTAGGTTTTGAGGGGGTACATTGATGGTAGAAGGGTTTTTATCGCTCATCTAATAATTACTCTAGCACTTCGCCGCCACCGAAGATATTGCTAATGCTATCAAATGTATCATCATTAGTTTTCTCAGATGCCACTTGTGGCCTGGGGTTATAGAAGTTTGTCGGTTTATACTTTGGGTCTAGTTCGCATTTGACAACAACCGCAGTACCAGCCAGTTCACCAACAATATCTGAGACTATCTGCTTGTTTCGTACTTCGTCAAGCCGTTTTTGATGAAAAGGAAAACTAACAACCAAAGTCAGCTCGTTGTCAGAAAACCTAGGGCCAGCAATGCGCGCAATGCCGTATAAAGTATTATATTTGAGTTTCAATTTCTGTAGCGCTTTATGCCAGAGATCCTCGTCCAAAATTATACTAGACTTTGCTTGCGATTTGACGGGGTGAATAGTCACAGTATCCTTGGGGTTGGACTTGTTTGGCTTTGCGTCAATTTTGGCTTCAGTAGAATTATGTTGGGCGGGAAGTTGTGTAGCTTGTGTGTTAGTTGGAGCTGCCACACTTAGCAATATTATCTCTAATAAACTGTCCGGATCGTGGGATGTCGGTACTTCTAGGAGCTGTTTAAGTAGTTCTGTATCTACAGAATGCTCGATAATATATCTGTCTTCAATAATACATGTTCGCAGATACTGGGATAGCTGCTTCGCCACCTGAGTAGCCAGCAGGCCCTGAGCCTTTAGCTGACCCAGCTTTTGTACTAACCGCTTTTTGTCCCCTGTTCCAAGTGTTGCAGTAATATCCTTTGTGACAGATAAGGGCGGGATCCCCAAAAGTCTTTGTATATCCTCGCTTGTCACGTGCGAACCAACCCCTCGAACTTGGTCTAGCAAGCCGATGCTATCACGGAAGGAGCCTCCTCCATGAGAAGCAATCATTTGTAAGGCTTCATCATCTATGCTGATCTTTTCTGATTTAGCTATGGACTTAAGGTGAGTAACCACTTTCTCTGTCTCTACCGGCTTGAAAATAAAGCGTTGAGTACGACTTATTATTGTCTCCGGCAGTTTATGTGCCTCGGTTGTGGCGAGTATGAATATTGCATGAGCTGGCGGTTCTTCAAGTGTTTTGAGCAGTGCGTTAAAAGCTTCTTTCGTCAGCATGTGCACCTCGTCAATGATATAAACCTTATACTTAGCGCTGGACGGGGCTACATGCACGCGTTCGCGAAGTTCGCGAATCTCGTCAATTCGGCGGTTACTAGCGGCATCAATTTCTATAACATCTAAGTGCGTAGCTTCGTCGTCATAGCTTAGTCCGTTTACGGCGTGTGCAAGTATACGAGCCACGGATGTTTTGCCTGTGCCGCGCGGGCCAGTAAAAAGATAGGCGTGACCAATATTGCCACTCTTGAGGGTGTTCTTTAGTGTCGTTGTGATATGGTCTTGTCCGACCACTTCTTCAACGGATCTCGGCCGGTACTTTCGATATAATGCCTGTCCCATATAATATTCTTATTATACTGTAGTAGCGGCGCAACAGATGTTGTTGATTTTTAACGGCAGAACCTTGTCGGTGGAATGATGTCTCGTAGCAACGTTCAAACACTCACCTACTGCCTGATTTGTCGTCTATAAGGCAGCTTCAAGAGCAGCCCACTCGGCGGCGGAGTCATCTTCTGGAACGTTAACGCTTACTTGATCTCCCGGCTTAGCTTTGAAATACGTCACACTAGCCAACAATACCCTAAGCTTCTTTTTGTTGACCTCTACGTAATAATGGCCGTTTTCTTGAGTTAATACTCCTACAAGCTGCTTTCTGGGGATCGGCCCGATCTGCTTATACATGAAAGCGCCATCATCGGCTATAGTTAACTTCAATATGTCGCCTTGGACAAGTTTTGACTTACTGGCGTAGTTAGCTGGTACGGGGTAGGTCTTGCCGTCGGAGCCGACCATTGTTTGCCCGTCAAACACGCCCTCAACAACTTTACCTAGCGGCTCGTCCGCCAATGCGCCGCTAATAATAGGGTCTTCTCCTACTAGACTAATCAGCAGCTCTTTCGCCGCCGCCAGTCCTGTTTCAGCTTCTTGTATTAGTGTCTTTAGACGTTTTATCTGTTTATCTGGTACTTCTGCCATCTCCGTAGCCTCTCCGTAAGTGTTTGTTTGCTACACTTCTTCCCTAAAACTATCATGTTTACTATGTCAAGTCAAAATCACAATCTTCATTTGTGGATAAGTGTCGTATAGGGCACGGAACTTGAGTATTGTGTAAGTTCCGGAGAAGAAGGCTAAAACTACCCGGCGTTCAGGTAGTTTTAGCAAACTGTATTTAGTTAATTTTAAGCTAGCTCAACTGTTGCGCCAGCTTCTTCCAGTGTCTTTTTGGCCGTTTCAGCGTCCTCTTTCTTAGCTTTTTCAAGCACGGTTTTAGGCGCGCCGTCTACAATAGCTTTAGCTTCACCAAGGCCAAGACCGGTAATATCCTTGACTGCCTTGATGACCGCTACTTTTTGGGCGCCCGCGTCTTTCAAGACGACATCATATTCGCTCTTAGCTTCTTCTGCGGGGGCCGCATCACCACCACCGGCAGGACCGGCTACGGCTACAGCAGCTGCAGCTGGCTCGATGCCATACTCGTCTTTTAGTATTGTCTTTAGTTCGTTTACTTCGAGAACAGTCAAGCTTGTAAGCTGTTCTGCTATCTTCTTTAAGTCGGCCATATAATTAATTCCCTTTCTTATTTAACTAGTTGCTTTTGCTTCAATGCCATCAAGAAGCGCATGTAAATTACCTGATAAACCGCTGACAACGTCATTTATAGGTGATGTCAGAGTAGCCATAACTTGGGCAATAAGCTGGTCTTTGTTCGGTAGATTAGCGAGCGCCTTAACTTCATCGGCAGCAATAAACTTGCCATCTGCTGCTAATGCTCCAACAAACTCGATCGTTGGCTGTGTCTTGGCAAATGCCGCGAGCGTCTGCGCCGGAGCTACTTCATCCTCGGCGTTAAAAGCATACAGTAACATCCCTGTTAGGGCGCTTGCATCGGTCTCTTTCAGCGCATCGGTGCGCTTCATCGCCTGGATGACTAGACGATTCTTGACCACCTTAATAGTGGTACCATTGTTTCGTCCGCTGCTACGTAACGACTGCAAGGCCTTCACGGGCGTGCCCTGATAGGCGGCTACTACGGTCATCTTGGAGGTGTTCAGCAAATCGCTGACTTCCTGTACTACCTGATTTTTCTTATCTTTGGTTAATGCCATTGGTATCCCTTTGTAAGTTCATTTGTGGCAACTATCGACCTGTAGTTGACTCGTTAGTACCAAAAAAGCTTCTTGTTACCAAGAAGCTTTTTAAAGAGTGCTTAAAAACAAAATAATAAGTTTTTTCGCACCTAGGCGACTTTATCAAGGTTTCCCCGTCGCTGTCTTTGGTAACTTTTAAAGTCTAACAGATTAAACATGCTCAGTCAACTGGTTGGATCAAACGACGCCACAAGTCCAAAATTCATTAGGAACGTGTCGTTTGGCAGGATCCGCGACGAATGGCTCGGTGCCATCATAGGGGATAACTACTACGGTGGCTAAGAACAAACGTTGTACAGCTTCCTGTGGCACTTCCTTGCCACCTGGTGTACGTGTGACACGCGGGCTACGCTCTTCAGTATTAAAAGGCACCTCACCTTGACTTGAGTCCGGGTTAACACTCATTTCATTCTCCTTAAATTAAATTAATCAGGCTTTTGTTGAAGCCTGATTAATTTGGGGCTGTGCTGATCCTGCTCAATAAGCAGGATAGGCTTCAACCGTGTTGAAGCACAGCCCTGTTAGGCCTAGGAGTCGCTGCAGGTTGTGCTTATGATTGAAATGCATATTACGACCAGGTTACCATTGGTCCGCTGGCTTGACAAGGCCTCTACCAAGGCGTAGGTTAGTAATCGTGATTAGCAAAATCCAATCTAGAATCAGTAAATATTTCTTTCCGCCCATGATGATCAAGGTATTTATTAAGATTAAATAGGTTGGTGCGCCGTTTTTCATACAAAGTAAACAATAAATGGTAAACCGGAATCCAACCAAGAGAGATCCGGTTTTTTTACGGAGCGATTATGAGTCTAGCATTAGAAGCGAAGCATGGCCCGCCTGAAAGTGAAACTCGCCTCGCAGCACGCCAGTTAGGTGTGGCCCAGCTGTGGCGTGCCCTGGTTGTGGGTGTAGGACCAGAATTTGGTAGACAGTTTGATTTTACTGCTGAGGGCGATGGGATTAAGGCAGTAATCGAAGAGCATGACGCATTAATTGCGGATCCCGAGCTGAGAATAGTCTTTAAATGGACTGGTGAGGAGGGGCCTCAGCAAGAAGAGCAGATATTGTGCACCAAAGATGGATTTGTCTTAACGGCTATCGCATATGCCGCTAAAAGCGGCGGGCTTGCTGCTATATGGTATTTCGGCGAGAACAAACACTCTACGAAGTAAGCTACTTTTTCTCAAGCTGATGAAGTTTAAACTGAGTATATTTTTCGGCAGCAAGCCGAGTTAGCTCGGCATCTTCGCCCTGGTTAACAAACTTCATAGCTTCAGCCATCAACGGATGGACCTTAGATAATTTCTCGTGCATTTCCTGTACTAATTTACGGTATCCAGGGTGGCCTTGTGGGCTGGTACGGATTTCGTGTAAATGAAAAGCTTCCCTGGCATTGTAAGTAACCTTCCAGCGCATTTTATGCCCTAATAAAGTTGCATATTGTGCCTCTAAGCTATAGCCAGCAGACTGCAGCTTGCTGTAGAGATTAAGGCTCTTATCAAAGCAGGCTTCAAATAAGTCAGCAAGTCCCGCATCCTCAACCAGCTTAGGTACTTCATAGCCATACCGTGGTGTTAATAGTTGCCACTGCAAATCATCAACGATTCTGTGGCGCTGCAAATCTCTAAAAATGCCATAATCACATATGAGATCCCAGCTATAATGGGCCTTCTCAATTGCCCTACCTGGCTTATGACGACGGTTGAGGCGTTCTCCCATATACGTCGTATAAGTCTTTTTCTTTTTACTAGTCGGCCACCTACTAACAGCTTTTTCAATATCTTTTAAGGGCAGAGTACTGTGCTCATACAGCATGTCTGGGACTAGGCTGAGCTCATTTTTGGGCCAATATGAAACTAGTTGAACCGCCTCAGTCTCAGTAGCGTGGCTATCAGGCAGTTGCTCTTTGGCAATCGTCGCCATGTTTTTATACGTATTAGCTCGATAAGCGACCATAGCGCCGCCACGCTCGGGCTTATCAGCGCGTTCAAGAAACATTGGCACGATCTTGCGTGCTTCGTCTAGTATTTGCTGCCCTACTGCCCTGGCCTCATATAAATCATCTGCGAGCAAATGCATAATCAGGCTTTCTAGAGCTTGACCGGAAGCGTATATGCCAACCGTTGATTTGGTGGCAACCGGTAGAACGGGTCTGATAGCATCACAGGCTTGTGCTCGTGTTGCTCCCTTCCAAGCCAGATCTCGTTCTTTCTGTGGTACAGAAGATTTGCTCTGAACGTATTTTGTAAGTTCTCGCACCATAGTCGAATAGTTATCAAATATTTGATCAATGCATTTTTTATACGTAGCGGCAGTTTTTTTGTCAAAGTGATCTGGAATAAAGTATTTATAATTGCCATCAGAATCCTTCTGGTCAAAATAAATATACCGGGTGGACTGCTCTAGGTAGGAAGCTAACCTGCCCCACTCGAGTTTTTTTGTTAAAAGATTTGAGGCACCCTCAACCACCACGTGCTGACCCACGAGCTGCTGCACTGAATCATCGCCGTAGGCAGTTATGACACGCTGCAGTAGCTGCTCGTCCTTGCCAGCGGCCATAGCAAATTCGTCAAGAATAGTTATTCGCATATCATCAGCGCGTCTGCTGAGACGTGCCATCGCGGCAGCAATTGTAACTGGGCTGAGCTTATCAGTAAATGCATAGACATTACTCTTTACGTTTGTAACGGCCTGACTAAGATATTGCTCGCCGTCAGGCGTAACTTCGTAGCCTGATGTTGTTTTCTTAACGTAGGGATTGACTGTGGTTTGTGTCTTAATGCTCCCAGATTTTTTCTCAGGTAGAGCTGGGAGAAGGGGCTCAATTGTCTTGTATAGATGTTTATGAATTATATCTATACCTAATAACTTACTTTCGCGAACGCAGTCTACGCGCACAAAATCTCTCGGGAACAGCTGGCATATATCATCATAAACCTCAACAGATTTGCTCAAATGATTTATATCAGCTTCATGAATGTCGCGCTTTTTGTTGGTGTAAGATCTTTTAGCTTTTTGGTCTACCAGCTTTTGTGCGATGGTCGCTGGAACACGTAGCACAAATGATCTATCTGGGCGCGGAATGCTGAGCGTTTGAAATTCTAAGTTATCAAGCCAGATAAAGTATCCGCGTCTTTCCTCGGCGTTGATGAACTTGGTGCCTTGATGTGCCATACTTGACCCTGTAAACCGATTTGTTAAAACTACCTTACCCTCGTCTAATGCTAATTTAATTCTCTTAGCTGCTTCATAACGATCAAGAGCGTAAAAAAGCGAGCCGGTATATGGACCGACTTCTTCAACTGAACCATAATTACCGTTCAAATATTCGCGGACAAAGTAACTGGACGCCTGTTCGTACTGTGGAAAATCAAAGGTAGCAACATCGTGACCATCACTTCGTAGCTTATCAACAAGTAGCTGAAATTGTGTGCCCTTACCTGACCCATCCGTTCCCTCAATTGCTATAAAAACACCATTACGCTTTTTCGCATTAGTCATATTTAATGCCTTTAATTTTGTCCGGAGCGTGCCGCTTATCCATGTAGGCTTTGGGCAGCATAAGCTCAGGCTCCCAATTCATAATAAGTTGAGTCAGATCTGTGCCAGATTGATACTTGCCACTAAAACCGCCGTTACGTCCCTCGCCGTAGTTGCCTTCTACTGGCCCTGTTTCATGAAAGATTGCCTGCGCTATACGTTCACCGACTGGCAGTAAAATCGTTTCATGCTCGTTTAAGTTGTAGATTTCAAGGGTTAGCCGGTTGATGTAGCCAGGATCTACCCATCCTGCGTCAAAACACACAGCTATACCGTTTCTGCCCCACGAGGACCGACTTTTGATTTCATATGCGCCCGGGGGTTTAATGCCAAAAAACTCATGAGTATGCGCCAAAATACGCTCGCCAGGTTTAAGCGGGATCACTGGGTGATTCGGGGGTATGCCAGCTAAAAGTTCAATTCCGTTTTCTTTGCACCAAGTTTTGTGGGCTACTGCCCGTTGTGCGCCTTCAAAATATCTTTTGACATCTTTTTGATCAAACGGGTTGTATATGTACCCCTTAGTGATCTGTCCTGTTCGGTAGTAATAATATCCAAGCGTAACATCTAGGCTGGCGTGTGCTACATGTTTTGTATTGAAGGGGACGCACACGATATGCCCTTCTTTTAGAGCCTCTCTAATCTGAGTGTTACTATAAACCCCCACGTTTCCTCCCGGTAGTGTTTTATCTATTGTACGCAATTTGCTAGACCGATAACAAGGCCTCTCGTGTTGTGCTTTAGTCTTATCGGGGCATGTAGGATTGCGCTGTCTGGTAAAGGCCTTCAAGCGCGTGGTTACGCAGGTCTTTCAGGATTTGTGCTGCACAACGATTTACATCATCAAACGTGCCATTGCTCATTATAGTGCAGTCGGCTTTTATGTTGTCGCGCTCCCGTTCTGTAGGGTCTAACATATCATTCTGCAAATGAGCCGGACGGTAAACCTTCATAATTATGCCACCAGCATTACGAATGGCTGTTGCATCACCGGGGAACCTTAGGCCGCCAACTATGCAGAGCTTGTGGCCACTAGCCCGTGCTGCGAAGATTTGCTTTATGATTTGATCAAACCAGATCGATTGGCTCACTCGCTGCACAAGGTAGCCCCCCAGCCACTGCAAGAATGGTCTGTAGGTTTCCTTGTTGTCATGCGATATTTGTTGTCTAGCCAAATCTGGGTTGCGTTTGAGGTTTTCCACATGCATTATGAGCTTTTGGTATTCAACCGGATGCTGTTCGATCGAAGCCTGGTCAAGCTCTATCTGCTCAAACGTGCAACGTACTTGGAGATGCTCTAGTAATATTGCGGGGAGGCTTCGAAGCCAGTTGTTTAGCCCGGCTACGTCGTAAGGGTCGGGTATAACTGAAAGAACATCATGCATGGCATTAGCTACTTCAGCCACAACCAAACTGGTCTCTAGGTGGACCGAAGACGGTTCAAACTTTTTTAGCGCATCAGCAAATGTACTCTTTCCGTGCCCGATAGGTCCAGTAAGTCCAATAACAACCATTACCATTATTCTACCAGACACCTTTCGCGCCAGCTATCTTATCTTGGCTGAAACCAAAAATTTTATGTAAAAAAATTTTTGGAAGATCCAAAAAACCTATCTTTCATAAAAAAAGTAATAGAAAACCCCGCTTCGAGCGACGCTGCTTTGGCTGAATTCGGGTTTCGTCGTCATGCAATGTGAACTCTTGGCCCCTTGCCGACTGGGAGTAATACTAGCTAAGCCTCCTTCTTCTTCAAAGGGCTCAGTACCTAGATAAATCCTTTCCCGTGCATCCAGTAATTTTTTAACCGCGGGGCCACACCTCTTGCTTTTTAGAGGCTGTTGATGTCTGAAGAATCTAGTTGGACTGACGGGCCCATGGTGCTGTTAGCAAATGCGGACAAGATATAAGAGCCCTTTACGCTGCTCGGCTTGTTGCTCTTAATGCTGGCGAGAATTACTTTTGCATTATCTATTAGTTTATCAGGGCCAAAACTGACCTTGCCAATGCCGGTGTGTACGATTCCGGTGCTATCTACCCGGTACTCAACGCGCCCGGCTTTTGCCTCACTAACGGCTTTGGCGACGTCGGTTGTTACTGTACCGCTCTTAGGGTTGGGCATAAGGCCTTTAGGCCCAAGTACACGGGCGTATTTACCAAGCTTTGGCATCATTGCAGGTGTAGCTACTAAAACGTCAAAATCTAACTCACCTTTATCTAATTGTTGCAAAAATTCATCAGCTGCTGCGATATCTGCGCCTGCTTTTTTTGCTGCTGCAACATCGTCAGGATTGCCGAACACCGCAATACGAATTGTTTTGCCGGTACCAGCCGGTAGTACTACCATATCCCTAACGTTTTGATCAGCTTGCTTGGGGTCTACCGATAATCTAATGTGTAGCTCAACCGTAGCGTCAAACTTTACTTTACTTGAATCTATAACGGTCTTTATTGCCTCCTTGAGGCTATATTGCTTGGATCTGTCAATCTTGGCGTACATATCACGATATGTTTTGCCGCGTTTTTTCAGGCGATCTTCTGCTGTCCGTTGTTTAGGCTTGGTGGCAGACTTCTCTTCCGTAGGTGTAGCAGCAGAAGCCTGCTTGGTTTTGCGCTCTTCTTTAGCCTGCTTTTCTTCTACCTCTTTGACCGCCTTAGCACTACGCTTGCCAGCTTTGGCTGTCTTTGTGGTGCTTTTAATAACTGGAGAAGTAGTAGCTACTTCTTCTTCGCTATCTGTGTTACTCGTAGTTTTACTAGTTTCTTGAGTAGCCCCATCTTGATACCTCTTCTCGTCAACTTTAGTTGCAGTTTTCTTAGGTTCTGTCTTTTCTAACTTAGCACTTTCATCCTTGGCCTTTGTCATAACTTATCCTTTCGTGGTGCGAACGGTTTTACTAAAAACCTCCCACAAATTAATTGCTTATTTACGATTCAACTTCTACACCCATGCTGCGGGCGGTGCCCGCTACTTGCTTCTTGATAGCCTCTACGCCGTCCGTGTTCATGTCTTTTGCCTTTGCTTCGGCGATTTCTTGAAGTTGAGCCTGGCTTAGCTTCTTACTGATCTTCTCACTGTTGGGTTTTCCAGAGCCTTTACTAATTCCCAGCTTAGCGCGAATCAAATCGTCAGTTGGTTGTCCAACGACTCGGAAGGCCATTGTTCTATCGTCATATACCGTCACGTGTGCCGTGACCGTAACATTGCCTAGGTCTCTGGTCTGTTCATTAAATGGATTTACGAAATCCATCATATTAACACCATATTGACCAAGGATGCTGCCCACGGGTGGCGCTGCACTGGCCTTGCCTGCCGGTAGTTTCATCTTAAGGTTCGCTTTAACTTTCTTTCCTGCCATATAAAAATTACTCCGTAATTTAGTAAGTAGATAGGTGGTAGTTGGTAGCTAGTAAGTGTGTTGGCTGAAGCTTTTGCCAACTACTATCTAATAACTACTATCGCCTGCGGCTTTGCCGTCTCGTGTAACTAAAAAATTGTACTACAGTTTACCCCTGTTGTCTAGTAGAAGGTTTTGCTCACAAGTAGTGAGACCACCTCTTGATCGGTGAGGACTAATGCTACACTAAACAAGCAATTAACAGCTCTCAGCAAGTAGCCTCTAAACTCTCTTAACCTGCAAACTGTCAAGCTCAACCGGTGTCTCCCGGCCGAACATGTTCACAAGGACCTTTAACTTGCCCTTTGCTGGATCAATCTCACTAATCGCTCCGTCAAAGCCCTTAAAGGGTCCGTCAGTAATACTGACAACCTCGCCAAGATTGTAGTCAATCTTGTGCTTGGGTTCTTCTCGTCCCATTCGCTTCATGATCTTATCCATTTCGTCCTGGGCGATCGGGGTTGGCTCGGAACCGCTGCCGACGAACCCGGTGACAGATGGCGTGTTGCGAACGATATACCAGGCATCCTCTGTCATTTTCATTTCTACCATTACGTAGCCCTGGAAGATGCGCTTCTCAACCACTTTTCGCTTGCCGTTCTTAACTTCTATCATTTTTTCCTTAGGCACAATCACCTGAAAAATCTTGTCTTTCATGTCCAGACTATCTGCCCGTTGCCTAATGGATTCGGCAACTTTTTCCTCGTAGCCACTGTATGTGTGAATTGCATACCAATTTTTTTGTGAATCGTAACGATTGTTCATTATCCTAATAATACCTTTCTGAATAAATTCTCTATCCCAATGTCAACCACCCAGATCATCGTCCCGAACACCAGGGCAAATATAAACACCGCAATCGTCATCTTGGTTGTCTCTTGACGGCTTGGCCATGTAACTTGACGTAGCTCTTGGAACGCTTCAGTAAAAAATTTCGGCACAATGCTACGGCGTTTGTTTAGGACTCGCCCCAGTTTATTGTTTGGTAACGGCAGGTAGTATTCGCGTTTGCCAAAACGGTAGGCTGCCTTAATTGGTTTTGAGGCGCTACTTGCGGTTCTGTTGATTCGTCGTGGCGCTCGATCTGACTGCTTTTTATCGGCGTGCTCACGAACTGTTAGCGGTTTTTTTACTGTACGCTGCTTCTTTGATTTGTCCTCGGGCATAATGTCTCCAAATAAAAACACCTACATATATGTAGATGCGCTCTTGTCAATACTACGGTATCTACAACACCTAGTCAATAACTATTATTATGTAGCAATCCCGGCGCGCCGTAGGTATGTTTATCAAGACGTGTAATTTGTTATATCAACTCCCAATAGTCTATAGTCATAAGCGATATGATCCATGCCTTATTTCTTGTTGGTATTTTAGCCGAACTCTGGCTCGTGCTGGCTCCGTGGACATGGCGTTACCGGCAGTTCATAGTATCTGTTGTGGTTGGGCTTATAGGCTTCTGGTCTGGCTACTTTGTTGTTGCTAATTGGAATATTCCTGGCGGGCTGATGCTCGCGATTAGCTTTTACAGGCTTTTTAGCTTGCTTCGGATAGCAAAAAATAGGATGGCAAGCACGCAATTATTGGTGACGGTGCGTCGCACATCGCTAGTCCTCATGCTACTGCATTTAGTTCTGTACAACCTATTTAGTCTAGACTTTTCAATAAGCCGTGAGGAGGCTGTGGTGTCGCTGGTATCTATTCAGTTGTCGTTTGCTCTGGCTGTGCTGGCTGTCACATCGCGCAATTTATTGAAAACTAAGTATCATCCCAGTGAGAATTATTTTAGTGACAAGGAATTACCTACAGTTACTGTTGCCATACCTGCCAGGAATGAAACCGCTGAGCTAGCTTCGTGTTTACAGTCAGTATTATCTAGTAACTATCCAAAGCTTGAGGTGATTGTGTTGGATGACTGTTCTTTGGATAGAACGCCTGATATAATTCGTGATTTTGCTCAAGATGGAGTGCGGTTTATTGAAGGGCATCAGCCAAGAAATCACTGGCTGGCTAAAAACCAGGCATATCAACAGCTTTCCGAGGCAGCTAGCGGCGAGTTTATCTTGTTCTGTGGTGTTGATATGCGACTTGGGGTGAGCGCAGTCCGCGAGCTTGTAATAGCGCAACTTGCCAAAAAACGCGACATGGTGAGCGTCATGCCTCTACGAATCGGCGGTGGTGTCCGTACGTCGTTTGTACAGCCAATGCGATATTGGTGGGAGATCGCATTGCCGCGACGATTCTTTAATCGCCCCGCGGTTCTAAGTAGTTGTTGGTTGATCAAAAAGGGTGTACTAAAAAAGCTCGGTGGGTTTTCGGCTGTCAGTAAAAGCATCATACCTGAAGCGTATTTTGCGCGTGAACTGATTAAAACTGATCGTTATGCATTTATGCGTGCTGACGAGCACCTTGACATACGTACAGTTAAAAGTGTTGAGGCACAATTGTCTACGGCATTGCGCATGCGCTACCCTCAGCTCCGCAAGCGCCCAGAGAACGTGCTGGTGCTGAGTGTGGGATTAGTAGCTGCTTTTTTGATTCCATTCTTATTAGTTGCAGAGGCAGCCTGGCGCGGGTTTGATGTAGTTGGCTGGTTGGCTTTGCTGACAAGTGCGTTAATCGTAGTGACTCATTATCGCGTCCTTTCAAGCACCAACCCCGCCAACAGTTTGATCGGATTGTTGAACTTCCCCATTGTTATAATTACAGAAATAGTGCTGCTACATCTATCAATGTATCGATACGAATTTTCAACAATTGAATGGAAGGGTCGCAATATCTGCCTGCCGGTAATGCGGTCCGTCTCGCGACATCGCAAGCTGAGTTGACTCAAAAGATGTCAATTAAGAAAATAGAAGTGCAGCTTTCTTGACTATTGTGTTTGAATATTAGGCACAAAAATAGCAAAGGTTGAACCGTGATTTAGCTCGCTTTCTACTCTGACCTTCGCTCTTAACAACTTGATAAGCTTGCTGGTTACGTACAGACCAAGGCCGGTTCCGCTGTTTGCTCTAGTGCGGTAATCTTCGCTCCGAAAGAATTTATCAAAAACTTTTTCTTTATCGGTCTTACTGATGCCAATGCCGGTATCTGATACAAAGAACTCTACCCCGTCATGCTTTGCTTGCGCACCAATTGTTATATGACCCTTTTCGGTATATTTAATAGCGTTGGTTATAAAGTTCTGTAAGATCTCGCGAACGTACAGCTGGCTTGATTGGAGAGCTTCAAGGCCAGGGTCAATCTCGGTTACTATCTTGAGTTGTTTGACCTCAGCATCTGGCCGATATGTATCTGAGAGTCCGCTTATAAGATCATGCACATTGATAGCTTCAACTGCTATGTCTAGCTTGCTGCGTTCGGCGCGCGATAGGGTAGCTAGGTCATTGATTAGGCCTGCAAGAAATTTAACCTGCATATGTGCTTGTTCAAGCGCGTCGCTGATAGCTTTATTCTTCTGAGGCAACTTATCATATAAAAATTGAGCGTTGCCAATATTACCTTCAGCAATTGCGATAGGTGTGCGTAGCTCATGACTTGTGACGCTGATAAATTCGTCACGCTCTTCCTCTAATGACTTTTCTCGGGTAATATCGCGCAACAAAATTACGTAACCATGATTGCCTTCGTGACCATATCCTAGGCGTACGGGTGAAACACTTATATAAAGACTTACTGTTTCACCGCTCGCGTACGCAAGCCTCAAATCCCGCGAGGTAAATTGCCTCTGTGCTTTGCTCACAATCTCAAACAAATCAACTGTTCTATTTTGCTTGTTAATAATATTTAGCACCTTGCCAATCTGCTGGCCGATAGGTATATGGTTGATGTCCAGGATATTCAGAGCGGCACCGTTAGTCATAGCAACTTTGCCAAATTCATCAATGGCCATAACGCCATCAGCCATACTGTTTATTAGGCTGGTTAGACGCTCGTGTTCGAGCGCCGCGTTTACGTTATTGATGGTGCCCATTTGATCTGCCATAAGCATATTCTAGCAGTGAGGTGTTCATTATGGATAGTTAATCTCATGGTTCATGGATTACGAACAAAAGCTTGAACTCGTGGTTGCTGTTGTCTCATCTGCTTGCGAACAGCTGGCAAGTTTGGCACGTACAGAGCTAGTTTATCCCAAAAAGGCTTTCCATGTGTGAGCACTTGAGTGTGGACTAGCTCGTGCAGGATTACGTAATCAATTTGATCCCACGGTAACTGCATTAAGAAGCAATTGAGTACTATCTCTTTGTTTTGCGAGCAGCTTCCCCATCGGCTGCGAAGTTGTTTGATAGATACCGATTGATACTCAAAACCGTGTCTATGTGCAAGCTCGGCAAGTCGTTTAGGCAACAGGGCTTTTGCTTCAACTTTTAGCGCTCGTACAGCTGCCTTGTGAGCCACGCCTTGAACTTTCTGACTTTCTAGTAATGAGCCTAGTGGCACCACGATACTTATGTAGTTATTAGAAACCCTTGAGCCAACACTTAGCACTGGCTTATGTTTAAATACAAGTTGGTGTGATTTACCTATTCGTGACTTGTCTTTTAATATTGTTGCTGTTTTTAGATGACCTAAAAGCCAATTTCTTTTTTGCTCTACAAAGACCTTCCCGAGCTTATAAGGCACCCAAAAGGGCAAAGTTACGCGAACCCTCCCCTCATTAGTAATACTTAGCCGTATGTTTTTCGCTCCACGACGTTTATAAAGCGTTACTGCACCGACGCCCTCTAGCATGTATGATTGCGTTGCGGGCATTATCGTATGACTATGTTGCGCCGACTCTCGTCCACACGGCCAGCTGTAGGATTAGGGACTAGATTAACTAGGCCCGGCTTAACCAGATTGGCCTGCGCTACGGCTGCGCCGAGCAGGTTGTAATCGTGAAGTTTTTTCATGACTGCGCTTTTCTGGCTATTGTATGTGTGCTTGCCGCTCAATACTATGTATTCTTCGTTGTCAGGATTCTGCATATAGACCATTTGTTGTTCAAATGTTGCTCGGTTATAGCGCTCGGCATAGCGGTCATCAGTTTTGCGCCTGTCTCTGTGGTTGAGCCGAACATAGGCATGCTCCGGGTCAATCTGCAGCCACAGCAACACCGGGGTAGCATGCGCTTTTCTTGCTAGGTCGCGTAACGCACGCCTTTGACTTAATCTTGCGGCGTTAACATCAAAAACCACAGATATGCCTGCCTGCAGAAACTCTTCTGCCATGTATCTCATGAGGTGTAACACAACCTCATTCTCCTGTTTATCGTAACGTGGCGTTTCAAATAGCTCAAAGCGAATCTTATCACTCTGGATATGCACGGCCTGTATTGTTTCGCATAGCTGCCGAGAAAAATGTGTTTTACCCGAACCGGGAAAGCCATATAGCAAAAATAACGTTGGTTTATCTAGTGCTGTTTTCGGCATTGTCTGCTAATTGTATAACAGATTCAGGCAGAGCTCAAAGTTGATGTAGTCTTGTACCTTGTTCTTGGCTGTAATCCTAGGAATTAAAGTGTAATTCGTTTATTATTCATAGTTGTGAATAGGGGCATAGTACAACGGTTAGTATAAAGGTCTCCAAAACCTTAGATCGTGGTTCGATTCCACGTGCCCCTGCCAAAATAACTTTTCTGCAACGCCATAATTACGATCAAGCAACTTTCTCTAGACTGCAAGTATTCACTCTTGTAGTTAGCCGTTAGGTTCGGTCATGCCGTGCTCAGCCCATTTCCCATTGCCCCAGATGCTTAATGTGCACTCCCGGGAGAGTGCTCGTGAGCGATTTCTTTGCTAGCCTCGATAACCTTGCCGTTAACAGCATATTCACTGTGGTCGTTAGAATTCAGCGTTACGCGAAATGTTGCTGTATCATCAACTTGGCCATCGTAGTGGAAATATGAACCATATAATCTTGCGATTTTTTTGTTATCAATATATAGATGAGCGTGCCCTTCACCTTGGATGTTGTCTTTGTTCACATTTTCAGGAGAAAAGGTGAAGTTGCTAGTTTTGAGTGTGACGTTCCAGCCTGATTTTGCATCTTCCTCAACCGCAAGATCTACCGTTGGCGCATTATTACTGTCAACTTCGTACACACCGTGCTCGTGCCTCATGGGTGCCGAGCCGTGGTCGTCACTTTCACTGTGCGTGTGTTCAGCCACTTCGCTTGATGTGTCCTCCTTGTTCTGTGTTCTGTTTGCTATCGCGAATCCTCCACCTATGCCGATCACAAGCGAAACCACAATTGCTATTACCGAGTCCTTCTTCATTACACTTCTCGCTCCTATTTAAGTGAAGATTATAGCAAAAATAAGCTGAGCTATCTATTGGTGGGGTGCCGTTGTTATGACGTAGTTTCATTCGCTCGCCCGTCGTCTGTGTCTGAAGCAGGCTACTTATGGAGCTACAAAGTATTCAAAAAGCGTCTAGAGTCTTTGGTCTATTTACGGCCCTTTACTTCGTTTCTACCCAAAGATTTTTTTGTCTCTACATAAAGTTCGTGTTTGCGAGTCAAGGGGTTGTATTTCTTCAGGCTTAGCTTGTCAGGGGTATTCTGGGTATTCTTAAACGTGTAATAATGCCGATGCCCAGTCTCCTCTGAGACCAGCCCTATAATTTTTCGCTTGTCACCTTTTTTTGCCATATTGTGTAAAGTCTAACAGATAAATAATATTTTGTAAACAGATATGGAGCCGACACCGGGAATTGAACCCGGGACCCC
>JAJDCK010000015.1 GCA_029260855.1 Candidatus Saccharimonadota bacterium
AGGTTACCAGACGAGGTACCTCTGATTGAGGGTTGACTAGGGCTATTGATGTTTCCTGAATACAAGTCAAGATAACTCCCCACACTCAATTGTTGCCTTGGCGCGGTCGCCCCAATCCCGACACTACCTGCAGAATCTACTACGGTTATAGCTGTGCCCAGATTATTTTGGAATTGCAGCAAATCACCTGTCTGGGAAGTAGCTCCCCTGATTATTACTCCTGCTAGACCAGCAGCATTTGGTTCGATGAATACACTTGCGGTGCTTCCTCCTTTGATGCTCAATCCATAGAAGCTATTGGGTGTCGCAGCCCCAACAGCTGTCACGCCACTAGGAGTAAGTCTTACATGGGGAGCTCCCAGCTCAAGCCAGAGCGCATTGGTAGAATTATGGGCAACTTGGGTTCCTGAAAAATACAAACCACTTGTTGTTGCTTGGATTGCACCATTGACGTCAAGTTTTTTGCCAGGAATTGTTGTCCCAATCCCGATGTTGCCAGAGGCATTGATATATAGGGAGCCTGTTGGTGCTCCTTTCACGATTTCAAAAGGAACAGTTGAGCCCCCTGTTACATCAGATATAAAGAAATTATCATTAGATCTGTGACCAAGTTTCCAAGACTGATCACCGGTGCTAAAATTAACGACTGATTCCACTCCGCTTGAAGCTGAGCTAGCAAGGGTAAGGACAGGTGAACCTGTTGAACTTATACGTGCTGTATCAATAACATGGAGTTTCGCGCTCGGACTCGTTGTCCCAACCCCCACATTGCCGTCATCTCGGACATACAACAAAGAAACGTCGGAACTATTTGCGACATTAAGGGAGGAGGTTGCTGATGTCGCCCCAGCGCCCTTCACGACCAGTCGGGCATTACCCGTGCCGTTAATAGCGCCAGCCCGCGTCGTACCTATACCCAGAGTATTATTCGTGTCATCAAAATAAAAGTTAGCATTGTCCTGAGTCAGTAGGCCGCTACTATCAGCAAATGATATGGATCCTTGGCTAAAGAGCGTGGTGCCAGATTGCAAGAGTACGTTATTAGTGCCCCCAATGTTGGGTAAGATGATGTTGGGGCTATTGGTGACGCTGCTAAAGCTAAGGTTGCCTGACTGTGTGCCATTAAAGCTAGTTACACCCCCCGCACTGAGCGCATACGGCACTGCGGTCAGTTTGATCCTAGGAGACATCTCCGCATCCGTAGGAGCACAAGACCCAAATGCGCACGAACCGGTTCCGCGGACTGTCATACCCAGCCAAAGATCCTGATCCCAGTTCAGCGCCGGGAAGCTGGTTAGTGCGCCAAGCTGTACGCTCATATACCCATTACGCACCGTCACACCCTGGCCTGCATTGTTCAGATACGTTTCTGTCCAGAGCGTACTTCCGCCCGAAGAAACACTGTAGAGATTAAACTGTATGTTGTACGTACCATCAGCTACTAAGCTACCGCTGGCGTTCAATAGACGTGCCTGAAAATTAAGGTTACTGCTTGTCGCAGCTTCTACGCGCGTAGATGCACCCCTGCGCGCGTATATGAATATAAAACTACTCAACGTAACCAAAACCACAACCAACAGAAATATGCGACACAGCCGTTGTGCCATATGGTATATCGGGTTTTGTTTTTGTATTTTTTGATTCATGACAGTTTTCAGGACTTGTGCTTAGTGAAAAGCAAGCAATCGCACACGGCCGATCTACCGTGAACAATGCTCCCCTTGCTCAGCTTCTGCGGTTTATGTCTTGTGCTTTTGTTTTGTTTTGACTAAACCTGTTATACAGTTTGCACCTTAAGGTGTTGTACCTCAATAGATTATTGAACTATTTTTTAACTGCTTTTTCTTTGTTTAAAATCGCAAAAAGGCAACAAAAAAATCATGCAAGCGTAGTATATATGATAACAGATTTAAGGCTAACACCTCTTAGGTCTGGTTTTGTGTTATGTCAGGGGCATAAAATGTACAAGTAATCGTAGTATATTTAGCTACAAAACAAGCTGAACTATATTTTTATAGAATACTTATCCACAAGCCCTTCATCCCCAAAATCAATTAACGGTAAAAACCTCTTGCATAATGTCAAGGACGGACCCTGACATTTCAATCAAGACCATATTGTTCTTCTGTGGTTTGCATATCTGACAAGTCGTTAACAAAACGATGGTATTCTGCCTTGCTAGAAAATTGATTTTCTAAAAATTGTGGAGCCAACCATTTAGGGTATAGTGGTGCAAAGTAATACTGAAGGCTTGAGTAGCGATATGTATAAACATCAAGCCCGAGATCCATAGGGTTACAGTGAATATAGCGTGACAAATGGGTGCTATATGTATCCGAATCTACCAGTATCGCCTTGAATCGTCCCTGGAATACTGGTCCAACACGATCATACTTGCGGTTAAAATACATTCCATAACTGGTGCAAAGTGTTCTCATGAATTCGGTAATCGCAGTTTGGTCCGTTTGCCAGAGCATCAGATGAAAATGGTTTGGCATTAAACAAAACGCCACTAAGCGAACCCTCCCGGAGTAATTACCGATTCGTATCCGTTGCTTATTGTGTTGTGATTGCGCTGCCTCTCGTTCGGCTAACAACATTAACTCCAGCCTTCTCATGAAGGCTGTATAGTCCTGTTCATCCAGGAAAATAGGAGCTTTGCCAACCCCACGATTATAAACATGGTACAAGCCCTCTTCCTGAAACTGTTTAACAGAATTACGGCTAGGCATAAGCTCATTATACATGTCAGGGTCCGTCCTTGACAACATAGTGGGGTACTTATTGGGTGGGCTCTAGAGCGATCCAGTCTATTGTGGTGTCTGATGGCTGGGCTGTCTGGAGCTGGATCTTGAAACTGGTTTCAGTCTTTTCTACCACTTTTATGAGCACGAAGCCGTCTGCACTGGCTGTGAGCTTAGGTATGCGCTGGTAAGCATTCTCAAAGCTGTACATGGCCTCTGTCTGCCCTGCAGGAACAACCAAGGTGCCGCTAGTGTCTTTACCGACCGTCAAGTGCCCACTTATAGTTATTTTGGCCGTCGTAATACCTTCTACAACTTCTAGAACGCCATTTACGGTGGCACTACCAGTAACATTCAGACTACTCGTGGTTATGGCACCTGTCACATTTAGGTTCGCTAAGTTAGATTGACCGAGGACATCAAGAGACTGAAAACTGCCCTGCAATATGCCGTTCTCATCAGCAGGCTCATACCAGCCTGGGTTAACCAACATCATGATTTTGTCCTCGCCAGAACCCGGAACCCAACTTTCCAGTGCTCGACCTATAACCATGCCTGCGCGGTCAGCTTTCATTGCGCGACCGCTTACATAAGATGTCGTAAGCATATCGCCTGGGTATATTGCTGGGGAGTCTGCGGCTATTTTGACGGGTACATGCCCTAGCATTCCCACATTTGCAAAATTAGGGTCATTATGACGATCATCGTCTGGATTATTATTACCGGTACCGCGCTCAGTTATGACACCCACAGTCCTGGAGTCATAGGGCCTACTGCCACGAACCACCTGGCCTGTGTTGTGTGCCGGGCTTGTCCCGTCGGCCACCACCATAACATCGCCGGCCACGCCCTGCCCAACTTTATAGAAGTATTCCGAATAGTCTGCTGTATCATTATCGGATTCCCAGCGGAAGGTATCTCCTCCAGAACGTAGCCATATCCGGCCGTCCGTACTGGACAGCCCAACCCTACCAAAGATAAGCTCACCTTCTTGCGTGGCTGTGGGAGCGGATGTTTCTGTGTTAACCACAAGGCGACCGTCCGCCCTAACCAAAAACTTTGAGGAAAAAGATCCACCCACATCACTCAACAGTGCAAGTAAGTAGTTGGTGGGCGTGGTTGTTGTATCCCATACCGCCAGCTTTGCATTCGCTACGGTAAACCCATTTATGTTATTTGCACCTATAGACACATTGCCGTTTGCCGCTAATCTCATCCTGGTCCTCAAAGTCCCTCCGGCATCTGCGGTCTGCAGGAACATAGCGGTTGAGTAATCATTGTTCGTGGAATTTTCCTTATAGCTGTTCAGCTGTGCCGTTGTGCCATATGTGCCAGAAGAGTTTATTTTGGCACGTAAGTTGATGGCAGCACCAACGCCAGTTGCCATAGTTGTAGGATCAGATATGACTAAGCGGCCCGACGATACCGCCCCTGTCGCCTCACCCACAAAAACCCTGTTATTGGTTGTGTCTACAGAGAACATTGATACGCTGCTTGCGCTCTGAACATCCAAGGCAGCAGTAGACGTAGACTTAAACAACCCGTTACCCGCAACCTCAAATTTGGCAGTTGTAGGCACTACGCCAAGTCCTAGGTTACCGGCACTATCCAGCACCGCCCTGTCGGTGTTGTTGGTCATAAATATCAGGCTGTGGTTACTGGCGGTACCTATCCACCCGCCCGTTAGACTCGAGGCTGTTCCATTAAATATATTGGTAGTGACCGTGCCGTCAAAAGTGTTGAGAGCAACGGTGCTTGCCGTAGTCTCTATTGAAAGTTTCGCAGCAGGAGTAGCTGTACCTATTCCTACGTTGCCGCCCGAAAACACAGCGGCGTAGTTATTGCTGGAACCTGTTTGAGCATTAACATATAGCCCGTAAGCATTCTCGCTGCCCGCTAAACCTTGGTTATCAATGCGTATACCGTAATTATTTTGCGTACCAGCTCCAGGTGATCCATTCAATGGGCGAACAAATATGCCGATTGTTTCCTGGGTCCCGCCTGCTCCTGCCGCATTGACCGTTCCCTGCAAATCAAGACCAATTAGCTGTGTTGCAGTAGCGCCTACGTTATCGCTAATATTCGTATAGTTCAGGTACTGCAATGCTGCGCCCGTGTTATCTGGCACATCTATTGTCGCCATGAATCGCCCCGTACCAGCCACATCCAAAGTCGTCAAAGGCGTACTTGTGCCAATTCCAACACGTGCGTTTAAGAAGTTAATTTCGTCAATCGCTTGATCATCAAACTCTATTCTACCCGCAGTAGTTAACCCAGAACAGTCGTTGGTCAGCCCAAAACACTGATCGTCAGCCGTCAACCCAGCAAAGGCTGCGCCAGACGTAAAAGAACCGACGGCAGTAATTGACCCGCCGCTGTTATTATCTGCGCTGCACGCCCAGACATCTGTGGTCTCGTTCCATTTTAAAATGTCATTATTCGCACAACCCTGTAAGAGTGTGATGCCACTAGACAAAACCTCGAGACCAGAACCAGACGAAGTGGTTGCTGATAACGCATCTGTTGATGCAGCAGCTTGAACCGTCAAAGCGTTAGTGCTAATAGTCAGGCCGTTGCCGGTCAGGTCGTTGAAGGACTGGCTGGCCACCACCAGGTTGGTTAGCGTAGCGGTAGTAAAGGTCGGTGTACTGGTAGTGGTCAGGTGCTGGCCGGTATTAAAGGCCAGCTGAGTGTCGCCAATGGAGTCATTAGCGATGGAGACGGCGCCAGCCGTGACCGTGAAGAAGCTGCTACTGAAGCTAGCAATACCCTTGGCGCCGGTGGAAGCGTCATCTATGGTGATGGTGTCGGCGGCAGTAACTGAGGCGTTGCTAATAGTGATGGCTGGGCCAGCTTCGCCGTTTATGGACGTAATGCCCGGGCTACTGCCCAGACCGCCCTCACAGTCGTCCCAAAACAGTGTGCCGGTGCCGTTCTGAGCCTTTAGACACTGGTTAGTGACGCCAACGGCAGTTGGCAGGGTCAAGGTGTAAGAGCTACTGACGTTAGGCGTGGTAATGGTGACCGTTTCACTGCCCACGCCGTCGTTGTCGTGGAGGACGAGGGAGCCGGTGTTGGCAGTACTACCTAAGGTGGCTGTGCCACCTTGAACAATAACGTTAGAAGCGAAGGTCTTGTCGCCACCAAAGCTCTGGGCCCCGTTAGTGACGACGCCAGCTGTGGTGGCGGAAGCGGCGCCAATGGTCAGACCGATGGTGTCCGGGTTAACAGCCGTTAGGCTCCAGGTGACTGACGGTACGGTGGCGGAAGCGGCGTTGTTAATAAAGTTAGCGTTAGTGGCCGGGCTGCCGTTAACGTAGACATCGTCACCAGTACCGGAAGCGCCGGCATCAGCCGCACAAGCCCACTGGCTGCCAGTGGTGTTGTACTTCAGTACCTGGCCGTCAGCACAATCAATCAGGGAGAGGCCGTTACCGTCAACTTCCAAGCCTTTGTTAGCCTGTACGCTAACCGCTACATTATCCGGATTAACCGTAATACCGTCTCCTGCCCCTATATTAAGAGTCGTACTACCCCCTAAAGAAACACTACCGCCATCCACCAGCCCTCCACCGGCAGCGACACTTAGAGAGCTGTTGGTGAGGTCAATGTTGGCAATTGAGCCGTCAACGACTTTTGACGAGTTAACACTGTCAGCTTCCAGTTCGCTGAGACCGATAGTCTGACCGAGAAGCGAGACATTTGTGCTTAGGCGTAGATCACTAAGTGTACCGCTAGAGACGCTGCTTGCATTTAATGCTGTTAAATTCACACCACTTCCACTGAAACTGCTGGCTGTGACGCTGCCGCCGACAGTTATAACTGTTCCCGATTCTGTAATTATAGAGCTAACTATGTTTTGCGATGCATCGAACTTCGCTATTGATCCGATGGCCCCCGACCCGGTGATAGAGCTCCCCGCAGCGCCGTCATCATCAGCGCACACCACCTGCCCAGAGCCATTAGTGGTCAATGTCCCTCCGTTAGCCATCCCCGTACAATTTAGTGACGACAAAATCAAACCATTGAAAGTAGGGCTTGAGCCAGTATTGATATCCTGCGGTGTTGCAAGAGTAAACGTATTGCCAGAAGCATTGACGGTAATCTGATTAGGCGTGCCTTGTACGCTAAGCGTAACAACACCACTCGCACCATTGAGTGTTGTGACGCGAGGGCTGCCCGCTGCCGTATCAGTAATAGTTAAATTACCGTCGCCATCGTCAATTATATTTAAATTAGAGCTTCCGGCTGTTAGGCTTGCTACGGTTTCATCCCCACTTACTGGTATCAACTGTCTTAACTGATTAAGCTGTACTAGGGTTGCAAATTGGGCTAGATCGCTTTGCGAAGCAAAGTTACAGTTATTGCTATCTAGGCAGAATGCGCCGGAAGCATTGGGTAGCTTATAGTTCTGACTGGCCACCAGTTCACTAGATTCAATCGTAGCCATGAATGCATTTTTTGATAGCTTCAAAATCCCCCGAGATATAATGTCGCCGTTGATCAACAGAGAGTGTTTTTGTGCACCGACAAGCTCAGGAGCTTGCGATACGCTGTCAATTTGACTTAACTCAACCTCTTGAACAGGGACAGAATTATTAACAGCTGGGCTGGGAGCATCTTTTTTCTGCCGATTAAGTACCGTTATGGAAACACCGGACAGAAGAACTACAATAAGTGCAATAACCGCTGAAACGAGTATGGCCTTATGCCGGGAGAACTTAAAAGCATGTGGAGGACTTAGAGCCTCGCTGGATTTCTGGCTGTTAGTGTCAAACCCCGGCTCATGGACCTCTAGGTTTTCTGCAACATAATTTGATGGAGCTGAGGCATAACTAGCTACAGGTACAGCATTGGCAGTACTTTCTAGGCTATCAGATTGATAAGTCTGTAGCGAGTCAGTCGATTGATACCGACTATCTTCCATAAGTTTTTATATTGGTTTGTTTTTTATTTGGGTGCACTTTTGAATAAAGTGTTTATGCAACTTTGGCTGCATAGTCCAACTGTTGTTTGGCTAGACTATCCCACAACAACTATAAACAGAAGCTATAAGGTGCGCAAGTATTTTATACCCAGAGCACTGCATATATCGCCGCCACACCCAAGGCAAGTACTGCCATTGCGATAAATAAAACCCTGATCAGTTCGCGCCTTATTATGTTTTTAGCTAAGGGGTTGCGCCCCAGTGAGCTGATTGCGCTGGAAATAGCACCGTATAAAATCGTACCCTCGGCAACAAGCACGATGAAGAAAATAATTAGCGCAATTATCATTTGTATTTCTCCAACATCTTTACCTATCAGTGCGCGTCCAATATCGGTCAGCATAGACTTTTCCTTCAATGAATCCAGGTTAGCGTAAGCCTTTCGGTCTAGATTGACGCGTAGCCTTTGAATGAGAACATTTTTAGTACCTGCTCCATCTTGAATTATGTAGGTTTCCGATTTATCAGATGCAAAATCTTCAAGAGCAATAGCTACTATAGGTTGCGAAGAAGAAGCTTTTGCCAGTATGCCTTTTATGGGCGATAAGGTTAACAGGTCACCGTACCTGATCTCGCCATTAAGGTTAACCACAAATGCACCCACCTCTCCGTCGCTTTCTACATAAGATGCTTGCTCACCAGATGATATCGTAACCAAGCTTTCATCAATTGTTGTAGCTACACCTATAACGCGTTCTATTTGATCCACAGAGGCCGCTTCTACTTTAGGGTCCTCTGGAGTACTGCTCTGGCTAAGTGCTACCACCATGCCAGGCTTAAGTCGCGTATCGTCTGTACCATAGCCCCGTGTTATTGCAGCTAGTGTAGGTACGCTGCAAAAAATAAATATTATCCCCGCGAGCAAGCCGGTAACTATGGAGAATTTATCGTCTAGATATTTATATAATTTGAGCATGACTTGACTTCTAGTCTAGTATGCATTGCTAACAACATATTCACAATAGACATGAGTATCGTGTGATAGATGCAGGTTGACAGTTATTGATACTAGGCTATTTTGCTTATCTTCAATACTGCATGTCGCTGGCGATGACCGCGGACAGTATGAACACGCTTTTTTGCTTTATAACGTATTGAGGTGACTTTATCGGCCTTTACATCAGCTTCAATAATGTCAGCAGTTACCTTGATACCGCCAACCTCAGGGTTGCCAACAGTAGTTTTCTCACCATCAATTAGTAAAAGTGGCGCAAAATTAATGTTTTTATCCACACCATCTAATAGTTCAACATTAACTGTTTCGCCTTCAGCGACCAAATACTGCTTACCACCGGTTGCAATGACTGCTTTTTTCATAAGATTCTTGCCTTTTTTGAAAGAGTTACCGAGAGAGTCTAACAGAGAAAGCTATGCATGTCAAAAGTGTTAATCAGCTTTTTTCAGCTTAACCACCAGCTGCACACCCCCTATGTTGACCACCGCTTCATAGCCCGCCAGCCCCTCGTCAGTAATTGAATTCGCTAGGGTTTCCTGACCTATGGTCTCGGCGAACTCCTGAATAGCGTGATTTAGCTCTACATCGGCGGTGCTAAGCGAAAGAGATATACGATCCTCTACCTGAAGATCTGCGTGCTTGCGAGCGTTTTGTACCTGGCGGACCACCTCTCGCATCAAACCTTCGCGTTTCAGCTCTGGTGTAATGTTTTTGTCTACCGATACCCTTTGTAAACTCTTACTGTCGGGCTCTTCATTTACAACCTGTTTGACGTTTACTTCTTCGGCGATCGTAAGTTCCAGTTCTTTACGAAGCGGCAAACCCGTGTAACTCAACATGCTTAGAGGTTGACGAACTTTTATCTGTTGCTGTCCATCTCCTGAAAGCATTCGCTGAGCCAGACCTTGTTCTACTATCTGACGCGTACGTGTCATTTCCTCAAGTATTACAGGGTCAACCTGGGCATTTTGAGGCCAGCCACTCAGGTGGACCGAGGATGGTAAATCCGTCTCTTTAATCAGTTGTCGCCAGAGGTAGTCGGACAAGAAAGGGGCCCAAGGGGCTAGAAGCTGGGTGACGCGCACCAATGTAAACCACAGCGTTTCGTAGGCGAATTGCTTGTCGGTATCGTCTTCGCTTTTCCAGAAACGTCGCCTGGATCTGCGAATAAACCAATTAGACATGTCGTCAATAAGCAAGAATATTGGATTAATCGCATGTGCCAATTTATAGTTGTCGGCTTGCTTTGTAACTTCGGCGATAGTCTCATTCAGACGCGACAGCATCCACTGATCAAGCACGTTGGTAGTGTTAGGTTGAATTCCTGGAGCGGCTGGCTTCCAGTTATCCAGTTGAGCATACATATCAAAGAATCGGAATGAATTCATGAGCGTGCCCAACACATTACGGTTCAGGTCCTTCATCGCGTCGCGGCTAAAACGCATGTAATCCGCATTGACCGCTTGGTTATTACTAAGCAGATAAAGCCTCAATGTGTCAGCTCCCTCTTGTGCGAACACCTCGTCAACTGGCGGGTAATTCTTCAATCTTTTTGACAACTTCTGGCCATCAGCTGCCATTATCATTCCATTCACTAACACTTGTTTATAGGCTGGGCTATCAAATAGGATGGTAGAAATTACATGCAGAACATAGAACCATTGGCTGGTCTGATCCAAGCCCTCACCAATATAATCAGCAGGAAAAGTCATTTCAAATTTTTCTTTGTTCTCAAGAGGATAGTGTTGTTGGGCTACTGGCATACTACCTGACTCAACCCAGCAGTCCAGAACCTCCGCTGTCCTGCGATAAGTTTTGCCATCCTTGCTGATAACCACGTCATCGATGAATGGACGATGAAGATCATCAAGTTTCACATCTGAACCAGCTAATTCACGTAATTTCGCAGTACTCTCAACAACGATGTAGTCATTTTCATCTTCAATATTCACCCAAATAGGCATAGGGGCACCCCAGTAACGATTACGGGATATAGCCCAGTCGCGCGCGCCTTCAAGCCACTTGCCAAATCTTCCGTCCTTGATATGCTCTGGTGTCCAGTTAATCTGTTGTGCTGAACGCAACAAGTCATCTTTTATGGCGGATACTCGTATAAACCAGGTTGAAACAGCGTAGTATAAAAGGGGCGTTTCGCAACGGTAGCAGAACGGATATGTATGTTCTATGGTTTCAGCTGCAAATACGGCTCCTTTTTCCATCAGATCAGCGATAATTATCTTGTCCGCACCTTTAAAGAACTTCCCTTCAGCCTTTTGAAATCCTATATCGCTGATAACCTTACCTGAGTTGTCTATAGTCACCAGGGTGGGTATAGCATTCTGGTGCGCCAGCTTAAGATCTTCTTCTCCGAATGCCGGAGCTATATGCAAGACCCCGGTTCCCTCATCTGTGCTCACGGTTTCTGCGGACCAAACTTTATAGAGATTACCTAGAGCCGGAGCCAAACGGCTTGCGACCCCCGGGAAAAGCGGTTCATAAACTTTGCCGACTAAATCCAACCCCTTAACTTCCCTAACTACTTTATAGTTCACTTCGTCTTTGAATACACTTTCTAGCCTTTTTTTTGCGATTATCAGAGTTTCCTCACTTTTGTGTTCATTTTCCACGGTCACATATACATATAACTCCTTTGGCTTGACACCAATGGCAGCGTTGCCGGGCAAGCTCCACGGAGTAGTAGTCCAAGCCAGCAAAGAGGCGTCTTCGTCGGTAAGCTTGAACTTCACATACAAGCTAGGATCGGGGACGTTATCACGGTAGCCTTCATTGACCTCAAAATTAGATAAGGGGGTCTCGCAGCGAGGACAATATGGCATGCTTTTGTAGCCCCTGTATAGAAGCCCCTTATCGTTGACCTGTTTCAGAACCCACCACACACTTTCGGTATATTCAGAATCAACTGTCGCATAGGCGTTAACGGTATCTGTCCACCTCCCAACACGCTCAAAAAACTGCTCCCACTCAGCTTTGTACATAAAAATGGAGTCGTGGCAGGCTGCGTTGAATTTCTCTAGACCGAGCTCAAGTATCTGTTTCTTGCCACTTACTCCTAGCTGCTTCTCAATAGCAAACTCAACCGGCAACCCATGACAGTCCCAGCCGTTACGCCGTTCCACGTAATAACCCTGCATGGTTTTGTAGCGACCCAAACTGTCTTTGATGCTTGTTACAAGAGAATGACCGAAGTGAGGCAGCCCATTTGCAAACGGAGGCCCGTCGTAGAAGTTAAATACTTTGCCGGTTTGCTTAGTCTTTTCTAGCGATTTCTGAAATGTTTTCTCAGAACGCCATATCTCAAGCATGTGTTCTTCTATTTGTGCTAGGTTAGATTTCTGACTTGTGTCAGCCATATAGACCTCCTTAGAAAATAAAAAAGCCCCTTCGTCTTTCAGGAGCCGGCTACGCCGACGGTACCATCCTGATTTGGGCTTGATTGTTCGCTATAACGGGCTTGCCCGGTGAGGTCTACGGCTCGCTAAGTCTGCGAGCTTTCTTCTCACTCCTCGTGGTTGATTGCCACTTGAACGGATTTCATAAATTGTTAACAGTACTCATTGTAGCGTTATTAACGCTACACATCAACCACCAGAACTATATGCGGCCACCTCATCCATTAGGGGTAGCTCTGCGCCTTCCCAGTGCTTCAGTAATTCACCGTCATCACGCTTAGCTACAACTGCCGGATATCGCACTATGTCATAAAGCCTTGCTAAGTCAGCGCCTTCCCTTGTTTCTAGACTTAATAGTTCTATTGCGCCCCCCTTTATGCGCTGAAAATCATTCGCATACATCTCAACCATGCGAGCATGGTCAGAATTAGGGTGGTACAAGATGCAGACCTTCATGTTTTTTAGTTTAGCATAAGCATCAGGTCAAATCTTGATATATAAATTAGACCCACAAACCAAAGCCAGCAGACCCTAACGCACCCGCACCAGTAGCAACTTAAATGTGTTCGGCGAAGGCCGTTACTTTTATAGCCTGCCCCAAATAAAATCGTTCAAGCTGATGGCACCCAATCCGCAACAGGACCTTTCTTAAAGTCCGTGCACTGATTAAGCCACGACAGTCATAACTTTCAACAATTTTAACAATATAGCCGTAAGTGTTGTGGTAATTATACATCACATTTTTAGTTTAGTTAACAGTATTAATACTGCAATTTATTGGTGTCGTTTGATCTAGTTTTCACAACTAAATTTATGCGTGCTATACGTTGTATATTTTTCATCGGTACTAGTCTATGCCTGTATTCTCCTACATATCTTAAGGACATATAGTGGTCAGCTTACGGGTTTTTACTAGTTTTTGTTCGTTTTTCGTTCGCGTATTTCATTGAGTTCTCTTTCAAATCCAGCAATATCTTTAAAGCGACGGTACACGCTAGCAAATCTGACATACGCCACCTCATTAAGACGCGACAACCCCTCCATCACTAAATCCCCTATCTTGGCCGAACTGACTTCTTGCTCTCCTCTTTCATAAATCTGGTGCTCAATATCTGCTACAAGTTGTTCGAGCTGCAGACTATTAACAGAGGTCTTCTCTGTTGCCCTGTATAGTCCCGCTAGCAATTTGTCACGATTAAAAAGCTCGCGCGTACCATTATTCTTGATCACTATGAGTTGCGGCCTTTCTATGCGCTCATAGGTAGTAAACCGGTACTGGCAACTCGTACACTCCCTGCGCCGGCGAATCGCTTCTCCTACAGCAACATCACGTGACTCAATAACCTTTGAATCCTCAAATGCACATTGGCTACATTTCATATTTGTAAACATCTCCTACATATGGTGTATATATTGTATATGGTACCCTATCTGTGGGGTATTGCAACACTACAGACGCGTACCCCGACCCTTTGCGTGTGGCTCATGTAGCGATAATGTATAAATTACTAATCGTCTTTATTGTTGTCGTCTTTGTTGCGCCTGCTCTTTAGTCGGCGCAAAAATGAGGGTTTTTCAAGCTCGTCGTCGGATTCACTAGAATCTCCAAAAAGTGATGTTTTACTAGAGTCATCTAGTTTTTTGTTGGAATTTTCCTTTGCTTCCTCTTTCTCGCTTTCCAGGGTCCAGATGTTGGGCATAGGGGTTTCTTTGTGAAAATCTTCGGTTTGCTTATCATCGCCAAGATCCATATCTATACCCTGCATAACCTTCTCGTTGTCGGTGGTGGATTTTTTGGTAACCACACCATCTGTAGCTGGTGCTACGACGGTTACGTCACGAGCCGAAAAATATGCTGCATCAAAACCAGTAGCTACGACAGTAATGATAATCTCACCTTCAAGCTCGGGGTTGATTGTTGCCCCAAAGATAATATTGGCATCAGAATCTGCGGCAGCAGTAATAGTCTCAGCAGCTGTGTTGATTTCATGCATAGACATGTCGCTGCCACCAATGACGTTAAAGAGGATCCCCCGCGCGCCATCAATCGACACCTCAAGCAAAGGTGACTCTACAGCCTGCTGTGCCGCTTGCACGGCACGATTTTCGCCACTAGCACGCCCAATACCCATAAGAGCAGAACCAGCATTAGCCATAACAGTCTTTACGTCAGCAAAGTCCAAGTTGATAAGACCGTGTACAGTAATAAGATCTGAGATTCCCTGGACACCCTGGCGCAATACATCATCAGCTACCTTGAAAGCTTCAAGCAGTGGTGTCTGTCTGTCAATCGTCTGGAGTAAACGATCGTTAGGTATCACTATTAAAGTGTCAACAGCTTTTCTAAGGTTTTCTATAGCTGCTTCGGCATTACGGCGACGCTTTTCGCCCTCAAAAGCAAACGGCTTAGTAGCGAAGCCGACAACTAACGCGCCGGCTTGCTTGGCCGCATTTGCCACTATGTGACCCGCACCACTCCCTGTACCTCCGCCAGCCCCCAGAGTAACAAACACCATGTCAGCACCCTCAACAGCCTTCTTGATCTCCTCGTGAGACTCTTCGGCTGCTTTCTGCCCAACAGTCGGATCTGCTCCTGCCCCGAGGCCACGAGTTGCATCACGCCCGATATGTATTTTAACCTGTGCTTTTGAATGATGTAGTGCTTGGGCGTCGGTGTTTACAACAATAAATTCAACATTTTCAATACCCGACTCAACCATACGGTTTACCGCCGCGCCACCCGCGCCACCAACACCGATTACTTTAATACGTGCGAAAGTTTCAATAGCTGGAGCAACTTGTGGCATTGTTTCACCTTATCCCATCGTCAAACATTAATAGCTGGAGTATACCAGGAAGCGGTGCGTCTATTCAATCATTAAAAGATCCCTTGCGACTGTTAATGGTTCTTGACAGTATCTTTTTTCTATCGGGATTTCTTATGGAGGCGTTTGAGGAGCCCCTCGATCATACCAAATGCGCTATCGTTAGGCTGTCCCGTAGATCCTCCCCCTCCCGGTAACAATAACATGTCTAGAATCATTAATCCGACCGCAGTGGAGTATGTGACGTCTTGGACTGTGTCTACGAGACCGTTCATCGGCTGAAGCTCGCCTAATCGAGCTGATAACTGGAGTTTTTCTCTAGTAGTGCCTACAATACCCGGCAATTTTGCCGTGCCCCCCACTAAAACAACCCCCCCGGGAAGCTTCCTTGACCTTCCTATACGTTTTAGCTCTTTATCGACAAGCTCCAATAGCTCCTCTACCCTGGCCTCAACAATCATGGTGACTTCTTGGCTAGCAAACATATGGCTACGGCCATCATGTTCAACCTTTACGTTCTTCATTAGTTTTGAGGGAGACTCTAGACTCGCTTGTTCGACTTTTACCTTTTCCGCTATATCCAAGTCTGTCTTGAGCCCTATAGCAAGATCATTAGTAATATTAATGCCCCCCACGGGTATTACTGCTACGTGATTAACTTCGCCGTCTTCTATAACTACCATGTTAGTGGTGCCGGCTCCTATATCTAGCAACAAGGTTCCGGATTCTTTTTGTTGGCGATTTAAAACCGCTTCGGCTGCACCCAAGCTAGAGATGGTATAGTGCCCAGGCTCAATGCGAGCTCGCTCAAGCACCATGTCTAGGCTGCGTATACCAGGCACTAGTGCAGTTACTATATGCGTATCGACCTCCAGCCTGACGCCATGCATGCCCACCGGGTCTTTGATGTTGTCTTGACCATCCAGCCGGTAGTTTTTTGCGAAGACCTGTATGATTTGTCGGTTGGGTGGCAATTGGACGATCGTAGCCGCTTCTTCAACCCGTAATCGGTCTTCTGAGGATATTTCACGATTGGCAGTGCTGATAGCAATGACACCCTTGGAATTCATGCCCGTTATATGGGACCCGTTAACATTGACAGTGGCATGTTTGATAGCAACACCTGAAAGCCTCTCAGCCTCAGTCACAGCGTGCACTATAGCTTCAATCACATCATCCACATGAACAATAACACCTTTACGCATGCCGAGGTTAGTTGCACTACCATGGCCAATGATTGAGGGGTGTGACGGGTCATTTTGATCAAGCATACCTATTACACATCGGACAGTTTGGGTGCCAATATCCAAACCAATGAAGTGCATCGGCGATTGTTCGCGCATAGTAGACAGTATAGCAAAGAGTTAACGTTTTATGCATTTGCCCTGTAGGCGTCCACTAGACGTCTACGTATTGAGCTAAATTATAGTCAGGATTTCAGCACCATCAGGAGTGATCAAGATTGTGTGCTCAAAATGTGCTGAAAGAGACTGGTCGCTCGTCAATACCGTCCAGCCATCATTAGACACATAAACATCATCGCCACCAAGAGTTGCCATAGGCTCAATTGCAATAGTCATTCCTGCCCTAAGGTGTAGCCCACCACCTTTGTGGCCATAGTTCGGAATGTTTGGTTCTTCATGAACCTGATGCCCAACACCGTGTCCAACCAAATCTCGTACGATGCCATACTTGTTCTTAGATAGAACCCCCTCAATGGCTGCCGAAATATCTCCTACCGCCACTCCGTCCTTAATAGTATCGATGCCGGCACTCAGCGATTGCTCTGTGAACAATAATAGTTGCTCCAGGCGCGGATTAGAGCTCTTCCCCGCGATCATGGAAAAGGCTGAGTCTGTAATCATGCCCTGATAGGTCACCCCTAGATCAAGACTTACAATATCGCCTTCCTTAATGAACTTTTGACTGCTCGGTATGCCGTGAACAACCTCGTCGTTAAGCGACACGCACAAGGCGCCAGGAAAGCCTTGATATCCCAAAAAACTGGCCTCTCCACCCAAGGCCCGAATCTCTTGATTAGCTATGTCCGAAAGCTCTTTCGCGCTTATACCTATTTTTAGTTTCTTGCGCAGGTGAGCAAACACCATAGCCAGAATCTGACCACTCTTTCTCATGTTTTCTATTTCTTGAGGTGTTTTCACTAAGGTCATCATGGTCGTCATCGACTATCTCAGTAGAGCTTTGATAGATTCATGAATATCTGGGATGGGCCGTTCTCCATCGACGCTACATACTGAAATACCCGCCTCTTCAAAATGCTCTATAATCGGTAGAGCGGTTTCTTCATATTCTTTGAACCGTTCTGCGATCGCCTCTTTAGAGTCATCTTGCCGCCCACGCTCCAGCAACCTGGAGCACACAACCTCTTTCGAGGCGATAAGGTGTACCACTAGACTAATATTGAGTTGGCCGTGCTTGACCTGGTTCAACAGCCAGTCGGCCTGTTTAGAAGTGCGCGGGAACCCGTCCAGGACAAATTCCTGCCTTGTATCAATCAGGTTAAATATCTTCTGGACTAAGGCTATTATTTCTTGGTCCTTAATCAGCTTTCCGGCCAACATTTCTTTGCGCCTTTTACCAGATATCAACATACGCAAAAACTCACCGGTTGACAGCCAGGGCAGCCCAAGCTCATCCGCCAATAGCCTGCCTTGTATACTTTTTCCTGAACCAGCAACCCCCATAAATATGATCATGGATTCCCCGAACGAGATTTGACAATACCGGCTATACGTTGACCGTCAGCTTTGCCACCACTCTGAGATTTTACCCAAGAAATAACCTGGCCCATGTTCTGGGGAGTCACTGGTCCGAGTTCTATTTCAGCGCTGACAACAAGTTGTAGCAGCTCCTCGTCACTTAGAGGCTCGGGTAAATATTTTGCAACCAAGTTTTTTTCTGCAATTTCCAGGTCAGCTTTTTCATTGTTTTTACCTTGACGATATAGATCTGCACTCTCTTGTAGTTTTTTTACCTCTTTAATGAGTACACTGGTAATCTCGGGGTCGGATAGACCTGTCTCGCGCTTGCCTTTCGCCACCTCTTCGTAAAGGATTGCGCTCTTTAATCCCCTTAAGATTGTTGCTAGGGATTTATCGCCAGCCAACATGGCAGTTTTCAGATCCCGCTCAATATGCTGTTTTAGGCTCATCTACTTGATGCCGAATTTAGCATTTTTGGCTTTAATCGCCTTACGCTCGCGACGTACAATCGCCTTCTGGCGGCGTTCCGGCTTGCTGATTGGCTTTTCAAAATGCTGCAATTGCTTAGCACCAATAATAATACCGGACTGTTGAACTTTACGAGTAAAGCGACGCAGCAGGTTCTCTAATGATTCTTTGGAATCTTTTCTTGTAACTTGTATCATCGGTCACATAATACGTTAACAGATGGATTTTTGCAACCATTCATTTTAGTCAACTAGCGACCGAACGTCGTCCTATGTGCTAGCTTGTTGCTTCTTTTGCGTCATACGTTGTGACTTCAACACTATGCTCTGTAGTTCTTTAAAGATGGCGAAATGCTTGTTGGTGTAGTAGATCTTTGTGTTGCCTTGTTTTTCAGAAATCAGAAAACCAATTTTTTCTAAGCGCTTCAGTTCTCTCTGAATGTTGCCGGCGTCCTCTTTAATCAGCTTGGCTAAACCACGAACGTGCGTCTTGAAGTCTGGGTATTTGGCGTATACCACTATAATCTTGCGCCTGACTCGGGAGGTAATAAATACGTCTAGCATAAGCTCTCATTGTTATTCAAACAACGTAAAGTATAAACAGGCTTGCGTGTCTTTTCAATACATTTTCAAAAATTCATACTTCTGATTTAAAGATTCTGCGCCTTGCATCTATAAACTATTCGTCAAAGAATATAAACTAAACCTATGTATTATTACCTTGTTCGGGTGGCCAGCTCATCATATAAACGCGACGAACCCCTTACCTACGGATATAATCACAGGGTTGAACCCAACAGCCTAGTAACCGTACCGATACAGAATAAAACGGCCCTCGGTTTGATTGTGGGCCCAACAAACAAGCCTAAATTCAGCACCAGAAACATAAAATTCGTACTAAGCGAACCCTCTCTTCCTAAGATATTCGTAGAGCTGCTGGATTGGCTAAAAACGTATTACCCTGCTAGCACGGGAGACATTCTTTTGTCCAGTTTGCCATCATCGCTCATAGCAAAACCCAGAATTAGCACATATGACCCTAGAACGCTTCACAATACAAACCAGAATCGCCCACCCCTTACCAGCGAACAAAAACAGGCCATGCAGAAGATTGAGGCTTCAAACAGTAAAATATTTTTGCTTCACGGAGAAACCGGCTCAGGCAAGACGCGCCTTTATATAGAGTGTGCTCAAAAATCACTAGACAACGGCAAATCAGCCTTAATAATGACACCAGAAATAGGTCTCACCCCGCAGCTTGTCAAGATCTTTGAAGAAGCTTTTGGTGCATCTAGAGTGGTGACTTTTCACTCTATGAAAACAGCAGCAGAACGCCGAGATATCTGGCTTCAGGTTTTGCGCAGCCCTGTTCCATTAGTAATTATTGGACCACGTTCGGCGATGTTTACGCCTGTTGGGCAGCTGGGTTTGGTTGTTATGGACGAGGCCCATGATAACGCCTATAAACAAGAGCAGGCCCCCTATTATCAAACAAGTCGTGTGGCAGCTAAACTAGCAAGTCTTCATGGAGCACTATTCATTATGGGGACAGCCACTCCTTTGGTTGCCGACTATTACACTTATCAGCAAAAAAAACTACCGATTATCAGACTGTCTTCGCTGGCTGTAAAAAACGCAAGTTTGCCCAAAATTCAAACTGTCAGGTTAAGTGATCGCAATGAATTTAAGCGATCAGCCTATATGTCAGAGCCTATACTAAAAGCCGTAGACCGGGCTTTAGCTAGCAACGAACAGTCCTTAATATTCCTGAATCGGCGTGGGTCAGCAAGGGCTATACTTTGCCAAAATTGCAGCTGGCAGGCCACATGTCCTAAGTGTGACCTACCTCTTGTCTACCATGGCGACGAGCATATTATGCGCTGTCATATTTGTGGCTACGCCAAATCTGCCGTTAGCAACTGTCCGGATTGTGGCCACCCTGATATAACCTTCAGAAGTGTTGGGACAAAGATGGTCGCAGACGAGCTAACCCGCATGTTCCCCGGCGCCAGAGTGCAAAGGTTTGACAGAGATAACAACAAGAACGAACGCCTAGAAAATGCCTATGAATCGATCAAACAGGGTGCCGTTGATGTTTTGGTCGGTACACAGGTCTTGGGAAAGGGCTTAGACCTGCCCAGATTAAGCGTTGTAGGTGTTGTTCAAGCCGACACCAGTTTGTTTATCCCAGACTATACGGCAGACGAAGCTACCTATCAGCAACTCGTTCAGATTATTGGCCGGGTGGGTAGGGGACACCGGAAAGGTGCGGTTATCATTCAAAGCCACGAGCCCGAAAGTGCTGCCATACAAGCGGCTATAGTGCGTGATTATGGAATTTTTTATGAGGGACAACTCCGGCAGAGACAGCTTTTTGGGTTCCCCCCTTTTTATTACCTACTCAAACTTACGTGCCACCGCGCGAATCAAAAAAGCGCAGAGAAATCGGCACAAAAACTTAAAGATCAACTACTCCAGCTAAATCTGCGCGTTGAGATCATCGGCCCCAGTCCAGCCTTTCACGCAAAGAAGGACAACCAATACTACTGGCAGCTCGTTATAAAATCCAAACAACGCAGTCAGCTTCTGGAGGCTATTAAACATCTGCCGTCAGGCTGGTCGTACAACATTGACCCGTCTAATCTATTATAAATCTGCCACCGTCAGGTTATACTAGCCACAATGATAAAAGACGACATTATAGTGCTGCCGCACATACATCTTCGCGAACGCTCCAAGAAAGTTGGTATTATATCTAAAGAAATCAAGCAGCTTGTAGCTGATATGCAGGCCGCTACCCTTGACTGGGAAGATAGCCGTAAGCATGAGGTGGGCGTAGCTCTCGCCGCCATACAGGTTGATAAACCGTTGCGAATAGTTGTTATCCGTAATAATTTTGACAACAAAAATGACCGAGACTTTAAGGTTTTCATAAACCCAGAGATCACTAAATACGAAGGAGTAGTAGAAGAAGACTACGAAGGGTGCCTAAGCGTTAAGAACGTTTACGGCAAAGTACCCCGTAACACTAAGGTCAGGGTCAAGGCGCTGGATATTGATGGCAAGGAGATTAGATTGACCGCCGAGGGGTTTTTGGCCCGTGTGTTTCAGCACGAGATCGACCACACTAATGGCGCGGTATTCGTTGACCACATAAAAGATAACCCCGAAGCCTTCTTCGTCCTTGATGAAGAAGGTCGTTTGATAAAGCTAGACTATGAAAATGATGTCAGAAACAATCCTATTCTTTGGTAATGAGCGTCTGGCCACAGGTGTCGCCACAAGCGCTTCTACCCTAGAAGCGCTGGTACAAGCTGGCTATAACATAGCTGCTGTCGTCTCCAATTACGAGACGGCTAGATCACGCAAATCACGTGATCTAGAAATTGCTTCGGTTGCCTCTAAACATAATATCCCTCTGCTCTTACCCGATAAACCATCTAATATTAGCGAGCAACTAAAGGGTTACGGAGCAAAAATAGGTGTTTTAGTGGCATACGGAAAAATCGTACCGCAGTCTATTATTGATATCTTTCCGCACGGAATCATTAATATTCACCCTTCCCTCCTACCTCTACACCGCGGGCCCACTCCTATAGAAAGCGTAATTCTTGAAGGCGCTGATAAAACAGGTGTTTCAATTATGCAGCTGTCCCAGGCTATGGACGCCGGTCCGGTGTTTGGGCAATCTGAAGTAATATTACACGGCGATGAGACCAAACAAGCTATGGCCAATACGTTACTAGATATCGGACAAACTATGCTGCTTGAATTACTGCCAGGCATTATTAGTGGTGACGTCGTAGCCATACCCCAAGATGAAGCACACGCAACCTATGGCCAGCTACTAAGCAAAAGTGATGGTATGATTGACTGGACCAAGTCAGCCGTGCAACTTGAAAGAGAAATTCGCGCCTTCCTAGGATGGCCACAGAGTCGTACTACTATTGCCGGTAAAGATGTTGTTATTACCAAGGCGCGCGTTACTGACTATTCAGGCAAGCCGGGCCATATAATTACAGAAGGCAAACAGTTGATGATATGCTGCAGTGAAGATGCTTTATATGTAGAGCGGCTTAAACCGGCCGGTAAAAATGAAATGACCAGCGAAGCGTTTCTCGCTGGCCATCGCCATTTACTTGAAGACCTAAAAAAAATTTAGGTCTTTGGCGCGAGCTTTTTGAACAGTTAGTTCTTAGTTACTACTTGGGTCAGGCTGGTGGTTTGCGCTGGCTTCTAGGATTGCGGGAGCGCTGGCTTTAATTTCGGCCTTGAGCTGTTCAAGCTGGTCAGCAACCACTTGTTTGTAATCAGGAAAGTTAGTTTCAAGCCATTTTAGGGCACCAGCTTCGTTTTTGCTATCAATAAAACTTTCAAATTCGTCTAATTGTTCTTTTGTCATCTGTTCGGCAAGCTTCATACCAACCCGCATCTCTAGTGTTTCGTAAATGTGCCCCAGCATCTTGTTTTTTTCGTCTGGAGGCAAACCACCAAGCCCTAGTTCTTTGAGTAAGTCGTCATCAAGTTTAAACATAATTAATCCTTCTGCTTGATATTGTATCTGAAATTACATGCATATTATAACACTAGGCTTTTTATTTAAGTAGATAGCCCATGACAACTTAGCTACCTGGGCCCAAAGATCATGATTACGCCCAAGCAAACCACTAAGACTACCGCTGTCCAAAAGCCACTTTTTACTGCTTGTTTGTATAGGTCTGGCTGGCTGGGGTTGGGGGCAGTAGTGGTTGTTTTTTGTCGCGCTTCTATAGTTTTCATAGTAGCAGCCGTAAATACGCTCTGGCCATTTTTATCTGAACGAGAGAGTATGACCCCTACAGGGGCAGCGCCGAGTTGCTGGAGCGGCTGGTCTTTGACCTCATGACTTCGTTCAAATAATTTTTCAATCGGTGCGTTCTTCTCGGCTGCTTTTGCGACTTTTTCCAACACTCTATCGGGTCTTTCACCCATAGTAGAAGCCTCTGAAATTGTGTTACCTGATTGTGTAGCAACATTTTGTTCAAGTTTATTATCTGATTTTAGGGGTTTCTGGACTTCCGCTACAGAAGACCCGGGGGTCTCTAGGGGCGACAATTTCAACTCTGGAGACGAAGACTGATCGGGTAGCGACCCAGGCACCGTACGGTTGACTTCTATGGCAGGGAACGGTGTTTGTCGGTCGTTGCTATTCAATTTTTGATCTATTCGTTTGATTTCTTTCTTCAGTTTACGGTCGGCGCGTCGTCTGGCCAAGAATTCCAAACCAAACAGCCCCGCAGCCACACCCACCCCCTGTTGCCCACCTCTCTCAATAACACGTTCACCGGCAATATTATCGCCACTATTAGCCATAACGTCCTTGTATTCTGTCCTTTCATTAGCCGGGGCATTCAGTGCAGCAGTAATGTCCGGCGAGACAATGGTCGCGTTCATCGCTTCTGCTATAGCGGGCGCATCTATCATCTGTTCGGTTGAGGTCTCAAGCCGAGGTTTTGTTTCTGGAATTTCATTTTCACGGACTAAGGGATCGCTTACGTCTACTGGTGCTTCATTAGAGCTTGCGGGTTCGTGAGCTATGGTCAACGTGTCTTCAGGATTAAGCACAGATTCCGCTGGAGGCACGACGTGCTGAGTAAATAATGTATCGTTTGCCTGTGTCTGTTTTGGCTCTGTTAGTGCAGGCCTTACTATACCCCCGAATATTCTTCCGAAAAGACGTTGCCACCGTTTGCTTTTTTTGGTTTCGCTCGGCTCAGCCTCACTGTGCTCTTCTTGGGACTCCTTAATATATTTAGATTCAGGTAGAATTCCTAAGCGTTGCTGCCAGGACTCTAGAAAACTAGGTCTTTTTGACTCAAGAAGTTTCTCGTCATCGCCTTTAGGGCGGGAGTTTTCCATAATAAATTTTATACCATTTTTATAGTGTGCGGGCAACTGTCTCACGACTAAACAGTTCAACGTGGTCATCTACCTGTACATCAACTCTAGTGGGAGTTTTTAAGCTCATTCCGCACATCTCGCCTTCAAATACTTCTTTAGCATCCTGGGGACCCTTTTTTAGATTCGTCACATCTACTTCAGATAACTCTTTACCGCCACGCGTCACTCTAGCCCGCGATGGGTATACCAGCTTACCCTTAGTTACCTCACCGCCGCAGATTAACTCTGTTTTAGTAGACTTAAATATGCCCTTAACAACTAGACGGCCGATCGGTGTTTCTATGACTTCCGGCGCCAATAATTTGGTTAACTCCTGTTTGGCATCATCAATTAACTCATAAATAACTTTGTAGAGGCGTAGAGAGATATGATCACGATTTGCGTGCTGCTTAACACCAGAGGGTGTGGTTACGTTGAAGCCATAGATTATGGCATTACTACTGTGTGCAAGATGCAGGTCGTTTTCGTTTACAGCACCGACACCAGCGGCCACTATCCTTATCGCAACCTCTGTTGTGTCCAGTGATTTTAGACTATCTAAAACAGATGTTAAGGAGCCTTGTACGTCTGCTTTCAGCACAATATTGAGTTCAGTGAGTTCTTTGCTACGACTAATCAGTCTCATTAATTCATTGCTATTTGACCCCGCCCTTGCACCACTCTCTTGGCGATTTTGAGCGCCTTGGCTGGCTAGGTTACGGGCTTCCTTTTCAGTTTTAACAACAACGAAGGTGTCACCAAACTCCGGCAAGGATTTAAAACCAGTGATCAATACGGGAGTGGATGGCAGCGCTTCTTTGAGCTTTGCGCCACTCGTAGTCTCGAGATTACGAACTCGCGCATATGTCGGGCCTGTCACAACAAAATCACCTGCACGAAGTTTACCCACCTCCACCAGCGCAACTGCAGTAGGGCCCCTGCCTTGCTCCATGTGGGCCTCTATTATTAGACCCTCCGCGGGCATGTTTTGTTCTGCTTTTAGATCCTCAACATCAGCCACCAGAAACACCATATCTAGGAGCTCTTTTAAGCCCTCACCGGTTTTTGCGGAGACATTCAAAACTACAGCATCGCCACCCCACTCCTCTACTAGAACATCTTGTTCTGCTAGCTCTTTTTTTACTCTGTTGGGATCGGCGTCTGGTTTATCAATCTTGTTGATTGCAATTATTATTTTTACCCCCGCTTTGCGCGCAAAACGGATAGCCTCTATGGTTTGCGGCTTAACCCCATCGTCGGCGGCTACGACCAAGATCACCACATCGGTTAGTCGTGCGCCGTGTTCGCGCAAAGCCGCAAAAGCTTCATGCCCAGGAGTATCTAGTAAAGTAATGTAACGTTCACCGTGTTGAATCTGATAGGCAGCAATGTGCTGGGTTATGCCACCTGCTTCGCCCTTGGCAACGTCTGCTTTACGAATCGCATCTAGTAGACTAGTTTTACCGTGGTCAACGTGGCCCATAACAGCCACAACGGGCGGCCTAGAGACCGCGCTTTTACCGTGTTCGCGCTTGGCTCTTGGCTTGGCCTCCTCGGCAACCCTCCTAACAAGCTCCGTATCAAGCTCGAGTTCGCCGACAATTATCTGGGCAGTATCAAAATCTATACGTTCATTAACTGTAGCCATTACCCCGTTCTTCATTAATTCCCCGATCAGCTGGGTTACAGGGATCATTAGCCGATCAGCCAGGGTACCAACGGTAATCATGTCTTCTATTTCAATGGTTGTTGCCATAACGCCGTCTCCTTTCTGGCTGATTGCCGATTAATTACATACTTGGAGCCTATTTTGTGTCTTTGAGGCTCAAAGCTATCTTTCGCGCCTCGGTGTCTATATCTATGACTTTGAATTTTTTCTTTTCGTTAAGCTGGAATATTTTCTCTGGGTCAACACTATCGTCATCACTCATCTCTGAGACATGAACCAAAGCCTCTACTGATGGGCTTAGTTGTACGAAAGCCCCAAACGGAGTAATGCGCGTGACCTTGCCTTCTACCGATTCACCTTTTTTGAACGCTTTTACTTCGTTCAGCCAAGGATCTTCCATCATCTGCTTAAGACTCAACGACAGACGGTCCTTGTCAATTGCTATGATCTTAGCTTTAACGGTATCTCCAGTCTTGACGTAATCACGGGGGTTCTCAACCCGCTCCCAAGATATCTCCGAGATGTGTATAAGACCTTCAATCCCATCCACGTTCACAAAGGCACCGAAATCAATTACGCCCGTTATTATGCCCTCTACCTCATCGCCAGCCTTAAGCTTAGAGAAGCGAGCCTGCATATCATCTCTAACCGCCTCTTTTTCGGAAAAGATCAATTTATTATCCTTACGACTGATGTCCAGAATACGTACCCTGATAGATTGATTAATTAACTGATTGAGTTTTTGCAGGATTTCATCTTTGTCTGCCCCTGATACTCTCGGGTAATGTCCAGCGGCTAACTGTGAGACGGGCAAGAAGCCACGGATACCTTCTAGTTCAACGAGCATACCGCCCCTGTTGGCATCATAAGGTACGATTTCAATTATATCCTGTGCCTCAAATATATGTTGTAGCTCGTCCCAACCTCTGTCTTTGGCGGCACGGCGCATACTTAGGAGCGAGTGTCCTTCGTCTAGTTCTGGGTCAACCACACTCGTAACCACCTCTTGACCTTCTTCTAGGGTCTGGCCGTGACCGATTTCACGGCGCATAACTACACCAACACCGTTTGCCCCTAGGTCAATCCAGACTTCGTGCTTTCGCACCGAAGATACAACCCCTTCAACAACGTCACCCTGTTTTAACTGTTTTATATCACTGGACGCTAGCAAGTCGTCCATAGTTACTACTGATTTTGACATGTTTATGCATGCCTCCTTGTTTCTGCGGCAGCCCGTAGACTGTTTTCTCCGCCAGACTTACCGTACATTATATCTGTTTCCCATCTTTAAGTAAAGTGTTGGGCGCTTGCTGCTATACTGGAGCTCATGAGCTATTTAGCTGTAGATATCGGGGGTACAAAAACACTAATCGTAGCCTTTTCCGCCGAGGGTAAAATAAAAGAATCCCGAAAGTTTGAAACCCCTGCTCTTTACGAAACATTTATTGAAGAACTGGCAGCTAACGTTGCTAAATTATCAACAAAGAAATTCATCGGTGGAGCAGTAGCCGTACCCGGCAGAATCAACCGAGATGAAGGCAAAATCGTTTCACTTGGCAATCTAACCTGGCGCCATGTTTCTATACAAAAAGATATAAGTAGGATAAGTAGCTGCCCGATAGTTATTGAAAATGACGCTAATTTAGCTGGGCTATCGGAGGCGCGAAACGTACCAAAGTATCGTCGAGTATTATACGTAACTATCAGTACAGGAATAGGTGGTGGATACATAATAAATGGGCACATAGATCCCAACACAAAAGATTCTGAAATAGGGCAAGTTCTATTAGAGCACAATGGAGCACTTAGGAGGTGGGAAGAATTTGCTTCAGGAAGAGCAATAGTTGGGCAATTCGGTAAGCGCGCAAGTGAAATTGACCCAAATGATGGTGGTGCGTGGTATACGATCGGGCGTAATATAGCTATCGGCTTAATTGATGCTATCGCGATTTTGGCACCAGAGGTAGTGATTATGGGTGGTGGTGTTGGTGCGCATTTCAAAAATTTTGAGACCCACTTAATTGAAGCGTTAAAAATATATGAAAATTCACTCATGAAAATACCTCCAATTATCCAGGCTAAGCACCCTGAAGAGGCTGTAGTATATGGTTGTTTTGAGTTAGCTAAGGAGGAGTATGGAAAAACTACTTAAAAAATTATCCGTCGGCTTCCCTGACTTGAAGTTTATTAGAGGTAATCAGTGCAGGTGGTCTCCTGGCGATCGAACAATCACTTATACCACCGACACCTCGGAAGATTGTGCAAGCTGGGCCCTGTTACACGAGCTTGCACACGCCACCCTAAACCACACAACTTATAGAATGGATATTGATCTGTTGTTAATGGAGGTTGCGGCCTGGGAGAAAGCCAAACAGCTTGCCAAGAACTATGGTTTCGCTATTGACGACGGACACATTCAGGATTGCCTAGACACCTACCGGGATTGGCTGGACCAGCGTAGTACCTGCCCCACCTGCGGAAATAATAGTTTACAGCAAGGCTCAGAAGAATATCAATGCTTTAACTGCCAGACGCTATGGCGAGTCTCATCATCCCGCTTTTGCCGACCGTACCGTCAAAAAAATCGCAGCAAAAATAAAACGTCGCCTGTCTTGCGACAAGCGACGTTTCAGTGAAGTTAACCGCTATCTAAGCAGATACTTTTTTAGAACGGCGTGAAATACGACCGCCCTTAGCGCCAGCCAAGCGAGCAAGCTCGCGGTTAGCGAAAAAGCCTCCGGTACGGCCTAATTTGCCGCCCTTAGCACCGATTTTTGCGTAAAAATCGCTACCGTACTTGGTTTTGTTAGTGTTAGCAGCAGCCTTGCCGCCAGCTTTAGTTCCAGCCATTTTGTGAGGCCTCCTTAATTTACTAGTCTCTCTAGGAAACAAAAAGGGTCTTCCGTCCCAGATACTGGAACAGAAAACCCTCTGCTTCTTTCGAATATGCTTATGATACCACTCTATGCTGCTAATGTCAATAAAAAATACTCCGGCCTTTGGGCGAGCTATAGGCCTTTACGACTTTGAGCTAAAGACCCAAGGCTTCAAAGGTTCGGTGAACCAGTAGCGCTGGCCATGCAATAGCTTTTAGGATTGCTAGTATAAAGCCCCAGAGCCCCTCCGACTGCTGGACGAAGTAGACAAGCGCACCCATCCAGGCCATAAAAAGCACAAACCCCATCGACCCATCTTCCTTAACAACCTTGATAAAATTCCTCTCACTTTTAGCCATACTTCCTCCTTTTTCTAAATCATACTCTCCGTTCGTAATCCAGCCAACCACTGGAAATATCTTTTTCTTTCTCAGGGCGTATAATTTACTTATGACAAGGGAAGAAATTGTACGCAAAGTTAAAGAGTTGAACTTTTCAAAAGGCTCATATATTGTATTTGGCAGCTGCCCTCTTGCAGCTGTCGGTATAAGAGAAGCTAACGATATAGACTTACTAGTGTCAGAAGAACTTTTTGAAAAGCTTAAAGAGACTGGTTGGAAAGAACGGGTCAAGAGTACACACGACAATCCGTTAGTATTTGATGTCTTTGAAGCACACAGCAACTGGAATTTCAGCCCTTACAGCCCAACACTCACACACTTACTTTCAAGCGCGATGATAATTGATAGCGTTCCTTTCGCTTCCTTAGAAGAAGTCCGTAAATGGAAAGCCGCCTCCGGCGGCCCTAAACACCTAACTGACGTAAAGCTCATTGATACCTATCTCCAGAACAACCACTAACAATATCTGTTTTCTCACCCCAAGCGTATAATTATGACAAAAGGAGTACCCTGCCACGCAAGTGGTAAACACTATGATGAAAATATCAAAAATAGTTATAGATAATTTTCGTTCTATAGAACACGCCGAAATCAACTTCAGCGAGTTTAACATTTTGGTAGGTCAAAACAATCACGGAAAGACAAATACTCTAGAGGCTATTGAATGGTTTTATTTAGGGGTTGGCTCCTACGAAAATATAGCGCGCAAAAGCGGATCATCTAGTGATCAAATATTGGTAGAAGTTACTTTTACTGATGCTCAAGGTGGTATCGAAAAAATGAAGAATGAAAAGAATAAAGCTACAATCAGCAAGAAAATTGGAGAATCTGAGGAAGTAATTATTAGGCGAATTATTGATCCTCATGAAACGAAAACTAGTAAGAGATTAATTTATAACCACTCAAAGAAAGAGTATGAAGACCATGGTACAGGTTTTGATCGAGCGCTTAATGATCTATTGCCTACATTGGAATTTGTAAAAACCGAGACAACTAGTAAGGATGTGATCAAGTATGGACGTACTACACAAATAGGAAAAATGCTCGGGCAGGTGGTGAATGAAATACTGGCAGGTGGTGATGTGCGTTACCAAAAATTTCTTGATGATTTTATTGAATTGTTCCAAACATCCGATTCTGCTGTTTCAATAAAACTGAAAGAAATATCAGAAAAAGTTAAAGGCTACATCATTAAGCAGTTTCCAGATTGTAAGGAAGTAATTTTTGATGTAAAAAGTCCAGAATTTAGTGATTTATTAAAAAACTTTAATGCCTCAATAGATGATGGAACTTTAACTGAGGCTTCTGAAAAAGGTGACGGCATGCAGAGGGCATTAATGCTCGCTATAATTCAAACATATGCTGACTACAGAAGAGAGAATGAAAGTATTAAAAACTTTGTTTTTTTGATTGATGAAGCTGAACTTCACCTACATCCTACAGCTCAGAGAAGTCTAAAGAGTGCGCTTGTTGAGCTTGCTGAAGACGGAGACCAAATTTTAATAACAACGCACTCCTCCGTACTAATAAGCGATGACTTAGATAACACAAGTATCAAACAAAAAATTTTTAAGATTGAAAAAAATAACCATGTTTCTGAAATTACAGAACAAAAAAAATCAGATAAGCAAGATATAGTTTACGATTTATTAGGTGGAAGTCCGGCAGACTTACTTATGCCAAGAAATTTTTTGATTGTTGAAGGTGAGTCAGAGTATCGTTTCTTAAAATTGATAATAGATAGGTTTTACATATCTAAACCGGAGATTAAAATTATAAAGGCTTTCGGAGATATTGATCAAGCTGGCAAAGCTATAGGCGCGATTGAAAAGGTCTTTACGCCCATAAGCGAAAGTTTATATGCCGACAAATGCATAATTATGATGGATGCTCTTGCAAATTCTAGTATGCAAACTTCCTTTAATGAATTTAAAGTCAGATTTCAAGATAGTTTAAATCCAAATGAACAAGTATTCTTTTTACCTGTAAATTCTATTGAGCAATACTACCCTATTGCGAAAACAGAACAGATATTACCCGAAAATAATCATTTACATGTTCCAAAGTGGAAACGTAATGAATCAGAGGTTAAATCTATGGAGGGACATCAAAAGATTAAACTTGCTAGATCTGTCGGTACTTATATAGAACCAAGCCAATTTGAGCAAGAAATGCAGGAAATTAAGAACGCTTTAGAGGCTTGTTGGGATAAATCTTTTCAATAGATTTATATATTTTGAATTAATATAAACGTTAGGGATACGTAAAACTTCGCGGGATTAATCCCCTCTGAAAAACTGATGCGCTCTCTCAGTAGCTGACCGAGTCAGTGCCGAAAGCCCATCCCCGTTCGGTTCCAAAATAAAGAACGGGGGCGCTTGCGTTCTTGAGGCACGGTCAGGTGCTGGTTGAGAGAGCAATAATGTTTTTCAGCCGGGGTGGCACCTTTTTGCCTACTTTTTCTTGCTAATGAGAAAAAGTAGGTCGTCCGGCGGCCGAAAAGCCGCATTAATCTGTTTCTTTTCAAAAGAAAAACCAGCCTTTTAGACTGGTTCTCTATAACTCTTATCTTCGATTATTTGCCATCTGGCTGGGCAACATCTATGTGGACACCTGCGGCTTCAGCGTCTTGACGAGCAGTTTCAATATATTCATTTAAGTGCTCCTCTTTGTGCCGCGCACCGTAAGCAACCACTCCTTCGAGTCTATTTCGGTTGTCCTCCGCTAATGTAGAATCCGGATCAATTTTCATAACTCGATCTTCACGTTCTTTAAGTTCATCAGCAATTGTTTGCGGCATCATATGCAATACTCGGTCAATCGCCTCTATGTCAGCCTCGCGAGCGCCTCCCTGCTGTTGATCAGATTTAAGTCTAAGCAGGTATTCATACGCTGGTCTTGCCTCTTCAACCCAAGCCGAAGATTCTTTATTCACATCCACAGCCATGCCCAACCTCTTATGGCGCCTGGATATGTCTCTGGCTGTTTCTTTTTCTTCCGGGCTTAATCCTTCTGACATTTTTGTTTTCCTTTTCTGCTTAGCTTTTGTTTTTGAAGCTATGAATTCTATATTAGCAAATTTTTGTCATTTTGTCAATATATTGTCTGTTCTTATCCCTGATAATAACCTTTGTATGCATTCAGAAAGATAAGTGCAGAAAATTAGAATTTAGTTCTAATTTTCTGCTTCCATTTTCAGGAAAGAGCAGCCGAAGCGGACGGTTTATCCGGCCGCGCCGCGCGATGAGAGAACCTATCCCGGTTCTCTCATAAGCAAAAAGCCTCCGGTTAAGGAGGCTTTTGTGCATAATTCGGCACCGTGCTATTTTCCCAGGGGTGAACCCCAAGTATTGTAACCGCAGCGAGGCTTAACTTCTGTGTTCGGAATGGTAACAGGTGTTTCCCTCGCGCCATGGGCACCGACCAGAATGAGACAAAACTACGTTTTTTCTCATCGGCCAGTCAGCTAAGCTGAGTCGCTAAAGCGACCAAGCTGGCCTGCTCTTTTTCCTTGCATCACTCAAGGTCGATGTCCATTAATACAAATATATCATTTGTGGTATGTCGTATAAATACGTTTATACCGCTTATGATATACTTTCGCTCAAGTATAGATTGTTAAGGCAAACGCCAAGGTGTAATTTTAGTTACACCAATAACTAGTCAATTGCTGCAATGAGAGAGTCACCTTGCGGCGGGTTCTCTCATTACCCGTAAAAAGTCGATTGGACTATTAGTACGCTTCGGCTGAATACGTTGCCGCACTTTCACCTT
>JAJDCK010000016.1 GCA_029260855.1 Candidatus Saccharimonadota bacterium
GTTATCTCAGTAAAAATATGTCCGTCCATCTTTGTTTTAGAGCCTTGCTGTATAGTATATCAAGAGGATAAGCGCATTCAAAAACTATGAAGAATTTTTTTCGTTTCGTTTCCAACAAAGTTTCTGCCTGGGCGGGCAGTGCCTACACATTCTTAATCGCAGTTTTTATTATTGTTATTTGGGGGGTTAGCGGGCCGGTGTTCGGCTTTTCAGATACCTGGCAGCTGGTCATTAATACTGGCACAACAATTGTGACATTTCTGATGGTCTTTCTTATCCAGAATACGCAGAATCGCGACGGCAAGGCCATGCAGCTCAAGCTTGACGAACTCATAAGGGCCACAAAAGCTCGCGATTCGTTTGTTGATCTTGAAGATTTGACCGACGAAGAGCTAGCAGTTATTGACGAGCAATTTAGGACCATGCATGAAGCTCAGGCTCCTAACCCGGCTTTGCACAAACTACACACGAAGATCAAGGCAGAACATTCACGCCGGGAGCGCATTAGAGCCGGCGCTGGCAGGGCCTTCAATACTCTGTTAAATCCCCTGAGTAACATTGGTAATAAAGAAAAAAAATAAGCTTGCGGGTCTAAAGAGCTTATGCAATACTTAGAGTACTTCTAGTAGTTGGTAGTGAGATTCAACTACGCCGAAGACAAAAATATCCAAAAAAGTTCGGTTGCTGAAAGCTTATAATTCTTTTGGCTTCGAACAGGGAGTGTGGCGCGGTGCAAAGCGTAAAAATAACAAAAATCAAACAAAGGGGCAAAAACGTGGAAGTCAAAATACGCCGCCCGAAATGGCAACAGTTTATAAGCTACTGAGGCCAAGCAGGTTCTTTCAAACAATAAACCACCAGGTAGTTGGTGGTTTATTGTTTGATTGCTTCGTCAATCAGCTTTTCGAAATCTTCAACTGACCGAATGTTCTCTGTTTCGTACTTTTTGCCATCTATGAAAAATGTTGGCGTACCTTGCACGCCATCTTTTTCGCCCTGTTTCTGATCTGCGTCTATATTGGCCCCAGTTGAAGCATCAACTACATCTTGCTTGTATTGATCCATAACCAAGCCTATCTGTGTGGCGTAACCTTCAAACACTTGCGCAGCATTATTGCTGGCTTCCCAAGTTTTTTGATTGGCATATAACAAATCGTGCATTTCCCAGAATTTATCTTGACGTGATGCAGCTTCAGCTGCCCTATGGGCTGCCATAGCGTTACGGTGTGCGGAAACAATCGGAAAGTGCCGGAACTGGAATGTTATTTGATCTTTATATTTTTCTTTTATCTGGGACACGAGCGGGAAATATGAAAAACACGCGGGGCACTGGAAATCACCATATTCAATAACTGTGACGCCTGATTGACCTTCACCGTAGGTGTGGTTGGTGAGCTGGCCGTCCGCTGTGGGCGCGCTAGCATCATTTTTAAATAGTAGCAGCCCGGCAAAGACAGCCACCATGACACCGAAAATTAGCAAAAATCTTTTACTCATCTAACCCTTTCTTCCATTCATCTTTTAGTTTATCACGTCTTTCCAAAACACAGGCGTAGCCGTAAGATGTAACTATGCAATTTCTGACCGTTTTATTTCTGGCAAGCTTGACTATCGTTGCGATCAGCTTGCAGCGCACATATGGTCAGGTCCCCGCAAAAGAGTTGAAGCGGCGAGCTAGGGAGGGTGACGATTCGGCTGTCATGCTTTATAGGGTTGTGGCTTACGGACATAGTCTGAGGGCGATTCTGTGGCTGGTAATCGGTTTGAGCGCAGGAGGCTTCTTTGTTTATATATCACACATTTTGCCGTATTGGCCGGCACTTTTTGTTAGTGGCTTGTTCGTGTGGTTTGGTTTTGTTTGGCTATATGCTGGAGAAGCTACGGTGTTCGGGCGTACTGTCGCTAGCAAGGTTGCTTCCCCGCTTTCCAAGATACTTGTTTATGCACATACTCCCATTGATTGGGTTTACGGTATGATAAGGCGCCTTAGGCGTCTGCCCGTTCACACTCGTTTGTATGAGAAGGCAGACTTGCTTGATTTACTCGATCAGCAGCAGGCTCAAGCCGACAACCGAGTGGAGCAGACAGAGCTAGAGATCATGCGCAGCACGCTGCTTTTTGGAGATAAGCTAATCCGTGATGTTATGACGCCTAGGCGGGTGGTGACGATGGTTTCTGTGGAAGATGATCTGGGCCCAATTGTTATGGATGAGCTGCATGCTAGTGGTCATTCACGCTTCCCGGTCTATGAGGGCAACGAAGACAACATTATCGGCACCCTATTTTTGCGCGATCTTCTGAATCGGCGCTCGGGCGGGAAAGTCAAAAGCGTTATGAAGAAACACGCGCTGTACCTACACGAAGAACAATCCTTGTATGATGCGCTGCAAGCAATTCTTAAGACCCATCATCACTTGTTTGTTGTGGTTAATAGCTTTGAGGAATACACAGGCGTTATCACCATTGAAGACGTGCTAGAGCAAATTGTAGGCAAGTCAATTGTTGACGAGTTTGACCAGTACGAGGATATGCGCGCGGTCGCCACAATAATTGCCCGCAAGAAACACATGGAGCATGTGGAGAGCAACTCAGCGGTGAGCGAAGGCCCTGCATCGGCACAAACCGAGCCACTCGTAGAAGGACTAGAAAGGCCTAGTCAAAATCCAAAAAAAGAGCCAGAAGTTGACGAAGTAATTGAAGTCTAACAGCTCTCACCCAAATGCCTAGACTCAAAAAACCCTACGCTAAATGTCCGATCAGACAGTTAATGAGGAGTTTATGGTTTCGGGAACAACCTAACGCACTCAAACACCTGAACATACTCTTCGGCATCCAGCTCCTTAATTGATTCAATCAGCAGCTTTCCGTAATCATATTGACTCACCCAGACGCTTTTCTGTGCTTGCTCAAAACGCCATTCTCGCAAAAGTAGTCGCAGCCTTCTGCGTATATGAGCCTTACCTTCGGGGATATCAAAGCTGACCATTAATCGTGCGTTTTTATCCAGTCTTGTCCCCGTATGTGGTCGCATCAATTCGAGGCCTTGGTTGGTTAGCTGAACCAACTTGCCATCTCGCTTAATCAATCCTTGTTGTTTTGCGCGCCACAATGCTGTCTGTAGCGTCTTCTTTTTGTAGCTAGAGCTCCGCTCAAGTTCGTTGAAAAACTGGTTTGGCTTGAAGCTCAGCATAAGATTCTCTTGGCTGTAAGGTATGAGCGCCTTCAAGACAGACACAAGTGCGCTTTGAGATCTCATCCTGTTCACCATACTCTCCAGTATACGTCCGATCGGACGTTTAGTGGAGAATTTTATTGTAGGGTAGGGCATCTGTTACAATATCGGTTATGAACTTGCGAGTTGATGATGTGAATTTACGGACATGCACTCGGCAGGCGTTTGTTGTTGCTCATGGTCCGGCTCTCAGTCACTCGTAAACGTATAAACCTGGAGAATCAGATGAGAACATTAGCAAGAGAACTAAAGGACCACGTCGGTAAAGAGGTCCAAATTCAAGGGTGGATGCATAAAAAACGATTACTTGGCGGTTTAACTTTCATTAATGTGCGAGACCGCAGCGGCTTGACCCAGGTTGTTATCAAGGATAAAGACGAGGTTGAAAAGTTGCGTGGACTACAGATTGGCACGGTCCTGAGTGTTGCCGGTAGGGTAAAAGATGAGCCAAGAGCTCCCGGAGGGGCAGAGCTACACGACGCTACAATTAACGTACTTGTACCGGTTACAGAAGAGCCTGCAATTGAAATTGATAAGCAAATTGACCACAAACCCGATAACCAAGATACGTTATTTGATAACAGGGTTCTAAATATCCGCAACCTTCAGGAGCAAAAAATATTCAAGATTCGGGCTGAGCTTAACCTTTATATTAGAGAATTTTTAAATCAAAATGAGTTTGTTGAAATTCAGACACCAAAAATTTTGGCCGGGGCCACTGAAGGCGGTGCAGAAGTCTTTAAACTGGATTATTTCGGCCAGGAAGGGACTCTTGCTCAAAGCCCACAGTTTTATAAGCAAATCATGGTGGGCGCATTTGAGCGGGTTTATGAGATTGCGCCGGCCTTTCGTGCCGAGCCCAGCATGACGACCCGACATACGAGCGAGGTCACTATGCTAGACATCGAAATGGGCTTTATTGAATCCCATAATGATGTGCTAAATTTGGTTCAAGACATGGTTTATGGTGTGCTTACGAGGGTCTATGAAGAACATAATGATGTGCTAAAAAGTTTGAACGCTCCTGACTTAGTGCTTAAGCCCGAGTTTCCGCACTTTACGGTGGCCGAAGTGCATGAACTATACAGCAAAGCGACCAGCGAAGATACGCGTGATGAAAAAGATTTGATTCCGGCAGAAGAGCGTTGGATCTGTGAGCACGCCAAAAAAGAGTTAGGCTGCGAAGCGGTATTTGTTACCGATTTCCCGATAGAGGCTATGAAATTTTATCACATGGTAGATAG
>JAJDCK010000017.1 GCA_029260855.1 Candidatus Saccharimonadota bacterium
ATCATGTAGTCAACAACTTTTTGCTTGTATTGTTTTTCAAAGTCATAGACCTTAAAATCAATGCCTAGCTGCACAGCTACACGTTTAGCGTCCTGAAAATCTTCTTTCCACGGGCACGGAAAACCAGGAATATCTTTCGTCCAGTTCTTCATATAAACACCCACAACGGTGTAGCCCTGCTTTTTTAGCAAGGCCGCCGTCACTGAGCTGTCAACGCCACCACTCATTCCAACGAATACTGTCTCTTTCATAACAACCTATTCTAGCAGATGAGTCTAAACTATTGACTCTGGTGATGCTTAGAAAGGGCGTTCGCCTTGGTCCAGGCGTTGGCGAATTAACTTTAATTCGTATCTTCTACCAAGCCAGAAAGTCATAATAATAAGTGGTATCAATGCTGCCGCTGGTTGCCAAAGAAGCCTAACTGGTTGTTTACCTCCGTCAATAGCCGCGGCCTCGCCAACACCATCCTGACCTAACGGCCCGTTGCCGACACCGACTAGCTGTAAATATGCCACGGCGCCGCTGGCATCAACCGCTTTTACGATAATATTATATACGCCTGGTCGTTCGTATATATGCTCTATATCGAATGGTCCAGGCGATGGTCTACTACTAAGATCAACAGGCTTTCCGTCGCCCCAATCTACACTGATAGCATACGGGCCTTGCCCGCCACTTAAAATAACCGGCCAGACTAAGGACTGTCCTGGGTTGGCGCCACGCTTCGCAAAGTTACTGGTTAGCCCTACGCGAGAAACAGATCCGGGCCTTCCATCATTGAAGGTAACCCGTACAATATTAGAGTCTGGACCTGGTTGATCCAGTTCATCATAAACACGGGCCACTAGTTCATTCAAACCGCTGAAAAGGTCAATCTGGACAGAAAAACTACCATTGCTACACTGAGTAGAACCAGCAAAAACGTTATTCTTAAAGACTTTTATTAGCAAGTCGTCCTGGCAAATGCCAGCCACTGTAACAGGGAGATCGGCAAAAATTTGACCATCGCGTGGTACGGATATGGTGGCTCCTACCGTTGGGGGTGGGCTACTTATACGCCCCTCCACGCCTATTGAGCCGCTATCCTCGGCGGCATAAATAGTCGAGCCAACTAAAACACAGCTAAGACATATGGCAACCAGTACCATTAATGTTTTAATATGGTGCATGTTACAACTATATTAACATAAGGGTTTAGTGACGAACTTTTTTGTATTTGTGGCCAGTTGCGTGTTTCTTGACCCAACCAATCATCAAAACTATAAGAACAATAAACAGCGTAACGGCAAGCACAGACCACCAAGGTAGGTACCAAAATACGCCACGTATAGTAAGAATTTCGCCACCATTACCGAAGCTAACGTTGGCTGTGGCTACATAGCGACCAGGCGTACCTACACCGCTCACTGGATCCTTAAAAATTCGAGTGCTTGATGGTAAGATGTTGCTGCGTGGATCAGTGTCGTTAATCTCGTATTGATGTACTTGCTTACCTAAAGGGTTGGAAACGGTGACGCTCCCAAAAGGTTTCACGAACCCATTACCCTGGTTGCCTATGCGGATGCCAATTTCTTCTGGTTTAGCGCTGAAAATTGTCCCTGGCACATTCTTACGATAAAAGAGCACATCCTTTGCCTGGACTTGCTGGCGGATCTCGCCCGGGACCTCGATCATGACTATAGTTCCAACGCTGGCAGTAAGCGACACCTCGCCTGACTCAAGGGCTTTATTACTGGCCGGGATAGCCGCATAACGAATAACACCGTAGTATGCCCCGGGGGCTGCATCAACAGGTACCTGCACGGGGATGTCAAAATTCTGTCTTTCGCCTTTTTTAAGATCCAGGTCCGTTACTCCGACCAGGAACGGCTTGATGCTGGGGGCCCTTCTGGTGTCGGTTTCAGGTAAAAGCTTGGGCTCGCCTGTTTCGCCGTCGGACTCAAAGTCGTTTACGAACACCTTCGCTACAATATCGCCGTTAGTAACATTTCTGACGCTCATTTTAATGATGTCTGCTTGACCGCGTTCAATACTGAGTTCTGTGCGCGTTGGTGAGATACTAAGCCCACTACCGGTACTACTATCAGATTGGGCCAGTAGAGTTACAGTAAGTCCTGTGATCGAGAACAAAGACACAAAAAAAACCAGTAGCAACTGTTTTAACATGCGCAAACCGGAAGTCCTGCCTTTATTGGTTCCCATAATTTATCTTAAGTTTACAACAACAAGTGGCATACATAAAATTAAAATGCTGCTGTCGCTAAAAAAGTAAGTGTAGTGTTGTAAATACCTGGTGCTTGATTGGCGGATACGTTCACAAGATAGGAAACAGTAAACAGATTAAATTCTGTTGATAAGCTCGAGGAAGATAAACTAGTGCCGGGCTGAAACATAAAGTTGTTAGATAGGTTGTAGCTTGTGTCTGCGGTGGCCGTGCCGGGCCCTATCACATCCTGACCAACTGCTGGACTGGAGTTCGCCCTTAGGTTAATTCCGAACTGACTGGTGCCTGGCAGGCTTGGTGACGGACTGCTTAATTCAGGGATAGTGTTGTTGCCTGAGGTCATAGTAACACCAAGCACGGTGACATTATAACCACTTGGGTCGTTACTAGCCCCGGAGTATTGAGACGCCCCTGTGTTAGCTGTGGCCTTGCTAAGCTCGCTCAGGTTAATGTAAAAACCGCTGGCATCTGTACAATCCAGTGCGACCGTTATGCCACTACAAAATGTAAGGTGAGGAGGCACAAAGGCATCTACGTTGAGTGGCTGATTAGTCGCGAAGGCAACACTCCCAGAATCATTGTGAGCACCAGTGCCGTCTGTGCTCCCATATGTCCTGATACGCACAAATGTTGAGCTTGCACCCGACGGGTTAACAATATCTTCAAAAACATAAGATGAAGGCACGATAAGCCCGGGCAAAGGCGGGCGAGTTATTACAAGCATGTTGGCGGTTGTGCTCCCTGGGTCAATCGCAAAACCAATATTTCCCGTCTGGTCATTTAGTATAGCCGCCGAAACATCAAGACCAGCCGGAGCACTACAAGGTATTTCATTTAAGGGGCTGTTAGAACAATACTCAAACACTATTGAACCCATCACTGCTACGCTGGGCACAGTAATCGCAAAAGCATGTTGTGCTGTGGCGCCGGGAATGGCAGTTGATATAGCAACCGAGCGCGAATCAAGACTAGCCGCCAGTGCTGGTGCGTGTATGAATAACACAGACGCCACTATAGCAAGCAGTGTCTGTGTTTCGTGCAATGCTAGATTGATTTTATGAAGAAATCCTCGCATTAGTCATACTGTACTTCAGTTAAATGATTATGATTATATATGGTTAGAAGGTTGCGGTTGCGATGAAATCCGCCTGAACTGTATACGACCCGGTTGGCGTGGCCGCGGAGGCGGTAACCGCAAACTTTAAAATTAAAGCTTCGTCATCTACAACTTTTGTTGCAGAACCTGCAGAGCTAGCAATTGTGTCTGCAGCAGCGGTTGCGTCCCACGCGTATTGACCGGTGGTGGTGCCGGATACCATGTTGCTATCGGAAACATAAGTGTTGTTTGGTGCTGCTCCACCATCATAATCTACATCTCTAACCAAGTTATAGCTGCCTGAACCAAAATTACAGGTGTATGCAGTCGCGCTCACACAGTTAACTCCTGCAACAACCATCCCAAACTTTTCCGTTCCAGCCGTAAAGGTACCGGGCGTAGTCCCTTGAGCATTAAAACACTGGTCGGTCACCACAACCCCCGAACAAGCCGCGCCAGCCACCTTAAGTGTGCCGCTAGAGTTGTTGAGTATTGACTTGTAAGAAACCACAACACCATTAAGCGCATTGGTCCTGACCATAGCTATACCGTTAACGTTTGAGCCCCCATTACCTGTCGCAACCGGTGAGACGTTAGTAAAACCACTTTCTACATTTCCGATGTCTACCGTAGTACCTGTGATAGCACTACAATCGGCACCAGGAGTAGTGGTAGCATCGTTAATTGTTGTGGATCCGACGCAGAAGACAAGGTTTTCCTGGACACGCGCATTAACCGTCAATGTCTGCGAGGTGCTTTGGGCAAAAACACCCTCCCATACTAGCGTTGTTCCTGTGTCGCTATATATACGCATGCGAGTGTAGTAGCTCTTGTTAGCGACCGCGTTGTTGGTGATATCAGTTGGGCTTAGCGATATTGTGGCCTCGTCTTTGCTAGCACCAGCGTCTGCAGTTGTTTTGTCAATCAAAATCTGATTGTCTGTGCCGCCGTTATCGCCTGATTGACGCGAAGCTGTGTTGCCGCCAGAGGTAAAGTTAGTAAGCGTAGCGGTCAACGAAACGGCAATGGTCGGGGTGTTGACGATAGTACAGGTGCCTAGTGGGGTATCACAGAATTCTATTTCAATGTGGTCTATGTTGGCTACATCTGCGGTCGTATCAAAAATCCAGGTGAGGTCCGTTGTTTGACTGGGGCGCGCGCTTGTGGATTGTAGCTCACGTTCTGTAAGCGTTGGTGCAGCATGTGCCACGCCAGGCATAAATACAGGTGAGAAAACTGACAGCATTAATATGGTTGCGTATATTAGGGCTTCAAGTCTCTTCGCCCGAGCCTTCTGGCGAAACCAGTACTTACTCATTTTTGTTTCCTTTTGTTGATTTTAGTTATTTCAATACTACTTTTAACACAGCCCTGGTTATAGCGCAAGCATTTTCACTGTATTTGTCCACAGTATTTACCTTTAAAAAGATAGCCGATGCTTAAAGCCAGCCACACACCAAACACCCCAGGAGGTTAGCGTGTTTGAAATGACTTTATGATCCCCCCAAGCTCTCGCCCGTCGCCACCTGCCGTTAAATCCTTATACACTATTAGATATCGAGCATGGGTGTTATCGGGTCGCCACAGCTCTATATACGGACTACCGCCTATTTGACTGATAACAACATCAAAGTTACTCCCGTCGCCCCTGCAAGTAAACGTGGTGTCGTTGAGTGTTACTGTTCGTATCTGCTTCTTTTCTTCATCCGGCAGCGCAGACCTACAGTGCTGGCTGATCCCGCCCACCACCTCAAAACCACCATCAGGTTTTGGCCTGACGGGTTGAACATAAGATACATCTATTGATTGGATGGAGGGGTTTACGTAGATATTCAACTCGTGCTCAATCAAGGGGCCTCTAAACGACCGGTAAACGAACTTGTTTACTGTTGTTTCTTTCGCGTCAGCAAGCCAAGTCTTGTTTGCCTGAAATTGAAAATATGCAGTTCTAAAAATCTCAACTGAGGGTGACTGTATGCTGGTCTGTACCTCCGATATCGGCGCTAGGTTTTCTTGTCTCGTAAATACGCTCGTTGTCAACAACAAGACCACCAGCAAAACAGGCGTGCCGGCAACTAGCCCAACCATAAACCACTTGCCATGTGCAATCAATTTATGTCGGCGTTTGCTCGGGTGATCTATACGATAACTCTCTTCAAACACGATAGTTATATCCTGATTTAGCTTAGCATATATAAATCTGACCGGGCACTAGCGACGAGAGACCTAGCCGGCTCAATAAGTTACAACCGCAACCAGGTCGTGCTCCATCCGATATGTGCCACCTGCAGTAATGTTGCTGATGTTTGCGATATACGAGATCGTATAGTCGGTACGGCCAACAGCTTGCCTACCAATGGTTGCCTGTGAACGCGCAATAGTATCGCCCACACCGTAGGCGTATTCATTCGGGTCATCATAGTCACGCTCACCCCCCGGTCCATCTCCAAACGCCTGCCCATCAGCATAGCTATCATCAGGCACATTAACGGGATCGGCGCCGAAGGTCGCAGGAGACGTATTGGCAACCAGATTGATGCCAAACTCCTCTGTTCCTGGGCTGGACGCGCCAGTAGTAAGTTTGGGGCTCAATACCGCCCCTCCCTCACTTGTAAGCGACTGGCTCATCGTCTTAACAAAGTAGCTACTTGATAAATACGTCCGGATCCAAAACACTCCGACTCCAGTTCCTGTTGACGAGCTACTTAATGTCCCCAGATCGACCACCGTACTATTTACAAACATTTCCAAGTAGGGTGCGTTGGGAGTATAGAACCCCGCCTCAACGTCATAATTAGTACTAGAAGAAAGGCCAACACCCAAGCTACCCAGACCAGCCTGGACGTTATAACTACCAGAGTTCAGGTCCACCTCGCCTCCACTACCAAAATACGCTTCTTCAACGCGATAGCTATTTGAAGAAGATTGAGCCCCAACTCTAATCGGAAGCAGTGCGCCGATTACCAATAACACGATCAGTGTTCTTACGTGTCTCTTTTGTCTCATTCCCTTCCCATTATTGATTAATTACCCACTTTGTGCAATCTGTTTATGTTTTTCGGTTTGCAATGTATTATGAAGAGATTAGTGGCGGTCAAGAACAAATATGGACACATCACCTGAAGACAAAGAAATAAACTCCCTCGAGGACAGTAGTGTTGGCTCAAGCCAATCGAGTAGTGACGGCCCAACAAATAAGCCCAAGCAAGACACAGAACAACGCAACAGGCCCAAGAACGAAAAAATTAACCAACGAATTCAAAATCTAATAACAAGGGTTAATATATACCTCTTATTGTTTGTCCTTGTGGTGATTATAGCGGCAAGTATTGTGTTTATCAGTTTACAGCAGAATAAAAAGGAGCTGAGGGAGGCTGATATTGCGGCAACGCAACTAACCGCAGAAGAACTAAAAGAGCTGGGGATTAACGATACGAAGGTTGGTGACCCCAAGCAAACACTTACAATTGAGTCTAATGCTATTTTCACTGGTCAAGCGCTGGTCCGTGGCAACCTTGATGTGGCCGGGGAAATCAAAGTAGGCTCTGCTTTGAATTTGCCAGGCATAAACGTTTCAGGTGCAAGTACGCTAGGCCAGGTTGCAGCCAACGATCTTACGGTTGCAAACAGCGCGTCAATACAAGGCCAATTGAGCGTCCAACGCACGCTATCCGTAGCTGGTAGCGCGTCTTTCGGTGGCAGTATTACCGCACCACAACTAACAATCACGATTCTGCAAATTAATGGCGATTTGCAATTAAATCGACATATAGATGCTGGGGGGCAGACACCAAGCCGGACAAACGGCAGCGCTCTTGGCGCGGGCGGCACCAGTTCTATCAGCGGCACAGACACGGCAGGCACATTGAGCGTTAACACAGGCGGCGGTCCACCGGCTGGTTGCTTTGCAACCATTACCTTTGCACAAGCATTCAGAGATACTCCCCACGTAGCAGTCACCCCAGTAGGGTCCGCGGGCGGCACCCTTAATTATTATGTAAACCGGTCTAGTGCAAGCTTTAGCATCTGCACCGCGACACCTCCTCCCGCAGGCGTCTCGTTCGCTTTTGACTACGTTATTATTGACTAGCTGGCGGGCCGGTTCATAGAATCGTTTCAAGACTACGACGCCGGCTGTTGCCCACTAACGATAACAGGCGGCGCCCCTGACTAAAGCGTATCTTGGACTGCGTCGGAATTGTTCAAGCCTAAGCGCCAAGGACACTAATAAGAAAATACGATTGGCGCATAGCTAAGCTCACACGTCTAGGAATACGATGACTTTGTCTTTTTTGACGTGCATGATACCGCGGTTAATTGGAATTTTTTCATCATTTTTGCCGGTGCGAACTATAATATCGCAGGCACTTAGCAGTGTCATGAAGTTATGATGGTGTGGCAAAATATCAAATGCTCCCGTTTCGTTTACCGCCGATATACTCTGTGCATCACCGTCGTAGTAGGTTTTGAACGGTGCGTATATTTTGACATGCATACGCTTGCCGTCATAAGCAGTCGCACCTGGTTCAATAGTACTCTTTGTCTTTTGGATTAACCCTTCTGGCATCAGGCAATAATCTCCTCAATGCTTTGCAAAGTCTGTTCACGTGTGAAGAAATCGCCAGGCACACCATTGTGCTTAGTCATAACGTTCATGTTCTGCGTGAAATTTGTAATGAGTTTCTTGGCTTTAGCATAGTCCGCTCTGTCTGCTGGCGAAAGCTCGTTCTCGCCGATAATGGCAATAATGTTTTTGAGTGATTCGTGCTTTTGCAGCAGAGCTAGGGCCTGAACGCTTAGCACATAGTGTCGATCGCCCACAATGTCTGGCGTCAATAATGAGGATGTTGTTTTGCTCAAGTCAACCGCTGGACGAATGCCCTGCTCGGCCACCTTCCTAGACAGTACTATCGTTGAGTCTAGCTCGTGCTGAATCATCTGTACCGCCGGGTCAGACAGGTCGTCAGCTGGTACATAAATAGTCTGGACTGATGTAATTGAGCCGTTGGCATTTGAGCTTAAGCGGTCCTGTAGTGTTTTCACGTCCGAATAAATTGTAGATCCGTACCCGCCCTCGTTTGGTACCTGGTCTAAAATGGTGGCCAACTCGTTTCTGGCCTGTACATAGCGGTACATGTTGTCAGCAAAAAACAATATATCTCTGCCCTGTTCGTCGCGGAAATATTCTGCCGAGGCTACAGCGGACACGCCCACCAGTGAGCGCTGCACAGGGTTTTCATTCATCTGCCCGAAGAACATACAGGTGTTTTTAAGCAAGCCATTCTCGCGCAAGGTATCCCATAGTTCATGTCCTTCGCGGATACGCTCACCGATGCCCGCGAAAAACGATAGGCCGCTGCCACTTTTAGCGATATTATTAATGAGCTCCATTGTAAGCACGGTCTTACCCACACCCGCACCACCAATAATTCCGATTTTACGACCCTTAACAAACGGGGTGAAGAAATCAATAACTTTTATCCCGGTTTCCAGGATTTCTGATTTTGCAGTTTTGAATTCGGTTGAACGCGGGGGCAGCTTAAAAACATCTTTGTATTTTATATTTTCACCGGATATTGCCTCTAGACCATCCAACGGCCCGCCCACAGCATCAAGGATCCGTCCAATAGTTATGTCTCCCACCGGTATCTCAACGCCTTTCCCGCTTCGATTGATACGCATTCCTTTAAGGATCCTACGGTCCGACCGTATGTTGAGACAAACAGCAATACCGCCCGAATCAATATGATCAACTAGCAGCTTGGTATTGTGCCCATTGTCAGCTATGACAATCTCGCCGATACCTGGAGCCTCCGAATCGAATTGGACTCTTACAACAAGGTCTTTTATTGACGCTACACTACCGGGGTTCATGTCACGGCTCCTGACCTAATTTTTTTCATACCGTTTACAATCTCCTTGAGACGCTCGTCCTTCAAGCTACGCTTAGCCCGATTATACAAAAGATGCAGGTCTGATTTAGCCTCATCGGCTCGTTGATGAGAGGCAGACATTGCGCGAAACCGCGAAGCATACTGAGCTAGTTTGGAGTCAAGAATCAATTGGCTAACAGCAATGTGGAGCATTGACCGCTCAAGGTGGTCAACAACATCATAGGTGCTTGGCTCAAAGATATAGTTTGCCTCTGTGATAACGTCGTCAGGTGATTCGCTGCGCTGTCCTTTAGCCTGCACTGCAGCTGATAGCTCAATCCTCCTAACATCCTGTACCATAAGTGAGATGTATTCCTGGTAGAACACGGAAGTTGATCTATACATCTGTACATAACGGATTATTGGTGTCACGTTTATATTCTGGTCTTTTACGGGTAGTTTGAAGTATTTTTGGTACGAAACACCCCTCTGGGCAAGCTGTACAGCACCGTGATGACCTATGACAATTATGTCGTTTTTCTCTTTGTTGTAGGACTTCAACATGGTATGGATAAGCTTCTGATCGATATCTCCACTAAAACCTCCTTCAGCGGTGATAATAATATAAAGCTCTTTATCAATAATTTCGTCCTCCTCAACTTGACTACGCCCGAATCGGAATGACGTATCTACTCGGAGCTGCGAATATATACCCCACAGTTCATCAAAAAACTGAGTCGCTTTTAAAACTTGGTTTTTTATCTGAGCGATCCGCATACTTGCAATGCCCTCAAACACACTAGTCAGTTCAACCAAGGTTCCCATGGCGCTTTCTTCTCGTTCAATCTCGTTTGGACTTTTCATTTTTCAGCCTCAACGCTTTCTTTATGGTCTTCGTCTTTGGCAGTTACGGTCGGTGTGTTTTGCCTAGGCTGCTTTCTGTCGCCCATTAATTCCATCGTGCAACTTTTCTCAAGATCATCACGGACCTTTTCGTACTGGTCGTCATTTTTTATCTTTTGCGCAGCTTCGCGAACCCCATTCTTGAGTTTAGGCACATCAAGTACGCCTTGTTTTTCTATATTTAAAACAATGTCGAGCATTAGTTGTTGCTCTATCAAAGAATACGTGTCAGAAGGATTTTGTGTCAGCAACTCGAGGATCCGTCTGCCTGTTTCCAGAGTATGTCGGGACTCGATGGCTAGTTCTGATCCAAAATGTGAAAACTCTTCGGCCTGACGATAATCAGCCAGCAGCTTAAGAGCCTGAGCAGCTATGGATTTTTGTCTTTTAGTATGACCTGAACCACCGACGCGAGTGACCGAAAGGCCCATACTAAGAGCTGGGCGGACACCATTACGAAAAGTGTCCATATCCAAAATCCATTGTCCGTCAGTTATTGACATTATATTGGTCGGCAAATATGCAGTTATGTCGCCCCCGGCAGCATTAACCAGAGGTATGCTCGTAAGGTGTTTGCCATTTTTCTCCAGACGACCAGCCCTTTCAAGCAAGGATGAATGGGCATAAAACATATCGCCCGGATACGAGTCGCGACCTGGGCTAACCCCCGATAGTAGTGCAACTTCACGGTAGGCGTGAGCATGACTGGTCAAATCATCATAAATAATTATAGTGTCCTGGTTTTGTTCTTGCCACAGATATTCAGCCATAGCGCATGCCACATAAGGCGCCAGATAACTCACTATAAGTGATTCAAACATAGTAGAGACGACCACTATGGCTTTTTCTAGCCCGCCGTTTTCCTCTAAGCGACTCAGCAGCATGTCCACATCGCTTCGCCGTTTCGCGATCAACGCATAAACAACCACCTGCTCTGTGTTCTTCTGGTTAATCGTCAGCTGGGTTACGAGCGTGCTTTTACCTGATTTGCTGTCCCCCAACAAAGCCATACGCTGCCCTCGTACAATGGGGAACAGTGCATCTATAGCGATGACCCCGCTTTCTAGCTGGGTATCGAGCAGTTTTCGCTGATAGAGTGGTGGCGCCGTATTAAAGACCGGCCATGTCGCGTCCGCAGCTATGGGGCCTTTGCCGTCAAGAGGCTCACCCGTTACCGACACGACTCGTCCTATGAAGTCCTTACCAACCTTGCACACCAGCTCTTGATGCTGCACTACAGCTACTAGACCCACCGATACCGGTACCGTGCCTAGGTGTAAAACAACCACGTGATCGTTCAGTACCTGATGAACAAAGCCCTTGCTGCCATCTTCAAACATAACCAGCGCATGTATGGCGCACGGCTGTAGCCCCTGCACCCTGATCAGGAACTTGTCAACCGCTATAACTTCTCCTACCGGGTGCCCCGAGTCAACCAGACGACTAAAGTGCTGATTGGTCGCGCTCACTGCTTGGCCCTCCTTTGTGCTGGCGACTCACCAGGAGTTAGAGGAACGACCGGCTGCGAAGATAGAAGCTTAGCGCGTCGCGGGTCAACATAAGCTAATTTCGGAGCTGACTCGACAGGCACCGTAGGAGCTATAGGTGAATGATCTTTTAAGGTGTGAAGCTTATTTATGAGCGTGTTTTTTTCTTTCACAAATTTCTGTCGTAAGCTGAAATCAAAATGCCGATTGGTCGTCCTCAAGATACAGCCCGCGCCAATTGTTGGCTGAAGACCAACCTGCAATAAAACAGTAGGACCGATATTAGTTCTCAGCCAGGTGACAAGCTTCTGTAAAAATAGCGGCGAAGGGTCCGAGCTAAAACTCATGTGCATTAACGGAGCGCTATTTCTAATTTTTTCAAGAAACTCACGCATGGCTCTTCTGTCAGCTTCGAGCAGAGGCTCAAGTTTATTCTGCTGGATCATTTCGTCAAAAAGCCTGCTCGTCTTGGGGAGTTTTGGGTTGTCATTTGGTTCGCGCAGGACAGCCGCCTCCAAAAAATTATCCAAAGCATCAAGCTCCCGGAGTAGCCGGGCAACATCCATTCGCCCAACTATGGCTATGGGGAGATGTAGATCGGGCTGTACATGTTCGTGCGTATCAACCATGTCATGTATCACCCCTGTTAAGTGTGTACGTAAGACGGTATAGTCCAGGCATCTTGCTACACCCCGCCTGACATATCCGCAATAATCGCATCTTTGTTAGCCTCAAGGCTACTCAAAATGAATTCAAGTTGATCATTCAGGTCAATTTGGTCCCCGATCGCTGCTAGCACATAGTGATTGATCACATCGGCCATATTGTCCTCAAAACGTTTAACCAGTAATGTTAAGCTTTTTTCTGCTTCAAGCTTTATCTGCTGATTCATTACTTGGCGCTGCTGCTCAATAGCTTCTTGGGTCTTAGTTATAGAGTCAATCGCGAGCTGTTTAGCGTCGGTTATTGATTCTTCATACTTAGCAAATTCTTCCTGAAGTGTGCGAGTAATTTCTGCTTTCATGTATTCATTAAGCTGGGAGGTGGTCAGCCTGAGATCTTGCTGCAAAAACATCGCGTTTTCGCCAATAATTTTCTCAAAATGCAGTCGCCCACGGTTTCTAAGCTCTTCACGAAACTCGTTATTGAAGATGTGTTCAACATCTTCTTCGGCGCGCTCGGTCATTACGTCGTGAGGGTTTTTGTGTTTACCTTTTTTACGCGCTCCACTGTTTATACGGAAGCCGACCCACAAGAAAGCTAGCGTTGCCGATGCTAGACTTCCTAGTACTAATGCGAGTGCCCAACCATTCACTTAAATGCCCACCTTGTAAATATTTATAGCTTTAGTAGTAAATATACTCCAAAAATGCCACTTACAAAAATAGTTAAGCCCACAATCACTACTTGCAGCATCCCTTGAATTATTGATTTCTTGCTAAGCGGGTTGCGCCCGACAGAAGTAATCCCCGCTTTTACGCCTCCAAAAAGCAAGCTGGCCGCAATCGCAGTACTGACAAAAAATATAACAAGACCCATATAGATACGGGGAGGTTCAACCGGCTTCCCGGCTATATCTTCCGCAGCACGACCTAAGAAGTCCGGCAAACTAGCCGCTGATTTTTGTGTCGGGTTACGCGCTACTTGTATATCCACCCGCACGCGGCCCACATTAATCGTTCTATCCCCTACCTTTGTTGAGCTAACCACGCCATTATGACCATCAAACAGCTCTAGAGCCCTGCCAGCTACGTAAGGCTGTTGGTCATCTACTCGCATACCAACTCCATCCAATGAAGAGGTTGTTATGTAATCACCGGGGTTGATTATCCCGTTTTGGTCACTCACCAACACGTCATACTTGCCTACGGTAGCCACGAACACTTTTTGGTCTTCGGCCGATAGTGTTACCGGAGCGTCATTAGCGTCTACAACGACACCGTGTAATTTATCAGCATGCGTTGAACTGACAGCTTCTACCGTGCTTGTATCGGAATCCTTAATCCCGACCAGCATGCCTCGCTGTAGGGCGCCCTCGGCGCTATTGTATCCTTGCGTTACCGCTTGCGCCGATAGCAAGCCTCTTGAACTCAGCACTATCAATAAAATCAGCATGCAAAGCGCCAGGACGCGGTAAAGCGGAAAGAGGCGTAGAATTTTTTCTTTTATCATTTTATAATTTCAGTTAAATCATATCCATTATACCTGATACCACCTCAGGTAATCAAATAATCGCCAGGATACTTCTAATAGTTTTGATGATAGCTGGTTTGGTCGTAGAGCGACCGATAGTAAAACGCAGCGAGGCTTGAGCCTTATTATCATTGAGTCCAATGGCTTTTAATACGTAGGAGGGCTCATCACTACTAGCACTGCAAGCTGAGCCTACCGCGCATTGGATGCCTGCCTCATCAAGTAACATCATCAATCGCTCATTGTCCTGGCCAGCAAAGGTTACGTGTATGTTGTTTGGTAGTCGCGACTTAAGCGATCCGTTAATGATAGAGTCCGGAAATTCTTGAGACAATAAGGCGATGAACTCGTCTCTCAGCTCTTGTACGCGACGCGATTCGTCTGAGCGCATACTTTGAGCTTTATCAAGCGCGGCACTTAACCCGATGATATTAGCCACATTTTCAGTACCACTGCGTTTATCGTTTTCCTGTCCACCGCCCACTATCAAAGGCGTTAAGGAAATTCCTGACTTAACAAACAAAGCTCCGCTCTGTTTTGGGCCGTATATTTTCCCTCCGTTAAGTGTCATCATATCAACGCCAAGCTTGGACACATGCAGGTCCAGGTAGTTGCCAGCCTGTGCGGCGTCCGTATGAAAATATAAAGGCAGCTTTATGCCCCGTTTTTGGCGGTCTTTTTTAATTTCTTCCAGGGCTTTCGCGATTCGGCGCAAGGGCTCTATTGTACCGATTTCATTATTTGCATACATAATGCTCACTAACACAGTTTTATCGTTAACAGCTGTTTCTAGCGACGCCAAGTCAATTACTCCGTCTGGCTGAACCTTAGCGACACGGTTGTCGTAGCGCTTTGACGGTTTTAAAACAGATTCGTGTTCAATGGTGCTAACTACAATATTGGCATCAGGATAGGTACCCATGACTCCCATAATGGCCAGGTTGTTGGCTTCGGTTCCGCCGGCAGTAAATATAATTTCACCTGAACGTGCGCCAAGCCAATGAGCTACACGTTCTCTTGCGCTTTGAATATCTTTTGTAATTATTTTTGCCGCTAAATAAGTAGCTGACGGGTTATGAAATTTTTCGGTAAAGTACGGTTCCATGCAAGTCAGAACATCTCGGTCCAACGGCGTGGCTGCAGCATAATCAAGGTATATAGATTTCTTGGTCATGCTGTTTAGATTACTATAAAATTAGGCAACTGTAGCGTAGAGCTCGGCTTTAACTCGGTCACGGTAAAGCTGGGTAGCGTCAACCAAGCGATCCAGCTCTTGGCCGCTGACCTTTTGGTACTGTCCATTTTGAGACTTCAGGATAACGTCAGGCCGCACGTCATAGCGCGTAGTCTTAATTTGGCGCTGCCCAGTTTGGTCAACCCACTCCTCGTGCCAAACCCAGGTGTGCTCGTCCAGGCAAAAGAATTCTCGGCGGCCGCCAGGACGAACAGGGCCAAACAACTGGCCACCTATCCTGGCCTCGTGCCGTAGTAGTTTACGATAAAGGTCCGCGCGGCGTTCTGCCTGCTTTTGAGCAACTATGCTATCAAACAGTTTGCGCAGCATCAGCCAGTCTCCCTAAATTCTTGTGCCATGTTGGCGAGCGATACAGCTGATGGTTGAGCTTCGCTGTTAGCCCGACTTCTATATTCATCCAAGCTATGTACATTTGCTGCCCCACTGTCAACAGGCGCCGCCGGGGCAATTTCTAGAGGCGGTCTTTCACCGAATAGTGTGACATATGGGCTGGAGCGTTCCTGCTGCTGAACCCGTAGTACAGAAGCTGCTGCTGCGTTTATTATTCTTTGGCGTTGAGCCACAGAGTCAATACGCCCATGTTGTTGCTCAGGGTTTGGTGAGCCTAAACCATAAATCGTTGCAGTCATGATAGTTGAAATAATTCCTTTGCATTCGTGGTCGTGACACTAGCCAGTTTACTCAAGGACTCTCCTCGGAGTTGGCATAAAAATTCTGCAGTCGCTCGCACATGTTTTGTCTGGCAGATTGTACCACGGTAAGGAGCTGGTGTCAAGAACGGAGCATCGGTTTCAAGAAGTAATTTATCAATCGGCACAGACTTTGCCGCTTCTAGATGCCTCTTGTCTTTAGTAAAAGTCATAATGCCGTTCAGGCCGACGTACAGGCCACGAGCTATGATTTGTTCTAGATCCTCTAAAACGCTACTAAAACTGTGTATAACGCCTCTAGTCCCTTTATATTCATCAAAAATAGACCAAAAATCAGCAAACGCGTCCCGGACATGAAATATTAAGGGCAGATCGTGTTCCTGAGCTAACTCCAAATGAAAACGTAAAAGCTTTTGCTGGTCCGCTGTGGAGGAATGGTCGTAATGGTAATCAAGTCCGCATTCGCCAATCGCCACTACTTTGCGATTATCTAGCAAATTGCGAATTTTTTGCAATTTGTCCGGAGCGTTTACGTAGTCTTTAGCTTCGTGAGGATGGACCCCAACGCTTGCCCACAAACCTTGTCTAGCCTGCACAAACCTCACAGCCACAACACTGTCCTCAAGCGTAGTTCCGACGCAGACTATGTGGCCAACACCCCGGTCTGCGGCCTGCCGAATCATCGTATCGGCGTCCACGCCCGAATCTTTTTTCCAGATTCCACGAATTAAATTAGCTTCCGGCAGCCCAGCCGTGGCCTCCTGTATATGGCAATGAGTATCAAACAGCTCTAGCATTTTATGTAGTTGAAGCTGTTTCCTTTCGGGGGAATAGGCTGGTTTCAGTTGGACGGATGATACCTTCTCCGAAAATGTGAATAATTTTTTCGGCTGTTTCAGGCAAAAAGGGCTTAAGCAATTCAGCAATTTCAAGCAAACAGCTGACCTGATATGCTAAAACTTCACGCAAATGGTCTGGGTCATCGGCTTTGTGGATTTTCCAGGGCTTTTCTTCGTCAATATACTGATTTAAGCCCCGAACCTGCTCCCACAACTCATTCAATGCCTGGTCAAAACGATAATCCTCTAAGGCGGTACGATATTGTGCTGTGTCGTGTTCTGCAGGTGGTATATCCCCGATGAGGCCGTTTTGGTACTGTGTGATCATGGCCACGGTACGTTGCACGGCATTACCAAGCTCGTTGCCTAATTCGTTATTATAGGCGCTGTGTAGCTTAGCCCAGCTGAAGTCACCGTCATCATAGCTTGGTACATGTCGTAAAAAGTAATACCTAAACGCGTCAACACCGTACTCGTCAACTACCTGTTTAGGATGGATTACGTTTCCGAGGCTCTTACTCATCTTATGGCCTTCAACCGTTATAAATCCGTGTACAAACAAATCTTTTGGCAAAGGCAATCCAAGCGCTAGCAACATGCCCGGCCAAATCGCAGCATGAAAACGTAAAATGTCCTTGCCGATGACCTGCACATTAGCTGGCCAAAATTCTTTGAAGTCTTTGTGTTCCGGATAGCCCAGTACGGTTATATAGTTCATCAACGCTTCAAACCAAACATACATAACCTGATTTTCATCGCCTGGCACAGGTATACCCCAACTAATTTTCTCTTTTGGCCGCGAGATACTTATATCGTCTAGGCCGCTTTTCAGTACTTGGTCAATCTCGTGCTTACGAGTATTTGGCAGCACGCGGAACTTTCCGTTTTCTAATGCTTCCTGTATCTGTTGCGTGTATTTACTAAGTTTAAAAAAATAGTTCTCTTCTTCGATCTTTTCATAAGGCTTGTTGTGGTGCGGGCATACGCCTTTGTTTTCCTTTGCGATGGCTTCAGTCACAAACGCTTCACAGCCCGTGCAATACAAACCACTATATTTACCCTTATAGATGTCCTTTTCCAGCGCTTTCCAGATTAGCCCGGCACGTTGTTCGTGGCCCGGGTCTGTCGTTCTGATAAAACGATCGTTGCTAATATTAAGCAGCTTAGCTACATCACTGAATTGTTTGCTGATTTCGTCACTGAACTGTTTTGGCGTTTTACCTTGTTCGGCGGCTTTTTCGGCTACTTTCCCCCCATGCTCGTCTGTTCCTGTGCTAAAGATTACGGTTTTGCCTTGTTGTCGGGCATAACGAGCCATAACATCACCGTGCAACAGCTCCATGCCAAAGCCGATGTGCGGCTCACCGTTAACATAGGGAATAGAAGTAGTCACATAGTAATTCATAGAGTCCTTATTATAACAGCTATGGCTGGCAATAAATCAGGCTCTCAATCACGAGCCTTCGCTAACAGTCGCAATATCTCAAGGTACAGCCAGATAAGCGTCACCATTAAACCAAAAGCACTGTACCATTCCATGTATTTGGGCGCCCTGGCCTCCGCCCCTTGTTCGATAAAGTCAAAGTCCATTACAAGGTTTAGAGCGGCTATACCCACCACAAAGACCGAGAACAAGATACCTGCAGTACCGCTGTCCCAGATTAGCGGCAAACTGTTGCCAGTAAATATCCCGACGAGCAGGTTCACGATATAGTAAAGAGCAATGCCACCGGTTGCGGCCGTAACCGCCAGCTTAAAGTTCTCTGTAACTTTAATAAGACCGCTTTTATAAATAACAAGCATGCAGAAGAATATACCGAAGGTTAGCGACACAGCCATCATCACTATGCCGCCGTACTCAGCTTCAAATAATCTAGAGACGACACCCAGAAACAGTCCTTCTAAAATCACATAAATCGGGGTGGTGACTGGTGCCCAGGTTTTTTTAAAAATCGTAACGAGTGCAACAATAAACCCAAGTATCGGTGCGCCCATAACAAGCAAGGGAAGTGAGCTGCTGGTGCCTGAGGATAGTAAATTCCAGCCGACAACCGCGCTTGCAACACACATTAAAAGCGCCGTTAAGGATTTGTTAACTGCTCCGTTAAGGGTCATCGGCTCCCCGGCCGCTTCTAACCCGTAAAAAGTCTTTTTACTAAGGGCTGGGTTGCCTGTTTTGTACGCCATGTTTCCCTTTGTCCGTTAATATAAAAATTATAGCTTAATTTATCAGAAAAGTGATGGCTAATTTGGGGCAGCGGTTTCTAACTCTTTTAATTTTAAGGATCTGTTTGGAATCGTAGGTTTTAGAAACTCAACTAATCGTTCAATAAATACTTGACTGCTTTTAATCACTTTGCTCATTGCAGTTGGCAAGTCTGGCCACTCAGCTTTATCAATCTCAGGGAATTCCTGCATATTGCCAGACCTTGGTGGCCATTCCATAGTGAACATATCTGGCTTTATCTGTGACACGTCTAGGCAGCCTCATCTTTCTTGGCATAAAATGGCCCGCCCATATGCCCGAGCAGCACCTTAACCTGCCCGTCTTCAATCTTATAAATCAACAACCCTGCACTTTGTTTTGGCATTAGGTATCTAGATTAGGTTTTATTATATTGCTCAATATACTGGTAAGACCATTCCGCCTGGTGCGACTGAATTCTGCCCGCATCTAGTAGAATACCAGTTGCGGCACCCATACCAATCACTTGAGTAAGGTCATATCCTTGGGATTTAAGTGCTGCTTCGCCGCCTTCTTCCCGGTTCAGCAAAACAACAAACTCGGGTAATACCAACCCCGCTCCTTCGATAGGTCCGGTTACTTCTACTTTCGTATCAGTATTGCTTATCACGTTATTAAGCCCAATAACTCTATCGCCTGATTGATACTGCCCCTCAATCGGCGGATGTTTGCCATAGCCCTTCTCCCCCTCAGGAGTTCTAAGGTACAAAAGCGAAACACCGTTTAAAAGTGCGACTGCCCCGACAACTGGATTCACGGCTTGCGGCAAATTAACAATGTGATCAAAGGAGTTTTTTGCCTGATCTAGACCATGCGCATAGCCTTCGACTGTTAATTTTGCCAGCCGTTTTTGCCTCTCTAGAGACATGTCAATTTTCGTAGAAAATGACATTACACCTCTCCCATTAAAAAAATTAGGCGACAGCCTGCCCGACTTTAATCTAATGAATTCTTCTTTTGATTTGACATAACCAAGCTCACCCTATCAAATAAGCCGACAACGAGTTCTTCTAGATGTTCGTACTGTGCCATTGTTTACGCTTTGGCTGTCTCAAGTTCATGTACCAGCTCGTTAAATGCCCGCGCAGGGTCGACGGCCTTTGTGATTTGTCGCCCAATGACTAATAGGTTGGCCCCATCACGAATTGCGGCCGCTGGCGTACTGACACGTGCTTGATCTTGTACTTCGGAATTTGCTGATCGTGTTCCTGGAATCATGGCGAATAGGCTAGTGGTTTCTGGATTTTCTTTTATCATGCCCACTTCCTTAGGAGAAGACACAACTCCTTTGAGGCCAGCCCTTGCTGCCATTTCGGCCAATTGTTTAACTTTCTCTCTTGCTAAAGCACCAAAAATCTCCCTGCTTTCTTCATCCGTTATGGAAGTAAGTACAGTCACACCGAGCATTTTTATATCACCCGCTTCTTCTTGGGCTTGGTGCATTGCTTCCATGCCTGCAGTCGTATGCATAGTGATAGCGAAGGGCGGGTGCTCTAATTTTTTAAGGTTTTTCGCACGGCACCGACAACCGTATTAGGAATATCATCAAGTTTAGCGTCAGCCACCCAATCCAGATCATATTCGGCGGCTATCTCAGAACAATACTGCCAGCTTGTAGCGCTAAATAGTTCTAAACCAAGCTTGACGTAGCGCGCTCCTGCTTCTTGGGCAATCCCAACGAGTCTCGCTGCCTCTTCTCTCGCAGATGTGTCAACAGCTAAAATAATTCGTTCTTCCATTCCTGGTTCCGGCATAACCTCTCATTTCTCCCGCCCGTTAGCTTGTTTTGATTATAAATCTATACTGATGATAAATGCCATAGGTCACAGTGTTGGCATTTGTAGGCTTTTAGTTTTTTACCACTGCGCCACTCGAGTGTAGCTGCTGCACCTTGCGCTTGTGTCTTCTTGTCAAAAGCTAACTTGTCCGCACACGGCAGATCAGCTTTTTCCATCAATGTATTCTTGGCACAAACGTTCAAAGACTGCGTTCGTCCAACCAAAACCCGTCTGTGTCGGGTAAAGCCCCTTGACCGGCGGCTTATCGGACTGTACGACATTGTACTTTTCCAGGAAAACTCCATGTCTGCTAAACCAATCAACGTTTGTTCTAATCCACTTCATGGCTATCCTGCGGGCGTCATCGTGATACCCGTATCGTCGTAAACCTTGGATCACTATCAAATGTAGTGGCGCCCAACCGTTGGGATACGCCCATTGCGTAGGTATGGTTCCGCGCACATACTGATTCAAAGGCTGAACATCAGTGGTTGCCAGCCCCCCGCGGTTCTCAAAACGCCGAAGCGACCTGACTAGCTCCTTAGCTCTTTTGTCGTCTACCATTCCGGCCCACATTGGAAAATAGCTTGCTAGCGACGAAACATTTCCGCGTTTTTCTTTCTCGTAGTTGTAGTCATAATAAAGGTCCCTCAACTCGCTCCACATAAGCTCGTTCATGGTTTTATTGCGGGCAGCAGCCGCAACCTCCCAGTAAGACACCTGGCGCCGATCGCCCAGCAGACGATAGTAACGCGCAAAGTCTGTTTCATACTTAAAAAGCATTGCGTTTAGATCAACCGGAAGATAGTTAAGGCACTTGTGATTGAAGCGCGGGGTCATATCCCAGCCGCTTTCGGCTTCTGCTAAGTTGTGCTGATAATTTATATCGTAAAAACGGCTTAAGTCACGATAGACTTTGCGAGCATTCGGCTTTTTTGTCCCCATCCATACGATCTCGTATTCCTGTTCAGCAATTGGCATACACTGCTGTAGCCACTCAATACTCATGTTGTATTTATCGTAAACTTCCCAGATAAACGTAGTTAGTAGTGGGGGCTGGCTTCTCCCCATCAAAAAAGTACGCGACGCATTAGGAATAATCTTGTACCGTTTAAACATAAATAGCATATTTTCAAGCATCCCTAACACCAGTTCTTTGTGCTCTTCGTCCATAATACCCTGGACCATGAAGTAACTGTCCCAGTAGTACATCTCGTTGTAATCAAACTCCGTGCCTACTTCGTACGAAGGCACGAGATAAGGTTTAGGTAGACCGATCAGGCTATCTTCATCTTTAGGGCAATAGCGCTGCAGTTTCTCCCAGTACTGACTAATGTATGCTCGGGCAGGCCTTACATCATCAACCGTCAGTTCGTGAGATGACTTAAAAAGCTGGAAGTTTCGCACTCTACGGACAGCATCGTTGGCAGGATTCAAGATCATAAGCTTTGGTTGGCCACTTTCATATGTTTACACGATTCATCAATTAATCGGCGCAGCACATCCATGTTAACATCGCTCAGCTGCTTTATATATAGACAGGATTTCCCGGTTGAATATTTACCGAGTTGACCCAGTAGTGGCTTCGGGCTATAGCCGCTCGTCTTAGCGTATTCATCAAATCCTGACATGATATACAGGGTTAAGTTTGCCTTTCGCGGGCTAAAGCCCACCAACATCCAGTCCGCCTCCTTACCACTGGCATATTTATAGTGGTATGCTCCAAAACCGACAATGCTGCTTCCCCACATGCTAGGTTCCTCACCGGTCACTTCTTGCATTAAGCGGCAGATAACCTGGCTATCACGACGCTTTTGACTATCGGTTATAGATTCTAAAAAGGCGCTCGCGCTGGCGTCATTTTTCCTTGTCTTCAGCTCTGTCATGCACTTATGGTAACAGATTCAGTATGCTCTTGTGCAGCTTAGCGCATTGTGCCCGGGTTCTCATTAAGCCAGCTGCAATCACATCATGTTCACCCCCATGCCTATCATGGCCAGACCGTTGTCCGGTATAGGCTTTATGCGCTTTAAATCATCAAATCACTTCAATAACGGCACGCATCTGGACTGGGTGTGGCGAACAATAATACAGGTACAATCCTGGCTCGTTAAACGTGTAGGTGTATGTCTCGCCACGATCTAATATGTCACTGCCAGGACCCTGCATTGGGCTGCTTTTATCTGTTTTAACATCGTGGCCGATCATGCCGACATTTGTCCAGGTCACCGTCGTACCAACGCCAATCTTCATAACCGTCGGGTCAAAGTAAAAATCACCTACAGTAACATTGGCTTTCTGTGCACCTACCCTGTCTGTTGTGGTTTTCTTTATGGCCGAACGTATATGATCATTGGATTTACTTTGATTGGCCTCACTAATCACACTACTGTCCGCAACGGTTTGCGTTTTGCTTTCTGGACCGTTCTCATTAGGAGGTTTTGAGATAAAAATAAACCCACCAGCTATGGCTATGCCCACTATCACAATCAATAAAAATCTCTTCATATAATTACTCCTGATAAATTTATTGTAACGGTGGATAAGCTAATCACAAAGAGCGCATGGCTAATTCTAGTTCGTGGTTATGCCCATAATCTCAATAATAGTGTGCTTATATAGATCTCGGGTACAATTAAAATCAATGGTATTCACTGCTCAGAAGGTTCTTAAAATTTACGTTACACTGACACTGTTGTCTACGTTTGCGTCCTCGTTTATTTGGGGCATTAACACGCTCTTTTTGTTGGACGCAGGACTTAGTATCACCCAGGCTTTTGCAGCTAGTGCTTTTTTTACCGCTGGCCAAGTTGTTTTCGAGATACCAACCGGTGTTGTCGCTGACACTCTAGGAAGACGTACATCATATTTATTAGGCTCGGCTACATTGCTTATTGCAACATTTTTTTACTGGGCGCTCTGGGCAGGTAGTGCCGCCTTTTGGCTTTGGGCGCTGGCTTCTATGCTATTGGGCCTTGGATTTACGTTTTTCTCGGGCGCTACTGAGGCCTGGCTAGTAGACGCGCTCAAGTTCACTAGATACAAAGGCAGTCTTGAGGCAGCCTTTGGCAAAGGGCAGGTCGCAACAGGCATAGCAATGCTGAGCGGGACTGTAGCTGGTGGGGTAATCGCACAGTTTACCAATCTTGGCGTGCCTTATATTTTACGCATCTTTGTGCTTGGCGTAACCTTTTTCATGGCCTTTGTCCTGATGCACGACATTGGTTTCACTCCCCGTGGCAGCAAATCGCCCGTCAAGGAAATGAAGATTATTATTCAAACCTCGTACGAGCACGGTTTTAAAAGGCCAGCCCTGCGCTGGATTATGTTGGCCGGACCATTTACGTTTGGCGTTGGTATTTATGCTTTTTATGCCCTGCAGCCGTATCTTCTTGAGCTTTACGGCAACAGCAATTCCTACGCGGTTGCCGGACTAGCGGCAGCTATAATATCCGCTACTCAGATTTTTGGCGGCATGCTCGCACCTTATTTTCGTCGACTGTTCAAGTTTCGCACCTCAATGCTGATGGCTGGTTCAGCGCTCAGCGCCATGGCACTCCTTCTAATAGGGCTGCTTCCTATTTTTTGGCTAGTATTGGCAATCTTAATAGTCTGGGGCACTTTGTGGGCGGCCAGTATTCCGGTACAGCAAGCTTATATTAACGATCTGATCCCCTCAGCACAGCGAGCTACAGTACTTTCCTCTGATAATCTTATCAGCTCATCTGGTGGCGTGATCATACAGCCTAGCCTAGGCAAGGTCGCACAGCTAGATGGTTATCCCAGCTCGTACATCCTGGCCGGCATTTTGCAGCTAATAGCCGTACCCTTTATTTTGTTGGCCCGCACAAAAAGGGCCTCTTCCGACCCAATCATGAAGCCCACCCCACCTGCTCATTAGTTGATACCGAGTGTGCTAAAGTGGTTATAGAAAGACATAATGAAATCAAACGATGACTATTTCTTTGGTGGACCGCTAGAAGTCCCCGGCGAACCCCTGAAAGGCTCCGCCCCATCTCAGCGCCCGACTAACAAGAGACCGCGTTTTCCTTATAAAAGAACTGTATTATCACTAGTCTTTATATTAACACTGGCTGGAACTGCATATGGCGGCTGGAAATTATTTTCTAAAAACAAAGCCGCACCAGCTGCACAGGAGTCAAACACCCAAAGACAAACCGCCCCAAACGAGTCTGGCGCCGGCCAGACCACCAGCGATATTCCTGAAGCAAAAGAAACCAAAACCTTTAAAGCGGATCATCCGCGCATTTCTTTTACATATCCTAGTAATTGGACTGTGACAGAAAATGACGATGGCGTGCGCATTGAGTCGCCGAGCTTCAAATACCTAACTACGGATATAGGCGAAGTTACTGGTAATTTCCGGGTTTATATCCGCCAACAAGCCCGAACCTCAGATAGCAAATACATAGGCGACGGAGTTGCGATTAAGCCTTCAGAGAAGTTAATTTACAGTAATCCTGCTGTTGGTCAACTACCAGAAACAAACTTGATTCATTTCGGCCTAAAAGATACGAGTCATTTTGCATATTTCTTTATCGCAGGTAATTATTCTTTGCAGCAAAACGATACGCTCGGCCCGGATTATGGCAAAGAGCCGGAGACATACATTATTACTGGCGGCTATTCTTCGTCCGATTTAACCGATGACATGGCCACACATAAAGTCCCGCTTGATTATTACATCGAAACTAGCGCCTACAAACAAGCTGTAGAAATCTTGAAATCACTTCAGCTACTTTAAGAGTTTACTAATAATTATTCTGCTTGTTGCCCTGAAAATCTGCCGGCTCCAGGTCCATAACTTCAGCCAACAGCTCACGAGCCACCGCCAGAGCATCCGTTCTGTCTCTAATATCCATATAAACCCCTAACGGAATTATATCTGTGGGCTTTACTACAGGTACGTCATCAGGGGGTAGCTTCATAACTGGAGTGAAGGGTTGAAAATTTTTTGAAAGCATATAGCCGCCCTCTCCATCCGCCAAAAATATGACTGACTTTGATTTGCGCAGGTCTTCTTCTTCGGGTATAAACGCATCAACGAAATGCTGGCAATCGCCACTCTCGTCTACCGCCACATCCTGCGTAATCCACGCATATTCTTCCTTGCTGTCTGTCGCTTTTTTAGCTTTTTCATTTTTCCCATCTTCACCTTTTTCATCTTTTATAAATGGCAGCAGTTCGTTAACAAATATGCGTATGTGGGGCACGTCCGTGCCTGATCCGGGCCAAGTTGGTGTCGATGATGGCTCGCACAAAATAAGCACGTTTCTAAATAATTTGGTGTTGTGTACAGCCGTATCTCCAGTAACTTCAGAATCAAAATCGGTATGGAACATGGCCCAGCCTTGGCTATTTTCTAATGCGCCGTGGCGGAGTAATTTTGTCATGATATCAGATCGGAATTCAGTAATGTCGCGCTCAAACTGTCGCTCTAGCTGTGCTTCAATCAATTTACGGTTTTCTGCCTCAAGAATACGAAGCTCACCATACTCTACATAGTCTGGATGATTTGGTGGGAAGGCGCTATAAGTCATATTATGATAAATCCCGATTTAACCTTAGTGTAACCACGTCTCCTTGCTAAAGCAACTTATTTATTGTGTGGTCTTTTCAAAAAAACATGGGTAGTATAATGTAGCCATTAGCACTAAAACGAAAAGGGGTAATCCATTGAAAAGTCCTAAATCTAACGGACAGATATCAACTAGTTATGCACGTGAGGTACACACAGACTAACCTCCTTTGAACTGTTAAGAGACAGAATCACCTTGACGCCGACACCATGTCCGGTGGTTTTCTTTACTCATAAATCTTTAGCCAAAAAAAATATCGGGAGGTATGGCGGAAATCTATTAGCACGAATGGTTAACTAATATTTATTATGGCCGGCATGGATATGAGCAAAGTATTTTTACTGTTAGGGGTTTTATTTATTATGATGGGCATAGGTTGGTCGCTAGGGCTTGGGCGTTTACCCGGTGATGTTGTGGTGCGGCGCGGTAACCTTACCTTCGCATTCCCGATTGTCACCTCAATTATCCTCAGCATTATTCTAACTTTTTTAATTAATCTCTTTTTTAGCCGAGACTAATTCGCTGACAAGACATAATTTAAAATGATCAAATAAAAATACAGCCCTTTAAAGGACTGTATTGGTAAACAAACGGTGTTTTTTGTACTATTTACGACCCGGGCTTCATTGTGCCAATAACTGGGTTTGTAAACGCCCCGTATTAGATAGGGGAACTTATTACTGCTTTTTCAAAGATTTTTGATGTCTAGAACAAGAGAATACGTTTATTAAGCTTAATACTAGCACACATTTCATATTTTGTCAAGCACTTTTGTGTATTTGTGACCTTTTTGTGCATAATCTCGTGATAGCCATAAGTCAGATTAACACCTTAAAGCTTGACATTATTATATATGCCTGTACGATAGGTTCTTGTATCTTTTCATATGAGGTGGAGGGGTACAAATGCAGGACAAACAGTAAATCTATCCTGTTCATCAAAACGACAATCACGCAAAGTAAAAGCGCTCTTCGCGCATAACATCAGGTGGCGACAGCTAATTGTACATATATCAGTACAGTAGCGTATAGCCCTGGTGTGCAATGTGTCTGGCAAAAAGCAGCACGCAGAGGTGCGCGCCATGCTATGCGGTGATGTGGTGTCAGTTTGTAACTTTAGGAGGAACTTATAAAATGCGTAAAACCGCGTTAGCGGGCTTGCTTGTTATGACAATCTTGTTCATGAGCAGCTCTAAAGCCAGCGCAGACACGCTCGGACTTATACAATCAGATAATCGGCCCGGAGCTGACCTAACCCGACTGGCTGCCTTGGCGCCGTTGACACAAATCAACACCGCAGCCATCGAGCCAGAGCTAGAAGGACTAGAGCCTGTCAAATACAAGGTGGTAGCCCAGGATTCTTTGAGCAAAATAGCCGAAACATATAACACAACGTGGCAGCGTTTGTTTAACAAAAATACCGCCCTTGCCCACCCGGACCTTATCAAACCTGGCGATGAGTTAGTCATCCCTAGTCCTGACGAGACACTTGAGGAAAGAAATATTCCCGAAGCAGTAAGGGGACCTGCTGCTATCAAACAAACAACCACGAATAGCCAAACACGCACCGGATATGAACAGACCAGCAAGACGCTTAGGGGATATTCCAGTAATGGCTACATATCCGGCTACTGCACGTGGTATGCCAAAAATCGCCGGCCTGACTTGCCTAATAGTCTTGGCAACGCCAACACCTGGGTCTCAAGGGCTCAAGCCCAAGGTATCCCAACAGGCTCTACACCACGCGTCGGGGCTATCGGCCAGCAAGGCATGCATGTTGTCTATGTAGAAGCGGTTAGCGGTGAGACTGTTACGGTTAGCGAAATGAACTTTCGCGGCCGAGGAGTTATTTCATCACGAACGGTACCGGCGAGCTACTTCCGGTATATCTACTAGATACGTTTTAACTAGTAGAGCTTGAACTCTTCGGCATAGACAGCGCCCCGCTTGACGCCAACCTTTTTCAGGTCTTGTTTCATACTAACTAGCATCTGTGGTGGGCCGCATATGAAGTATGTATGGTCAGCGCCCGCCTTTAGTTCGGCTATATCCCTAACCGCGAACTTTCCCTCTGTGTTGCTTTCCCAAAGCCGCAGCGTAAAACCATCTATTTTATTAGCTGTAGTTCTTAGTTCATCTGCAAACAAAGCGTCTTTTTTGTCCCGCACCGCGTAGTACAAGGTGATCTTTTCCGACCCGCTGACCTCAAGTTCCCTAACACGGCTCATAAAAGGTGTTATACCTATGCCGCCAGCTACCCATACTTGGCTATCGCCGCCGTTCGCAAATATAAATCGCCCGTACGGCCCTTCTATGTCAACCGTAGAACCAGTCATAAGTGATTTCAATGTCTTTGTGTAATCACCTAAAGGTTTTGCAGTAAATGAAATATTTGCCGCAGCTGGTGGGCTAGTGAAAGAAAAAGGGTGTGGTTCACGCGTAATGCCTGCAGAGTCGTGAACCCGGACGAACAAAAACTGCCCAGCCTGATAGTTGACGGGCTTTTTAATTGGAGCCAGCGTAACTTCCGTGCCGTTATCGTCATGGACGTTCACGCTCTGAACCTTGTAAGGCGATCGTCGCACTAGCCACCTGCCAAACAATACCCTATACGCAAACGCCACTAGGCCCAAAACAATAATTAATACCATGTATACTCGTAGCTCTGGCGCTGATGACAAATGCCCCGGTATTAAATACACATGAAGGCTTGCAAACAACAGCGACAACCCCAGCCATTGGTGCGTAGATTTCCATTTGTGGTATGCGATCCGTATAAAGAAAGTTATAAAAAGCAGTACAGCTAACGTACCAAGCGCTAGAACGCCAAGCAGTTTTGGTATGTCGCTTAAGCTGGGCACAAAGAAGTTGGCAGCAAACGACAGTGAGCTTGACAGATATTGCAGCCCCAGGAACAAAGGGTGTGTTAGCAACAATATTAAGGTCAGTCCTCCGAATATGTGATGTACGACATACACCCTAGGTAGCCCACTCATCAAATCCTCCAGCCACCGCAGGCGAGCGGCTAATACAAAATTAAGCGAAAACATACTTGCGCCCAGCAGCCCGCTGACCTGGCCGATTGACCTTAGTACGCTTGCACTATCGGCCCAGGCGGTGGACCCGACAGACGCCTGCCACAGCACAACCGGTACAGCTAGATAGGCAGCGAGCATTAAATACGCAGCTATGTCTTTACAGAGTTTGCTCATTAGTTACTATTCTATCTTATCGCTGCCTAATTGCTTACAGACAAAGATTGCGCGGCACGGGTGCTTACGTCTATGCTATTAATATGAAAATCAAGACTGCCGTTGCCGCCGCATTAGCTGTATTTGCAATTACTGTTACCAGTATCTTTATAGTCAACTGGGTAAATTAGAGCTCGTGCATGCAACCATAAACCAGTTTTCTATGCGTTAGATGCTAGGTTTAAATTTTCCTGCCAAAACGTTTGGGACAAGCACATCTCGCACATCGGTTAGTAGACCAGCCACCTCGTCCAGGTCAAGTACCTGGCTGTTGTAACTAGTTGTGTTTATCACGCCATTAGGTCCTACTTGGAATCCTAAATCAACTTCATATGCAACGTCACCCTCTAAAGGGTTGTCCGCACTTTGCATAAGTAATATATTTATTGGATTTATTAGTGCCCTACCGTGGCGGTTCTTCTCCACAATAGTAGTTTCCGTAGCCGAATCACTGAGAGACACAACCCATCCATCTTTTAGATGAATTTCATCAATAGTTCGTGGTGTTGTGCCGTCTAGCTCGGATGTGTCAAAACTCCCATGACTTTGCATAATATCTGCAAGCAAACTATGTAATTGGCGGCAAAGCTCAAACTCACGATCTATTATTTCTGCTGTTTCTCTCAAGAAGCCTTCCCTCATGAATAGTATTAATGACATACCGCGTTACTAATTGCAAGCATGAGCAAAAAGCTATTTTTAATAATAGCCTTGGTGGGTCAAAGTATTCTTATACTTTACAATTTATAAATATATAGTATACGTGCTTATTATGAGCGCAGACAGTCCTGCAGAAATGTGTCGAACGCTGGCGCCAGAGTCGCAATTCAACAATTCATCTTTGGCTCGCGTATCTTTAATTCGTCGCGTGTCAGCACGATGTATTGGCCAAGCCTATCAAGAGGTAGAACTACTAAAGCCGCACCCTGCAGTAGAAATTCGCACACCACAGCAGCCTCGCAGAAACCCAGCCTTAAAAGTACTACACGCCAAGGATTTGAAGGCTTTTAGAAAATTGCCTCTCATTAGCTCAAATTACTTTATGAATCGCGTCAGAGAAGAAGTACCTTCAGCAGCTATATCTAGCGAATTCACCGTTCATGACGTCAGTGTTATGAGCATAAGAGACGGTGCCCATTTTGTTATGCTTGATCCCACTAAAGAATCTTTTGCAACAAGAGATGATGAACGTTGTCGGCTACGTCGAGTGGCCGTAAAGGTATTAGACGAACAGCCCGGTAGCGAGGGGCTCAAGCTAGATTGGATATGTCCTGTTAATGGTATAGATATTACAGCCGCCTATGTGCCAGCTGGTTTACCTGCTTCAGTCCTAGACCAAACAGTAGAGCTGATTGCCTGCTACACCCCTCGTAACATACAACTAGACCCGCTCACCAAGGTATAACTAGCCTGTCATTATCCTGATAAGAACGCACACCCTAAACTCTAAACTACCACGTTACACCCGAGAAAACCATGTAGCTTATTGCTACTGCCCCAAGAGTGCGGCGGAAGGGGCTCGCGCCTTGGATTATTTCTAGCCAAGCCCAGGTAAAAAGTAACCCGAACGATATTAATTCTACCGAACTATTCAGCTGACCGGCTGGCAAGATTTTTGTTAGCAGCATGCTGGCAATCCACACCCATAGCGGCAGATTAGGCCGCTGCCAAATAATCACATTGCCGTGCTTGTCTTTTATAAAACGTCCGAGCACTTCAGCACTTATATTCTGATCAAAAATCTTCATCAGGATTGTCGCGGTCTGACTTGCCCCAACGCCATTTTAGAGTCGGGCCATGTTTGTAGCTGACAATAATAAGTGCAGACGTGGCAATTAGTACAACCAGCAAATAAATACTGGCTTCGGCCGAAAAGTCGTCTTCCGGCATATCTCTAATAGACAGCAGGCCACCGAAAATAACCAACAGATATATTCCAATGCTCGCCCAGCCCTGCCAAGTGACAGGCACAAAGCCGTAACCATAACGTTTTCTCTTAAACCAATAATTATTCATAGATTCAGTTTAACAGAATTTGGGGCGCCTTTTTGGCTACCGAAAACACCATTCTTAACCAAGAGAAATACAGGGTCATATTTTGTCTTAATTTAGATTGTGGCGATCCGATTTGCCCCAACCCCATTTTGAAATTGGACCATATACGCTTATAAGCTTACCGATATGTCGTGCAAACATAATATTTACATAAATGGTAAGAATAATATACACAATAGCTTTAGCTAATGAGCCACCTTCGTAGGCGTCCTTGACTGAGAGTACTGAAGCATACACAAGCATTAAACAGCCCATTATGGCTAAAACGAACTGGTGGCGATGATAGGCTGTCATAGGCCTTTTACTGCACGTTTTCTAGCAGATGTTAGCTTACGCTTTCCTTTTGAGACTGGCGAATACTTTTGCTTTAGTGCGCGTTTCACAGAACCTTTGCTGAATATTTAAATAAACCCATATTTATCTCTCTTTCCCGCTAATGCTACCATTTTTAAATTAATTTTTGAATCAAGTTATTCGCATTCAAAGCCATAATTGCCTCTGTCTAGGCGTGAACCGTAAACCGGGCTAGCCACAGCATATTGGGTCAGCGCCAGTCTAGCTGCGCTGCAGTTAGCGTAGTGAGTGCTATTTGAAGAGGTCGAAATTGCTCATCGGAACAAAAAAGCCGTATTACATATCAAGCGAAGATAGGTCAATTTTGCATTTTAGTGCTGTCGCTACTAGCTGTCTGGTCATCATTGCTATGTCTGCCGCCCGTGGCGCAAGAGATGTTTCAGCATTCGCCCTATGCGACGGTATAAACAACCTCGGGGTATTGACTGAGGTCTTGGTGTAGCTAGGGGTACCATCCTGAGCTCGTCTATAACGATGGGTTTGATCGTCGTCTAGATCAATATAATCTACGCTTAGAAGCGGAACACTAGAAATTCTTGGGCCACTATTAGAAAATCTATAATCTCCAATTACCAGTTGATGTGTATGGTCCAAATCTTTTGCAAACACCCGTATCTCCTGCTGCACTGTTTTATCCGGGTCTACTATCTCACGGACCATATCACCAACAGCACGGCTTGGCGCTGAAACACCGAGTGACGGAATAGTGGCTTTTTCTTCGTCACTTATCTCTATATTGCGTGCCTGGCAGTAAGCAATGTAGCCCATGTGCGCAATAAGTGTTGCCTGACGAGGATCAACTTCACTTAAAGCGACTAGTTCACGTGCAATTGATTCAGATTCTAGGAGAGCGGTTTGGCTAGAGTTAGCATAAAAAATAAAGTTGTTGTTACGGCCCACTATTAGCTTAGCTCTGGTGTTATGCGGAGATAAGGGCCGCAAAAGTTCTATTGCTGCATGCATACCTTCCGGCTCGTTTTCATATCTGAAGGTGCTGAACACAGCCATAGCACTGTTATCGGGAGCTGCTAAACCCCATTGTGATTGTTGTTTCCGCGGAATAGGTTCTAGTAAGGCTGCTGCGATGCCTTCCATTGTTCTTAATTCTATGTCTTCTGCAACCGGCCCATAAACTATAGCTGCAATGTCTATTTCACTACTCATGATAGAAGATTGTAACAGTGTTATTTTCTATAACCATGAGCTCTAAGTGGCTTGTATGGTGCAGATGCCTAAACAGAAGGGCTCTCGCCAGAAAGCTCGACATTCTCCTTTATAGATATATCAATAAGTTCACTAATAATAGCTTTTAGGTGAAGTCGCTTTGGGTCGCTGTTGTCGGGTAGCTCTTCCAATAGCCCCATGGATTCTGGGTCGCTATTAGGTTGTACAGACGATGCCCGCTTACCAAGCATAGATTTTAAATATCTAAAGGTTAAACTATTAGGGCCGCTGCGAAACAGTAATTGCAGCACCGGCGAATCCCTTAGAACCCTTGTGTTTGGACCTAGAACTATGCTTCGCTCCTGTAAATGCAAAAAGCTATCGTCTGTCGTACATAAATAGTCACGCGTATATATACTGCTGCTCATCATGCTGCCGACGACTTTTTTGACTGCATCACCGACGGCATGCTGCCCCAAACTACTATGGACAGGCAAAACACCTAAATCAACCGGCTCCCTACCCTTACCAATTGCCAAAGCTACGCCGTACATATGCGTAAGCAAATCGTGCCTTAAACCATCAAGGTCATCTATGCCCAGCAACTTCTCTGCCGCGGCAGCTGCGTCCAGCGCCGTTTGGCGGTTTGCATATTGTGGCCACTCCGGTTTATGATTCCTGTCAAAAGTTTGCACAAACACTGAACTAGGCGCCCCCTCCTTCATGACAGTAATTGCTGTACCGCTATTTTCAGGTGCATCGCTTGGCCAATATTCGCTAAATGCTACCGACGCACCGGTTTGAACGTCAACAAGTGTGCTGTGCCTTACAAAATCTCCGTCAGTCCGCGCAACCAAACCGGCAATTAAGACATCTGTTACTTCCGTGTCTGCGTGTGAAGCCAGTTGCATGCAGTTCATCATGTGCTGCGGGACAAACTTTCTACTACTCATATCAATAAGCACCCTTACTCGGCTGGTCGCCGCCCGCCAGAGTTTAAGCATTCACCTAAGGTCTTATACGTCTTGTAGTTTATGATGCGGTGGTATTTTGTGGCCCCAGGAGTATAGCAGATCTTATCGCTTCGGCTTTTCTTAACTACTTCGCGCCTGAAATCTAGGATACCGTGTGGGTTTGCGCTAAAAGATGGGTTATCTGCCGAGTTCTCGGGATTGGTTTGCGCAACCGGTGGTTGAGGTGCCGGCACCTTATTTCCCGTCTCTACATTTGGGGTAGGCGCTATTTGGTTATATTCGACAGCCTCTTCTTCTTTTAACTCGTTAGCGGTTTTTTGTTCTTCAGATGTGTCAACCCGATTTTCACGGTCACTGCGCGCCCGCTTAATGCTAGCTGGCTCAAACGAACTAGAGATAATAGTGGATATCAAAATCAAACCAAGTGAATAGCTAGCTATCCGCCATCGCGTAGCGTGGCTGCCCAAAAATTTAAAAAGCGAAGGACGAAGCCACCCAAGAACACAAGATAGCAGGGAAACCACGAACATGAACATTGCTAGCGCATACAAGAACCCATTCACGCACTACACTCTATCATGTTTTTGATATTTGTGAATGGTAGCGAGCAGGATTACCGCCTGAATTAACAATAAATTATCGAGATATATGTTTTCTACTAATTTTCTATTATACTAATGTTAATGAGTGGTCATTCAACAAAAATAACCAAACGACAAAAGCAAGTTCTAGACTTTATTAATACATACGAACTAAAACATGGGTATTCACCGGCTCTTGCTGAAATCGCCAAAAACCTAGACTTGGCCTCTGTCTCAACGGTGCACTTTCATATAAAGCGGCTTCGCAGCACTGGTTTATTGCCGAGCACTACAGAAAAGCCGATTGACCCTCCGATTAAAAACTCAGTGACTAAACTAACCCGGCGTCCATATAAAAAACTGCCAGTCAATAAAATAATCTTGGGCGATGTTGTTGATGAGCTATCGAAACTTCCGAGTGAAAGTTGCGATATGATAATTATTGACCCACCGTACAACATCGGCAAAAACTTCGGCAACAACCAGGACAACCGAGAGCTACAAGCCTACGTAACTTGGTCTAAAGAATGGATAGCGGAATGTGTCCGTATTCTTAAGCCGAGCGGCACCATGTTTATCTATGGCTTCAGTGAGATATTGGCATATCTTTCAGTGGAGATACCCATAAATAAACGCTGGCTTATATGGCATTATACTAATAAGAACGTGGCTTCGCTCAACTTTTGGCAGCGCAGCCACGAATCTATAATCTGCGCCTGGAAGGACCGCCCGACGTTTAATCGCGATGCGGTGCGCGAACCTTACACCGAAGGCTTTTTAAAGGGTGCCGCTGGCAAAAAACGTAAGGGCACGATCGGCCGATTCAGCAAGAACGGGCTTGAAACAATCTATAACGCACACGTAGGCGGCGCCCTGCCCCGTGACGTCATCAAAGTCCCGGCCCTTGCTGGCGGAGCTGGTATGGTCGAAAGGTGGTTCTTGTGTAAAACATGTCACGATATTTTTGAACCGCTTCAATTAAAAAATCACCTGGGGCACAGCATAGAAAAACACCCGACCCAAAAACCGCTTGAACTTTCGCGCCGTTTAGTTAAATCCGCCATGCCTAGCGGTCGCGGAACCGTGCTGGTTCCCTTTTCTGGCACAGGCAGCGAGTGTGTGGCGGCCAAAGAACTGGGTCAAAACTATATCGGCATTGAGCTAAACCCTGACTATATGCGTTTGTCAGAAAAGTTTATCGCCAGTGTTAAGCGCTAAACAATCTTTGCGCCGATATCTAGAGCGTGTTTATCAGCCTCAAAACGGGCGGGAGTAAATACTACAAAGCCGTTTGGAAATCTCTTAAGTTCACTATTCTCTATAAACCGTAAATATGGCGCTTTAAACTCGCCGGTTTTCTTGCGTGGATTTACAAAATAATCTTCAGAAGGGACGTCATAGGCGATATCTATAAACTGACCGGTAATGGTTTTGTTAGGTTCTTTAGCTTTACGCACTTCACGGCTGAACGATTTTTTCTTGACCTGATAATTCAGCACAGCATTTTTATAGCTTACCTGAAAGTCCGCGCCTTTATGATCTAGCTCCTCACTCATAGCAACAGTGCCGTCCCCAAAAACTGATTCAGCCACATAGCCAGCATGGATCTGCGTTACTATACTTGCCCATGTACGATAGATTCGTGCCGGCAATCCACGGTAAAAGCAATCTTCGCACATGGTAATTTTCTGGCGAAAAGCCTCTATTGGTGTCTTATGTGTGACAAGATACTCGTTATAAAAATCATCATAGCCAATGAAGCGTTTCTCGTCCCAGTAAATCTTGTACATAAGCACAATTGCCTGAATGTCTTTGGGCAGGTCCATCTCAACGAGCTTAATTGGCCGGTAAGTATCGCGGTACACCTTAAGATCTAACGAGCTCAAAAACTTCTCAAATTCTTGCAGATACATTTTACATAACTATACCACACGCTCTACTTCACAAGTTTCAAAGATTAATACTTTTTCGTGCAATTGCACGATTCAGTATGTAGGCAGGCACCATGACGAGTTAAGGGATCGGCTGGTTGGGTTGTTGCTATTTCTGGCGTTTGCGTTTATTAGGGTCTAGCTCGCGCTTGCGAATACGCAACGATTTGGGAGTTACTTCTAGCAGCTCGTCCTTTTCTATAAAATCAATGCACTGCTCTAGGCTAAAAATAGTTGGTGGAGTAAGCTGCACGACCCCGTCTGATGAAGAGCTACGCATGTTTGTCAGGTGTTTGGCCTTACATACGTTTATTTCCATATCGTCTTGGCGGCTATTAAGACCGATTATTTGGCCGGCGTAGACATTTTCGGCCGGGCCAACAAAACAAATACCTCGAGCCTCTACGTTTTGGAGAGAATATGGTGTAGTAACACCAGTTTCATAAGCAATCAAAGTACCGTTTCGTAGTTGTTGTAGTGAAGCGCCGAGAGGCTGGTAGCCAACATTTAGGCTATTCATAATCACAGTACCTTTAGTGTTGGTCATTAGAATATTACGTATGCCAAGCATGGCACGCGTCGGTAGCTCATAAACTAGTTTTGTAACACCCTTGGGGCTTGCAAATTGCTCTTTTAAGGTAGCGCGCCGTGCGCCAAGCTCCATCTGTATGGTGCCGACATGCTCGGCCGGAATCTCAATAATAAGCTCCTCCAACGGCTCTTCTGTAACTCCGTTGTGCTCGCGAGTAACCACCTGTGGTCGACCAACCTCAAATTCGTAACCCTCACGACGCATAGTTTCTATCAATACGCTGAGATGCAACTCGCCGCGGCCACTAACCACAAAACCTATGCCATCTTCTTCCACACGTAGACCGACGTTAGTTTCAAGTTCTTTATTAAGCCGCTCACCGATTTGTCGCGATGTAGTAAACTCACCCTCTTTTCCCTTGAAGGGCGATGTATTTGGCCCCAGGTAAATCTTTAGCGTTGGCGCTTCAATCTCAATAACCGGCAGCGCTTCCGGATTGTCATTATCGGCAATGGTTTCGCCAATTTGCGCATCGCTTATTCCTGTTAGCTGTACAATGTCACCCGCTACGCCTTCTGAAACCTCAAACTTACTCACTCCGTGACTCATAAAAACCAGCTCGACTTTGCCCTTAATAAATGAACCGTTTTTCTTACAAAGCGTTACTAGGTCGCCCGATTTAACATGGCCGCGCTTAATCCTGCCGATTGCATATTTACCCTTGAATGTATCCCAAGCCAGGGCCGTCACCAGCATTTGGAAGGGCTTATCAAGCTCTACTTTCGGTGAAGGAACGTGGCCGATAATGGCATCAAATATTACATCTAAGTTTCCGTTTGATTCGCTATTTTCTGGCGGAGTTTCCCATGACTTGCCAGCCCTGCCAACCGCATAATAAATCGGATAATGAAGCTGGTCCTCGTGAACTGCAAGCTCCAAAAACAGATCTGCTAGCTCATCTTCAACTTCCTGGATGCGCATACCCGGCTTGTCAATTTTGTTAATGACAATAATTGGTTTTAGGCCCGCAGCCAAAGCTTTAGTAAGCACAAACTTAGTTTGCGGCATGGGGCCTTCCTGAGCATCAACTATAAGTAAGCAACCATCCGCCATGTTAAGCGTACGCTCCACTTCGCCACTAAAATCAGCGTGGCCCGGCGTATCGATTATATTAATACGATAATCACCGTGTTGAACGGCTGTAACCTTAGCTGTAATAGTAATGCCGCGCTCCCGCTCTTGGTCGCCACTGTCCATGATTAGCTCTTGGCTCATTTCTGCCTGATTATCACGAAAGGTTTGAGATTGCTTTAACAGCCCATCAACAAGCGTGGTCTTGCCGTGGTCAACGTGAGCTATGATCGCGATGTTTCTTATCTTTGACGGGTCTTGTTTGGACATTATGTATTACTCCTTGCATGGATTGGGAAGAGCAGCCCGACAAAATGTATTCCATTTTGACGGCGCGATGAGAAACCCGCTTGCGGGTGTCTCATGTTCTCAACGTGAGCTATGATCTCAATATTACGAATCTTGGTAGGGTCTTGAATTGTGCTTGCCATAAAATAAAAGCGCCTTTACTGCGCTTGTCTTAATTTACATTATAACATAAGCAAAACTTATGTACAAATTATAAACAAAAAACGCGCCGATTACTCAGCGCGTTTTTTAAGTAGTTACAAACTAAGCCAGTTTAGTAACGTCGGTCACGGCCACCACCGCCACCATTACCACCGCCGTAGCCACCGCCCGCAGGACGGTCAGTCTTTGGCCGAGCTTCGCTAACGATGATGTTGCGCCCGCCAAGGTCAGCGTTGTTCAGCTCTTTTACAGCCTTTTGCGCTTCTTCCTCGGTTGACATTTCTACGAAACCAAAGCCTCGTGAGCGGTTGGTGTCGCGGTCAACAACGACATTAGCCGTTACGACTGTACCCGCTGAGCTGAAAAAATCTTTCAGTTGGTCGTCTGTCACATCCCATGGGAGTGAGCCGATAAATAGTTTAGTTGCCATTTAGAACTCCTTCTTACTGTCCGGAGGTAATCTGGCAACCCAGTTAGCTGCTCCTCGGTGAACACTTTTATTAACTTACCTAGACTCGAAAACGAAACGTTACTTACTCAGCAGCTTATCTAGTGCGGACATAATAGCATAATAATTTCCAAATTGAAAGAAAATCGCGTTATTTACGACCTCAGGTACGAATCTTTGTCATAATCCGAAGATTAGACAGATAATCTTTGGGGTTAACCTTTGGGTGGCCCTTAAGATACGCCATGTGTTTCTCGATAAAAGGCGCCTGATGGTCGGGGTATAGTTCTTCGTCTGTGTAGCCCGGTTCAGTCTTAAACGACCGATCAGACAACATATCAGTCAACACATCGCGCACCTCTAACTCAGTCATGAACGCAGCGACAGCAGTCTTGCTTTTTGACGACACTACTATTCCTTGGCCTTTTTGGGCTTTTTGATTTCTTTTCTTCCTCTATCCTTGGACATGGCATCCTCCTGCATCTGTAGTATGTACACAATTATACACCTTAAGCCTGCATTTATCTAGGGACGAACGTCAGCGCTTGACCAGCACGACCAGCACGACCAGCACGACCGATACGGTGCGTGTAGTCCTGATAGGTCTTTGGAATTGAATAGTTGATTACGTGAGTAATATCTATGACGTCAATTCCACGAGCCGCCACATCCGTAGCAACCAAAATGTTTATCTGATTCATCTTGAAGCTCTTCAAGGCTCGTTGGCGCTGGCCCTGAGTCTTGCCTCCATGGATCGCATCTGCCGAAAAGCCACGGGCTATCAGCTCCCTGCTGAGGCGTTCGGCCCCGCGTTGTGTTTCTTCAAACACTATGCTTTTTTGGGCTACATCGCTGATCAGAATGTCGTGAAGCTTATCAATTTTATCCGTGGTAGAGGTGTAGTGAACTACATCTTGGTTAACATTCTCGCTCGTATCGCTAGTCTTGGTTGATACCAGCATGGGTTCGTTGGAGAATGTCTCAATCAACTGACTAATCTTTGGTTCGAGTGTCGCAGAGAAAAAGAATGACTGTCTAGGTGTAGCCAGCTTGCCCAAGATAATTCGAATGTCGTCAATAAAACCCATATCCAACATCCGGTCAACTTCGTCTAGTACAACAGTATCAAATGTATCCAGACGTAGAGTATTGCGCTCCATGTGGTCCTTGATTCGCCCAGGCGTACCGATAACTATGTTGGGGTTAGAGCGCAAGTCCCGGAGTTGCGGCCCCATAGATGTGCCACCGATCAGTAAAGTTCCAAATAAGCCGCTTCCCTTACCAATTGAACGGCATTCGTCTTCAATCTGCTGAGCAAGTTCACGCGTAGGAGCAACGATCAACGCACGGCTACGCGGGCTGCTCATAAGCTTGTGTAGCACGGGTATCAAGAAGGCTGCTGTTTTGCCGGTTCCGGTGTTGGCTATACCGATAATGTCCTTGCCGAGCAGGCCGACAGGGATCGTCTGATCTTGGATGGGCGACGGCGTGACGTAACCCTTACTTGTCAGGTTGCTTTTAATAACATCGTGGGCTTGAAAGTCACTGAATTTGTGCTGGGCAATATACTCAGGGTTTTCAGTGGCTGTAGCTTTACGAATAAATTTTTGCGGGTCAATGTATTGACCATGCGCAACACCACCGCCTCGTCTACCGCCAGACCGCTTAGGCCCGAAAGACTGGTAAGATGCGCGGGCACCACGTTTAGTAAAAGAACGCGTACGCGTATTAGAGTTATAAGACATAAAAAATGAATCCTTGTTGTTTAGTTAATTACTCTGTTTGCTGCGAATGAAATCAGAGTAACTTAGACTAACTAAACTCGGATTCATTAATAACAATCTGCTTATACTAACACTAACTGTTTCTCAAGTCAAGATGTCCTGCGACCGTTTATACATTGTCGCTGCGACATTTTGATCAACGCCGTACAGCCCCGCTTTTTCAGCTCTCATAGCTACTAACCCGCCTAATGCCAGCCACGCAGCTCGTGCATCTTCGCTAGAAAGTTCTAGTGGGGTATCTAAACCTAAACCCTCAATGCGGGTCTGAAATTCACGCACTTGGCTCAGCGCTATGAACGCTTGCCATATGCGAACAGCCTTATCAGGGACTAGTTGGCGCCAATAAGAGTCTTCTTCGCTAAACTTCGGTACGGGCATCTCTGCTAACAGCGCCCCGGTCAAGAGCAGTGTTTGCTGAGAGCCAACGCGTAAACAGTGGAGTTCTTTGGCGTTCAGTACGGACAGTGATTCTTCAGGCATACTATTATTGTAACATCAACTAAATCAATAGTCAAGCCTCACAACGGTTTAGTGCCTCTGTAGCACTTTTGCGCAAGGGCTGGATCATTACGTAGGCGATGGCGGTTTCCTTGTGTCGTTCAGAGTATTGGTAAATTATCGCTACTAAACATGCTGAGCAAACTCCTATAGCTCTGGGAGCGGAATCCTGCCTTGAAGCGGGTGTTTAGGGAAAGGCTCGGCCGCAAGTACACCACAGAGCTTTAGCACGAGAGAAATTTTAGCTTCTGCTATAGTTGCCGTACCCTCAACAGGAACGCCGAGTACGTCGTCGCAGCGCGTATTAAAACCTGCCCGGGAACGACCTTGCGTAAAGTTGCTTAGTATTAGCGGTTTAGGTTGTTCTTCATCAACCGCAAACGGCGCTCTAAGCGGCATTACGACCATGCCGTTTTTATGCATTTTCATACCATAGAACACATTTACGCCGGGCGGGATAAAAATACTGTCAACCGCTCCTTCGTGCCTAGCAGCATCATCACCGAAGTCCGAACCACGTTTTACCTGCACCGCAAAGATTCCTGCACGTAGCGCAGTAGGCATAAAACAATTTTTTCCGTTCCATAGATAAGCTCCGTCTACAAGCCTCGCCCACACCTCGTCGCCAACCTCCACGCTATCGCTGACAAAGCCCCGTGTTGAAACCTGATAGGCAGAGTTAAGCGCCGTGCTACCTATATGTATGGCGGTAGACAGTCGTGCACGTTCGGTATGGTTTTCCATTCCGCGCACCTTGTCAATCAACATTGCTCGTAGGCCGGTTATATAAGCACTAGTCTGATCCAATATAGAGTTTGCTTCAGTACAAACTGTACGTAAATCAGGTGGGGCAGGCTCAGGGAGCGATACATTAACAGCTTTCACGAAGCCTGTTGTCAGCGGTAACGGTGTGTTCGGGCCGCGGAGCTCTCTTAGTTGTATTGCCATTTTTGTTACCTAAGCCTAGCTATAACTTTTACTTTATGCCGGGGTTGTACTTATGTCAATGTGAGAATTCTCACAAGACAACATCAATCCTTAGCCCCTTGTAGTTATCATGGTTTTAAACCCATGCCGGCTTAGGCAAGGGTGTTAACTAATTTTATTCGACCGCCAGTAGCTGTACCTGAAATATCAACACAGAGTTACCCGGTATACTGCCCTGCCCCTGCACGCCATACCCGGCAGCCGGGGGAACTATAACAAACCGCACACCACCAACTTTCATGCCTTCAAGCGCTTGCTCCCATCCGGCTATAACCTGATGTGCACCTAACGTAAATATAAACGGCTGCAGCTCACCTTTTTCATCTGCACGTGACATATCAAACAGCTTACCGTCCGCTAGCCACCCTTTGTAATAAACAGCTGCTTTTTTATTAGCCGTAAGTTCTGCGCCGTTGCCGACATTCAGATCCGCGAATAAAGCTGCCCTATCGTTCTTGTATTTATCGTATTGGCTGAATGTTGCCGGATCCAGCATGGCTTCCGCTGAGGGCTGGCCACTGTCACTGCCAGCACCCGGGTTAAGGCTGATATCGTTTGACGCCATATTGGGCATTAGGCTTTGAGCATTAGAAGTCTTGGATCTAGGTTCGGGACTAGTCAACGAAATGCTGTTGGTGTTGTCCGACACGTTTAGTGACTGGCTGCTATATGGCGTACTGCTAGCCTCTCGCTTTTTGTATTGTTTGCCATCGTCAGGGCCAGATATAAGCCACCAGCCCGTGCCGACGATCCCTACAACTCCAATAATTACGCCAAGGCTTACCCGGTATTTCTTTTTAGACATGTAGCTAGATTGTAAGTGACCGCTCTCGCTTGAACAAATTAGCCCATCAAAAAAGCACCAGAATATCTTCTGATGCCCATTTGGTGGAGCTGGCGGGAATTGAACCCGCGTCCGCTAGTTTAACTGGTTAGTCTATCCTACAGGCATAGGTCATTTGAAATACTGTAGAACGTGGAAATGACCAAAAGGTTCTACAGGTTGGTCCTGGTCTTAATTCAGCTACGGATCAATTACTGAAAGCAATCAGATGAATTGGCGTGCGCTAGTATTATCTGATGTCACACTAGGCACGGCTGGAGACAATTAAGCTACAGCTGGTGCGAACTGAAGTCCTTTGAACGGATTCAAAGAAGCTACGAGTTCGCGGAATGATGTTTTTGCATCTATTCGGTTTTGTCTATACGCTGACAAGCGACCTGCTGATCTAACCGTTAAAGTCCAACGTCGAGCTAAATATCAGCCCCGCGTCAATGCCACCTCTTTAGATGGTCTTACAATTATACCACTTATGTCAATAAGTTGCTAGTGACCCGCCTGATCACCTTTGCGGACTTCGTCATGCATAATACCGAGAATTTCGGCTAGTTGGAGCTGTTGTTTTTCAGATAAACGCGCAAACATAGGCACATAGTAATGGTTAAGGATACTGGTAGCATTTTCGGCGAGCTTTACGCCCTTGTTGGTTAAAACGATACTGCGTTCACGGCGACTGTTGGGGTTGACCCGGCTTTCAAGCAAGCCTTTGTCGTGCATGTTTCCGATCTGCCGGCTGATACTAGCCTCCGTCTGACCTAAGTATTTGGCGATCTGTTTTTGCTGAACACCGTCGCGCCATTTGAGCGCCATAAGTATCTTAAACTGGGCAAACCCTATGCCCAAACGTTCCTGAAGAAGTTGATCAGATTGCTGGTCAACCATAAAAGAGAGGTGGTGAAGCAGGTAGCCAAGGTTTTTTGATGGTTGCATACAGTACCCTTCTAATAAAACTTTATTGCTTAATACTTAACACGTCAAGTATTAGTGAGTTAAAATGCAAGAAGCCAAACCAAGCAATATTGCTTAAGGAAGTTTTTTAAGGGTAATGCTCTCAAACATTTTAATAATAGTTTGTGCGTCATCGCTGGTAAGAAATTCCGAATTTTCTGAACTGGCACCTATCCTAAAGTTAAAATCGCGAGTTAAAACCTCGCCACACGGGAAAATTATCAGTCCCATTCCTGGTTCATTCACGGCCTTTTCAGTAAGGTACTCCCAGTTTGTTAAACATACAGAATACAGGGTTTTTTTGCCGCTTTGACTGAGCTTTCCTGGTGTGTATTTGGTAGTAACCAGAGTTACAGGCGCTTGTTTGTCAAGGTACCCCGTGTTCTTCGAATCAATATTTATGACCTTGCCTTTGGAGAGCAATTCCCAGGTATCACATTCATTAGTTATTTTGTGCGGTGTATCTTGTGGTTGCGGCTCACAACCTCCACCGCGCCCACCTTGGTCATAAGAAACGGTCAGTTTCGTGCCCGTTGGTGAAACGAACGACACTTCCCCGCTACGGTATGTTTCACTCTCGCCAACGATCTCTTCTTGTTTATCTGTTATCTTCCAATCGTCAGGATAGTCGATACTAAAGCCTGGATTATCGTCAACATAAGTAAGCATTCCTGTCTTTTCAGATTCTTGAATATTTTGAGATTCTGTTGACTTAGATGACCTGGTCTTCTGCTCACTACTCTTGTAAACCCTGTAACCAACCGCGCCTATTATCACTAAGACCACCGACAGCATGATAGCCGCCACATGAGCTACGCCGCTGTCTTGAAGCTTTTTCATAATGCTTATCCTAATTAATTACCGTTATTGTAGCAGAGATATAGCTTATACCAGTCGTTTAGGCTTAATTCCTGCGCCCGCACGCCACGGTCTACTTCGGCCTCTTTCAATATTGTCAGAACTTCCAGCTTGCTCAAATGCAATCCTCCGCTTAAAGAGTTATGAAGAGTTTTGCGACGGCTACTAAAGCCCGCCTTAACTATCCTGAAGAAGTCCTTAACATTTAAATCACTAAAGAGCGGGGTTTCGCGTCTTTTCATAATTAGTATCTGCGAATCCACTTTGGGTGGCGGCACAAACAACTTGGCCGGTACTGCCGGGCCTTTGCTTACCTCCCAGTAAAACTGCGCACTGACACTTAATAGCGACATATCCCCCGGTCCGGCAGACACACGCTGTGCGACTTCTTTTTGCACAAGCAAAACAACTTTAGACGGAGGGTTGCTAGCTTCGCTCAACACACGGATAAGGTTACTGGTAAGGTAATACGGTATGTTTGCCACCACTTTGTAATCAGGTGGCATTTCGCCTAGATCAAATTTAAGGATACTTCCCGTCTTTAGGGAAAAGTCATTATCAGCAAACTTTTTAGAAAGTTCCGTCGCCATTGATTCGTCCAGTTCTACAGCTGTAACATGAGCGCCTCGGGCCAACAATACTTCGGTCAACGTCCCTGTGCCAGGCCCTACTTCTAGCACCTGATCGCCTCGAGCTATGTCGGCAGCGTCAGCCATGGAGTTAAGCGACGCCGGGTCTTCAAGCCAGTGTTGGCCTAAGGACTTTTTGGTCTGAGGTAAATCGCTCATAGGTCTAAGAGCGCTAAGCCGGTGGCGTCATCTTCCGAGCGAGTTAATTTGCCCTTGAACCAATTGTGCAAAAATATTTCGCAAGTGCCCCCGACGATCAGCTCTTTTACATGGCCGCCCAGGCCCTGCATGTTCGCATCGCTAAAAGTACCGTGTAAATGTATAAACGGCTCGCCGTCTTTGTAGGCGATGTTGCCGTGCAGGCTAGTAATTTCAAGCGGTTTATTAAATTCTTTTATTTCATAGTCCCTGGCTTGTAGATCATAGAATGCCAGCTGAACCGAAAGCGCTCCGCCAATACCACTGACCCAGCCCCCGTGTATGTTTTCTTTCTTGGCAAATTTTATTAAGCTTTCAACTAAAAGCTCGCCCTTCTGAAGGCTTATCATCCAGTTAAATCCATCGTACTGAGAATTCATACACGTAGTGTAGCAAACACTTACCACCAGCGCTGGCGCTGCCAGACATCAAAAGCCCTTATCCAGTTCCCGTACCGCCCCACAGCATACCCGTTAAAGAAACGCATTTGGCAAACAGGGTCTGATTCCCAGTCTGGGCAGGCATTTCGGAGCTTGCTACCCGGACAAGCCTGGCCAAGACCAGAGCATCCGCTAGCATTGACAGCGTTCACACGCCAACCAGACTCATGGCTGATAATATAATCAGCGGCATAAAATTCGTTGGCAGGGATACCGGCCGCCGACATAATTTCGGCCTTGTTACCAGCAACAACCGGAGCTTTTTTACCCCTGGCTACTACACGCTTAACTGGCTGCTCGATAATTACTTCCTGGATGACTTTTCGTGATGTCTCGGTGTCGTTTGTTAGGCCTATTTCATAGGTTACGATTCGCTTGCCTGGACGGCCTGGATCACGTATTTGTGACGAGCCAAGTGTAAGATTAAAGTCATCTACGTACTCAATCGGCGGCTCAATCGCCTCCTCTAGCTGTGCAAGCTGCGTTCCAAATCTGGCTATTAGAACCTGGGTATCGGGTATTAATACAGTCCCGGGAGACGGCTGGACGGTGTCTCCTTCGTTCACTTTTATGCCCTTTTCTTCTAATAGTGCCGCGACTGTCGTCGCATGAGTCCGTACAGTTACGATGTTGCCGTATAGGTTTATAGTTGCCGGAGTGGCCCTCTCAATTACAACTTTTTCAGAAATAACGTTTTGTTCTTGAATTGCGTCCAGCGGATCCACAATGTCAGCGGCAACTTTAGTCACTTTGTCTTCCGGGTACACGGTCAGGCCGACTTTTTCGGCAACGCGTTTCGGTGTAGGTTCAGCGGTGACAATAGTCTTTTGTTGGCCTTCGTCGTCTACCAAAACCGTTCTTGCCCGATAAACGTTAACCTGGAATCCGGTATCGGTGATCTCGGTCTTAAGGCCAGGCTCGACTATATCGTTCTCATGTACAGCTACAGCAAGACGATCAAGTAAGTCTTCTACGGTTTTGGCTCTAGTAGGCACCACCTGTTCGCGACCCTCAACAAACAACCGGACAACCCGAGTATCAGACGCTCCGATTGTCTGGCCACCAGTATAAATAACAAAGCTAATGCTAAGAAAAAACAGCAACAAGAACACCGTCACAGGCACAACAAACGGATGATTACGGAGACGATGAATCTTCGTTTTTTGGGCCTTAGTTAATAAGCGTTTAGTGTGCAGCATAGTCAAAAAGGTTTGGCCCAGTCCAAGCGACCCTAGCCAGCCTTCATTCTAACAGGTTGGTCTCTCTGTCGCCACGCAAGGATAAGTTGTTTGCTGGCCTTGCTAACGTCAGTTCTGCTCAATATATCTTTAACGGGAAACCATTTCGCATCTACAAGTTCTAGTTTTTGCCGAGTTAACGATGGCCGTTTTAGAAGTTCAATAGCATAAACTAAGATCGTAGACGACAAGCCGTTTTCGCTTAGGCGTCGTTTTTCTAAAAATTTAGTTTCTTTTGAATCAAGTTGTATTCCTGTCTCTTCCTTGACTTCTCTGAGCACTCCCATAATCGTGTCCTCGCCGATATGTAAACCACCACCTGGCAGTTTCCATTGCCCGGGGCCAAGCCAGCTTTTTACAAGTAGCACCTCGTTCTTGTGGCTTATGACGGCGCGGGTTCTTCTAGACACAAAAAGGTAGGCAAATAGTGCCGGCCAACTTAGCCAGAAAGCTGTCTTGCCTGCTCTTATCCAAATATTTTTCACAACTTTTCCAGCGGGGCAAAGGAGACGTTCAGTTTCTTGCTGCCTTTACCCTTAAAATAAATTGTCGCATTCTCACCTTCAATGTTAAGCACTACTCCGGCTCCAAAAGTCTGGTGGCGGACCTCATCGCCTTCATTTAATTCCGGGACTATCTGAGAAAAATCATCTTTATAAGGCAGATCCTGCAACTGGTTTTGGAAGTTTTGAGGGCTGGGCGCTTCGCCATGCACAAACTCAGCATCAATCTCGCTCAAAAAACGGCTGGGTGGGTTGTGCTGCATGCCACCGTAAAGTAGCCGCGACGAAGCATGCAATAAATAAAGCTCTTCTTTTGCCCGTGTCATACCAACATAACAGAGCCGACGCTCCTCTTCCATTTCCTTTGGCTCATAAAATGCCCGTGAGTGTGGGAACACAGACTCTTCCATCCCAGAGATGAATACGACCGGGAACTCCAGGCCTTTTGCGGCATGCATCGTCATAAGTGTGACAGCATTGCCTGACGCCGCGCCAGTTTCAATGTCGGTAACTAGCGCAACCTCTTCCAAAAACCCATCCAGGCCAAGGTCTTGATACTCCTGGGCGACGCTCAAAAGCTCTTTTACGTTTTCTTGGCGTGATTCACCCTTCAATGTGCCATCATCCAAATATGTCATATAGTCTAAACGGCGAACCAACGAATCAAGCAAACCGGTAAGATTGGTTTCGTCTACAATAGCCCTGAGCGTACGCATCATGTCACCGAGCTCAGCTAGACCTTGCCGAGCCTTGCCAGTAAGTTCCGGATGATTCAATACTGACTCCAGCGCGGCTTGCAAGGTCAAGTTATTGGCGCGCTGCCATGCATAAAACTTTTCTAAAGATTTTGTTCCTATTCCCCGTGTCGGGACATTTACGACACGCTCAAAACTTATGTGATCCTCGGGCTGATACAGAAGCCGCAAATATGCCATAATATCTTTGATTTCTTTGCGGTCATAAAAGCGCACACCACCAACCACACGATACGGAATACCATAGCGAACAAAAGCTTCTTCAATAGAACGGCTCTGTGCGTTTGTACGATACAGTACCGCGAAATCTTTATACTCTCTGAATCTCGCTTCTGTGGCGTTTTTGATACGACGGATAATAGTTTCACCTTCGCTGCGTTCGTTGCTGACTTGCAGCACCTGGACCGGTCGACCGTCGCCCAGATCAGTCCATAGCTTTTTGTCTGAGCGCTGGTGGTTCTTGCTAATAACTGCGTGTGCCGCATCCAAGATCAATTTTGTGCTGCGATAATTTTGTTCGAGTTTAATAATGCAAGTTTTTGGGTAATCTTTCTCGAAGTTTAAAATGTTACGAAAATCGGCGCCACGCCATGAATAAATACTCTGCCAATCATCGCCGACGACTGCGATATTTTTCGGGTCATTAACCAGTAGTTTCACCAACTTGTATTGTGCGGCGTTAGTGTCCTGGTACTCGTCAATCATTATATAGGTAAGTTGCCTGCACCACTTTTGTCGTACCTCCTGGTGAGCTTGCAATAGATACACGGTACGCCCGATAAGATCGTCAAAATCCAAGGCACCAGCGTCTTTTAATAATTTCTGATACAACGGGAAGACCTGTGTAGCTGCACGGTGAACAGGCCCGCTACCGATGTCGGCATATTCTTCTGGTGTCATAAGTTCATTCTTTGCAGAACTTATAAGACCCGCGATTGTTCTTGCTGGAAAAGCTTTTTCGTCTAACATAAGCTGTTTACTGGCTTGTTTTATCGCGCTAACCCGATCGCTCTCGTCAAAAATAACGAAATTCTTTGGGACACCAATGTGTTCGCCGTCTTGCCTGAGTAACCGTACACAAATACTGTGAAAGGTACCCATGAAAGGCATGAATGACCGGTTATCCGGATTTTCGCCTAGCAGTTTTGCTACGCGTTCACGCATTTCTCGCGCCGCTTTATTCGTAAACGTTACGGAAAGAATATTAAAAGGTGTAGCCTTTTTGGTTGCTATAAGATATGCAATGCGATGGGTCAGGGTTTTGGTCTTGCCTGATCCTGCTCCAGCCAATATCAATAGTGGCCCCTCGGTGGTTTCTACCGCGCGTTGTTGCTCCAGATTCAGTCCAACTAAAAGCTCGTCACTATGCATCAAGTTATTTTACCAGCTTGGCGAGGTCTATGGGATAAATTCGTACGGCAATTTTATGCCGACATCAAGTATATTAGCGTCAATCGCTGCATAAACAGCAGCAGCTGAGAGTAAGAGAAGAGTCAAGCTGACCCAAAACCATCTTTTGTTTCTACGATGATTAACTTGTCCGATTGGCGCGAAGTACTTTTTAGCCTCTATCATTTTTTCAATTTCAGCCTGACGCACTATATCTTCTTTGGTGGGTTCGCTTTTTTTCTTTCTTCCGCTTTGTTCAGCCACAGCATCAACTACAGCCGCTTCTGATTTAATTCTGTCGGCCTCTTTGCTCTCCGCTTCTGCGGCAGCCAATACTGTCACCTCCTCAACGCTGGGAGGTGATTCACTGATCGGCTCTACCACCTTTTCTCTGCTTACCACAACAGGTTTTTCCTCGTCCTTGACAGTAGACTCTGGGTTATCGATCACCATGCGGTCTTTCATCATTGGGTTATGGGTTGCTATGACCGGCCTAGATGTTGGTGATGGCGCTGTCTTGTTGGGCTTGCTCACATCAAACACCGACGCTTTGCTATTATTGACCGGCATCATCTTCGCCTTGTGCTTGAACTAGTCGGTATGCACTATCAACAATGCCTGCAAACTTATGATAGTTCAGGCTTGCTCCGCCAACCAACGCACCGTCGCAATCTTCCAGCTCCAGGTAACTACGCACGATCTGGTCGTCTACGCTGCCACCATACAGAAGCCTGACCGCTTTTGCTGCTTTGTTTCCATATAGTTCGGCTATCTGTTTTCTGATAAATTTTAACCCGCTTTCTACGTCGTCCGGCTTGGCTATCTCACCCTCAAATGTACTAATAGCCCAGACCGGCTCATAGGCTATAACAACCTCTTCAATCTCGTCAGCCGTCAAATTACTAAGCGCCGTAGTAATCTGATCGTGCAGAACCTGCTTGGTCTCACCGGCGTGACGTTCTTGACCAGTCTCCCCCACACAAAGTAACGGAGTAATACTGTTGCGCACAGCCGACGCAACCTTGTCACGGACAACCTCTAAATCCTCATGAAAATGCAAACGACGCTCGGAGTGACCGATAATCACATAGTGCACTAAATCCTGCAGCATACTAAAACTGACCTCACCAGTGAAAGCGCCCTCATCCTTGTAGTAGGCGTTTTGTGCCGCCAGACGGAACTTCCTTCTGTCCACCTGCGTTGATAATGGTTGTAGCACAAGCATGCTAGGAGCAAGCACAACCTCTATATTCCTGTGTATTTTGATCCGTTCGTGCAAACGGTGCAGCAATAAACTGGCTTGACTTGCATTCAGATGCATTTTCCAATTGCCGACAATTAGTATTCTTTTAGACATTGTGGTTGTGCTTTCTTGCCGTTATTGTACCATCTATCATTTTTTGTCCATCAACGCTTCTACGCCTGGCAGTGCTTTACCGATCATCAATTCCATACTGGCTCCTCCGCCAGTCGATACATGGTTGAAGCCTTTGACCAGATTACGATCTTCCAAATAACCAACAGTGTCACCGCCACCCACAACGCTGAAAGGCTTATGCCCGTACTGACCTAGCATCGAATCTACAATCAACTCTGTGCCGTGCGCAAATGGCCCGATCGGGCCCTGTAGCCCCTCGGTCTCTGTAACGCCCATGGCTCCGTTCCAAATAACCGTATTAGCCAACTGCATACCGCCAGCCATGAATGCACCAGAAAAAGGACCAATGTCTAGGATCATTTCGTCATCAGCAACATCTCGGCTTTCTCTGGGGGGGCGTTTGGGGTAGCTTTCTACGCTCGCAATTATATGTGCGTCCCAGTCCACTATCCGGGTTTTGGCTGTCTTGTCCATCCTATTAGCTACTACGCCATCTTGGGGCAGATAAAATACAAAGTGCTGTTTCTGTGATTTTATCCTCGCTCGTTCCATGATTTCTTTTGCAAGTGGCACGTCCTCTCGGTCAACTTTGCTTTTTGCAATGTCTATTCCTGATGCCAATAAAAACGTGTTTGCCATAGCCCCGCCAATAGCCATGAAATCTGCTATATCGATAAAACGGTTTATAATATCAATCTTGTCAGATATTTTGGCTCCTCCTATGATTGCCATAAGTGGTCTATCAGGGTTTTCCATAGCATCTTTTATGGTGTTCACTTCTTTTTCAAGCAACAGCCCAGCTACACTTGGCAGATAGTGCGTTATTGCATCCGTTGATGCGTGCACTCTGTGGACTACACCAAAACCGTCTTGGACAAATACTTCGGCCAATTTTGCTAATTGGCCGGCAAACTCCTCGTCATTAGCCTCTTCCTGATTATAAAAACGTAAATTTTCTAAGAGCAAAATGTCGCCAGATTTAAGCTGCTTCGCGGCTCCCTCTGCGGCCTTTCCAACACAATTTTCCACAAAATGGATTTTTTTATCTAACAGTTCACCGAGGCGTTTTGCAACAGGGGCGAGCGTACATTTCTTGTCGTTCGGGCCTTTGGGCCGACCCAGGTGCGAGCAAATCACTATTGAGCAGCCTTGGTCCAATAAATATCTTATAGTCGGCAATGATCTCTCTATACGATAGTCACCGGCGATCGCACCATCATCTTCTATGGGCACGTTGTAGTCAGCTCTGAGCAAAACGCGCTTACCGGAGATATCCAAATCTTTTATTGTTTTCTTAGTAAACATGCCACCCTTTTATGTTTATTCTAACACTCTTACCTTTATGGTGTCTGTTGTACCTACCATACCAGGACGTTTTCCTGACGCAGTGACTACGATATCGCCCTTTGTGAGCACCTTGTGGCGTAGCAGCCAGTCGGTAAGTTTAGTTGCTGCATGAGCGTCAATAGGGCGCACAAAACTTTTCGCCCCATAAACAATCGCTAGCTGCTGGGCAACACGGGATTCGCTGGTTACCGCAATCACAGAAATCCCTGGCCTGCGAGTGGCTATATTAAGCGCAGTAGCTCCCGAACGAGTTTCTGCGATGATGGCTTTGGCCTCCAGCGAATCTGCCAGGTTGATAATGGCGGCAGAAATAGCGCTTTGGCGTGTGTGATCCTCGTATTGGGGGAAAGAGATTTGCAACGGGTTGTGTAGCTGTGTATAAAGAATTACTCGTTTCATAACTTTAACCGCATCAATCGGGTATTTGCCTGTCGCCGTTTCGTCACTTAGCATAACCGCATCACTACCCAATATAGCAGCCGTAGCAACATCTGACACCTCAGCCCTCGTAGGCTCCGGCTCGTCAACCATGCTCATCAGCATCTGAGTAGCAACAATGGTCGGTTTCGCGTAACGCATTCCCAGGCCAATTATCTGACGCTGCACAATCGGTACGGACTCAGAGCTTGTTTCAATCGCTAGGTCACCGCGCGCAATCATAACTGCGTCAGCCTCCTGGATTATTTCTTCCAGATTCTTCAACCCAGCTTTTGTCTCAATTTTGGCGATAATTTTTGACTTACTGCCTAAATTACGCAGCATTGAACGTAGTTTGCGTATATCGTCGCTATGCTGCACAAAACTCAGCGCAACATAATCGATGTCTTGAGTGGAACCAAAGGCGATGTCTTCTTTGTCTTTTTTGGTAATAATATCGCCCTCAAAGTCCGTGTCGGGCAGGTTGATGCCTTTTCTTTTGATCAATATGCCGTTGTTCTCTACGCGTACATGTACAGTCCCGTCCTGGACACTTGTTACGGTCGTCTTTACCTTGCCGTCAAAAAGATAAAGCCGATGCCCACGCTTTACTTTCTTGGAAAGATCGTATTGGGTTGGTATCGTGCCCGACCGTGCGTAGTCCGCTTTGAGCTTAAAACTAAGGCTTTGGCCCTTTTGTGTGTTTATAATCGCATCAAAGTCACCCAGTCGTAGCTTCGGGCCTTGAAGGTCCTGAATAATCGCGACCGGCTTGCCGTACTCCTGCGAGGCTTCGCGTATCCACGCTATCTGCTGAACGCGTTCTTCGTGCGTTCCGTGGCTAAAGTTTAATCGCAACCCATTGGCACCGGCTTTTATTAAGTTTAGGATAGCTTCGTAACTGTTTGTCGCAGGTCCCAGTGTAGCGATAATTTTTGTACGCTTAAATTCAGCAAGTGGCACGTTTGGTGCTTTTGAGGTTGTTTCCATGGCTACGTTAAGTGTAACTGGTTATCCTTACCTTGGACAAGGCTTAACTTATTAATTTAAAAACAATTGGTGGCCGTAGCTCTTCCGATGTATAAGTTTATAGTAGGAGAATCATCAAGCCGTCATACAGCTAAAACTGAAACATCAGGGGTTGTCCTCAATCCCTAAGCCAATTATTCCGCTAAAGTGAGGCTGCTAGGCGTATGACATTCCTTAGCGACTGACCGTCTATAAAGGTGGTGTCTAGCACTTCTTGGTAAAACTGCTCGCCGTATTGTTTGGCAGCTCTTAGGTAGTCGTCCAAATATCGTTGCTGTGCCAAACCGTCAAAGACATACTTACCGTCATTTTTATTAGCTGAAAATACAAGACAGTCACCAGCAATCGGCTGACCCTTAACGTAGTCGTAGGCTATGGTTGTAAGCAGTTCATAGCCTTCTTCACGTATTAGTAGCTTGGACAAGTCAGGCTCACTAACCTTAAAAGCTACGCCATTAACTCTGGCTGCTGCACTTTTGGCTTTTGCTATATCCAATGCACACATTGGTTCGCCAGCTAAGTCTTGGTTAGTTTCTGTATAGCCAACAGCGTCCCAAAAATTGAAGTTACGAATAAAGCCTTTAATGTAGGCTGGCTTTATGTTGGTAGCTTGTGGAGCAGTTGCTAGCAATGACGGTGTATAAATCAGCGACCCAAAGCCAAAGATAGTTTTACTTTTTGTCATTTTAATTTGGCAAATCCATCGCCAGCAGATGGTCATTATGTTGCCTGCGGTATTCTGGTAGAACAGCCATACGCTTTATACGTCCTTCCGCTTCATCTGATTTTTGAAGACCGATAAAGCCAGCTGCTTCATCTGCCGCAACATCTCGTGCAATAAAGAAGCTACCACCTGGCTCAACATAGTACGAATCAATGGCTCTAAGGTCAGTCTGCGATTCGTGAATGTTCGTGCGGAACTGATTCTCACCGTCTTCACGCTGTTGCAAACGGACTGTTAGATGATGAGCTGCTAGGGTATCAGTTATGGTCTGGTCGTTATCAAAAAGCTCAATAACAATTTCACCGACTATCATAGCAAATACTATACGATATACTATGAAATTTCTTAATCTCTAGTGCTAGGGACGCTGTCATACTTTAGACAGTTAAAACCTACGCCTTAAACAAAAGTTCCAAAATATGATTTTCCCAAATGGCTTTGAATGCAATACTAAATTGTATAATTTTATAATTGACGAAGTCAGTCCCCTTTACAGAGGGGTAACACCCAAAAATAAAGCTGACTTTGCCAAAAATTCAGTTATGGTGATCCCGAGGGGAATCGAACCCCTGTTGCCAGGATGAAAACCTGGTGTCCTAACCGTTAGACGACGGGACCATGCTTGCTTAATTATAAAGGTTCGAGAGGGGAATCGACCCACCCATATTTGTCTGCTGACAAATTGGTCGGGCCCGCCTCGGCGCCGTCGCGCCTCCGGCCTTACGAACTGCCGCTGGCAGTTCTCACCCTGTTGCCAGGATGAAAACCTGGTGTCTAGACCGCTTAGACGACGGGACCATCAACTGCTTTCAACAACTCCAAAAAGTGTAACATAACAGGGGCGGGATTGGAATCCTTATGTGATGCTCCGTAAAGACTCACAGTTTATGATAGTTGATTAAAAAGCGAATCCCCCGCTT
>JAJDCK010000018.1 GCA_029260855.1 Candidatus Saccharimonadota bacterium
TTGAGTATGCCTATACGGGCATTGTGAACAATCTGCGGGTTCTCTCGCGCCGCCGTATATTGAATGCCTCTGACAGCTATCATAATTACAATGACTACCCCTACGGCTGCCGACAGAAACCTGATGAAAAGCTGAAGATAATCAACAATCCTGCACTTACCAGGCACGAGCTCACGGCAGTCAGCTACGACTACTGCGACCATATCTGGGTTGTGAGACATAGCATAAGTCGACACTGGCCATAAAGCCATAGCGAACAACAGGGCAAGGCCAGTCGTCAATAGAAAGAATTTTATTTTTCTTTGCTTGAACATTTAAGTTGATTATATTCTCCCCTTTGCTCACGCACAAGTTTTTAGCCTTTGGCCCCCGCATGGGTCTTATGACATCACTTATGTCAGGCGCAGTCTGGTATAATTCTGTAGTAACAGCCCATGAAAAAAAATATATTCATTATTTGCCTTTTGTTGGCGATTACCATCCCTGTGTTACTGGTTCAGAGTGTCTTCGCCGCTGAAGGTAAATGGATAGACAAAAATAATATCCTGGTTGATGGGAAGAAATACACCGACATAGAGCCCAGCCATTCAAGCCCCATATTTTGCGGGCCACTTAAGGGTGACGCTCCGCCAGGGGCGACTGAACCCACAACAAGGGCTGAGTGTTTTGATTCGGGTAGGTTCACGCTATGCAACGACTACGTCGCCCGGGACACAGTGAGCGCTAACAAAGAAACCGCCAAGCTACAAAAGCTAAGACGCGCAGGCGGTAATTGTGCAAACGACGGGGCTGCCGAGACCATTACGTTTGACAGAAGCACTATTGCGAATGCTACCAGCGCGTCCGGAGAAGAAGGCGAAGGAGGAGCCACCGGGGGCGACATAGACCCAACAACCAATGACGTATCACCATCGCCCGAAGCAATCGATGGGACATCATGTGAAAGCGCCGGACCGTTCGGATGGCTATTTTGTCCGATTATTAATATGCTAGACCTCTTTTTGCAATTCCTAGATAAAAGCGTTCAGGGGCTTCTCAGCATAGACGATGGTAAATATCGCGACAATGATCTAAAGGAAACCTGGGCTGCGATTAGAAATATTGCCTATATCATATTAATCCCCGTGATGCTTGTTATGGTTATCGGTACAGCGCTTGGGTTTAGTGCGGTTGACGCCTACACAGTTAAAAAGGCACTACCCAGACTGGTTATAGCAGTAATGTTCATAGCTTTGTCCTGGGAAATTGCCGGCTTCTTTATTAAGATGTCCAACGAAATAGGCTCCGGGGTACTCGGGCTTATGACGACACCCCTAGGGCTAGCTGATGCCGGCAGAGACGGTCTAACTTTGCAAGATATGTTTTCTGGCACCTTCAGCGGCGGGACAATAGTACAGGGCACAGCCATTCTGGGTATAGGATTCGCCGCTTATACGCCCGGGGTAATGGCGCTGGTGTTCAGCTTTCTTACGACAGCATCATTGATTATGCTGACGGCCTTGCTGGTCTTGATAGCCCGCCAACTGTTTATCCTGGCGATCATGGTGTTTCTGCCGCTTGGAATTATTGCCTGGATTTTTCCCGGTAACGATAAATTGTGGAAGCTGGTTTGGGGAACCTTCACAAAACTGCTTATAATGTTCCCACTGATTACTGCACTCATTGGAGTGGGGAGGGTTTTCGCCTTCATAGTCGGCAACGCCATTACGGATAATAGTGCTGGCCTAGAAGGAGCGGTGCTTAACCCAATCCTGAAAGTTGTTGCATACATAATCCCGTATGCGCTTATTCCTTACACATTTAAGGCGGCGGGGGGCGTGTTTGGAAACCTTGTTGGTATGGCAAACGACAGGGAGAAAGGCCTGTTCGACCGAATTCGTAAAGGTCGGCAGCCTAAAATTGAGCGAGTGGGACGACAAGCTGTTCAAAGACGTGCCGACTGGCAGAATCGCCTGCAAAAATCTGCCTCTAGCGGCTCTCGGTATAACCCTCTGCGTTATGGACAGAAAAAATTAGCAGGCGCTGTTGGTGGCTACAATATACAAGCAGCGGACTCAGCACGTCGGACTCATGTGCAAAAAGAAATCAACGATCAAATTGCAGCTGGCCGGGATGATGAAGTCCGAGGCCTAACGGTTAATAAAAAATCATCCGAATCCCGGACTCATGAGGGGCGCAGACAGTTTAGGACGCTTGGTGGGGCATGGGTCGATGAAGCGGTAGTGGATGCAGGACGACAACGATGGGGAAAGGACACTTATGCACAACAGGCAGCTCTATCCTATGAAATGCGCAAGGCAGGCACCGAAGAAGAGCTACAACATGTAGCGAAGCATTATCAGAGCGTAGCGAAGGACACATGGGGGATGAGCGACAATGCGGCTGCTGGAGCTTGGATTGGAGCCGCGTTTGAAAATCAGAACCAGAACCTACAATTCAAACACACGAGCTGGGATGGCGGCGGGGGGCCAATGGGGTTGAACCAGGCGCAAAAATATATATCTGAAGTCTATGAAAAAAAGGGAAGCTACCCATTATCACAGATGAGTTCTCAGTCTATACAAAAGCTAAAAGAAGCTCATAGTATCGTCAGCGGTGCAGGTGACATAAATAGCCGTAGAAGGGCCCAGTCCATCGCAGAAACATTCATGCATGAACTTGGAGGTGGGGGCCAAATTGGCGTGGGGCCTAACGACGAACCTGTTAATGCCCCCGGTGGCGGAGCGGGCCGTCGCATGGTCAGTACCCCTGGGGCAGCGCACGTAGCAGAACGCGTACGCGAATTTGCCGAACAAGCCGGCGCAAGAATTGGCGAACCTACAGGAGAATACGTACCAGACCAGAAATACTACGGGGATCAGGGCTACCAAAACCGCGAACATAAATAAGCTCTAGCCCGATAGTCACACCAGTAAGCTATCAACTCTGTAGTCTCCTGAGTCCTGTTCCCCCCTATTACTGTTTCTTCTTCCGTTTGTTGCCTGGATCAGTTACGTATCTCTCCCAGGCGCTACGTCTAGGGGGTGGTGCAGCCCCCCTGTCCAATGCCTGCACGGTTGCTAGAGTACGATCTTCTCTTCTGTGCAGTTCTCGAAGCATCGCCTTCTTATGGATCGCCTCTTGAGCTTCTCGTATGGCTCTATTAGTTTCTGCTTTTTCTAGTGCGGCGGCTTTTATCATTTCCGCGTGTTCGGCTTCTGCTCTTTCCCAAGCCTCCGGACTTAACCCAGAAGGGTGTAAAGTTGGGTCCGAAGCGGGGCTGCGAGGAGGTGTTGTAGCTTCCGAACCTCCTGACCCATGCCCCCGAGATCGAACCATTCTTGCTGCCCGTAAACCTATTTCTGGGTCCGGGGTTGACGCTTCAAGCGGTTGTACTGCCCTCTCAACTAATGCTCCAGGACTTCCATACGCGAATACAGGCTGACGGGCCCGCCTTTGAACATATGCGGCCAAAGAGTTTAGGCCGAGTCTCATCAATTCTGAGCCCGTTGGGATTGACATTTCCGCACCGGGGAGCACATCTCGTTCTCTGTAATGTACCGCTAAGGCGCGGTCGTCAGGGATAATGCTAACACCTTCTGCGCCAGGATATTCGTCAATGCGAGCCCCTTCACGAAAGGTAGGGTTAGGCTCTAGCTGAGCTGGGTCAGGCTCGGTTCCGAATTCTTCTGGGGGTAATATTTGTTCGCTCATGGTTGTTTATTGTTTCCTTGCTACAACTTTATATTAGCATAAAAGGCAAATGAAGTCAATATTATTATATGGTTAGACGGGAAGTCTTAAAATTGTTTTATTTTGAGTGCGTGGGCCCACCTAAGCCCTCATAATCTTAGACAGGGCTTTAGGCTTTAGGCTTTAGGCTTTATAATGAGATAAATGGCAACATACAAAGTTATTCAGGATATTGAAGCTGAAGATAAACTAGTTGGGCCGCTGACCTTGCGGCAACTCATTTACGCCATAATTGTGATGGTTAGTGGCTATATGATTTTTCGGTTGTCAATCAATGGCCTGTGGTGGCTTGCTACACCGCTTTTACCTATAACCCTATTCTTTGCAATGCTCGCCGCCCCTTTTGGGGGCGATCAGTCCAGCGAGGTCTGGTTATTAGCAAGGATCCGGTTTGCGCTAAAACCCCGCAAACGTATCTGGGACCAAAGCGGTGTTAAAGAGCTTGTGACCATAACAGCGCCAAAAAAGATTGAACACATTTTCACTAAAGGCTTAAGTCAAGTGGAAGTTAAAGGCCGCCTTGAAGCCCTGGCGGATACTATTGATAGTCGCGGCTGGGCAGTCAAGAATGTAAATGTTAACCTGTTTGAGACCCCGTCGTACACCACAACAAACCCCTCCGACCGACTGGTCGGACCGTCTGCGTTTCCGCAGGACGTATCAGGTACGGACGTTACAGCTATGGACGATATGCTGGATGAGCACAATAATCCGGCCGCTCAACAGCTTGACCAGATGATGATGGCGTCTGCTCAGGCTCACCGCCAACAAGTAGTCAGCCAGCTGCAACAACCAGCACCTATGACCAAGGACAAGGGTTCTGGAGCAGCCACGCCTCCTGATTATTGGTTTTTAAGCCAAAACCAGACCGCACAAGTGCCAGAGGGGTTCGCGACTGTTGACTCTCGGGTAGTGGCTCCTGGCCAGGTGGAGCAACCCACAAACATGACTCAAGCAACACCCGACGAACAAGCCCTGTTAGAGCAACTTCACGCAAAAGAAGCGGCCGAACAAAACGGCGCCCCCGCCTACGGACATATGCGCACAGTACAACCACTATCCACGCAACCCATCCAAGTTCCGCCGTCGCCTTCGGTGACAGCAGCTCCAGACCCTGCTATACTTGAACTTGCGACTAACGACGATCTTAATGTGGCAACCATAGCTCGGCAAGCCGAGAAGGCTAGAAAAAAAGAGCCGCCAAAAGATGAAGTGGTTGTTTCGCTTCATTGATTATTTAAGGTTAAGTCTAACTAGTTGGTGGACAATATGAAAACTAATAATTCCATAAGTCAAATACGGTTCCGATTGTTTTCCGAAAATTGGGATATGAAAATTGATAGATGGAGCACGGCGACGCATGGATCCTAACTCGTATAATCAACAAAAAAACATGCCTGCGGGCGCTGGGGGGTATGGGTCATACGGCCCGCAACCGGCTGTAGCCGGAGGGCAAGGATACCAGGCTCAGCCACAACAACCTGGCATCGGGCAGGTTGCGGCACAGACCAACCCGAACAGCACCCAGAATTCGCTTCAAATCGCAGAGATACGCGACGGTATTGTTATCATGAACGATGGCTCGTTTAGGGCGGTTGTTATGGTTAAGTCTATTAACTTTGACCTCATGAGCCCGAGCGAACGTGAAGCGGTTGAATATAGTTATCAAGGGTTTTTAAACTCTTTGTATTTCCCGGTACAAATATTTATACGCTCGCAAAAAGTTGATATTCGTCCTTATATTGAACGCTTAGACAAAATCCGCCAAGAGCATGACAATATGCTGTTATCTATGTTGATGGAGGATTATATAGGTTTTATTGACGCGTTGTCGCTACAGACGAACATTATGGACAAAAAGTTTTATGTCGTAATCCCATACTTCCCGACCGCCGATATCCAGAAGGCTATAACTCAGAGTAAGAACTTTTTCACCGGCCTTAAAGGTATGTTTAATAACAAAGAGCAGCGTGTGGTGATTAATGAAAGAGATTTAAGCAAGGCCAAGGATGAGCTTAGAAATCGCGTGCAAGCAACGCTATCTGGTTTGCAGCAATCTAGTATCCAGGGGCTACCCCTTGATACGCAAGAACTTATTGAGCTCTATTACGATACCTACAACCCAGACACAGCCACCCGGCAGCAAATCAAAGATTTCAGCGACTTGACTGCGCCCGTTATCACGCGCGGCCCGGGCACAGCCCCGCAACCAAACCTGGAACGGGAGATGCAGTAAATATCATGGCTTTTGGGAACAAGAAACAACCGCCGCAAGACCCTGTAGCGCTGGCGCAAAACCAGAGAGCACGCGAACAGCAAGAGGTTAGTGCGGCCTTCCAAAAAGGCATAACTGCACTACGCGACTTTATAGCACCAGCCTCCATCGAGTTCTTTGGTACACACCTACAGCTTGGTACGCGTTATGCCCGCACCTATTACGTTTACGGCTACCCTAGACAGGTTTTCACCGGCTGGATTTCGCCAATGGTCAACATGGACGAGGTCATTGATTTGTCGCTGTTTATTTATCCCGTAGAGAGCCAGGTGGTACTAGAGAACTTACGCAAAAAGGTAAGCCAGATGGAGGCCGGTATCCAGATAGATGCCGAAAAAGGTCGCGTCCGTGACCCGGGCAAGCAGGCAGCAATTATCGACGCAGAAGAAATCCGCGATAAGCTACAGGTTGGCGAAGAAAGGTTCTTCCGCTTTGGCATGTATTTTACATTGTATGCAGGATCAATGGACGAGCTGGAGTTCGTGACACACAAGGTAGAGTCAGTACTTGGCCAGCAGCTAATCTACTCCAAGCCCGCGAGCTCACAACAAGAACAAGGCCTAAACAGCACGGTACCTCAGTTCACCGACCAGCTTCAGGTCAGGCGCAACTTCAGCACCGGTGCGCTTAGTACCAGCTTCCCGTTCACAAGCGCCGACCTAACTCAAGATAACGGCATTTTGTATGGTATCAATATGCATAATTCGGGTTTGGTTATTTTTGACCGCTTTACCCTTGAGAATGGCAACTCAGTTGTCTTTGCCAAGTCGGGTGCCGGTAAGTCGTTTACAGTAAAACTTGAGGCGCTCAGGAGTATGATGTTCGGCACTGAAGTATTTATTATTGACCCGGAAAATGAATATCAGCGCATGTGCGAAGCAGTCGGCGGAGCATATGTTCGCCTAAGCCTCAATTCAAATACTCGTATAAATCCGTTCGATATTCCAAAAGTTGTTGATGCCGAAGAGGCCGACAGCGCCTTGCGAAGCAATCTAATTACATTACACGGCCTTCTTCGCCTAATGATGGGTGGGGCGCAGACCCAGATTATCGGTGGGGCGGCGGCGGCTATGCCGGCGTTATCACCCGTAGAAGAGGCCGACCTTGATGCGGCCTTAATAGAGACGTACGCCAAGGCAGGGATAACAAACGACCCCTTGACACATAGCGCTCAACCACCAACCATTAATAATCTTTACGACACGTTGTTACACATGGGTGGCACCGGCCCCCAACTGGCACAGCGCTTGCGTAAATACACTAGCGGCACGTTTGCTGGTATTTTTTCACAGCAATCCAACATAGATATTAATAACTCGATGGTAGTGTTTAATATTCGTGATTTAGAAGATGAGCTCCGACCCGTAGCTATGTATATAGTTTTGAACTATATCTGGAACAAGACTAAAGCCGATCAAAAAAAACGAATACTAGTAGTAGACGAGGCCTGGCAACTTATGAAATACGAAGACTCTGCCAACTTCCTTTTCAGCCTAGCTAAACGAGCCCGTAAATATAACCTAGGTATCACAACAATCACACAGGACGTTGAAGATTTTATGGGCTCCCGTATGGGCCGTGCCATCGTAGCCAACGCTAGTATGCAAAT
>JAJDCK010000003.1 GCA_029260855.1 Candidatus Saccharimonadota bacterium
GTGTATCTGTTAGACTAGTCGCTTATGCAGATTAAGAAGAATTATTTATCAGAGACCGAAGTCAGTTTGACCGTTATAGCAGGGGCAGATGAGCTACAAAAAATGAAAGACCACGTGTTGCGTCGTTTCCAGGCGCGGCTCAAGCTTGCTGGTTTTCGTGAAGGAAAAGCGCCGCTTGCGTTAGTTGAAAAGAATGTTGAACAGTCGCAACTACAAACTGAGTTTCTGGAAGAAACCATCAATCAACTGTACCCTCAGGTTATTCATAGCGAAAAGCTAAGGCCGGTTGCGCGCCCAGAAATCAGTATCACCAAATTCGTACCTTTTACGACCCTAGAATTTGAAGCCAAGGTGGCAGTCATAGGCGAAATGAAACTACCTGATTACAAAAAACTCAAAAAGCCTATGCCCATGCCGAAGGTTGCATCTGAAGATGTAGATGGTGTACTTAAATCACTAAGGCAGCGGGCCGCGGAAAAGATAGATGTTGATCGTGCCGCTAAGGTGGGAGATGAGGTGTGGATTAATTTTGTTGGTACAGACGCAAAAGGAACTCCAGTCAGTGGTGCGGACGGCAAGGACTACCCGATAGTCCTGGGTAGCAAAACATTTATACCAGGGTTCGAAGACAACGTTGCAGGTATGAAACCACAGGGGTCCAAGACTTTTACTCTGACATTCCCAAAAGAATACAACTTAAAAGCACTAGCCGGGAAAAAAGTTACTTTCAAAGTTGATGTTACGAAAGTGCAAGAAATACTGGAGCCTAAGCTTGATGACAGTTTTGCGTCTAAGATCGGCCCCTTTAAAACTCTTCAAAATTTAAAGGACGATATTAAAAAGCAGTTAACAATTGAAAAGCAACAACAGGCAGAACGAGACTACGAGTCAGAGCTTGTCCGTGAAATTGCCAAAAAAGCTAAAGTTGTCATTCCTGACGTGATGATCAACGATCAGATTGAGCGACTGACCCAGGAGCTAAAGCAAAATATAACTTATCGTGGCCTGACATATGAGGATTTTCTCAAAACAGAAGGCAAAACTGAATCAGAATACAAAAAACAAGTCTTAGCCCCACAGGCTGAGGAACGCGCTAAAATCAGCCTAATCTTAGGTGATATTGCCGATAAAGAAAACCTATATATTACGCCTGAGGAGCTAGATATAAGGATTGAGTTACTGAGAGGGCAATACAAGGATGCTGCTATGCAAGCCGAGCTTGAAAAGCCAGAAACACGCCAAGATGTGTCATCGCGCATGCTGACTGAAAAAGTGCTGGCCAAGCTTACCGGGTACGCTAACAGTAAGTAGCTCAACCCAGAAAGTAAATTTAACGGTCAGTTGGCACTCTTGACTTGGGAGTGCTAATTCCATATCATACCATTATGAGCATATTAATCCCGACGGTTATAGAAAATGAAGGTCGTGTTGAGCGAGCATATGATATTTACTCAAGGCTACTGAAAGACCGCATTATCTTTCTTGGCGATGATCTCAATGCGCATACGGCTAACCTCATAGTCGCGCAGTTATTATTCTTGGATAATGCTAACCCAAAAAAGGATGTTTTTCTGTATATTAATAGCCCAGGCGGTAGTGTTTATGATGCACTGGCGATCTACGACACAATGCAATTCATTAAAGCAGATATACAGACTGTCGGGATCGGTATTCAGGCCAGCGCAGCGGCATTTTTACTTAGCAGCGGCACCAGGGGCAAGCGTTATCTACTACCAAACTCGGCGGTAATGATTCACCAGCCATCGAGCGGAACGCGTGGTAAGGTTACCGACCAGGAGATTGACCTTAAAGAAGCGCTACGAGTCAAAAAGCTCATGCAACAAATTATGGCTAAGAACACAGGGCAAAAAACGGAAAAGATACACCAAGATATGGAGCGCGACTTTTGGATGACAGCGGAAGAAGCTAAAAAGTACGGTATCGTTGACGCGGTTATTGCTACGCCCCCAAAAAGCTCTTGACAATAGAAAAACATTCGTTCAGACTCTAGCTAAGAAGTAGTGAACGTTGGCCAGTGCTGGTTTTATCATAATAAAGCACCAAAACCCCCACGTAGTGACCTTCGCCGACAAAATTCTTATCTAAAACAAGTGAAATTTACATCAATAAATTGGGCTTCTTTTGAAATCGCGCGGAATCAAAAGCAGCCCTAATGGGAGCACTATTTTATGGCAAAAAGCATTGGCGCTAAGGTCAGCACCAAAAAGCGGACGTTTTATACAAAAGTTGACGATGTCATTAATCTACCTAACTTAGTAGATCATCAGAACAAGTCTTTTCAGTGGTTCGTTGAGGAAGGGCTAGGGGAACTTCTGTCAGAAATTAGCCCCATTGACGACTACACTGGAACAAAATTATCACTACGTTTCAAGGATTACAGGTTTGAGCCACCTAAAATGACAGAAGCCGAGGCGCATGAGAATAATATCAGCTATGACGCGCCCCTAAAAGCTACCGTAGAGCTAACAAACAAAATCACAGGTGAGATAAAGGATCAGGAGATCTACCTTGGTGATTACCCGTGGATGACCGAGAGGGGGACTTTTGTTATTAATGGTGCTGAGCGCGTAGTTGTTTCGCAACTAATTCGTTCGGCGGGTGTGTTTTTTATAGCAGATCAACACGGCGCAACAAGTCGTTTTGGCGCCAAAGTTATACCTGGGCGTGGTGCTTGGCTGGAATTTGAAACCGCAGCAAACGGTGCTTTGTATGTAAAGATTGACCGCAAGCGCAAGATGCCAATCTCAACCCTTCTGCGGGCGCTAGGCCTAACTGACGCACAGATGAAGGACGCCTTTAAGCATGTTGACGAAGGCAAGTTAAGCTATCTTGAAGCAACTCTTGAAAAAGACCCAAGCCGCGGCGTTAACGATTCTTTGATTGAGGTTTACCGTCGCTTGCGCCCAGGCGATCTTGCGACAGTGGATAACGCACGTAGCTTGCTGGAGAATATGTTCTATAACTTCAAGCGTTTTGACTTCAGTCGGGTTGGCCGATATAAGATCAACAAACGACTCAATATTGACATTCCCAATACGATTGAAAATCGTGTTATGCGCATCGAAGATCTTGTAGCAATTATTGCGGAGATAATTCGTCTGAATAACACTCAAGAACCCGCTGATGACATAGACAGCTTGGCTAATCGGCGCGTTAAGCTTGTTGGAGAGCTTGTGCAGCGTCAGTTTCGTATCGGATTGCTTCGAATGGAGCGAAATACTAAGGACCGTATGTCTATGAGTGAGATTGAGACCGTTACTCCGGCACAGCTTATTAACGCACGGCCGATAGTCGCCGCGGTGCGCGAGTTCTTTGCTAGCTCTCAACTCAGTCAGTTCATGGATCAAATTAACCCGCTAAGCGAACTGGCACACAAGCGACGTCTGAGCTCAATGGGTCCAGGTGGACTGTCTCGCGAACGCGCAGGCTTTGAGGTGCGCGATGCTCATGCGACTCACTATGGACGTATTTGCGCGGTTGAAACTCCGGAAGGTGCAAACATCGGGCTGGTACTCAACCTAGCCAGCTATGCTCGTATTAACGACTACGGATTTATTGAGACTCCATATCGTACAGTCACAAACGCTGTTACTGCTAAAGATTCAGTTGGCCACATCGCATCGGTAGACCTAGAGGATGAGAAGGGTAAGGTCATAGTCAAAGCGGGAGCAAAAATTACTACTGACGCAGCCAAAAAGCTAGCGACTGTTAAGAACCAAGTTACCTGGCCGGTCAAGGCAAAGGTAACTAGCAATGTCGTCTATCTAGACGCTTCAGGAGAAGAATCAGCCGTTATCGCAAGTGCAGGCGAAGCGTTTGACGACGAAGGACACTTTGTGAACGATCGAGTAAGTGTAAGACGACGTCTTGTTGCTGGAGAGGCCGATGCTGATGAGGTTACGCATATGGACGCCAGTCGAATGCAAATCATTGGTTCATCAGCTTCGCTGATCCCGTTTATTGAAAAGAACTACGTTTATCGTAGCCTGATGGGAAGCAACCAGCAGCGTCAAGCTGTTCCGCTTGTGTCTCCTGTTGCACCCCTTGTGGGCACCGGGTTAGAGGGCATCGCTGCTGCCAACACTGGTCAGCTTACGGTTGCCGATGAGGATGGTGAGGTGGTTAGATCTTCGGCAGACGAGGTTGTTGTTAAGTACAAATCCGGCACTGTTACATACAAGCCAATGCACTTCGTAAGAAGCAATGAAGGCAGTAGCATCAACCAAAAAGTTGTTGTAAATGGTGGCGAGCTAGTCAAAAAAGGCGACACACTAATTGAGGGCATGTCCATTGCTGATGGTGAGCTTGCCCTAGGCAAAGATCTCCTTGCTGCTTTTATGCCGTGGCATGGATATAACTTTGAAGACGCTATCATTATCTCGCGGAAAATTGTTGAAGACGACACCCTAACTTCTATACATATTGTTGACTACATGGTAGAGGTCCGAGAGACGAAACTGGGGCCTGAAATAGTTACTCGTGACATACCGAACGTATCAGAGGATGCGCTGCGGCACCTTGACGAAGACGGGATAGTCCGCATTGGTGCTGAAGTCCACCCTGGCGATATCCTTGTAGGTAAGATTACTCCTAAGGGTGAACAAGAGCTTAGTTCTGAAGAGCGGCTGCTGCGCGCTATCTTTGGCGAAAAGGCCAAAGAGGTCCGCGATACATCACAGCGTATGAGCAACGGTAAACATGGAAAGGTCGTTGGTGTAAAAGTTTTCTCAAGAGCCAACGGGCACGAGCTAAAAGCCGGTGTCATTATGCAGGTGCAAGTGTTTGTGGCGCAGATGCGAAAAATCGCAGTAGGCGACAAGCTTGGCGGTCGTCACGGTAACAAGGGTGTTATCGCCCGCATTTTACCAGTTGAGGATATGCCATTTACTGAGGACGGAACCCCTGTTGATATTGTGCTGAACCCGCTTGGAGTGCCATCACGTATGAATATTGGTCAGCTATTTGAAACCCATCTAGGGATGGCCGCACGAGCGCTGGGTCTGAAAATCGCTAGCCCGCCATTTAATGGTGTACCTACTGAAAAGATACATGAGCTGTTGAATGAGGCCGGGCTACCAAAAGACGGCAAGCAGCAGCTTTATGACGGTCGCACAGGCGAAGAATTTAAAGAGCGGACAACAGTAGGCTCAATGTACATGATTAAGCTTAATCACATGATTGCTGACAAAATCCATGCTCGCTCCACTGGTCCATATACAATGGTGACGCAGCAGCCGCTTGGTGGTAAGGCTCAGAATGGTGGTCAGAGATTTGGCGAAATGGAAGTTTGGGCGCTTGAGGCCTATGGCGCTAGCAACATTCTGCAGGAAATGCTAACTATCAAATCTGATGATGTTTACGGACGATCAAAAGCTTATGAAGCTATCATCAAGGGCACTGAAATTGTCGGACCAAAGATTCCAGAAAGTTTCAACGTCCTAGTTAAAGAACTGCAGGGCTTAGGTCTTAAGGTAGATCTTGTTACGTCAGATCAGCTTGTTGATGCCGAAGCTGTTCTAGCTGAGAACATAAAAGACGAAGCTAAGCACTTGGCAGATGTCCCCGTGCCAGAACCTGCCATGTCAGATGTGGATGTAACAGAAGATGCAGCAGCGGACGAGTTTGTCGTGATGGAGCTGGATGACGAGATGCCAGCTACCACGGTAGTCCCAGATGATGATTCGGACGACACAGCTCTTGTGCCAGACGATAAGGAAGAGGAGACAAAATAATGTTACGACGATACGACGTAGGCACTAATATTGCTGATTTTGATGCAGTTCGGCTAGCAGTGGCTAGCCCATCCGACATACAGGAATGGAGCTATGGTGAAGTCACGAAGCCCGAAACCATAAACTATAGAACGCAAAAGCCAGAGAGAGACGGGTTGTTTTGTGAGCGTATCTTTGGGCCTATAAAGGACATTAATCCCCACGATGCGAAGTACAAAGGAGTGCGATCACGTGAAGCTGCCGTTGATAAAAACGGTGAAATTGTTACCAAGAGTATTGTTCGTAGAGAACGCATGGGTCATATTACCTTGGCGAGTCCAGTGGCTCACATTTGGTTTCTGAAAGGTACACCATCTGCTGTCGGGCTCTTACTGGGTATGACAGTTAAGAACCTAGAACGCGTCGCGTACTTTGCTAGCTATGTGATTATGAGTGTTGATGCTGATAAGCGAGATAAGATGCTAGCAGATAAAGAGGCTGAATTCTCTGCCGCCCAAGAAGCTATCAAGACACGTTACGAAAACGAGGCACAGGCAGAAAACGCAAATGTTAAAGCTCTAGCGGAAATGCAGACCAAGGAACTTGATGAGCTTAGCAAAGAGTTTGACGTTTTGAAAAATCAGCTTGTAGCCCTTGAAAGAGTGCGATTGATAAGCGAGACAGATTACCGAGCTCTACCAGACGATGTTCAAGGCTTAATATCTGTTGGCATGGGTGGATCTGCCCTCAAAAGCCTTCTCGAACAAATTGATCTGGACCAACTGATTGCAGAGCTAGCCGCTGAAGCTGAGGAAGCAAAGGGTCAACGCAAGAAGAAGCTCATGAAACGACTGCGTTTGCTTGAAAGTATGGTGCGAGCCGGCATTCGCCCGGACAGTATGTGTCTGTCGATTCTACCCGTAATTCCTCCGGACCTTCGGCCGATGGTTCAGCTAACCGGTGGTCGCTTTGCAACCTCTGACTTAAACGATTTATATCGTAGGGTAATTAACCGTAATAATCGTTTGAAAAAGTTGATTGAGTTGAACGCTCCTGAGGTGATCAGGCGGAACGAACAGCGCATGCTACAAGAAGCTGTAGACGCACTGATCGACAACAACAATGCACGTTCCGGACGGGCTGTAGCCGCAACTGGTCAACGCCGTAGGCTTAAAAGCTTGAGTGATATGCTTAAAGGCAAACAAGGCCGCTTCCGTCAGAACCTGCTTGGAAAACGAGTTGACTACTCTGGTCGCTCAGTAATCGTTGCTGGGCCAGAACTAAAAATTTTTGAATGTGGTCTTCCAAAGATGATGGCGCTTGAACTTTTCAAGCCATTTGTGATCGGATATTTAATAGCAAACGAGCACGCGCATAATATCCGCTCCGCAACTCGCATGATTGAAACTGGCGAGATTGCTGTATGGGATGCCCTTGATGAAGTCATTAAAGGGAAGTACGTGCTACTTAACCGAGCTCCTTCACTTCATAGGTTATCTATTCAGGCGTTTCAGCCTCGCTTAATCGAAGGTAAGGCAATCCAGCTACACCCACTTGTGTGTAAAGGTTTTAATGCTGACTTTGATGGAGACCAGATGGCCGTGCACCTTCCATTGTCCGATGCAGCGCAAGATGAAGCGCGCAATATCATGGCTTCAAGTCGTAACTTGCTCAAACCAGCAGATGGTTCGCCGATCTTGCACATAGAGCAGGATATTGTTCTGGGCTGCTACTACCTGACGTATGACCGTGCTGGTAGCATGGCTACCGATAAGCCCAAAGGCATAGCCAGTATCAATGAGGCAATTATGGCTCTTGATAACGGTTCAATCATGCTACAGAGCAGAATTCGCATACCATTCCGTGGCGAAACTCGCGAGACGACCCTTGGAAGAATTCTCTTTAACGAGATCTTCCCTGATGATTTCCCATTCCAAGACGAGCCTATGACCAAGAAAAAGCTGGGACGTGCAATGGCTTTGGCTTACCAGAAATACGGCCAAGCTAAGACCGCTGAGATTGCGGATGACCTAAAAGACATTGGCTTTAGGTATGCGACTCGTTCTGGTATTTCAATGGGCATGGGTGACTTTACCGATATTAAAGGTCTTCACGATCTAACAGATAAGGGTGAGAAGCGTGCTACAGAAATTAGTGAACAATTTGATCAAGGGTTCATCACCGACGAAGAAAGATATCGCCTGACAGTCGAAAACTGGACTGATGTTGTGGCGACCGTCCAAAAGGCCTTGTCTGAACAGTTCTCAAAAGAAGACAGCTCCATGTCTATAGCTGTGGTGTCTGGTGCTCGTGGTAACATCGGTCAGGTTATGACCGCTGTCGGTATGCTCGGTGTTACTACTGATGCAACGGGGCGCGCAATTGAGCTACCTATTCGCTCAAACTACAAGTCTGGTTTGACGCCACTTGAGTACTTTACTGCTACGCGTGGTGCTCGTAAGGGTATGATTGACACCGCGCTCAAGACCGCTGACTCCGGCTACCTAACAAGACGTTTGGTAGACGTAAGCCAGGATGTCTTCACAATTGAAGAAGAGTGTGAAGACCCAGGGTTTCCGCTTTACAGATCTGACGCGGCCGAAATTGGTGTCACGCTCGGTTCTAGGCTTCAAGGACGCTTTTCGGCAGAAAAAATTGGTAAACACATCAAGGCTAACGAGCTTATCACTCCAGAGCTCGCAAAAGCTATTGACGAGGACGACTCGCTAGATGGTGTACGCATCATGAGTGCGCTGAGTTGTACTAATGTACGTGGTGTTTCACGTAAGTCATATGGTCTAGACCCAGCTACCGGCGAGCTCGTTGCGATAGCGCACCCTGCTGGAGTTATCGCTGCCCAGAGTATAGGAGAGCCTGGTACTCAGTTAACACTGAAAACCTTCCACTCCGGTGGTGTGGCTGGTGAGGATATCACGACTGGTCTTCCTCGCGTAGAAGAGTTGTTTGAGGTTCGTGCGCCTAAAGGTCAAGCATTTTTGGCTGAAATTGCTGGGGCTATATCAACCTGGGAAGAGGGAGATCATTACATAGTACAAGTTTCAGCCGATAGCGAAGAGAAGGTAGATCTGAAACTAGAGGATCGTACAGCACAGATTGCTGACGGCACCGATGTTGCTATTGGAGATGTGGTCGCAGCGCAAAAAGACGGAGCTATGCCTCTTATAGCGCCTATAGCTGGCAAGGCCCATGTAGCTAAAACCAAGATTACAATTACTCCTAACGGTAAGAGCGTTGTTAAGTATGAGATCCCTGGCTTCAAGCAGGTTGTGGTGAAAGATGGCGACCAAGTAGTAGCCGGCCAAAGGCTCACCAACGGCTCTATTAACCTGCATGAGTTGATGAGCTTACAGGGTGTAGAAGCTACGCAGCGCTATATCATGAACCAGATTCTTGGTATATTTGCGTCACAAGGCCAAAACATTGCAGATAAGCACCTTGAAATCATTGTGAGACAGATGTTTAGCCGAGTCCAGATTGAGGAGGCCGGTGATAGCTCCTTTGTCACCGGTGATATCGTTAGCAAGCTCGCAGTAGCTGAAGCAAACGAGAAACTAGTTAATGAAGGCAAGCAGCCGGCTAAAGTCACGCAGTTGCTACTTGGCATTACAAAGGCTAGTCTTTCAACCGACTCATTCCTAAGCGCTGCATCATTCCAAGACACTACACGCGTTCTGATTGCAGCAGCTACAAGCGGTAAAGTAGACCACCTGTACGGCCTTAAGGAGAATGTGATCTTGGGGCGTCGCATACCAGTCGGGACAGGTTACAGAGCAAATGAGCTGAGAGAAGAAGAAGGCGAGATTGCAGAAGCCATTGAACTATGATAGAATTTGAAAACTTTACTATAAGTAATCCGAGCACGGGCGACGGCAAACCCCGAGTAGCGGTAGATTACGCAAGGAGAACTAATGCCAACTATTAATCAGCTAGTGCGCAAATCACGCACCAAGGTGACAACCAAAACCAAGTCGCCAGCGTTGCAGCGCGTTACAAACAACCTAAAGAACCGTAACTACGAAAAGCCAGCGCCGTTTAAACGCGGTGTTTGCGTCAAGGTCACGACCAAAACTCCAAAAAAGCCTAACTCAGCGCTTCGCAAGGTCGCGCGTGTGCGACTTCAGAATGGTCATGAAGTGTGGGCCTACATTGGTGGCGAGGGTCATAACCTTCAGGAGCATGCAGTTGTATTGGTGCGTGGTGGCCGTGTGCCTGATCTTCCCGGTGTGCGCTATCATATTGTTCGTGGCTCACTAGACCTTCAAGGCGTCCAGGGTCGCAAGCAAAGCCGAAGCTTATACGGCGCCAAGAAAGAGAGCAAATAATCATGCCTAGGAAAGTTACAGCTTCGCTAGTCAGAGAGATTCCTGCTGATCGTATCTACAATAGTGTTATGGTGCAGCGATTAATCAACCGCGTTATGCTAGATGGTAAGAAGCAAATTGCCGAGAGACTAGTATATAACGGTATGCAAAAGGCCGCCAACAAACTAAAAGTGCAGAACCCGTTGGAGGTTTTTGATATAGCTATTAGTCACATCAGACCAGCTATGGAAACGCGTTCACGACGCGTTGGTGGTGCTAACTATCAAATTCCGTTTGAAGTAAAGGGCCAGCGCCAAAATCACCTGACTATGATGTGGTTTGTTGCAGCTGCTCGCTCACGCAAAGGCATGAGTATGGAAGACCGTATCGCTTTAGAACTTATTGATGCCTACAACAGCGCCGGTACAGCAGTGAAGAAAAAAGAAGATACCCATAAGATGGCAGAAGCTAACCGGGCCTTTGCCCACTTCGCAAGGTTCTAATTTATGCCTTCCGATCAAATTGAAAATCTTCCTGACCCATGCAAAACAGGCTGCACGATAGCGAACTTACCCGGTATAGAAGATTATCCTGCATTCAATCGATTATTTACTAAAGAGGACAGCGAACAATGGCAGCTAAGAAATATCCGTTAGGAAAAATACGTAACATTGGGATTATCGCGCATATTGATGCCGGTAAGACTACCACTACCGAAGGTATTCTGTACCGTACAGGGTTAAAGCACAAGATTGGCGCAGTGCACGAAGGCGGAACCACTACAGACTGGATGGCTCAGGAGCGCGAGCGTGGTATTACGATTGTTTCTGCTGCTGTTACTTGCTACTGGAAAGATCACCAGATAAACATTATCGACACACCCGGTCACATTGACTTCACGGTTGAAGTAGAACGATCCCTGCGCGTGCTAGACGGGGCTGTGGTCGTATTTGACGGTAAGATGGGCGTTGAATCTCAGTCTGAAACCGTATGGCGCCAAGCTCAAAAATACGGTGTGCCCCGAGTCTGTTTTATTAACAAAATTAATCAGACCGGCGGCGACTTCTACAAGTCTCTTGAATCAATCCACAATCGCTTGTCGAAACGTGCCTTTCCGATCCATTTGCCAATCGGCTTTGAGCAAGCAATCAATGGCGTGGTAGACCTTGTCTCTATGAAGGCCTACACCTATAAAGAATTTACTGATCATGAACTAATTGAAGGCGAAATACCATCTGACATGATTGATCAAGTAAAGAAATACCGCTCACTGTTGATTGAAAATGCAGTTGCCGAAGATGAAGCAATGCTAGAGAAGTACTTTGAAGTTGGTGAAGACGGTCTGTCAGAGGACGACATCAAACAAGCTATTCGTGCAGCTGTGCTGTCTGGCAATTTCTACGCCGTAACTGGTGGTGATGGGCGCGGGGTTATTGTAGAAAAAGTACTGGACATGGTTACTGATTTTCTTCCAAGCCCTGTTGAGCGTGGCTCTACGTGGGGAACGCATCCCAAGACTGGTGACGAGCTTGAGCGCAAGCCTAGTGTCACAGAGCCGTTTGCGGGCTTAGCCTTCAAAATTGCAACCGATCCGTTCGTTGGTAAGCTTGCTTATTTTCGTGTTTATTCGGGCAAGGTGACCGCAGGCTCGTACATTCTAAACAGTTCAACTGGCGAAAAAGAGCGTGTCGGCCGCATAGTCCGTATGCAAGCTGATAAGCGCGAAGATGTCGCTGAGGTCGAGGCAGGCGATATTGCTGCTATTGTCGGACTGAAGGGTACTACAACCGGTCATACATTGTCGGAAGCTACGAACCCTATAGTTCTAGAAAGTATTACTTTTCCTGAGCCTCCAGTATCTATTGCTATTGAGCCTAAGACAAAAGCCGACCAAGAAAAGATGGGTATTGCCATGCAGCGTTTGGCTGAAGAAGACCCGACCTTCAGGATTAAGGTTGACGACGAAACTGGCCAGACAATCATATCTGGTATGGGTGAACTACACCTTGAGATTATTGTTGACCGAATGAAACGTGAGTTTAATGTAGAGGCCAACGTTGGTGCCCCGCAAGTTGCGTATCGTGAAACCATCCGTAAAGATGGCGTAGAAGCTCAGGGCAAGTTTATCCGTCAATCAGGCGGTCGGGGTCAGTATGGCGATGTATGGATTCGTCTCAGCCAAAACGAACAAGGAAAAGGCTTCGAGTTCATTAATAGTATCAAAGGCGGCGTTGTCCCCAGCGAATATATCAAGCCGGTAGAAGAAGGAATTAAGGAAGCCATGAACAATGGAGTTGTTGCAGGTTATCCGGTCGTTGATGTTAAGGCTGAGATCTATGATGGTAGCTATCACGATGTTGACTCTAATGAGATGGCCTTTAAAATGGCGGGCTCACTAGGCTTTAAAGAAGCAATGAAAAAGGCAAAGCCGGTTCTGCTAGAACCAGTCATGAAAGTGGTTGTCGTAACTCCAGAAAGTTTCATGGGTGATGTGATCGGAGATCTGAACTCTAAGCGCGGCCGTGTTGAGTCAATGGAAGACCTTCAGGCGGGGATTAAAGAGATTACTGCTTACGTACCTTTAGGTGAAATGTTTGGCTATACGACAAATCTACGGAGCAACACACAAGGCCGTGCGAGCTCAAGCATGGAGCTTGCTCATTACGCTGATGTCCCGTCTCATGTTGCCGAAGCAATCCAAGCAAAAACATCAAAATAACTTCTCTCAGCTTTATCTTAACTTAACGGTGTGCAATAATATACTTGCGTAGCGGGGAGTTTTGATGAAAATTGCAGCAATGGTTAGGGGGTATATTCCAGCTCCCCGACCTCCAGATATGGTTTATGCACCTATCGATTTAGCGGTTAGTATAACAGAGGGCTTAGCGAAGCTTGGTCATGACGTTACTTATTATGGCCCCAAGGGAACAAATCTTAATATTCCTACCGAAAACTGCGGGTTAAGGCCGCTCGCCTCTAACAACAAGTCTTTTCAGGATATTCTGCACAACACGGATATGCTGATGCACTATGTTCCGATGCTGTGGGATTTGAAGCTTGCTCGTGCCATGTTTGAGGGTGCTGAGTCTGGTAAATATGATTTATTGTATTTTCATCATCCTGAAGTTGCATATCCCTTCGCCGTAAAGTATCCGAGCGTTCCTGTCGTTTACACCGTCCACGACCCACTCTATGACTGGTACAAAGAATCACTGGAACTCTACAAAACACCTAACCAATACAGGATATCAATATCTAACAACCAACGAAAAGGCGGGGAGAACATAGAGTTTATCGACACCGTCTATAATGGGATTGATACTGACCTGTTTCCTTACACCGAAAAAGTAGGCGACTATTTGTTGTTTGCGGGCCGAATCGTGCCCGAAAAGGGCGTCAAAGAAGCTGTTGAAATTGCACGGAGATCGGGCGAGAAGCTTATAATAGCTGGACCTGTATTTCCGAACAGTCAGAGATACTTCAACAAATTTGTAAAGCCTTTCCTTAACGATAAAATTAAATATGTTGGCTACATAGAACGAGACAAATTAGCTGATTACTACAAAAATGCGAAAGCGCTGTTGTTCCCACTCCAATGGGAGGAGCCTTTTGGCTTGACATTGATTGAGGCTATGGCCTGTGGAACCCCGGTTGTTGCGTTAAAACGTGGTTCAATCCCAGAGGTGGTTGAACACGGAAAGACTGGTTTTGTGGTTGATTCGGTCAATGAAATGGTGTTGGCTTTGCAAGACATAAAAAAAATTAGACGAGCAGACTGCAGGGCGCGTGTCTGTAAGAACTTCACCATTGATACAATGGTTAAAGGCTACGAAGAGGCATTTAAGAAGGTTTTGAAGCAATCAAAGAAAAAAGAGGCTGTCTAGAATTGCCTATGGCAAACAAAAATTCCTGGTTTTCGGGCTCAGTAATATACCAAATTTATCCACGCAGTTTTTATGACACAAACAATGATGGTGTTGGTGACTTACGGGGAATTACCCAAAAACTTGATTACCTGGCTGGCTCAGACGGCTCACTTGGCGTAGATGCGATTTGGCTTTCACCATTTTATGAATCGCCAATGGTTGATTTTGGCTATGATGTAGCTGATCATTGCGCTATAGATCCTGTCTTTGGCACAATGGCGGACTTTAGCGAGCTCATAGAAAAAGCGCATGAACGTGGTATCAGAGTAATTCTTGATTTCATACCTAACCATGTATCTGACCAACATGAATGGTTTCGTGAAGCCCGTACATCAAAATCAAGTCCAAAACGTGACTGGTTCGTCTGGCGTGACCCAAAAAACGACGGTACCCCACCATCAAACTGGCTTAGTGTATTTGGTGGATCAGCGTGGGAGTTCGACGCAACATCTAAACAGTACTATTTGCACACATTTCTCAAACAACAGCCAGATCTTAACTGGGATAATCCTAAAGTTCGTGGGGCAATGCAGGATATTATGAAGTTTTGGCTTGATAAGGGAGCGGATGGCTTTCGCGTTGATAGTGTCTGTTGGTTGTCAAAGAACGCGGAACTTCAAGATGACCCTACAAACCACGATTTTGACCCAAGAACAAATAGTTCGTACGACTCGCTAGATCACATTTATAGCCGTGACGGCACAAAACTTTATCCATACTTATCAGAACTTGCTTCAGTTTTAGATAAGTACGAAGACAGAGTCATTGTCGTAGAAGCCAACCCGAATTTGAACAAAGATAAGGGATATTATTTGAGTTTTTACAATAACGTAAGGCCACACGTAATGGCGCCTTTTAATTTCGCAGTCCTAAACATGCCGTGGGACGCAAAGTCTGTCAAACATTATATTGATGCTTTTCAGAAGGGCCTTAGTTCTGATAACAACCCGATTTATGTCTTGAGCAACCATGACAAGCCGCGTATTGTCACTAGGCTAGGAGGCAACGCTGCACGTACTGCAGCTGTACTACTTTTGACGTTGCCGGGATCACCCTTTGTGTATTATGGAGATGAGATTGGCATGGAGAACGGTGTCGTTATTGGTAGCAGTGCGCTGGACCCAATCAGTGGCAGAGAAACATACACCGAAGCAGGTAGGGATCCAGAGCGAACACCCATGCAATGGTCGGACAGTGCCAATGCTGGATTTTCATCTGTCGCGCCATGGCTGCCAATCGGAAAGAAGTATTTGCAGGATAATGTTCTATCCGAAGAAGATGACGAAAGCTCTATGCTCAGTCTCTATAAACGATTGATCTCTTTAAGGCGCGGTTGTGAAGCAATTCATCATGGAAGATACGTACCGTTTGATGTCCCGGAAAAAGACATTTTTGGATTTAAAAGAATTGTTAACGATGAAACCATCGTTGTTCTACTAAACTTTGTGGCAGAAAGTAGAAATGTCAGGATAGACGGGGATATTCTACTCTCTACATGTTCTAATACATCGGCAGGGGTATTAGCCCCGAATGAAGCTCAAATTATTAAACTACGTGAAATGTGATTGTTGTTACGCAGCACATCGAATGCCTAGTAGACTCAACACTTTTCCCTTTACAAACATCTTGGTTTCAGATAATATTCTCTGGTAACTTGTGTGGGTAGTGTATTGCCTGTGCAAAATAATTAAGTAATCAGAGGAGAAAACGCAGCAATGGCGAATTTTGACAGAAGTAAACCCCACGTAAACGTCGGCACTATGGGTCATGTGGACCACGGTAAAACCACGTTGACCGCAGCTATCACACATGTTTTATCTAAGAAGTTGCCAAGCGATGTTAATAAACCCGTCAAGTACGACGAAATTGACAAAGCCCCAGAAGAAAAAGCTCGTGGTATTACGATTGCTACTTCTCATCAAGAGTATGAATCTGAAAAGCGCCACTATGCTCACGTTGACATGCCGGGTCATGCTGACTACGTCAAAAACATGATCACAGGTGCTGCACAGATTGACGGTGCTATTTTAGTAGTTTCCGCAGCTGATGGCCCCATGCCTCAGACTCGCGAGCACGTGCTACTAGCTCGCCAGGTTGGCGTGCCTTCTATCTTGGTCTTTATGAACAAGATGGACCTTGCAGATCCAGAATTAGTTGAACTGGTTGAGATGGATATTCGTGAACTTCTTGGCAAGTACGAATTTGACGAAAACGCTCCGATCATCAAGGGTTCTGCTGCTAAGGCACTTGAGGGCGATGCGGCCAACGAGGATTCAATAATGGAACTTGTAAAGGCTATGGACGATTATATCCCAGAACCAAAGCGTGATCTTGACAAGACTTTCCTTATGTCAATTGAGGACGTATTCTCTATCAAGGGTCGCGGCACTGTTGCGACAGGCCGTGTTGACCAGGGGATCATAAAAGTTAACGAAGAGGTCGAGATTGTCGGTCTCCGAGATACAAAGAAATCTGTAGTTACTGGCGTTGAAATGTTCAAGAAGAACCTTGATCAAGGTCAGGCGGGTGACAATGTTGGTATTTTGCTACGAGGTATTGAACGCGAAGACATTGAACGCGGTCAAGTACTTGCAAAACCTGGCACAATTACACCACACACCGAATTTGACGCAGAAGTCTACATCTTAACAAAAGAAGAAGGTGGTCGTCACACCCCGTTCTTTAAGGGTTACAAGCCTCAGTTTTACTTCCGTACTACTGATGTGACTGGTGAAGTTGAGTTACCTGCTGACAAGGAGATGGTCATGCCGGGTGACACAATTACCTTTAAGGTTAAGTTGCTGGCGCCTATCGCCATGGACCAGGGTCTTCGCTTCGCTATTCGCGAAGGTGGACGAACTGTTGGCGCTGGTGTTGTGACTAAAATCTCTAAATAGGCCTCATATAGAGATTGCAAGAGCCCCGGCGATGCGGGGCTCTTTTCTTTTTACTAGCAATATTGTACAATCACACTTATCAATTAATCGTTCTGAGAACTCGTTCGGTCACTCATCACTCCGTAAGAGGTTACAGAACAAGGAGATAGAAGTAATGGCTGATGCCAAAAAACCCACACCCGTAAAAGCAGAGGCTAGCACAAACCAACGTGTTCGTATTCGCCTAAAAGCTTATGACCACAAAGTAATTGACCAGTCTGCTAAACAGATTGTTGACACAGTGATAAGAAGTGGTGCAACAATTGCAGGGCCGATTCCTCTGCCAACAAAGAAGACAGTATACACGGTCGTTAAAAGCCCACATGTCTACAAAAAGAGTCGCGAGCAATTTGAAATGCGAGTCCACAAGCGCCTAATTGATGTCCTGGAGCCGACGCCGAAGACGATTGACGCACTAATGAACCTTTCGCTTCCAGCTGGCTGTGACGCCGAAATCAAGATGTAGGAGATATATTATGGATGACGTTAACAGAGAAAATAATAACCCAGACGAGCTCTGTGCTCAAGAACTCGGGTTGGCTGAAAGACTTGGCGCAATGATTGTCAGAGGGCTTGAGAGTCTAGCAGACACGCAGCTCATAAGGTATGGCGAGCAAGCACGTAGCCGTGCATGGCGAATAGTAAGACTTCAAGAAAAAAATGCTCGATTTCCATATGACCCAATGTAGCGGCAAGCCTTGTTGTCAGCCGCCGAGAACAGATGATTTACGCGCTAGAAGTCATCGTGCGCAAGCGAGCGAGAACTAAGAGGCTGGTGGTCCTCGCTAGGCTACTTCTTAAGTAACCAGAACAAGTACTAGGATGCCGGCTGCGTTGAGCAGGAAGGTCACTATAAGCAGGCTTATCGTCGGGAGATGAGCGATACCAAGCATGCCTATACCAAGCTCGTCGGGCAAAGGTGAAGCGATCGCCAGCATCCCTAGGATAGTTGTGCGATCGCGGTTCTTCTTGCGCTGCAAACTCCTTAGAAAAGTTTTTAGGCGAAACTTCTTGGCAAGTGGTATGAGTTCGTAGCCGATTTTTTCTTCGAATACCTTTAAAATTATCCAGTCACCTATGACAGAACCGATCGCCCCATAAAATGCAATAACCAGTGGACTGTGGACCTCCGACATCTCTACTAACATGACAATTGCTGGAGCTGTAGTAAAAAATGACGTAAAAAGTGATCCTGCTATGATTACGCCTAGCAGACCAAGGCGCTCTATGGAATCAAGGCTCGCCTGAATAATGGCGGTATCCAATGCCAGGACAAAACCAGTAATAGCCAGCAGCGCCACAGTCGTGTGCTTATATTCGTATCTTCGCCACCAGCGCGTAACAGATGTATGTCTGAAACGGTATATTCGTTTTTTTGTATTTTTATTCGGCATTACCACGATTATTATAACCCATGTCCTTATATTAAAAACCGGTCAGTTAAACTTGTGGAATTAACAACGCATTGACAGGAGTAGCAATCAGGTGTTACTCTTGTCCGGTATAACAACAAAAATGTTAAGTTTGGTGTCCGTGCAGGTCAATCCCAGAACATTGTTAACAGGGGTAGAAACCGCAGTTCACCAAGTGTTATCTTTTTAGCGTTTAATTCACAAGGTCATATTTAAAGGTATTAAGGAAAGCATGAAAGCACTAATTACTAAGAAGGTCGGCATGACAAGCACCATCTCAGAAGATGGGGGCGCTGTTGCTGTAACGCTGCTTTCTGCAAGCCCTAATGTCGTAACACAGGTTAAGACCCTTGATACGGATGGCTACACAGCCGTACAGGTAGGTACGGGTGAATCTAAACTAAACAAGGCTGAGACTGGTCATTTTGTGAAGTCCAAGATCAGTCCGAGCGTTGTGCGAGAATTCCGTGTTCCGGAAGTCACAGAAGACCTCCAAGTTGGCGAAAAGCTTACTGCAGAGGTCTTTTCAGTTGGAGATATAGTTAATGTTACCGGTATCAGCAAGGGTAAGGGCTGGGCGGGGACCATTAAGCGTCATAACTTTCACCGAGGTCGCAAGACCCACGGTGGTGGCAGTTATCGACGGCCCGGTTCTATCGGCTCAATGTACCCTCAGAAAATTTTTAAAGGCAAAAAGATGGCAGGCCAGATGGGCCACGAACAAGTGACAGTTCAGAACCTAAAAGTAGCTATTGTCGACATGGAGCTTGGCGTTATCGGTGTTATAGGAGCCGTACCCGGACCTCGTAAAGGGGTAGTTTTAATTAAAGGGGCAGAAAAATAATGGCAGTTTCAACATTTACTGCTACTGGCAATAAAGCTACGACAGCTGCCAAATTAGATAAATCAATCTTTGGTTTGAGCGTTAACAATCACGATCTACTAAAACAGGCCTATGTTGCTTACCTCGCTAACGGGCGGCGCAATCTTGCTAAAACAAAAACTCGCGGTGAGGTCATCGGTAGCAATATCAAGCCTTGGCGCCAAAAAGGCACAGGACGCGCTCGTTTTGGTTCGCGCTATAACCCTATTTGGCGAGGTGGTGGTATTACCTTTGGTCCCACGGGAGAAGAGAACTATAGTCACAAATTAAACGTTAAGGCTAAGCGCCAAGCTACTCGCCAGGCTTTAAGTATTGCTAACCAAGATAACAAGATATGCGTAGTTGAAAAATTTGATCCAAAAGACGGTAAAACATCTTCTGTCGTAAAACTTCTTGCTAAGATTACCGCAACCGGAAACGTCTTAATAGTAGTTGAAGACAAGACAGACAATATCAGGCGATCTACAAGCAATCTCTCTAGTGTTATAGTCGTTCAAGCGAAGTACGTTAACGTCTATGACGTGATAAATGCAGATATGGTGGTTATCACTCAAAAGGCTCTAGACGTGATGAACACATGGTTGGGTGAGACCGAACCAGCGAAAATTGAGGGAGCAAAATAATGGACATGAGCATGCTACTCAAACCCCGCATGAGCGAAAAGGCATATGCCGGATCACAAACTGGTGGCGTATATGTGTTTATGGTACCTCAAAGTGCAAATAAGCATTCTATTGCAAGCGCGGTTACTACCCAATTTAAAGTAACCGTAACTAATGTAAATGTAGTTAACCAAGCCGGTAAAGCAAAACGTACTGTACGAAAAGGTGGTCGCGCAATCGCTGGACGTACAGCTGATCAGAAGAAAGCGTATGTAACCTTGAAGTCAGGCGACACAATTCCTGTATTTGCTGCGGTTGAAGAAGCAGAGCAGAAATCAGAAAAGATGGAACAGGTTGCTGCTAAAGCTGCCAAGAAAGGGAAGAAATAATGGCTATTCGCATCCATAACCCTACTACTCCTGGCGAACGCGGCATGACAAGCGCGGACTTCAAGGAAGTTACCAGCAAACGGCCATTAAAGTCGTTAATCAGCATCAAGCAAAAGCGCAGCGGCCGCAACAACCAGGGTCGGATCACGACCCGTCATCGTGGTGGAGGCACTCGTAAGTTCTATCGGCATGTTAATTTCAACCTGCCAGTTGGTATGGAAACTGTTATTGAACAGATTGAATACGACCCTAACCGCAGCGCCCGTATAGCCCGTATTAAAGACCAAACTGGTCATTACCATTACATTTTAGCTGCTAACGGTATGAAAATTGGACAAAAAATAACAGTTGGCGAAGAAGTCGCAATTGAAACTGGCAACCGTTTGCCACTAAAGAATATTCCTGTTGGCAGCACAATTCATGGTATCGAACTACAACCAGGTAAAGGCGCCCAGCTAGTAAGATCTGCCGGTAATGGTGCTCAACTTATGGCCAAAGAAGGCCAATATGCACAAGTTAACTTGCCAAGTGGCGAGGTACGATTAGTGAGCGTTGATTGTATGGCCAGCATTGGTGTGCTTGGTAACGAGCAGCATCAGAATATTAAAGTTGGTAAGGCTGGCCGTAAACGCCACATGGGTATTCGCCCAGGTGTTCGTGGAGTTGTGATGAACGCAGCCGATCACCCTCATGGTGGTGGTGATGGTGGACGTCATGGTGTTGGTGGTGGTAAGACTCATGGCGCCGCACCGCGTACGCCATGGGGTCAGAAGACACTTGGCTACAAGACACGCCGGCGTAAGAGTACAAGTCAATTTATCGTAAGAAGCCGCCACGCGGCGAAGAGGAAATAATAATGAGCCGATCACTTAAAAAAGGGCCGTTTATTGACCCTAAGCTTGCAAAGAAAGTCGCGGCTCTTGGCAATGAGGACCGTACTATTATTAAAACGTGGGCTCGCGCCTGTACGATTCCACCAGAGTTCGTAGGCCGTACGATTGCTGTACATAACGGCAAGGTTCATGTACCTGTGTTTGTTACCGAAAATATGGTTGGACATAAGCTTGGTGAATTCAGCCCTACACGTAGGTTCCGCCGTCACGGTGGTAAGTTAGCGAAGGGAGCTTAGACCATGGCTGTTACAGCATTAGCTAAAGGCGTTCGTATTAGTCCACGCAAAGTCAGCGCTGTCGCAGCGCTTATCCGTGGTCGCACAGTTAGTGATGCGCTTATTATCTTGAGTCACACCCCACGCCGCTCGGCCGTTGCGGTTCGAAAAGTTGTTGAGTCTGCCAAGGCAAACGCCGACCACAACCATAATTACAAATCAGACACATTACAGATTGTTCAAATTAGTGTTACGCCCGGTCCAAGCCTAAAGCGCTTTCGCCCGGTATCAAGAGGTATGGCCCACCCATTCCAGCACCGTACAGCACACATTCGTGTTGTAGTTGAAGGTGAACAGCGCGCTTCAAAAAAGCCAGTAGTTAAAGAAGACTTAAAGGAGACCAAATAATGGGTCAAAAAGTTAATCCAATAAGTATGCGCTTGCAGGTCAATAAGGACTGGCGAAGTAAATGGTTTGCAAATAAGCGCGATTATGCGAAACTTCTTGGTCAAGATTTGGCTGTTCGCCGCTACATAACCGACAAGCTTGGTTCAAGAGCAAGTATCAACAAAGTTGATATTGAGCGGTCACCCAACCTCGTGTCAGTTACTATCACGACCGCTAAGGCAGGTGTGGTTATAGGTCGTGGCGGCGCAGGTGTACAGGAGCTAAAAGAGGCCGTAGAGAAAATCTTTGGTATTCCTGCCCGCGTAAATATTGAAGAGGTAAAAAAACCAGAGCTTTACGCCAAGCTCGTAGCAGAAAACATAGCTCATCAGCTGGAGAGACGCATATCGTTTAGGAGAGCTATGAAATCAAGCGCAGCAGCTACTATGCGCGCAGGCGCTAAAGGTGTTCGCGTTGAAATAGCTGGCCGGCTAGGCGGAGCAGAAATGTCGCGGCGCGAAAAAGAAGTCCAAGGGAGCGTACCCCTACATACTATTCGAGCAGATATTGACTTCCACCACGCAAAAGCCAGATACCCTGGCTCTGGCATTATTGGTGTAAAAGTGTGGATTTATAAAGGGGAAGTCTCATGATCTTGTCATTGTACTTACCATACCCCAACCACATGTCGCGCAATTTGATTAACGGTAGCTGTAGGCCGGTAAATATTATCGGAGGTAGCATATGTTAATGCCCAATCGCACCAAGTACCGCAAGGTACGAAAAGGGAAAATTCGCGGTGATGCAACCACTGGCAACGAAATTGCCTTTGGTGACTATGCACTGCAGTCACTAGGCATGGATCGTATTACTTCACGACAAATCGAATCAGCTCGCCAGGCAATGACGCGTTACATCAAAAGAGGTGGAAAGATATGGATTCGCATATTCCCTCACACACCTGTCACCCGCAAACCTCAAGACGTTAAGATGGGTAGCGGCAAAGGGAATCCTGAGTTTTTTGTTGCTAAGGTACGCCCCGGGACTGTCTTGTTTGAAATGCAAGGTGTTAGTGAAGAGGTAGCCCGTGAAGCTATGCGACTCGCTGGGCATAAACTACCTATCAAGACACGGTTCTTGACGAAAGACGAGGTATGATTATTATGAAAATAACTGACATCCGCAAGAAATCTACTAGCGAGCTTACAAGCGAGAGCACTAAGCTGCGCGAAGAAATCGTAGAGATGCGAAGACGTCTACACACTGGTGAAAGCCAAAATGTACGTGTTATCCGTAACAAACGCAAAGATCTCGCAAGGATGCTGACCGTACTCAGCGAACAATTAGCAAAGGAAAATATCTAATGGCAAAATCACTTATTGGTATCGTGGCATCAGACAAGACGGATAAAACCATTGTCGTGACTGTTCACACCCATAAAACTCATCCAATTTACAAGAAGCAATATCCTGCAAGCAAGAATTTTATGGCTCACGACGAAAATAACGAGGCCAAGATTGGCGATAAAGTCCTCATTGTGGAGACAAAGCCGTTAAGTGCACGCAAGCGTCACACACTCAAACAGATTGTGATTAAGGCAACCATAGCGCATGACCAAACCGTAGAAGCAATTACAGCCGAACCTAATGACTCTAAGCCAGAGGTAAAAAAATGATTCAGCAGGAATCACGACTATTAGTATGTGATAATTCAGGGGCTAAGGAAATACTCTGTATCCGAGTGCTTGGTGGTACGAGGCGCCGTTACGCGCGTGTTGGTGACACTATCGTTGCAACAGTTAAGGAAGCAAACCCTGCCGGCGGAGTCAAGAAGAAGTCTGTTGTTAAGGCTGTAGTAGTTCGTACACGAAACGTAATTCAGCGTAAAGACGGTTCAACTATCCGTTTCGATGACAATGCTGCGGTTATACTAGCTGACGACAACATGCCACGCGGGACGCGCATCTTCGGGCCAGTGCCAAGAGAGTTACGCGACCAGGGATATAGTAAGATTATCAGTCTCGCACCGGAGGTACTGTAATGAGTATTTTCAAAATTCGTCTTAAAAAAGGTGACACCGTCGTGGTTCGCTCAGGCAAATACAAGGGCAAGACAGGTAAGGTTTTAGCTACACACCCTTCTGAGAACAAGGTTACTGTAGAGAATGTCAATCTATACAAGAAACACGTTAAGCCGAACCGACAACACCCTCAAGGCGGCATCATAGAGATGACCCGCCCAATCGACGTCAGCAAGGTTGGCATACTGGACCCTACCTCCAAGATGGCTTCTAGGATAGGTTTTAAAATTGATAAAGAAGGCAAGAAGATACGAGTATTTAAGCGCGGTGGAAAGGACATTAAGTGATGGCTACTCCCACGAAAGTTAAACTAGCATCTGCCCCCATAAGGCTAAAAGAGCTGTATAACAGCACCTACGCGCCAGAGCTTGTCAAAGAGCTAGGGCTACAGAATGTGAGCCAAGTGCCAAAACTTGAAAAAATAGTCCTAAATATCGGGCTCGGGCGAGCTAAAGACGATAAGCGAGCTTTTGAGGTTGCTCACAATACATTGCGTAAAGTAACCGGTCAACAGCCTGTTGAAACATTTGCCAAGCAATCCATCGCTGGCTTCAAACTACGTGAAGGCAACAAGATAGGGTTGAAAGTAACTCTGAGAGACACCCGTATGTATGAGTTCATGGACAGGCTCATAAATGTTGTTCTCCCGCGCTTACGCGACTTCCACGGCCTAAACTCAAAAGCTTTTGATAAGTCTGGTAATTTCAGCATAGGGCTAAACGACCAGTCAGTATTTCCTGAGCTGACATTTGACGAAACCACACTCACACATGGCTTGCAAGCGATATTTGTAGTCCGTAACGAAGACAAAGCGCACTCCCGAGCATTACTCGAGAAATTTGGAATGCCATTTGAGAAGCCAGCAAAAGTAGCAGATAAGGAAGGTAAGCAGTAATGGCAAGAAAATCTAACATAGCACGCGACCTTAAAAGGCAGAAGATGATAGATAATACACGCGCAAAGCGGGCTGAGCTAAAGGGCCTAGGCGACAGAGAAGGCTTGCACAAGCTACCCCGCAATTCGTCGCCAACTCGCTGGAAGAATCGCTGTACTGAAACAGGACGACCACGTGGCTATATGAGACAGTTTGGTTTGAGTCGCATTTCATTCCGAGAACACGCAAGCAAGGGAGAGATTCCTGGCATAACGAAGTCAAGCTGGTAAAAGATAATGACTAATTTTACATTTTTTCTTTCATATTTTTCAGACAGTAGAATTTTACATCTACACATTATTAGAGTTTTTTGTGGTCAATCAATGATAAATACCTCTGAAGGAGGTGCATAGTGTCAACAGTAACAACCGATCCAATAGCAGATATGCTAGCTCGTATTCGCAATGCCGTTGCGGTTAATAAAACCGAGGTCGTGCTTCCGCACTCCAAGGTAAAAGAATCTATAGCCAAACTACTCAAAGATAATCGCTACATTGATGGTGTTTCGGTAACAGATGTAAGTATTGGCAAAAGCCTTAAGCTGGTGTTAAACACCGAAGACGCATCGTCAAGAATTACTGAAATCGTACGCTTGAGCAAGCCGGGACGTCGACAGTACACTGGTTCTGACAAGATCCCAATTGTCAAACGCGGCCGTGGCGTAGTTATAATATCAACGAGCAGGGGCATGATGACTGGTAGCGATGCCAAGAAGCAGCACCTTGGTGGCGAATTAATTTGTAGAGTTTATTAAGGAATAAAGGAAATATAATGAGTCGAATAGGAAAACTACCAATCGATATACCGAGCGGTGTGACAATCACTGTCGATAATGGAATCGTCAAAGTCACCGGTACCAAAGGCGTACTTGAACAAGTAATACTACCAGGTATTACCGTCACTCAAGACGAAAATCAAATTATTGTCACCCGGGCCAATGACCAGCCAGACAGTCGTGCAAAGCACGGCCTGATGAGATCACTGATATACAATATGGCTATCGGAGTAAGCCAGGGCTTCAGCAAGAAGCTTGAACTTAATGGGGTAGGATACCGTGTAGCCTTGGCCGGAGCTGACCTCCGCTTAAATATAGGTCTGTCTCATGATGTGACCTTTAAGGTCCCAACCGGTATCACGGCCAACGTAGAGCAAAACTTGATTACCATAAGTGGCTTTGATAAGCAACAAGTGGGCCAAGTAGCAGCTGAAATCCGGGCTCTCAAAAAACCTGAACCGTACAAGGGCAAAGGTATCAAATATCAAGACGAACGAATAATCCGCAAGAGCGGTAAATCAGGTAAGGAAAAGTAGGTATAGTCATGAATCGCATCGAAAATACATTACATAAATTGGCACGGCGTAAACACCGTGTCCGCGCAACGGTTTCTGGGACAAGCGAAAGGCCAAGATTAAATGTGTTCGTGAGCAACACACACGTGACAGCTCAGATAATTGACGACACCAAGCATCAGACACTCGCCTACGCTACAACCGTTGGTCAAAAGAACCTTCCGCGCACAATGACAGAAAAGGCATCTTGGGTCGGTACAGAGATTGCTAAAAAAGGCAAAGTCCTTAAGCTGAAACAGCTGGTTTTTGACCGTAATGGCCGGCTGTATCACGGCCGCGTAAAAGCTCTGGCAGACGCTGCTCGAGCGGGAGGAATGGAATTCTAATGAAGCACCTAACGATTACTTATAATTTGATGAGCGTACAATCTAAAACGATAATTACCTCTGAGGGGAATGTATAATGGCATACGACGATAAACGAGGCCGCAGAGGCCACGACCAGTCAACTGAAGAAAAGCAGTTTGATGAGCGCGTAGTCAATATTGACCGTGTGGCTCGTGTGGTTAAGGGTGGCCGACGCTTCCGCTTTCGTGCTCTTGTGGTTGTTGGTGATCACAAAGGCAAGATAGGAATCGGCATATCCAAGGGCAGCGACGTTACAACGGCCGTCTCAAAAGCTGTTGAGGTTGCAAAGAAGAACTTTGTAAATATTGGAATTATTAAAGGCACACTAGCTCATGAGGCAGAAGCAAAAGTTAGCGGTTCACACATTCTGATCAAGCCAGCAGCGCCTGGTACGGGCTTGATTGCAGGTGGTACGGTACGTACCGTACTAGAGGTGACAGGAGTTAGTAATGCACTATCAAAATCTTTAGGCTCATCTAACAAAATCAACACAGCTTACGCCACGTTAGCTGCATTACAGAGTATTCAGCCGCGTAGTAAGTGGCTGACAGCTCAAGTTGAATCTAAAAAGAGCCGCACAGGTACGGTGGACAAAAGTACTGTGAAGACCGAGATAGCTGGAGTAAAACAATGAAATACAACGAGCTTAACGTAACCAGTAATCGTTCTTCAAGAAGAGTAGGGCGCGGTATTGCCGCTGGTCAAGGCAAAACTGCGGGCCGGGGAACTAAAGGTCAAAGTTCACGCACCGGCAAAGGGCGACGTCCAGGCTTTGAGGGCGGACAAAATCCACTAATGCAGCGTCTACCTAAACTACCAGGCTTTACCTCAAAAAGACCCAAGGCTGAAGTTATATATACCGGACAACTAGAGATGATCGGCTCTACAGTTGACAACTTTACCGCCTTTAGTGCTGGGTTTGTTTCCAGTCCCCATGTACGAGTAAAGCTAATATCTAAGGGTGAGGTCAGTAAAAAAGTTACTGTCACGTTGCAAGCTGCTAGCGTATCGGCTGTAGCAGCAGTGCAAAAAGCCGGCGGAACATTTACTATGACGCCGCGCATCAAGCGATTAGCCAAGGAAAAGTAGTTTTCTTTGGTATAATACGCTTAAAGACTTAATTTGTTTTAGAGGGGAAAGACTTAGTAACAGCCTATGAGTTGGAAAATTATCTGGCAGTCACTCAAAAATGCTGACATGCGAAAACGTATATTGGCCGTGTTGGGCATGTTGCTTGTTTTTCGTATTCTAGCTCATGTCCCAATCCCGCTTGAGGACCCTACTACGCTTAAGCAAATTCTAGATAACCTGTTTTCTGTAGATTCTCCCCAACTTTTAAGTTTTATTAATGTTATATCCGGTGGCGCACTAGCAAATTTTTCTATTATGATTGTCGGACTCGGTCCTTACATCAACGCGTCTATTATTATGCAGCTACTGACTAGAGCGATACCCAAACTTGAAGCACTAAACAAAGAAGGCGAGTTCGGGCGCAAGAAGATCAATCAATACACCCGTATGATTGCGTTTCCGCTCGCTATAATTCAGTCCGTAGGGGCCATATACCTTGTCCGTCAAGCCGCAGTGCAAGTCAGTGGCATCGGCGATATCACGGCTGGGATCAGTATAGGCCACTGGGTATTGATGGTCACCGCCCTAACTGGTGGCGCCATGATCTTGATGTGGCTAGGTGAGCTTATTACAGAGCAAGGTGTTGGCAACGGTATATCGTTACTTATCACTGTCGGCATAGTCAGCCAACTACCCACCACTATTAAGAGTATCGTTGAGGCAATCACAACCGGAACAGATAAAATCAACATATTTGGGTTAGAGATGGCCTTCAATAAGACCCAGGCTATATTCGGGCTTATAATTACGGTGGTTACCGTGGTCGCGACCATTTTAATTGTGAGGCTCAATGAGGCCTCTAGGAGGCTGACGATACACTACGCAAAACGAGTGCAGGGCAATCGTGCGTATGGTGGCGTCACCACTGCTTTGCCGATCAAATTAATCACTGCTGGAGTTATACCCATTATCTTTGCTGTGGCGTTCTTGAGCGTTCCAAGTTTCGCAGGACAATTAATGCAAGGCTCAGAACGCTTCGGAGAACTTGGCAACAATCTTATGATATGGTTTGCAAACCCAAGCCCTCAGACATTTCAGCAGCCCGGCTTTATCCCATACGTATACCCTTTGGTGTATTTTTTATTGGTATTTATGTTCACCTTCTTTTATACAAGCATTACATTTAACTCAAAAGAGATTGCCGAGAACCTTCAGCAGCAAGGCGGATTCATAGAGGGGGTGCGTTCCGGCAGCCAAACCGAAAAGTACCTGGGAAAAGTAGTGAATCGTCTTACGTTATTTGGGGCTATTGCTCTTGGCCTTATTGCACTAACCCCGATAGTAGGTCAGGCGTTTCTAGCTAGCAATATTGCCCTTGGTGGCACAAGTATATTAATCCTTGTGTCTGTTGCGCTTGAGACGCTACGCTCTGTTGAGTCCAGAGCTCTCATGGTTACATACGACCAATACGAGCAGCCTGACTTCTTTTATGAGCCTGAAAGCCTCGGTCTGGGTGGCTCTGCCAGTGGCATAATGCGCTTCGGCCGAAAGCGGAAGAAAAAATAATGTTAGTAAAAAACTTTACAAGAGGCGAATCCTCTGGTAGACTTCAGTGACGTTATAGTTATGGCCACGAATAAAGAAGTTATCGAACTCTCGGGAGTAGTGAAAGAGGCCCTCCCAGGGACTCAATTCCGTGTAGAGCTCGAAAACGGCCACCAGATTATAGCTCATGTCGCCGGGAAAATGCGAAAACACTACATTCGCCTTGTTCCGGGAGACGGCGTTACGGTTGAGTTGACTCCTTACGATCTCAGTAAGGGTAGAATCACCTATCGCAAGTAATCAATTTAAGCAGTGAGTCATTGCCCCCCAAGGAGGGATGATCCGCATAATGAACAGCCTACAAGCTGCGAACATTATAGCGTGCAACTATCATGAAATATTTATACAACAACACGACATTATGCATATCGTATGAAGCTATAGGCCAAGTACGATGAAAGTGCGAGCGAGCATCAAAAAAATAAGTCCTGATGATAAGATTGTCCGTCGTAAGGGTCGTCTTTATGTTATCAACAAGTTGAAACCTAAACATAAGCAGAGGCAGGGTTAAGTATGGCGCGTGTTTCTGGAGTCACTATTCCTGACGGCAAACAAGTACAGATCGCACTGACTTATATTTACGGTATAGGCCCCCTTACGAGCAGGAAAATCTTGGATATCTCTAAGATCGATCCGACCATTCGCGTTAAGGATCTAACAGACGCGGAACTTGGACGGATCCAAGAAGCGATTAGTGAGAGCTATACAGTAGAAGGCGAGCTACAAAGAGTCGTAACCGGCAATATTAAGCGCCTTAAGGATATCGGCACTTATCGCGGCTTACGTCACAAACTAAGCCTACCCAGTCGGGGTCAACGCACCCGAACTAATGCTCGTACAAAACGAGGCAAGAAAGTTACTGTTGGTGGCACAAACAAGAAAGTTGCGGCTAAGACCTAAGGTTTACTATGACAGACACTAACGAAGCACCAGTAAAAGAAGAGATTCAGCAATCAGCAACCGTGGCCACACCAGTGGCTGCCCCAGCTAAGCGTAAAAAGGCAAAACGATCAGTCCCTGCTGGACAAATGCACGTTCTTGCGACCTTTAACAATACTATTGTTACTTTTACAGATCCGAACGGTGGAGTATTAACGACAGCTAGCGCCGGTGGTTGCGGTTTTCGTGGCTCCAAAAAGGGTACAGCATATGCGGCACAGGTAGCTACAGAAAAAGCCGGACACATGGCTAAACAGCAGTATAGTTTATCGAAAGTATCGGTCTATATTAAAGGGATAGGTCTCGGGCGCGAGGCGGCAGTCCGTGCATTAGTTAACCTAGATATTTTTGTAGATAGTATTCAAGACGTAACCGGTATCCCGCATGGCGGAGTACGACCACCGAAAGCACGGAGGGTCTAATAAAATGGCACGAGACACACAATCAATCGTTAAAATGAGTCGCCGCGAGGGGTATGCGTTACATCCGAAGGCCCATAAGGCTTTAGTGAAACGACCTTCACCTCCAGGCATGCAAGGTGGTAGGAACCAACGAAACAAGCCTAGCCAGTATGCACTACAGTTACGAGAGAAACAGAAGGTTAAGCGACTCTACGGATTACTGGAAAGACAGTTCAGTAATCTAATGAAAGAAGCATCCCGTAAGCAAGGACAGTCCGGACAACTACTACTTCAACTGCTTGAACAACGAGCTGATAATGTTATTTACCGAGCCGGCTTCTCCACTAGTAGAAGAGGTGCTCGTCAGCTTGTGACCCACGGGCACTTTATTGTTAACGGCAGACGGGTAGACATTCCGTCTATGCGATTATCGGCCGGAGACGTTGTTGCCCTAAGGGAGCACAGCCAAAAGAACGAGTACTTTAAGCGGATAGACGATGTAAGCCCAGCCCCCTCAGCACTACCGGCTTGGCTCAAAGTCAATCGCAAGAAGTTTGAAATTCAGATCACTGGACTGCCGACACGCGAAGAAGCGGAACCGGATATTAACGAGCAATTAATTGTTGAGTACTACTCACGCTAAAAGGAGACGTTCACTTTATGTCAAAAATCATTCACACACCAGGACTAGTCAGCGTAGATGAGCAAGATGCCCAAAGTGCTACATTTACCGTAGAGCCTCTGCACACCGGCTACGGCATGACCCTAGGCAACAGTATTCGGCGTGTTTTGCTGTCATCTATTGCCGGCGCCGCAGTAACCTCTTTCAAAATTGAAGGAGCTACGCACGAATTCACCACGATCAAGGGCGTTAAAGAAGATATAGTAGACATAATGCTAAGCCTTAAAGGAATCCGTTTTCGTATATTTGGCGACGACGTACACAACCTTCGTATTGTTAAAAAAGGTAAGGGCGTAGTCACCGCCAAAGACATAGAGACAAATGCAGACGTAGAGATCGTAAACCCCGAACACGTTATCGCCCATGTTGACGACGACAAGACTTCGTTCGTTATGGACTTGGTTGTAGAAACAGGCCGAGGATATAGAACAATTGAAGAAGGTACCGCTAAGAAGGCGAGCGACATGATTGCCTTAGACGCAATCTTTAGCCCGGTTCAGCGCGTACGATACAAGGTCGAAAACACTCGTGTCGGACAAATGACCGATCTAGACAAGCTAATCCTTACGATCACGACAGACGGTTCAATCACTCCGCGTGATGCATTTGAGGAAGCCTCGGCTATACTGGTAAATCAATACACCGCCCTAGCCGGTCAAACACGCATAGAAGCATCAGCTCCTCTTACTTTGTCAGGCGACGCACCGGAAGCGCCTAACGAAGACGAGCCAACTGAATTAATGACGTCAATTGAGGACTTGAATCTATCCGCTAGAACAACTAATGCTTTGATCAACAATGAGATTCATACACTCAAGGACTTATTTTCGCTTAGCGACGCTGAACTGCGCGAGCTAAAAGGCTTTGGCAGCAAAGCACTTGATGAAGTGAAAGAGAAGCTAGCGGAGCTGGAGCTTTAAACAATGCACCGTCACGGATACAAAGGAAAAAAATTCAACAGAGAGCGTGACCAACGCAGAGCTCTTATTAAGAGCCTGGCAGAGTCACTTATTAAGTATGAGTCAATTGAAACAACCCTACCAAAGGCCAAAGAGCTCGTGCCGTATGTTGAACAGCTTATCACAAAAGCTAAGAAAGGCGATCTACACAGTCGCCGACAGATCATAAGCGCGCTTCAGACAACGACTAATGCCCATAAGTTAGTTGACGAAATAGCCCCTAAACTAAGTGGCAGGACAAGTGGGCACTTGCGCGTTTCCGCCACTCGTACTCGCCGTGGCGACAATAGCCAGTTAGCAAGAGTTAGTTTTGTTGATGACCTAACAAAAACCGCGGCCAGCAAACCAGCTGCAAAGAACAAAGAAAAGACAACTATCAAGACGGTCTCTACACCTAAACCAAAAGCTGCAGCCAAGGAGATAAAATAATGAAGACTTACAGCGCCAAGCCAACAGACGTTCAGCGATCGTGGTACCTTGTTGATGCTAGCGAGGCGCCTTTAGGAAGAGTTTCTACGCACGTTGCCAAGTTATTGATAGGCAAAGATAAACCAATGTTTACTAAGCATATTGATTGTGGTGACTACGTTATTGTTATAAATGCCGACAAGCTCGTCGTGACCGGTAAAAAAATGGATGACAAGATTTATTATCGTCACACTGGGTTTCCTGGCGGGATCAAATCTAGGCCACTTAAGGATGTTATGGCCAAAGACTCGACAGCAGCCGTGTTCAAGGCTATACGAGGCATGCTCCCAGTTAATAAGCTACGCTCTGACCGTTTAGCTCGTCTTAAGATCTACACAGGTTCTGAGCATGGTCATGAAGCCCAAAAGCCGAAAGAATTTTCAGTTAAGGAAGGTAAATAACTATGGCCACCTCAAACTATTTTTATGCATTAGGCAGGAGAAAAGCTGCAACCGCCCGAGTACGACTAATGAGCGGCAAAGGTAACTTCACTGTTAATGGCATAGACGTCAATGAATATTTAGCTGGTAGTAAAAATCTGCTTCATGAACTTACGCGTCCTATGAGCGTACTAGAAATGGAAAGTGCAAAGTACGATATAAGTGTCGTTGTATCAGGTGGTGGACACCGCGGACAAGTTGAAGCTATCCGCTTAGGTATTGCTAAGGCTATCGTACTAATGAACGAAGATAACCGTTCTACACTAAGACGCGCAGACCTACTTGGCCGCGATACCCGCGAAAAAGAACGCAAGAAGTTCGGCCTCAAAGGCGCCCGAAAACAACGCCAGTTCACAAAACGCTAAAAATCGCATCACATACTTAGTAGTTCGCATATAGTAGTAGGCAGAGACGTACAAGAAAGTTGACAAACTTGACAAGTATGGTAATGTACACCTTATGTCAAGTATGACACAACAGGACAAGTATTGGTTTACCGACACTATTGTGGCGGTTTGTTCTGTGTGTTCATAAAATTTATTAGAAAATACTGAAAAGACCGCTACCAGGCGGTTTTTTGCAATTTTAAACAGAACAGATCATTATGGAAGAAAATGAAGCAGGACTACTTGTAAGAAAGCACGGTGTGTCGCTGGGGATATCCGCGATCAAAGCACATATGCAGATGTCGCAAAACGCTGCGGACTAATACCAGAGCCAGAGCAGCGTATAATTAAGCAGAATGAAGAAGTTACGGTAGAATAGAGTGAAGATGGCAAAACAGGTAATTTTGACGGGAATTCGCGCGAACAATGACCTTCATATAGGCAATTATATGGGGGCTATGTTGCCCATGATTGATATGGCGACTAAGCGGGCCGGAGAATACCAGGTCAATCTGTTTGTACCGGACTTACACAGCTTCACAACGCCTATTGACCATCACAAGCTTCAAGATGCAATAATGAACAATTTGCGCGTATTTGTGGCCGCAGGGCTGCCGATAGATAGCCCAGATGTGCACATATATCGTCAAAGTTACGTATCAGCTCATTCCGAACTAACAGTAATACTGGACGGCTTTACAGGCTTTGGCGAAATGTCACGTATGACCCAGTTCAAAGACAAGGCTAAAAAGCTGCATGATGATTTGCAGGAGTATGTTGATGGGGTTGATGTTTCAAAATCAAACAAAAATGTGTCTGTAGGGCTTTTTAACTACCCAGTGCTTATGGCGTCTGATATTTTGCTGTACGGCACCACATATGTACCTGTGGGCGACGACCAGACCCAGCACATTGAATTTGCACGTGACATTGCCGAGAGAATGAACAGACTATTCGGTGAATTATTTGTAGTGCCAAAGTCCGTTAAAGAACAGCACACATTTTTTGGCAAAGACCAAGGTTTACGTATTAAGGATCTTGTTGATCCGACTAAAAAAATGAGTAAAAGTGATGGGTCAGGACGGGGAGTCATCTTCTTAAACGACACGCCAGAAATTACTCGCAAAAAAATTATGAGCGCCACCACTGATAGTATCGGTCGGGTCGGCTACAACACTGATCAGCCCGGTATCAGCAACTTACTCGAGTTATTGTCGTTATTTAGTTCACGTTCGCTTGCCGAAGTTCGTAAAGAGTTTGAGGGCCAAACCCAGTATGGACTATTAAAAGAAGCTGTGGCTGATTCTGTCGCAAACTTCTTAGCGGACTTTCAGGCTAATTTAACTAAAGTTAACGACAAAGCACTGAAAGACAAGCTTGAGACATCAGAAAAAGCCATGAACGCCATTGCAAACAGAACCCTTTTAAAAGTACAGCAAGCCGTCGGCCTACGTCCGAAGGATTAGTAATGCTCTACACATATATGCACGACCGCCCAAAACGTTTAGACGTGTTTATGGCCGAGCAGCTGCCTGACCTAAGTCGCGCGTATATTAAGCGCCTTATAGAAGAAGGCAATATGCTTGTTGATGACGAACCGCAAAAACCAGGATATAAAATCCGTGTCGGCGAAAAAGTAAATCTAACAGTAGACTTACAAGCCCTTGAAAAAATAGACGACATTGAGCTACCAGTTTTGTATGAAGACGAGAACGTATTAGTTATAGATAAGCCTGTAGGTGTGATAAGCCACAGCAGGGGCCGATATTGGTATGAGCCATCCGTGGCATCTTTTGTGCGTCAAAAGACCGGACAAGAAGGTGATCGCAGCGGGATTGTTCACCGTCTAGACCGTGCGACATCAGGTGTAATGATATGTGCAAAAAATCATGAGACATTATCGTTTTTGCAAAAGCAATTTGGCATGCGTACTGTTAAAAAAACATACTTAGCAATTGTTGCGGGCCATATGAAAGACTCGCACGCCATTATTGACATGCCTATTGAGCGCAACCCTAAACAGCCCCAGACCTTTCGGGTTGGCAGTAACGGCAAAGAGTCTAGCACTGAATACCAGGTAGTCCAAAGCTATAGCAAGCACGACAAATTACTATTAAAACCTTTGACTGGACGCACTCATCAGCTACGCGTCCACCTAAAACACATAGGGCACCCTATTGTGGGTGACACATTATACGGCAAAGAGCTTTTTGCAAGGTTATTGCTGCATGCATACTCCCTTGAACTAACTCTTCCTGGCGGTCACCGCTCAACGTTTACAGCATCGGAACCAGTAGAATTTGGTGATTTCAATGACTGATTCGTTATTACACCCGTTGACCAAGCAGGCACTTGATCTGGCTGTATTAAGCGCTCATCATTCTATCGCATTTATAGGGCCGTATGGAGCCGGGAAGGGACATCTTGCATCAGAGCTGTCTAAGAAGTTTCTGGGCAAGGGATACGCGGAGCACAAAGTGTTTAGGCTAACCACTACCCAATCTATAAGCATTGAGGAGATAAGATCACTACAGTCTTTTTTGCGACTTAAAACAACAGGTGACCCAATTATTAGGAGAATAGTAATAGTAGAAGACGCACAAACATTAACGGTTGAAGCCCAGAACGCGCTACTTAAAACTTTAGAGGAGCCACCGGCAGATACAAAGATCATTCTGACCGTTACAGATACAAATTCATTAAAAAAGACTGTTTACTCAAGGCTACAAACTATACATGTTCAACCCTGTACCAAAGAACAAATACTCGCATATTTTCAAGCACCAAAATATAACCAACAAACAGTGGAAAAAGCTTATTTAATAAGCGGGGGCTACATTGGCCTTTGTAGCGCGCTTATAACTGACAGCGAGCACAGTTTGGTCGGCGCCATAGCAGAGGCTAAGTCATACTTAAGTTCTACATCCTACGAAAGGTTACTAAAAGTTGAAACGCTCGTAAAAGACAAAGAAAAAGTAACTTTATTGCTTTTTGCAACAAAGCGAGTTCTTTCGGCTGCAATGCAAGGAGCCAAAGACGACCGAACAATTAACTCCTTAATTTCACGCATGAAAGTCATTTATGCCAGCGAAGGCTCCTTGCAGGCAAACCCCAATATGAAGCTGTTTCTAACCGACCTATCTTTGGCACTATAACAATGTAGTATAATCCTTAGCATATGTTTGAACTTTTGCTGCTCGCTGGATTTGGGGTATTCGTTATCAGGAATATTCGGCCGCGGGACGAAGAGTTTTCAATGTTGCCCCGAAAGATCAGCGATAAGCTGGGTAAACTCTGGGACATAGCACATCAAGGCATGCGGGAGAACCGATTTCTACGCGCCGAAAAAGCCTTGCTTACCATATTAAAAATTGATGAAAAGAACGCAGCAGCGTATAACCGGCTTGGGATCCTATACGCAAAACAAAAGGAGTACAAGGATGCTATTGACTGTTTTGAAATTGCTTCAAGCATTGACCCGAGCGCGTCCAGCCTGCACAACCTTGGCCTTATATATTATGAAACCGAGAATTATCAAAAAGCAGCTACAGCATTTGAGCAGGCTATCAAGCTAGAAGAAGGTATGGCGGCGCGCAATATTGCCTACGCCAAAGTCCAAGAAAAGCTAGGAAATTATAAGCTTATGCTAGAGAATCTGCAACAGGCGGTTGAGCTAGAACCTAGTCACGAAAGCTACACACTGCTGCAAAGAGCCTTTGAAAGCCTAGGCATGCAAGCTGATGCTGACCAAATAGCGCAAAAGATCGAGAAACATATTGTCCCATCCGGGCATTCAAGACGAGTCACAAGACCAAAACGAGTTGTTATTTAGACGGCATTTAGTGGACAATGATTTTACGGGTTGAAATAAGTATGTTCGGATAACATAATTTTTGGTGGGCTGGTGGTTGATACGTTTAATGTTACGTACGACAAAACCCGTAAACTCGCGCCAACACCTCTGGAGTCTGTCCTTGGTGATAATGATTTTGATTCAACCGAACTACTATAAGTGGCTGGGCTCGTTTACACTCAAGAAGAATTAGAGACGATTAAGGCCTTGTCATGATACAGTTTTCAAGATTGAGCACACGATTACGAACGCCCAAAACTCAGAATGTCCTGAAGGTCGAGTTACGAAAACCCAAAAGTTTCTTATACAACTAGGGCTTAGCAGACGCTAAACAGCAGTTTCAACGATCAACTCTACGCTCAGCGGATGTGTTGTTATCTAACACCTTATCTGTTACAATTTTCCAGTTGTTCATGCCGACGTAGCTCAGTGGTCAGAGCGGCTGTTTTGTAAACAGCGGGTCGTGGGTTCGACTCCCTCCGTCGGCTCCACGTCCTAGTTTCTTCCAAGCTAGGACTAGAGTTTTTAAAAACAAGTTTCAAAAACTATAGCCCTAGCTCTCGCAGAACTACTCCTTTAAGTTTTGTAAACAGCTAAAGCTGGGTTTACAAAACTTTGAGCAGGGATACTCAAGTGGCCAACGAGAGGTGACTGTAAATCATCTGGCTTACGCCTTCGGGGGTTCGAATCCCTCTCCCTGCACCAAA
>JAJDCK010000004.1 GCA_029260855.1 Candidatus Saccharimonadota bacterium
CGGCTACTTTAAGCTTTATAAGCACAGAGCCTGTCAGCGCTCAGGAACAGGACGCCATGAGGCCGACAGGCATTACTGACGTTGACTATCGTAGTCAATGTGGCGTTCCCGTAGAGGGTAGCGGGCCGGCTACGAGAGTTGATATATTATATCTCAAGAATAGCGGGAAAGATGCAGCTACTGTGGACGTGAATGGTAGCGGTCCTACAACTGACGGGCAGGTTGATGTGACTGAATTGCTACTTACTCCAGCCGAAACAGGCGCTACAGTAGTGCCGGGGGGTATTAAGAGACTGTTCCTGGGTCGTTTAAGTACTGGTGAAGTAGCTGAAATTCATTTTGCTTGTTATGATGAGGGCCCAACAGAAGAGCAGCCAACAGAACCACCAGAACCAACTCCAACCCCCTCAGCTACGGCCGGCCCAGAGCCTTCACCATCACCAGCACCAGCGCCTTCACCAAGCGTTACGTCACCAGCACCTAGCCCGGAGGCTGCTGCAACCCCCCCGACCACAGTTAGGCGGCCCGTGACTGATACGCCAAAAATCACAACACCCGAGGCGCAACAACACCAACCAGCTAATGCAATTCAGAAAGACGCATCAAGCGGAGTGCCGATAACTAGTCGGCCCCCACGGCATCCTAACACTCCCGCTTCTCAGGAAGAATTGCCGAAGACGGGTCAAGATGTGGCCCGCCTGCTTCGCTCGGGGCTTTTTTCTATATGTTTTGGAACTGTGCTTCTGTACGTCGGCAAGAAACTGCCACAGCCCCGCAACTACAAGCCTCGCCACAGGGTTCCCCGAGCCCAAAAAACCTAACGCTGTAGAAACCGGAGGCGAGCAAAAGAAATACGTGCTTTGAATATAAGCCTGCCCTATTCTCTGTCACTCAGGCGACCTTTTGCGGACAGATTATTATACCCAGCTATATAGCTGATAAATGAGCGTGCAAACACACAAGATTGTGCCTATATATGGGACAAAAAGAGGCACCGTAACATACCCTTGGTGTTTTTCTGCTCGTTTTTTGACAGCAATAAGCGATGCGTTGACAAGCGTAAAAATACTGAGCACTAACAAGCTAGTCAGTTGGGCAAGCGACACAAGCGGTAATACCACCGTGCCTATAATCATCATGCCTAATACTACCAACGTGGCAGTAACGGGTGTTTTGTGATCGCTATGAATAGTTGCTAGTTTGCTGGTAAGCCAGCCCTGTTTGGCTAGGCCGTACAAAATCCTGGACCCCATAATAATCTGCACAATGACTCCATTGATGGCTGCGATCATGCCAATAAAGCTCAGGACTATAACATTACTAGCTCCGCTTCGCTCAAAAACTAGCGTTAGTGGCGCCTCGCTCTTTGCTAGTTCAGCGGGGCTTACAATGGTTGTAGAGACAATAACAACGAGTAGGTAAAGCGCTGTTGAGGCTACTAGAGAAAATAAGATTGCTATGGGCAAGGTTTTTCTAGGGTTTTTAGCCTCTTCGGCAACATTGACCATATCTTCAAAACCGATAAACGCGTAAAATGCTAGGAACGCTCCTGCTATTATCCCACCGACGCCAACCTTTGCGTCTATCGTGAATACTGAGCCAGTATCTACTTGTGCAAATGCCGCCCTGCCAAACCAGATAATCAACAACAAGCCGAAAACTTCGACTAACGTAAAAAGCGCAGCAGCTTTGGCCGATTCGCCTATACCCTTGATCGCTAACACGCCCAGTACCATCAACAGACCTACACTGGCAATGACGGTGGGGACGGCAACGAACGAGCTAAGATATCCGGCAAACCCTTGGGCTAGTGCCGCGGCCGAGGCTATGCCGCCGCCGACCATCGCCAGACCGATTAATATAGAGAGCCAACGTTTGCCGAAGGCTTTGTGCAGATAAACCGAGACACTTGCGCTGACTGGATAGCGACCAGCTAGTTCCATGTAAGAAAATGCCGTGAAAGCCGCCGTGGTCATCGCAATTAAAAACGCCAGCGTGGTGCTCGCTCCTGCAAAACCGGCAACCTTACCTACCAAAACATAAATGCCGGCACCTAAGATATTGCCCAGGCCATACAGGGCAACGAGCGGCAGGCCGAGCGACCGCTTTAACTTGGCGTTTTTGCTCATGCTTATAATTGTAACAATTTCTGCGAAGGATTAGTCGTACCAGTTGAAATTCGTAATGGCTGGAGATTGTTGAATATTTTATGACTAGACTTGAGTCTTTTTGTGGCATGTAGTGAAAATTTTTCCTAATTGTTCATGCTTGCGAGCGTATAAGCTAATTACTATACTGCCTTTATGTCAGAGACAAATGATACTGCGCCGTGGGGCCAAATTAGTTTTGATCATGATCTTGATTGGGAAAATCAGCTTAAGACAAAACTCCAAAAATTTGGTTTGACGCTTTTTGAGGCAACCCAAAGAGCTTTTAGTGAGCCGACATTTGATGTTTTTTCTTTAGCTATGCCAACCGACAGGGCAAAGCACGATATTGGCAGATACGTATTAAGCAACGGTTTTGACGTGCCACTTGTTGATTCCATGACGCAGTGGCAAAAGGCTATAATGAATGGCCAGGCTATGCTTCGTAGTGATGCGACTAGAGACTATGCGGGTATGTGCGGCCTTTTTACTAGCCGTGTTATCCAACTGCAGGCAGATGTAGGGATCCCGGAAGCCGAACCGGGTAGACCCACACTTGAACCCGTCCCAAATATACATCCTCCTTTTGGAGACACGCTGGAACGAGTAGGCCGGGATAAAGCTGATATACAAGCACTTTTGCGGGGTGAGCGCGACCCAGCAGATATCATGGCTGAACGCTGGTGGCACCAAGAGCAGTCTAATTTGTATGAAGAAGCAAGAAAACATAGTCTAGTAATCCCGTGGCTTTCTTTAGTTGATACGTATGCTAGCCGTTGGCACTATATCCCAGGCGTTAACATTCGAATTTTTCGTGACCCCATTCAGGATGGTAAATATTATTTAGGAGGCAACGAGGCCCACCATGCATGGACTGTTACTGATGGGCTAGATAGCGTAGATGTTGAAGCGCACACAAAGAGTGGTTACCGGCGCGGCGAAACACCAGAAACATTTCAGTACAGTTTGCCGGTCGGCCGAATTGTAGATCTTTACGAAAAAATTCGTAATTTGCCGTTTTTTGATCAAACCCAGGCCCCGGTCATGGAAATGCAGCTTAGTGAGAATGATAAATTATATTTCTTACAATACCTTAAGACGGGTCTAGCAGTAACTAATGTTGAGGAGTTCCCGTTGCGCGATATACCTAATGCGATTGTGTGCCACCAGGTCAGAGGGGCTACTTTGCCAGAAGGCGAAAGGCTACGCATTTATCTTGATCCTTCGGTATTTACCAGAGCTATGCATGGAGCTGGTGTCCAGGTAGCTTTTAATATGACAATGAATCCTAGTGGTTTATTGCTTCAAACCGCTGCAATGAAATCAAAAGTTGTGATTACTGACTACAATTTGAACTTTAAAGATAACCACAGTAACAGTTCGCCACTGTTTCGCCCGCCAGTAGCTATTGGTATGTGGGATGGAGCTGGCGAAGTTGGACAGAAATTTACTGAGTTAAATGAGGAGCAGCCGTTTCGCTATGCAGGGGATGTAATTAATACTGTTGAATATATTGAAGCAATTGTGACCTCAAATGGCCGCCAAGCCACTATTGAGTCCGATTGGGAGATAAGAAGTCAATATCTATAAAGCTAGATCGTCAAGGACGGCCCGGATACTCATAGCCGCTTTCTGAATTGTTAGCTGCAGTTAAAATGAGTAAAATAGGGCGTATCCAGATGCATCACACTAAAAAAACAAAGAATAATACTTCCAGCCCGCCCCCTCGCAGGATGCGCCTATTCCTGACGGGTCTATCAATGGGCGTGGCCGATTTAGTGCCGGGCGTATCGGGCGGCACCATCGCATTTTTATACGGTATTTACGACGAGTTGCTTTACAGCATACGCGTGTTTACCGGTACCGTACCCAGACTTATCCTGAAGGCAGATTTTAAGGCATGTTTTAAGGCCGTACCGTTTGGCTTTCTTGTGCCGCTTATGAGTGGTATGCTCATCGCCATTTTCGGTTTTGCAAAAATATTCAGTTATCTTCTGGCCACTTACCCGGTGTTGATGTGGTCAGTATTCTTTGGGCTGGTTCTGGGGTCCACATTCATTGTGCGAAAGCGGGTTACGGCATGGAATGCGCGGCGACTGTCCTTAGCGCTGGCAGGGTTTCTAGCGACCTTCATACTTCTGGGCATACCGAACGCCTCGGTGACTCCGACTGCGTTCATCATTTTCCTTACTGGCGCGACCGCGTCATGCGCTATGATTTTGCCCGGCATTTCCGGTTCCTTAATCATGGTGATGCTCGGGCAATACAAGAATGTTATGGGCTTTGTAAGTGAACGCAATATCGGGCAGCTGATTATTTTTGCATTCGGTGCTCTTGTGGGTCTGGGCCTGTTTTCGCGGCTGCTCAGCTGGTTGCTAAGGAATTATCATAGCGCTACGATCGCAACACTGCTCGGTGTCATGCTTGGCTCGCTCAGGCGCGTATGGCCCTGGCAGACTGAAACTGCGGACGGGATTTACGTCAGCCACATGCCAGCGGTGAATTTGCAGCTTATTTTTGCGCTAATACTTATGGCGGCAGGGTTTATGCTTGTTATCATTTTAGAAAGGCGGGGCATAGCAAGAGAGCATAATGAAGACATCAGGACGAAAGACTTTAAAAAAGAAATAGCTGCCCAGCAGGACTAGAGTCTATAAAGTACTTTAATTTGGCTGGGGATGAGGGATTCAACATGACTCCCTTGGCTGCGGAATTGGCAAAATTAGCCCTTAGCTAGCTTTGCCGTTCTTCTCGAATTGTTTCCAATGCTTCAAAAACTCCCAGAGTTCTGCTAACCATTTCAATACTCACTATAGCTCCACAGGCCACTGCTTTTAGTAATGTTGGGTCTTTGTGGTTAAGACCGTACCGTAAAAGAGCGTCTGCCGCAAATCCTAAATATATTTACCCCAACATCTGGCTTCTGCTCAAGTAGCTGATTAGCATCAGGAAAATTTGCTTTTATGTCAGACGGCATTTCTTCAAAGGGAGTTAAATCTATATTTGCTGGCATAAGATAATTTTATCATATTAACTTAATAAACTATTAACTGGCTGGGGATGAGAGACTCGGGTACTGCCTAGCTAATTTACTTTATAACGCACATGAAGAAAGTTATTCTCAAGCTTGTTTACTTCGAGTAATTCCAGCGTCTTTATCTTTTGTAAATCTATGGCGTTTTGGAGCGATTCGCCGCCAATAAGCGATTGCGTGTCCATGCCACCAACTAGCATCGGCGCGACTACGATAGACAACTCATTAATATGTCCCTCCCGCAGTAAGTGCGCGTTCATATCGCCGCCGGATTGAATAGTCATACTCTGCGCTCCTTTTTGCGTAAGGCGCTCAAATAAGTCCGCAAAATCAATTTTCTGATTGTAAGTAATAACTTCTAGCTGGTCGTTCCTTGTTGCGATCGCGGGGTGGGCGTTGTTTGTAGTGACTATGTACAATTTTTCGGAGCGTTTAATAAGATTCTCTATGCCGCGAGTAGTGAGGTGTGGCTTGTTGTCAATGATTACGAAGATAACTGATAACTGCTTGATGTTTGGCTTCTCGTCATTCCAGCCGACTTTTGCCATAACGCGTGCGGTATTAAACGAAAAACTATCAGTTAGCTTTTCCAGCTCATAATACTGTTGCAAGCCTTCTTTTACTCCAGCAATATTTGGCAGGTCCTTATCAAAATCTCGCTCGTCGCTCGAGCCGGTTGAAATCTTGCCATCAAACGACATGAGCATAAATAAAGTGGTTTTCACGTAGGTAGTATAACAAAAGACTCATCGAGGCCTCTGGCTCAACTCTACAACCAAGCTCGTACCTACTTCATGGAAAATAGTCAGTGCTGAAGCTTGGATACGGGCTGGCGGTGCTGGCTATCGGGTTGACAATCTCGGCGTTCGCCCGTCGGTGAGGGGTCGAGCTTAGCCCCTTGATGTTTTATGGCTTCTTGATCTTTGGCTGGGGATGAGGGATTCGAACCCCCGATCGTGGAACCAGAATCCACTGCCTTACCACTTGGCCAATCCCCATTGTACCAGCTTTATTTTACCCCAAAGTGAAAGGGTTCGAATTATTAATGATTGCGAGATTCGAGTCACCTTCGGCGACCCCGAAACTTCACGATTGAAAACCAGTTTTCATCGGAAGATTCCCTTGCGAGCTGCCACTGGCAACTCTCACCCCGATCGTGGAACCAGAATCCACTGCCTTGGCACGTTCCGCGCCCCCGAACTTTTCAAACTTGCAACAAGTGGCAAATCTGAAAAGCTTCCTTGCGAAGTGCCACCGGCACTTCTCACACTTGGCCAATCCCCATCAGGCTGACTTATCTTACCAAACTTAACAGATGCAAACTAGAGCAAAACGCCAAAACTTGATTAATGAGTAGTTTTCGGTATCCTTATTATAAGGAGTATAAAATAAAACATAATTATGAAACAAAATAAAATAACCGCGACAATTAGTGCCTGTCTTGTGCTGTTGGTGCTTGTTGCTTCGGTGTTGGTGAACGCTGCTGCTGGCCCTCCGTCAGCAATACGCTTTACCCCTAGCCCAGCATCTGCTCCTGCAGATGGATCCAGCAAAATTACAATTGACACCTTCAGCTTCTTTTATAAGTGCAATAGCGGTAGCTATGTCCTAAAGGAGTCAGAGTGCACAACAGAGTACGACTCAAGCGGGTACAGTGGTCAAGAAGTAACTAAGACTACTGAATCAACCAACCTGTCAGGCGATGCCGGCCTGGTTTTGTCGGCGGCAACCATAACAACCGATAGCTCTGGGCATGCAAGCTTTAGCGTAACTTCATCCAAAGCTGGCACATTTAATCTGTACGCCAAAACTCTATCCGGCTACGTGCAGGGGCAAAGATCTATTACATTCACCAACCCAAACCCGCCAGCGCCGAAACCTGCCCCAGCGAAGCCTCAACCAGTAACCCCCCAAAAACCCGATAAACCCATTGTAAAGCTGGTTGATCAAGAGGGCAATGATCTTACCCCCGAGTCTGAAGGCGAAAAAATTATTTTTACCCAGGAAGAGCCTGTTGTGCTTTCTGGTACGACCGTGCCAAACGGTTTGATTAAACTGTATATCTTTTCTGAGCCGCAGGAAGCAACAGTGACAGCTGATGCTGAAGGAAATTGGGGGTATACGATCAATAACCTTGAACCTGGCGATCACCGCGTAGAGGCTGAAGTGACCGACCCCAGCACTAACACAACCTCGGATAGGCAGCAAGTGTTGGCGTTTCAAGTAGCAAAAGCGGAGCAGCCTGCAGAAGAAATACTCTCAGCTGCCCCAGCCGACGACAAACCATCACCTATGATACCTATATTAGTTATATTAGCTGTAGCCGTGCTAGGAGCTGGAGGGTTCGCTTTGTGGAGAAAAAGGCAAGCTCGCGCAAAAAATTCGTCAATCAACAATCAACCCAGCGTGGATGATCAAACAAGCACAGTACAACCAGACGAGTTGTCGGGTAATGATCAAAGCCATAACTCTGACAACAACTAAAACGAACGCAGAATGAGCACAGACCAGAAGAAACCCAAAGGCCGAGCCTAGGCATATCCATTTCAGCCCGAACTGCTGCACTATATAAAAAGCACAACATTAATTCACAATACGGTTAGACCTTTGGTGGCCGCAACTGGGGTATATAATGTGATTTAGTCGGTTAGTTTGTGCTGCCCTTGGATACATGTAGTTGCAAAGTAGGAGTACAATATTAATGTAATTAACAAGGAGAACTAGGGAATGAGTGCAACAGAAAAAACTACATACTTACTTTTGGTAGTAGGTGGACTGAACTGGGGGCTGGTCGGCGTATTTGGCTACAATCTTGTGGACAGCATCTTTGGGGTAGAGTCGGCGTTAGCAAGAATTGTCTATGCAGTTGTTGGCCTAGCGGCCGTATACGGGGTCTATTCAATAGTGTCTATGGTGTCAAAAGGCGACAAAGCCTAGTAACAACTTAAACGCGTAAAGACCGAACAGGATGGCTCACAAGAGAGCTGTCCTGTTTTAGTATTACCCCATCTAAACTCGTGAGCCAACAACAATTAGTGACTAACCTAGCAACGGATAATAAATCGCTCGTGTCACTTGTTGCTGTCAGTGTCTTCGTCTATTGTAGTCTCAATTGTTGCTTCCGACACGGTCTCATTTGGGTGGGCGGGTGATTTAGTCGCCTCTGTCTTGTTGCCAGCAAGTACGTGTCGCTTTTTTCGCCAAAGCCACACCCCAAAGGCGGCTACCGCTACTAGTAAACCGATTCCTATTAATGCCAGTATATTGTTGTTCTTTGTTGCGTCCAGGCTTGTTATTGTGTCGCTCGCGCTTGAAGCTGTTACTCCGGCCACCACACTAAACTGCAGTATCTCTGCTCGTTAAGAGACTTTGCCGGTTGCGGGGTCAGTAACTTCTACCTCGACACGGTGATTTCCAGGCTCAATGCTTTCAATAGTATAAGACCAGCTGCCTTGTCCGTCGGCTATCGTTGCCCCTTCTTGTGGTTCAGAAAATATATACAGCTTTACCTGTCCATTAGACACGGTAGTACCCGATATTTCTATCTTTTCATGCTCGTCCAATGTCACAGGCTTATCCTCGCCGGCTTTTAGCTCGTTGCCCTCGGAGTCAACTATTACTGCCATGGGTGTGTCCGGCTTATCATTTTCCGGTTCTTGGGTTGCAGGGGCTGGGCATACAGACTGGAAGTCTTGACTACCGTTGCCTAGCCCTTCCTGCAATCAGTCTTTATGCCCGGGCAGATGGAAACTACTTTTGCCCAGGCCATCCTACAACACGCCTATTTGCATATCGCTCAGGACTAAAGGTTCGGGCGCTACCATTTAGGGCGGTCCCGAACGTGGAACTATAATACACCGCCTCACGCCCTGACCAATCCATCGCAAAATCTACAAATCATAACTCGGTTACGGAGTCGTGTCCAACCAGTAAGGGCATAGGAGCGCGCCCTTACTGGTTCCAAGAAATGAATTGCGTCTTAGAGGCCGGCGGTCCAGAGGACGGGCTCAGGGTGTGTTGCTGTAATGTAATGCTTTGAGCTGCTAGTCTCTGCTTTGGCAAGCAGGCCTGACCTTACCTGGGTCCATGAGGCTGTCGGATTTTTCTTGAGATACATGGCTGCTGCTCCAGCTACATGGGGTGCTGCCATGCTTGTCCCGGATCTATATGAATATGTACCGTCCTTATCTGTTGAGTAGATATTGTATCCTGGTGCACCAATGTCTACCATAGACCCGTAGTTACTAAAAGAAGCGTAGGCATCGTCTTTGCCGTAGCTTGTCGAGGAGCCTGTCTTTCCTGGCTTTCCATTTGTGTCAACAAGAGCAGACACGGTGATTACTGTGTCATTGTATGCTGCAGGCACAGTACTGCTTGCGTCTACACCGGCATTGCCAGCAGCGACTACATAAGTCAGGCCAGCAGCAGCAGAACGGCAGAAGGCTTGATGGTAAACATCACCATCAGTTTGGCCACAATTATTGTCACTGGTACCGCTTCCGCCCAAGCTTAGGTTAACAACTTTTATGTTGTAAAGGGCGGCGTTTTCGGTAACCCAATCAATACCGCAGATAATTTGCGAACGTGTGCCCGCGCCGTTTGCGTTCAGTACTTTTACGGAAATTAATTTAGCCTGGTCGGCGACCCCGACCACGCCGATCGTGTTCTTTCGGGCGGCAATCGTACCGGCAACATGAGTGCCGTGACCACGATCATCGTCACCGCTTTTGGTGGGGTCTACGCAGTTCGTGTTAGCTACTATGTTATCTTTTAGATCCGGGTGATCAAGATCAATGCCACTATCTAGCACAGCGACCCCTACACCCGTCCCTCTATTGCTGTTTTGGCTTGGCAAAGCGCTCACACGCTTTACTCCGAGTGGGTTGGTTTGTGCAAACTCATATACTGCCTGGTCCTCAGTCACTGACGCGACTAGCGGATGTCTTTTTAGGGCTTCTGCCTTCGCCACAGAAATCCTGGCAGAAAAACCCTTCATAACCTTCCGGTACTTGTGTTTAACAACAAAGCCATTCAATCGGCCCAAGTTGTCAGCCGTTTCCGAGACATTATCACGGACTACGTTATCCCTCAGCGTAACGATGTAGTCGTTTTTTTTGTCTACTGCCGCAAAACTAACTAGCGGAGCAAAACTGCTCGTTACAGTTAAGGCGAGTAGTGTGAACGCAACAATAAATCCGCGCAAACTTTTAACCTTCATTTTTAACCCTCTGATTTCATTTAAGTATTTATCGTCTGAATTATATTTGAATGCACTTAAGTTTAGCAAGTAGTAAAGTAGTAAAAAGTGTCCGACTTAATGCCGGCAGGCTTTGCAGCCTGTTGACGCTAGTGTTAGTATGTTGATATACAAAATAGTAGGGGGCGATATGAATGCAGTGAGTATTGGTAGATATCTTAAATCAAAAGCAAACAAAGCGATTATGATTCTGGTGTCTGCGGTATTGGTAGCAACCTCTGTCGGGCTTTATTCTGGTAATGTTTTTGCGGGTAGCGGCGGTGACCGGTGTGTTGATGGCATACCGGGTGCAGCTTACTCGGTCCTCCCGTCCCATAAAGGCGTAGGCACTCTGGAGGTGGTATTTGACGGGAGCTATTCGTACCAGTGCGATACGCCAATAGTAAGCTACGTTTGGGATTTTGATGACGGCACTACGGCCAGCGGAGCTACCGCTACCCACCAATTTGGTGTAGGCACATTTAACCCGAGCCTGACAATCACTGACGAGGAGGGCTTGACAAACACAGCTAGCTATCAAGAGATTGTAATAAAGGCTGATAACCAAAATCCGATCTTCAACGACATTACAGCAACAGCATTCCCACAGAGTACCCTTAGGATCAATATCACAGACTACGTGTCTGATCCTGACGGTGATGAACTGGGCAGTAACTACAGTCTGGAAGGGGCCGAATATGGCCAAGGACTCGTAACCGATAAAGGCGACGCATATTTACACGCACATAGTGGGGTTCTTGAGTATCGCGCAAGAGGCTATAGTCTATCAGGTCAAGACGTCTTAACGCTTACCGTAAATGATGGCTTTGGAGGCGTAGACTCTGCCACAGTTACTATAAGCCTTGAAAATTATATAGAAGGGAACGATGACTACGCAGAAACATACAAAGACGAACCGATTACTATAGACGTTCTGGCCAACGACACCTCTTACCACGGAGAAGGCGTTGAGATCGGTTCATATACATACGAGAATGAAAATGGCGGATCAACTGTAAATGGTGACGGTACGGTAACGTTTTATCCGAATACGGGGTTCACCGGTACTGGTAGATTCCGATATGTTATTAACAGTAGTGACCCTAACAAAGCCGGAACAAGTCAGGCCTATGTCTATATAAATGTAGTTGAAAGACCCAACCAAAGCCCGGTTGCAGAGGACGACAGCCTGACTCTTAACGAGGATTCCTACGCCAGTGTCAACGTTTTGGCTAACGACCATGACGCAGACGGTGATAGTTTGACAGTAGCTATCGTGGTCACTCCGGAACATGGTGTTGGAACCATAGACTCTACTGGAACTCTGCACTATTCCCCGGCTGCTAACTACTACGGGAGCGACATGGTCACATACTCGCTTACCGATAGCAAAGGAAATACTGATACAGCAATGGTCGCTATTACTGTTAACTCGGTCAATGATGTACCTAGTGCCATCAACGACAACGTGGCTGTGGACGAGGATAGTAGCGTAACAGTAGACGTCCTGGGCAATGACAGCGACACAGAGGACGGCAACAACTTGACCGTTTCGGTGGTTTCTATGCCACGACACGGGCTTGCAACCGTGAATAACGACGGCACCACGTCGTACGTACCGGAGGGTAACTATAATGGCAACGACAGCTTTACTTATAGGGTGACAGATTCTAGTGGTGCGTCAACAGACGCAATCGTATCTGTAGTAGTGAGGTCAGTGAATGACGCGCCATCCGCAGCTTTCAGCTCTTCGGTTAGCAAAAGCGGCAACGCTACTTTTGATGCTGGGGAATCTGCCGATATTGACGGGTACATAGTGGGCTACCGTTGGGATTTTGGCGATGGCACTTCGGCAACGAGCACATCGAGTAGCATGACTCATAAATACAAAGCTAAGAGCGCATTAGTGACCCTAGTGGTTACCGACAATAATGGAGCTGAAACAACTTACTCGGCAGTAATTTCACGCTAAAATAGATCTAAATCCCTGAGTTCGTTAGGCAGAAAACCCATGGGGTGTTTAAAGTCTGCTTTCCACTTATTAGCTTTACCGTAGCCTAGGTCCTTCATGAGCTTGGTGGGGGCGTTGCGTATATGCAGCGGGACGGGCAGGTCCGGGTGTTCGCGGGCTGCTTGTAATGCCTGGTTCATAGCGTCGGTCACGACCCGTGATTTTTTGCACTTTGCCAGGACGGTTGCGCAGTGAAACAGGTTGTACTGGCATTCGGGCATGCCGATTCGTTCAACGGCCTGGAACGTGGCCACGGCTAGATTCAGGGCAGGCGAGGCGGCTATCCCTACATCTTCAGACGCAAAAATAACCATTCGCCGTGCAATGAACTTAGGGTCTTCACCAGCCTGCAACATCCGGGCCAGATAATATAATGTCGCGTTAGCATCGCTTCCGCGCATGGACTTAATAAATGCGCTAATAATGTTGTAGTGAGTTTCGCCGGCCTTGTCATAACCAGGAACGCGCTTTTGGGCAGCTGCCTCTACAACTTCCGTGGTAATAGTGTCTTTGGCCAACTGCAGCGCTAGTTCTAAGTTGCCAAGCGCCACACGCGCATCACCGCCGGACAGTTCGGCCAGCAGATCAATGCTCTTTGCCGGCAATCTTTTGGATGACAGTTTTAAGGCTTTTGCAGCTCTCTTGACAACGGTAGTAATAGCGCGCTTGTCAAGGGGTTCTAATACAATCACCCGGCTACGGCTCAGAAGCGGATTAATAATTTCAAAACTTGGATTCTCAGTTGTCGCGCCTATTAGAATAATGGTGCCTGCTTCTACGTGCGGCAAAAAAGTATCCTGCTGGGCTTTGTTGAACCTATGAATCTCGTCTACGAAAAGAATAGTGCGCATGCCCAGGCGCTGGTTCTGCTTTGCCAGCTCAATCACGCGGCCGACATCCGCCTTGCCGGAAGTTACCGCGCTTAGTTCTACAAACTCAGAATCAGTCTCTTTCGCAATAATGCGGGCCAGCGTGGTCTTGCCGCTACCCGGCGGCCCCCACAAGATTAGACTGGTCGGTAGCTTTTCGCTGACGACGCGTTCGATAATCTGGCCCTTCGCCAGCAAGTGCTCCTGACCGACAACATCAGCCAAAGTTTCCGGTCTCATCCTCTCCGCGAGCGGTACATCCATGTCTTTAGTATAGCGTGCTTACCGAAGCGATTCTTCAATACTCGCTACAGGGTCGTACCAGCCGCGCTCAAGTACAAACGCCTGGAATTGTTTATCGAGCCCAAAGATAACCGATACGCCGACAATGACGAATAAAATACCGACCACTCGCTTGAACCAGCCCGAAGGGGCGGACAGCCAGCCGAGTTTACTGGCCACGGATTGTCCGGTGTAGGCGATCAAAAGCAAAATACCGGCAAGCCCAAGCGCGTAGGCCAGAAGATAAGTGAAACCCTTCGCGAATGATGCGGGCAGGATGGCTGCGACGATCAGGGCGTAGGTAGGGCTACAGCTGTTAAAAACCGGTCCGAGCGAAAAGCCCACCAGGGCGTCACCGACAAAACCATTTTTTGCGTAACTGCTACCCATAAGTTTATGGGCCCCGCTGTATAGGCCTGTTTTGAGTGCGGCTTTTTCCCAAAGCGCTGGCCACAGAAGGCTAATTCCGAGCAAGCTGACGATGATGCCGGACACAACCTGCCAGAACATAACTGGTATGCCTAGTAGGACGGCTGTAGCTTTAAGCAGCAGCGTAAAGACAATGACCGACACGGCCAGGCTCCCGGCAATGACCAGTGGGCGCCGCCAATCTTTGCTTGTATTTTGGGCTTTACCGCCCCGTGCGATACTACCGCCAACAATGACAGGTAGCAGGGGCAGAATACAAGGTGCAGCCACCGTAAGGATGCCGGCAAAAAACGAGACAATTAATAATTCCATGCTTACGGGAAGTTGCGCGTTACGGCTGAGAGAGTTGGTTCTTCGTAAGCGACATATTTCTTAATTAACTCGCCGCTGTTATCTACCTCAACAAATGTCGTTTGTATTGTCACCCCGTATTTCTGGCGCAAATCTTGGCTGCTGTCGTAGTCAACTTTTATGATATTCCAAGATTCTGGTACGCCTTGTTCATTGATATCGTTTTCTATTGCGCGACACTGTGGGCACCAGGGGGCGTGGAAAAATAGGAGCTTACGCCCTTTAGTGTTTTGTATGATATCACTGGAATATTCTAAGTATGATCCGCTGTTTTTGCTCTGTGTCACCTGGCTCCTTGTGGTTGATGATGGTCGTGTTGCACCGGGCGCAGTAGTGCCTTGTGGGCGTAGCACGATGAATCCGATACTGAACAACATTAACAGCGCTAGTATGACAATAGACGTTAGTTTTTTACTCACAAGAACATTATACTCTAATGTACTATGGCATTAGATATTCTTGATGAAGAGTTTGAGCGGATAGTAACAGCAGCAATTGACGGTATACCCGAACGATATGCGTCAAACCTAAACAACCTTGCTTTTGTGATTGAAAATAACCCAAGTGAAGAGCAACGACAGCAACTGCACCTACACGACGGCCAGACGCTGTTTGGGCTTTATCAGGGCATCCCCTTGACCGAACGTAATAATAATTACAGTGGTGTGTTGCCGGATAAAATTACGATCTTCAAAAATCCGGCACTGGCTGCAGCAAAAAACACACAAGAACTGAACAGCATGATTCGTAATACTGTCTGGCATGAGGTAGCGCACTACTTTGGTTTAGGGCATGGGCGCATTTATGAGCTTGAAGACAGATAAATTTGTGATAGATGTGATCTAGCATGCGGCATAGACGATGCAAAAAATCTGCTGCAACTATACACGATATGCCGGAAGCTTGATGAACGCCTGATATGGTGACTAAGCAATATTAATAGGCACGATTGAGCCAACGGAGGGGTGCGCTAGTAAAACAGTCGCCGAACAGGAAGGTGCCTTAGCCAGCAAACTGGGCGTTGAGTAGACATAGACCAGTCGCCAGGAATTTGTGTCACAACTCATTACAATATAAACTATAGCCTAACTACTTATGGTTAAAACTAAAAAAGACAGCCAGGGTCGTAGGAAAGTACTGTTATCGGCTAGAGTGCAGCTAGCTGCAGCAGCCGTCTTGTTTTGGCTCTCTGCGCTTATGGTCAGCGACGGTACTATGATGGCGTGGGAAAGAGTAATTTTTCAGCTTGTTTATGGGTTGCCAGAGTCATTGAAGTTGCCATTCTTGGTTATTACTCAGCTAGGCGGCATCACGATGTTGCTTGCGCTCTCAATAGTTTATATTATAAAAAGTCATTACTCTACCGTGACCAGGCTACTTATGAGCGGCCTTTTGGCTTATTTGCTTGCAGGCGTTGGTAAAGATTTGGTAGGTCGGGGACGACCACATGAATTCTTTACGGATTTTGTATATCGCGACGCATTGATACGGGGGCCTGGATTCCCCTCCGGACACATGGCGTTGGCTACGGCTATTGGGTTAACACTCTGGCACTATTTGCCTAGACGCTCGCGATGGCTTGCACCAGCTTTGATAATTGGGGTTGGTTTGTCGCGTGTGTATCTGGGTGCTCATGCGCCGCTGGACATTGTTGGCGGTTTTGCAATTGGTTGGGCCTCGGTCACCGTCTTTCATTTTGTTCGCTTGACGGATATTCGTAAAAAGGCTTGAAAGCTTGAGCGCTTAGGATTATGCTAGAAAAGGAAGTGTGAGGCTTCCATAGACCCTGGGCTATTGTCTGGGGTCTTTTAAGTGAATCAACAATTTTATCTAACCCTAATAGAGCTGTTCCTCCGCTCCCCTAAGATTAGACTTCGGCGAGTAGGTTTTGGTTAACTAGTGTTGGTATCACAAAACCTGCTTCAAAAAGATATCGTTCGGCGCGTACGACACATAGCAAATCTTGTTGGGTAATAGGTCCAGCCTCTGTCGCAAGAGTAAAAGACATCCCGTCGTTACTGTAGTCACCCTCTCTATCCCAGCTGTTAAATATATCTATAAGATTAATGTCAAAATGTTCTGGATTGCAAAAACGTTTATAGGCTTCATCTTTCTTTATGGCTGGGTTCAGATCGTCTAAGTGGCGCGTGAAGAATTTCTTGGCTTCGCCGCGAACGGTTGTGGAAGATATAGACCAGAGAGGGAGCAGCTCGGCTGCTGCCTGCAGCTCCGCCCCAGACAATACGTCCTCTTCAGGTTGTTGTTGAAAATATTGTTCCAGGCTTGTTAATCGTAAGCTGTTGAAGGCAGTTGATGCTATTGCGGCTAAAGTTTTTGCAGCTTCCATGGCTTGTTTTTCTTTAACTTGTGAGTCTCGTGCCATCACAATTGCATCATTAGCTATTCTCGTCATGTTGGTGGTGGTGTCTATATATGCTCCCATAGTTTTTATGCTCAAGCTAAGGGCGCTCTCTGCCATTTCAAGTGCCGCATTCGTGGCAACGGGTTCATCAGCTCGTTTTCGACTTCTATTAAACATAGCTCCTCCTTGTTGGTTTAATTATGCATCGAGAAAACGATTTTGCAAGCAACAGCAATTTAAGTTTTTTTACAGATGTGGCAGAGGCCACGAATTTCTAGCTGGTGATGTATGGGTTTGAAATTTGAGCGCGCACTCATGTGCTCGATTTGCTTTTCGATAGCAGGGTCTTCATTCAGTACTGTAACTTTGCCACATTTCAGGCATGTCATGTGGTGGTGGTGATGTTGGAAAGTGTCGCTGAGCTCTAATTTAGAATGCCAACCGAGTTGAAGCCGGCTAATGATGCCAAGCCCTTCAAAGATCTTGATGTTGCGGTAGACGGTTGCTTGGTCGTGGTGGCTAAGCAGGGAAATGAGCTGAGAAACTGTAACCACTTTATGATTCTGTAAGTGCCCAAACAGTCGCAAACGCGGCTTAGTTACAAAATGCCCATTATTCTTCAAAACCTGTTTAAACCGGTCTAGTTCAACGCTCATATCATCCAGATTACCGCATTTTACATACAGATTGCGAATAATTTGCAATTTGTATGTAGGGGGCAGTAGACTTTCTATAAATCTAAACGAAAGACAGATCATGGCGAATTACGGACAAATAATATTTTTTTCATTGATCGGTGGGGTTTTCTCTCTGATTGGCGGGCTGTTGTTGCTTAGTCGTAAAAACACTGCTGAAGCACTAGCAAAATACGCGACACCCTTTGCGGCTGGAGCATTGCTAGCTGCAGCGTTTTTTGAACTTTTGCCAGAGGCTCTGGAGGTAGCGCTTGAGGGGGTGGCTACAAGATGGGTGCTTTTTGGGATCGTTGCATTCTTTCTACTGGAACATTTTCTGCACTGGTTTCATCACCACCATGAGCATGCAGACAAAAGTATGCGCGCTACAGCACCACTCATAATCATTGGAGACAGCGTACACAACCTTTTAGACGGTATCGCTATAGGCGCCGCGTTTTTGATTAGTGTCCCAGCCGGGATAGTAGCTGCGATTGCGGTAGCGGCTCATGAAATACCGCAGGAGATTGGGGATTTTGGACTACTTCTAAAACAAGGCTACAGCCGTAAGAAGGTTATTACTATTAACGCCCTTAGCGCTCTTATGTCTACAGTCGGTGCGCTGATGACCTTTTGGCTAGGATCCAAATCATCACTCCCAGTCGGCGAGATGCTGGCCATTACTGCCGGTATGTTTATATACATAGCAGCCAGCGACTTGATTCCGACTATCCATCAAACTTTTAACAAAAAATATAATTATGCTGCGGTTGGTTTGCTCCTGAGTGGCATCTTAACAGTTGGTGTGACCACAGAAATAGCGCATAAATATATTGACGCAAATCATAATGAACAGGATCACAGCTGTGTCCAGTATTTTGATAAAGACGGCGAACACTTGATATTTGAAGATTGTGTAGAATCGTTTGACCAACATGACCACGACCATTAGCGCACGTATAACTAACTAGGGTACAATATACTTATGGATATTGGCGGAATTTTACTGGGGGCAGTTATAGTTGCTGGGATTGTAGTCCCTGCAATTTATTTCTTTGGCCAAAAATTTATTTTGCAGCTTACCAACACACATGAAGAGAAGCGCAAGGACAGCAAGCAAGAGATTGAGTCCGGTGTTAAAGACATCGTTGCTAACAACCAAAAACTTATTAGCGAAATTATGAAAGGCTTAGAGAAGCAGCTGCAAGGTAGCCGTGAAGAAGTAGGCGATTTACGCAAGCAAAACGCCGCCATCCGCGAACAATTGGCTAATACAGCCAAGATAACCGAAGGGCTGCAAGTGTCTACAGATAGCCTAAAGAACTTGCTGTCAAACAACAGGTTACGTGGTGTTTGGGGTGAGCAAGTGGCCGAAGACTTGTTGCTTGCAGCTGGTTTTGTGGAAGGTTCAAACTTTACGAAACAGTCGGCCACTAGCGAAGGTCGTCCTGACTTCACAATATTATTGCCTGATGGCGCTAAGCTTAACGTGGATGCAAAATTCCCGTTTGACGATCTGATGGAGTATCAAGAGGCTAAAACTGAGGCAGCCAAGAAACAGGCATTGGCTAAGTTCAGTAACTCCATCAAGATGAAAGTAAAGGGTATAACATCTAAGGACTATATAAATCCGCAAGATCAAACCCTGGATTTTGTAGTGATGTTTATACCGAACGAAATGATATTTAGTTTTATATATGAAAAGATGCCAGAGATTAATGAATACTGCAACCAGCGCAAAGTGGTGCTTGCTGGGCCATTCGGTTTTACCGCAGTGCTCAGGCTGGTAATGCAGGCGCATAAAAACTTTGGCTATGAAAAGCATCTGCAGGAAATATTTGGGCTTGTTTCTAAGTTTCAGGAAGAATACGCAAAATTTGGTGACAGCATGCAGAAGCTCGGTAGCCAGTTAACTACTGCTCAAAAGACATTTCAGGAGGTAGAAGGCACAAGAAGTCGTCAATTAACAAAAGTAGTCGACCAAATAAGCAATCACTCTGAGCTGCAAATAGACACGCCTTCGGTCAAAGGCCCGTTGGAAATTGAGAGATAATTGTGAGGATTGTGATTGTCGGCGGCGGGTTTGCGGGTATTAAGACAGCACTTGAACTGGGCAATAAGCCTGGTTTTGAGATTACACTTATTTCAGAACGGGCTAACTTTGAGTATCATGGCGCCCTATACCGTTCTGGCACTGGCCGTTCACCGTTAGAAGTGGTAATACCTCTGCGCGATATATTGCCGCGAGCTAAGAATGTTACATTTGTCCAAGACAAAATTATAGGGATTGACGCACCGAAGAAACGAGTAATCAGTGAAACCGGCAACATATATCCTTATGACAGGCTCGTTTTAGCCATGGGCAACGTCGTTAATTATTTTGGTATCAGTAATATGGATGAACTCAGCATGAGCCTAGACACCATAGCAAACACCATCACATTAAGGCACAGGCTAACAGAGCTGTTTAAAAGTCAAAAGCCAAATATCAAGATTGCTGTCATTGGAGCCGGGCCCGCCGGCGTAGAGCTTGCGGGCGAGCTTCAGCATTATGCTCGGCTGGTTGCAGAGAAATACAAAAAACAAGTCAAAAAGGTGAGCGTCATACTCGTGGATGGTGCGGCTCGAGTATTGCCGACGCTTTTACCTGAGGCATCCAAGAAAGCACTTGCGCGCTTGAGGCGATTAGGTGTGCATGTTCGACTTAATACACAGCTTAATTCCTGCGAACCCGGTAAGGTTTGTCTGGATAGTGGAGATTTAGAAGCGGATTTGATCGTGTGGACGGCAGGCAGCCATGCCGTCAACTTTTACTCTAATCATCCTGAAATATTTACAATGGAGCATGGTAGGGTTAGGGTTAACCAATACTTACAGGTAGCAGATAGGCCGGATATTTATGTCCTTGGTGACAATGCGTCAACACCGTACTCTGGTATGGCCCAAACAGCTCTGTCTGACGCGAAATTCTTAGCGGCTAATTTGATCCGCGAAAAGGCTGGGCAACCAGTGCAATGGTATAAAGCACAAAAACCGATTTATGCGGTGCCCATTGGACCGCATTGGGCGATAATACAAACCGCTACAAAAGTTATGAGTGGTACACGGGCTTGGCTGGTGCGTCGTCGTGCCGATTTAGCCATCTATCGTAATTTTGAACCATACAAACAAGCGCTTAAGACCTATCGCAAAGGCAACCGGCTGGCCGATTTTTAAAAATAAAACTATCTATGAAAAGCATATCGTTCAATAGCCCAACTTAACGCGGGGTAACAGGATAAACTGACATGACCACCGGGAGTTTGAAGTACTTCAACTTGATCCGCTGCGAGATTGGTGACAGATTTTCCTAAGAAATATATTTGATTTACAAATCGTTTTATATCTTCAGGATTGCTGTACAAACGATCTTGATATGGAAAATGTAGCGTCATCATGGCTTCCTGCTGATGTTCTAGGGCTGCGACCGTATCTCTTGCGGCTGGATCGGCTTTTTCTAGGCTTCCATGGCTAAATGTTTTTGCATCCGTCAATAAACGATTTAATGCATGGTCTTTTCTAAAGCGTTTGGGTGTTCCGTGGGCGTATAAATTGTTTAAACTAGGCTTTGCTTCCGCTCGCATTTGATCGGTCCGCTTCCAGGGATCATCGGAAACCTGAAGATAAATTTTCTTATCAATGTAATCTCCAGCAGCCATCGTTTCTGCCCATGCATACGGGAGAGGGTGATTACTTATATTCGGACGACTTTTTAAGCATGCGTGTGTGATTTGATTTTTATCCAAGGCGCTCATAAGCCCTGTGACTACAGCGGCCCCAGCTGAGCTTGCTACTAAACGCGTTACTAAATAATCAGATGCTTTTAAGGCTCGTGCCATGGCCTGAAGAGTAGGTAGGGGTTGGTCTTCGTATGTAAATCTTCCGTAACACTGCAAATATACACGCTCCACCTTATCCCAGTCACTAGAATTACCGACACCTGGGCGTGCGATCAACAGGCGTGGACGGTCGTGAGCCGCGCTATGTGCAGCAAATTCCAGTGCAACACGCGGGTGACCGCTTAAACTGGTGGTTAAAGGAGATATTTCAGCATCTATGCCGTGAGACCAAGTAGAGCCCTGATTAGCTAAACCGACCTCAAAGACTTTTTCCGTAATAGGGTCTTGAATTACCCCATAAGTTCCATTTATATCATCAAGTGCCGCAAGGTAATTATTATGTACTATGCTCGGACGCTCTAGCCACAAAGCCTCACTTTTTAGTTGCCCTTCTTCAAAGAAAGATCTTTCGACATTAAACTGCTCGCTATTGCCATAAGTGTATTTGTTGCATGGCATAACTGTTTAAGGACTAAACTGCTAATTAAAATTAACTCGTCTTATCGCGAAGCATAGTAAGCTGACCAAGCATACGTTCAATAACGGACTTTTGGTCAACCTCTACGGGTAAACCATCAAGACAAAGTAATCTGGGTGAAGGCTCTAATCCGATAACAATATTGCGGGGAGCACTCGTGTCGGGCAAGAACTCTCCGGTATCTTCCCAGAGCCTAAGGCCTTGGACGGCTAAGTCATGAAGCTGGTCCTCAATGCCTGGGTATCCGGCTTTTAATATCTCAAGCTTTTCCGCATCAACCTCTTCCTTGTATGGATGGAATAACTTCGGGTCATATAACTTTGGACAGAACTCCTGCGCTGTTATAACAGCGGTTTCGCCAGGCTTTATAGGATGTTTACCAACATAGCTTACCTGAGGCAAAACCATCGGTCCTAAATAATCCCTTAATAGCTTATGTTGCATGTTAAAGCCGATCGCTGTACTTAGGCGATCACTTCCGTTCATACGCACACTTCTACGATGTGCCTTTAAGATATCGTGTGGATCATTAACATTTACAACTGCAGTGTGTAGAGTGCCAGCTCCTTCAAATCTAAAACCATTACCTGTCATTTCATCAAGATCGACCCCAATCATCTTCGCAGTTGTGTACGGAAACGCCTGAACAAACTCCACAATAGCCGTTTCATAAATTTTACCTGCAAGAGTCATTTGTCCAATGTGATGAAGTCGTGATTCAAGCTGTTCTTCGCCAGCCTGCACGCACGCAAAATTACGCTCAATTTCGTCAACAACTTCTGCTACGTACTTCATATAAGCAATTATAACACATACTAGACACATATACAACAGAAATGTTGCTACAACCACAGACTTTAAAAATTAACTTATTTAAGTAAATCAATGGTTAGGGCTGCGGTCCAGGAAAAGTTGTGAGCGCCAGCGGGGGTGCCGTCTAGCGGAGAAAAATATTCTCTAAAGCCACCTTTGGCGACCATTTCAATAGTAGATTCTGCTAGGGCCAGCGCATGGTCTTTAAAGCCGTTTCTCTTTAGACCATCAATAATCAGCCAATTCATATTTGCCCAGACTGGACCCTGCCAATAACCATGTTCTTTAAACCATGACGAATTGATAGGTACTGTGGGCACAGGATAAGCTGGGCCAAAGATATGACGGTTTTCTAGATGCTTAACTAGTACTGTGGCGCGTTCTTTGCTGATACAGCCAGCATAAAGTGGCAATAGAGTGGCAATGCTCGGCTCTTTGATAAGTTTATGAGTAGTAAAGTGACGCGAGTAATATTGATTGCTGTAGGGATCCCAAAGCTTCTCCAGGGCGTCTTCGGTCTTTTTCATTTGCGTAAGTAGGTCTTCTGGTAGATCTATTTTGATCGTTGAGGCTATTTTGGTTAGTAGCTTGTCGGCTCTTATAAGAATACAGTTAAAGTTCAAGTCTTCAATCGCAAACAAAGAATGGTCTAGGATGCGATTGGTATCATAGCCCTTGCGACGTAAACGTCTCTGTGTACTAAATAATACAAGCGCATCAAGATTAGACATGCGTTGCACAGCTGGAATAAAATGGGTGTCTCGCCTGAATAAATTAATCAATACATCCAACCGTAGTTTATCTACGACTCTAATCCAAACTGGTAGCTGGTGGTCGCGAAGCCCGCGCATCCATGGCGGAGTATTATCTAGGCCGGATTCCCACGGATGCAGAAGCAGGACCAGGCCTTCTTGGTGCGGATCTCTCTCGCTGTGTAGCCATTGGTGAAAAGCTAACAGAGCTGGAAAAGTCTTTTTATACCAAGTGCGACGTTCTGGTAATGACAACTTTTGGCCAATACGATATATGGCCTCAGCAAGCATCGGTGGCTGAGTTATGCCGGTGGTATCTACATGATCCGGTGCGTTTGGGTTGATCCAGCTGCGCCAAATGTTGTGGTCGCGTCTGTATCCCGGAGCCATGACTATATTAGGCAGCATTCCGTTATGCCACTGCCCGCTCAAGAGGTGCAAAATCTCAGTTTGAGCCCGATCAATATCATAATGTCGCTGGCCGATTGCGATAAAACAGCTATCCCACAGCCACTGGTGCGGATACGGCCCTTCAGCAGGAACAGTATATGAACCCTGGTCGTTCATTTCTAAAACTGACTTTGCTTGCTTTAAAAGCTCCAGCTGTTCGTTCATTTAATAACAGTATAACGTACATGCTTCCGGCACAGATAGTTAGAGCATCTTTGAGACTGGTTGCGCGCTTTTCCAAAGTGCTATAAAGATAGACCTTTGCGTGTTTACGAACTGGTCGCTCTCTATCTCAAAACCATTAATCTCCCTTCCTTTTAAGTACATCTGAGTATACACATTGTTATAAATGAATGTTTCTCCTTTAATAGGAACATCTTTTTTATTAATGGCACGAATGTTTTCAATTGTTGTCCGTGACGTAGATGAGCCTAGATTGGTTTTAATTGAATCAAGCACACGAGTATAGGGGTTAATTAATACGTGTTCACTAAAACTACGACGATATGATTCACTAACGAAACTTTTATAAAATCTAGCTCCAACATAATTGCTCCGTCCCCATTCGCTATATACGCAGACCACATCTTTAGCCTTTAATGTATTCCACATCAACTGTCGAGCACCAGCCACGCCTTTGTAATATCTAACAGTCGTTGGTTGTTGAGTACCGCTTTCTTCAGATAATGCAATTGTTTTTTCAAGCCGCTGTAATATCTTTGCCTGCTCCTGGATCTGAACAACTCGTTCTCTGAGAACATGTTTCATCACGCTTACTGAATATGGCTGCAAGGTCTTGTACCCGTCCTTTATTACTTCTTCTGCTAGCCCGAGCTTAAGAAGGACGTTCAAATTTTCATAAACGGAACTACGAGGCGTTTGTGTGAAACGAGCAATTTCCGCAATACGCAAATTTGGATATTTCAGCAATGTTACATATAACTCTGCTTGCTTATTGGTGAGACCGAGTTTCTCTAGCTCGCTAAGTGTGTTCATAAAAATATTTTCTGATATGACGACTATGTCCGTCGTCATCTTTGCGTATATTTCAGTAGAACACATACTTCAATATATATCAATCAGGAGCATGCACTATGTCATACAAATCCAGCGGAATTAAAATAAATATTCCAGTAATGAACGCTGCTTGCAGCATCACAAAAAGCATGGAAGACCTGGAGGCGCTTTTAGCAACGAGAGCTGATACTGTAGTCTTGGGATCGGTCACTTGGCTTGGTCGTCAAGCGAACCCAGAACCAAACTGGTTTGCCGGCGATGATCAAGGATTTGCACTTAATAGCGTCAGTATGCCGAATGAAGGCCATGAATGGTACCAAACAAATTTGCCCGAAATGGTTGAACGTACACATGCGGCTGGAAAGCGCCTGTTACTAAACGTAGCGGGCTTTAGTACAGATGAATATTCTCAACTTGCTGAGATGGCTAAAAATGGCAACGTAGATGGGGTTGAGTTTAATCTTGGATGCCCGAACACGGTTGAAGCGGGGTGGCAAAATCCAATTTTTAGTTTTGATGTAGATGCGCTTCAGATTGTATTGAGAGGGGCAGATAGAATTCTCTCGCCGAAAACACCTTACATGGTAAAATTATCACCTTATAGCAATCCGGCAGAGTTAAGCCGGGTTGCGAGCGTTATTGGCGAATCAAAGGCGGGTGGGGTTGTAACTACCAATACTTTTCCTAATAGCTATTGGCAAAACAATGCGGGCCGCGCGGTAATTTTGCCGAACAATGGACTGGCCGGTATGAGCGGTGAAGCCATGCTACCAATCGGTCTCGGTCAGGTAAAGCAGTTTAGGCAGCAACTGCCGGAGTCTAAAATCGTGATTGGCGTTGGCGGCATTACACGACCCGAGCATATAGAACAATATCTTCGCGCAGGAGCTGCAGCAGTGCAGGTGGCTACATATATCGTTAGAAACGGACATCAGGCAATTAACGATTTGATTATGTAAATGATGTTAGCGGTAGTTTGTGAAGCTTAATGGAAAATCAAAGTCTTGAGCGCGTAGCAGTTGCATGACCCCCTGCAGGTCGTCTTTACTGCCGCTCGTGACTCGCACTGCATCACCCTGAATCTGTGCTTTTGCTTTTGGAAATTTTTCTCTGAGCAGGGCGGTAATCTTCTTGGCTTTTTCTTGATCTAAGCCTTGTTTAAAAGGTACTTCTTTAGTCGTTTTCAGGTTACTTGTTACGGGCTCCTTTGAAATATCCAGGACCTTCTGACTTTGATTGCGGGCAGCCAGCTTTTTGCGCACAATGTCTATAATCGCATCAATTTGAAAGTCACTATTGCCGGTAATCTTAAAACCGTTTTTATCGTCTTGCCACTCAAGGGCAGCCGGTGTGTTCTTAAAGTCATAGCGATTATCTATTTCGCGCTGAACCTGGTCAAAGACGTTGTTCATCTCCGCCTTATCATATTCACTAACCACATCAAACGAAAACTGCGCCATAACTGTATGGTACCATATCTGTTATGAAGATTGTGGTTGTTTCGGGGAGCATGCGCGACAAATCTCAAAGCTATAGTGTTGCTGAATATTTACAGAAACGACTGGCTGGCATGGAGTTGGATGCAGACCTGGTGGATCTAAATAAGCAACGGTTGCCTCTGTTTGATGATAGTGACACTGGCGAGTGGCAGAAAATTTGGGAGCCAATGGAAGAAGTCTTAGCCAAAGCTGATGGGTTTGTATTTGTGACGCCGGAGTGGGACGGCATGTTTAGTGCGGGTCTGCACAACCTGTTCAACTATGTGGCGTCCGGATCTGACAAAAACACGATGGCGCACAAACCTGTCATGTTGGTCGGTGTGAGCAGTGGCATGGGTGGCGCGTATCCATTAGCCCAGCTGCGAATGACTGGGCCAAAAAATACGCACTTTGTTGTATCGCCGGAGAACTTACGGATTGCACAGGTCAAAGAAGTGTTAGTAGACGGCGAAATCGTGGTGGATGGTGTGCGCGAACGGGCCGAGTATTCGCTCAAAGTATTGATTGAGTATGCCAAGGCACTCAAGCCAATCCGTGAGTCCGATATACTAGACCTCAAAAAATTTGGCAGCGGCCAGTAGGGGTTCAAAAACTTTACCCCTTGTCGTATACTGTTTGACAGATATGAGCTACAAAATTGCGGAAATTGCGAATGCTGCTGAGGTGCTGAAAAAGCGCCTGGCTAAGCTTGAGAATCGGGCTGATGTTTTGAAGGCGATTGAACTCAGGGCGCTGTATGAAGAGATCAAGACGCTGCCACCGGAGAAGCGGGCTGCGTTTGGCAAAGAAGTGAACCTGTTGAAGCAAGAACTTCAGGAATTAGCAGAAAGCAGTAAGCAGAAAGAAGTAAGCAAAGATCCAATTGATGTGACTGCGCCATTTGATGTGAACGTGCCGACGGACAAACGCCCGCAACTTCTCGCCAGCGACAAAGGTAGCAAACACCCTATCATGAAAGAGATTGAAATTCTAAGCGACATCGCTCAGCGCATGGGCATGGAAGTTGTGGAGAGTCGACACCTTGACGATGATTGGCACATGTTTACGAGTCTGAACTTTCCTAAAGATCATCCGGCGCGTGATGATTACGATACCTTTATGACCATGGAGGGCTTCATTGCCCCAGCGCATACCAGCACTATGCAAAATCGAATTATTAGCGCTCGGAAGAAACAGCTGGAAGCAGGCGAGCCAATTTCTGTGCTGGTTCCTGACCGTGTGTTTCGTAACGAAGACTTGGATGCGCGGCACGAGCACACCTTTCATCAGCACGAGGGCGTGTATGTAGGCAAAGACGTACATGTCGGGCAGCTGCTAGCAACACTCAAGACGTTCCTGCAGGAGTATTTTGGCAAAGAGCTGGAGATTAAGACCCAGCCGTTCTACTTTCCTTTTACTGAGCCGAGCTTTGAGTTTGCCGTTAGCTGCCCGTTCTGTGATAAGGCTGGCTGTAAAGTCTGTGGCGAAGGCTGGATGGAAATCCTTGGGTGCGGTTTGATTCACCCGAATGTTCTAAGAATGGCTGGCGTTGATCCGACCCTGTACACCGGTTTTGCTTGGGGCGGCGGCGTGGAGCGCCTAGTGATGGTCAAATACAACATTGATGATGTCCGCTATTTCATGTCCGGCAAACTAGACTTTTTGAGGCAGTTTGTATGAAAAAAATAGAAACCAACAAAAGCGTGCGCTACGAACTTGATTTGGCAGAGAGAACTGACCTGGTGGTTTGTGCGCAAAATGTTATTGTTAATTCTTACCCAATTTCTGGCGATGGATATGCTGCCGCTCTAATGACAGTTTCAGGTAGTATTTACGAAGGAGTATCTTATAAATCTGAAACCCACACACTAACGATGCATGCCGAAGCGACAGCACTAGCCAATGCTGCGATCCATGGAGAGACAGATGTAGTCGCAATAACTGGTCCGAACTGTCACATATGCAAACAGCTAATTTATGAGAATGGTCTTAACTCAGGTATAGACATAATGATAATCATGGATGATGAAAACGGGCAACACGATGTACCCATATCAGAAATGATGCCCTATGCATGGCCACTATTGAAGGGCAAAAATGAAAGTTAGCCTTAATTGGGTCAAAGAACTTACAGACGTCAAGCTTACTGTTGATGAGCTTGTTGAAAAGATTGGGGTGCAACTGGGGGCTGTTGAAGAAGTTATAGACCTAGGCAAAAAGTACGAGGGTATAGTTGTGGCTAAGGTTGTAGCGTGTGAAAAGCATCCGAACGCCGACAAACTGCAGGTCTGTACTATTGACGACGGTGGTACTACACCCGATGTCAAGAGGGGTAAAGACGGGTTGGTACAGCTAGTCTGCGGAGCACCGAATGTTGCCGCAGGGCTGCTGGTGGCATGGTTGCCTCCGGGCACGGTTGTACCGGGTAGTTATGACAAAGAAGCTTTTAAGCTGGAGGCAAGAGAGATACGCGGCGTAGTAAGTAATGGAATGCTAGCTAGCCCTAGTGAGTTAGCGATTAGCGATGACCATGGCGGAATCTTGGAGATAGATGACGCAAAGCCCGGCGATAGCTTTTCAAAAGTTTACGGCCTAGACGATTATATTATTGATATTGAAAACAAAATGTTTACGCATCGTCCAGATCTATTTGGCGTGCTTGGCGTTGCCCGCGAAATCGCTGGTATCCAGCACAAAGCGTTTCATACCAAATTTTGGGACTGGAACCGTCTAGCTAAGCCGCCACTTAAAGCGGAGTTATTGCCGTTACAAGTCAAAAACGAGTTACCTAAACTCGTACCACGTTTTATGGCCCAAGTCATCCGAGGAGTTGAGGTAAAGCCATCTAGCTCCAAGCAAGAAAGTCGTTTATCTAGGCTTGGAATTAAATCTATCAACAACATAGTTGATGTAACAAATTGGGCTATGATGCTGACTGGGCAGCCGATGCATGCCTATGATTACGATAAGGTTAAAACTCTTAGCGGAGGCCAGGCAACTATAGTGATCCGCCATCCTAAACCAGGCGAAAAGATTAAACTGCTGAACGGAAAAATAATTGAACCGCGTCCAGAGGCAATTGTAATAGCAACCGACAAAGAGCTGATCGGTATTGGTGGTGTTATGGGTGGAGCTGATACTGAAGTTGATGAAAACACTAAGAATATTATCCTAGAGTGCGCCAATTTTGACATGTATTCTATCCGTCGCACAGCTATGGAACACGGCTTATTTACTGAAGCGGTAACGCGCTTTACTAAAGGACAAAGTCCCCTGCAGAACGACAAGGTTATGCTTCTGGCGGTTAATAGTATTGTCGGTGAAGAGGCGGGGGGTGATCTTATAGGTGAGTTTATCGACATAAAAGGCGACATTAGGCCCCCAGTATCAGTACATGCGAGGCATGACTTTATTAATGCGCGCCTTGGGCTTGAGCTTGGCATCAAAGAAATGGCGAAGTTGCTAGAAAACGTGGAGTTTGATGTGGCTATAAATGGCCCTACGCTAGCTGTAACGCCTCCGTTTTGGAGGACTGACATAGAAATTCCGGAAGACATCGTGGAAGAAGTTGGCCGGCTGTACGGCTATGACCATTTACCGCTTGAGTTGCCCAAGCGAAGCCTGACGCCACCACACAAAGACAAGCTGATTGAGCTAAAAAATCAGATCAGAAACACGCTTGCTGCCGCTGGCGCCAATGAGCTTCAGAACTACAGTTTTGTGCATGGCGACCTGTTGGACAAAATAGGGCAGGACAAAGAAAGAGCCTTCAAGCTCTCCAACGCCCTAAGCCCCGACCTGCAATACTACCGTACGACGCTCGCGCCCAGCCTGCTCGATAAAGTTCACATGAACCTAAAGGCTGGACATAATGAATTTGCTCTGTTTGAGTTTGGGAAAGTTCATTACAAAGGCGAGTGGGAACCGGGTGAACCAAGCGTGCCGCTAGAAGACAACCACTTAGCACTTGTCATTACCAATAATAAGAATGATCCACAACAAGGATCGGCTTACTACCGCGCAAGAAAATTTTTAGAACAAATTGCCGATACATCAGATTGGCGTTGGGTGCCTCTCGCAGATTTCGATCTAAATAAAGATAAGTGGGGACGAAATGTGGTTGCACCGTATGAACCCAAACGTGCGGCAGTTATTGTTCAGGATGATGAAATATGGGGGGTAGTCGGCGAAATAAAGACAGATGTAGCGCGAGCATTAAAGTTGCCAGAGTATACGGCTGCATTTGAAATTAACTTAGGCAAAATCTCTGATTTCAAGAATGCCTATACGTCATTGCCGCGGTTCCCGAAAGTGGAGCAGGATATTTCATTGAAAGTACCGGCGAAAGTCACCTACGGAGAATTATTTGGACTAGTCCGCAGCGAAATTAATGCCAAAAAACCCAAGCATACAATCACGACACTAACGCCACTTGATATTTATCAGAAAGAAAAACCACACAAGCAAATTACTCTGCGCCTGAGTATCGCCTCCTATGAACGTACCCTGACCGACAAGGAGGTTAACGGCTTGTTGGATGAAGCTGCTAAAGCTGCTGAAAAGAAATTCGGCGCATTAAGGTTATAAAGCCAGGACCCGGTTGAAGCAGACCACTAGGTATAATGTTTAGATGAATAAAAAGTGCTTGTCAGTAATAGTTAATAACCCCTATACTAGTATATGAACTAAGGAGGGTATATGTCTAACCCCAAACGGGTCGTTGTTTTATTATTGGCAGTTTTGTTCTTGGGGACATCAATAGCCTTTACGGTAGCAGTGGTGCTAGATATGCGCAAACAAACTAGCCAGACCAGCGAATTAGCAGAGAGCGAGATTTCAGGATCAACTAATCAGAACCAGGAGGATAAAAATATGTTGCAAGGCACAAAACTGGCAGATTTTACGCCAGTCGCCCAAGTCACAGATCTACAGAAGATTGATTTAGAGGAGGGGACTGGTGCAGTAGTACAGCCAGGCGCGACTGTGACCGCACACTACACTGGTGCGCTGGCTAAAGACGGTACAATATTCCAGAGTTCACACGACTTCGGCCAACCAATACCGTTCGGGCTTAATGATGTGATTAAGGGCTGGACCGACGGTGTGCCCGGTATGAAGGTCGGCGGGAAAAGGCGATTATTAATCCCGGCTGCGCAAGCCTATGGTTCTGAAGAACAGCAGGGCATCCCAGCTAATTCTGATTTAGTATTTGATATAGAGGTTGTTTCCCTACAGTAGACAAAACTTGCGTAGTAAGGGGATAAATACAGCAAAAAACACAACATGTAGCGTATTGACTATGTATCGCTACGCTAGTTATAATGTGGTTAGTAAAACGGCACTATAAATAATAAACATATAAACAATCAAACGAGGGGGTCTAAGATGCCTAAAAACATCACAGTTTTTACTACTAACACTTGCGGGTACTGTCTGATGGTCAAAAAATGGCTAAGTGCTAAGGGTCACACGTACGAAGAGGTTAACCTGGACACCAATCCTGTTCGTCAACAAGAAGCTATCGCATTAAGCGGCCAGCTTTCTGTGCCGATTACGGTTATAACTAAACAGGATGACAGTAAAGAAGTGGTGATTGGCTATAATCCCGCCAAGCTAGCCCCTGCTGTTGCCTAAGATATTTACTGCTCGTGCACACTAAAGCAATGTATCAATAATTATCTAAGGCGCTGTTCTGGTTGCAAGCACTTTCGTGGCAAATGAAGTAAAATAGATTTCTAATAGTAATAGTAATGAGAAATGGCTAATGACTAATGACTAAAGCGGAGTTGCATGACGTAGTTATGGTGGGCGCGGGACCTGCAGCGCTAGCGGCAGCACTTTATACAACACGCGAAGATATAGACACCGTACTTTATGAAAAGGGCGTAATCGGCGGTCTAGCGGCAATCACTGATTGGGTGGATAACTATCCTGGCTTTCCAGACGGATTGGCTGGTTTAGATCTATCAGAAAAATTGCAAAAGCAAGCGGAGAGGTTTGGCGCTGACATCCGTCTGGGCGCTGTGCTGAAAATTACAGATAAAGGCGAGGTCAAGGAGCTAGAAACCACAGACGGATTAATTCAGGCCAAAACCGTTCTTATAGCGACGGGTAGTGACTATAAAAAGCTCGGAATTCCTGGCGAAGAAGAATACTATGCTCGCGGAGTCCACTATTGTGCTACGTGTGACGGTGCCTTTTACCGCGAGAAACGTTTGGTGGTTGTTGGTGGTGGTAATTCTGCAGTTCAGGAGACCATATTCTTAACACGGTTTGCTAGCCACATTGACTTGTTGGTTAGGGGCGATACTTTACGCGCATCAGAAGTTTTGCAGCAGGAGTTGAAGAAGTATAGCGACAAGGTGGCTGTGCACTTTAACACAACTACACAAAAAATTGTCGGTAAGGACAATAAGGTTACAGGTGTCCAGGGTGTCAGCACGAAAAACGGCAAAAACGTTAATTTTGAAACCGACGGAGTTTTTGTGTTTATAGGTCTGCTGCCCAACACGAGTTTTTTAGAGGGCTCAGGCATAGCGTTAGATGATATAGGTATGATCAGGACGGGTGACAACCTGGAGACAAGTATGCCAGGGGTGTTTGCCGCAGGTGATGTTCGTTCAGGGGCAACAATGCAAATTGCCAGTGCGACGGGTGAGGGTGCGACGGCAGCTCTTATGATCAGAAAGTATCTTGAACCGCATACACACTAAAAAGACCAACAAGTAAGATATTTCACATACAACACTAAAGCGCTAGGAATAGACTGTCTTAACAGTAACGAAGGATTGACGATATGACGATTTACGAGCTTTGCTTATTGCATTCTCGGGCTGACCGAGCTCTTCGTACGGTTGTTGCAGAGCAGCTTAGTTCACAAAACCTTACTATGATGCAGTGGTTGATGCTCGGTGTTGTTGGGGCCGGTCCTAGAGACGGCCTGAGCATGGGCTCGATCGCCGAACAGCTAGGCATAACTCTGCCGCAGGTTACCGCGTTGTTGTCTGCTCTGACTAAGAGACGCCTAACTAAACTTAAATCTCAACGACACGACCGCCGTAGCAGACATGCGTTGATCTCTCCAAAGGGTGAGGAGGCGCTAAAAATAGCTAGTGAAACTATTGAAAATAGGCTAGGCGACCTTTTTCCTGCTGGCAGGCGCCAGTCGTATATGGGGATGTTGGAACATATCATTCCTGGCGAAACGGAGTCAGTAGTAATTGATGTTACGAAGGCAAGTAAAACAACTTAAACAATACACGACGCTGTAGGTCTTATTGAGCAAATTTGTTAACGCGAGAGCGTTTTGTAGTTATTCCACGGCGTTTGCGTTTAATGAATTTGTTTGGATAATTTGTGCATATCCACGCTCCCGGGTAGAGTGTTCTGATAAAACGAGCAAAGAAATGGTGGTTGACGGTGTAAACCATGATCGTAAGGTTTAGGCGCTGCGCCAACCAATAAGTTAAGGGGTTCATAATCCAGAAGTTAATGTCAATTCCGTCAGCTTCGTATGCACGGGCATATGTTATGGCTTCAAAAGGATTGACCACAACTCTTATAAAACCTGGGATTTCTGGGCGTAATTGTTTAAGGACTTTAATCTCGGAATACACAGGAGAGGCGATGATGACGTTGGCGTTTGGAAAATCTCTGAGTACCGTTAAAACAGCTTTGACTCCGCCCTCAACCTTAACCTCAATAATTGCTTGGGTTTTTCCAACACTTGCCAGTGCTTGGCTTAGGTGTGCTATGGATTCGCCGTCGTTTAACTTAATCCTTTTTAGTTCATAATAAGTGGAGCCGGAAACTTTATACTTGCCTCCACCAATACGGGCTAGTTTGTCGTCGTGACTCAGCACTGGCTGACCGTCGTTAGTTAATCGAACATCAAATTCAACCGCATCCACGCCTATTGCAATAGCCTTTCGTATGGACGTAATAGTGTTTTCCAGTCTTAAACCGGCAGCACCGCGGTGCCCAATTATTTTCATGTTATATCTAGTGTACAATACAAGGGAAAATAAGGAGAACAAGATGGCAGATCTAGGCTATGGCGATGACGCACCAAACGTTGTGAATGTTGTAATTGAAATTCAGCGCGGCAGCCGAAATAAAATAGAGGTTGATAAAAAAACCGGGCGATTGTTTCTGGATCGTGTGAACGGCACGCTGCTTGGCTATCCGACTGATTATGGGTATGTCCCAGATACTTTGTGTGAAGACGGAGACCCACTAGACGCACTAGTAGTTATTGATGAATCATTACCGCACGGAGTTGTTGCGCCAGTGCGCGCGGTTGGTGTTTTATATTTTGAAGACGACGGTGAAATGGATGAAAAGCTTATTTGCGTTGCAGCTGATGATATCAGCAAAGACCACATACAGTCGCTAGATGATTTAGGCGAAGCATTTAAAAAGAACATTGAACACTTCTACGCTCATTACAAGGACTGGAAGAAAGACTGGAAGGGCGTGAGCGCAGTGCTCAAAGGTTGGGGCGGCCCAGAAGATGCCCGCAAAGTGATTGAAGAGTCAATTGCCCGCGCAAACTAAACAATAATCCTCAATGAAAAAAGTTATTCCGGAAAATGCGGTTCTAGTTCCGGAAAATGCTGAAAAAGTATTTTCCGGAGAGATATTTGATGTATACCAGTGGCCACAAAAAATGTTTGATGGTTCGTATGCCACTTTTGAAATGCTTAAGAGGCCCGATACTATAAATGTAATTTGTATAGTTGACGATAAAATTTTAATTTTGGACGAAGAACAACCGCACCACGGTGTGCGCACGAATGTTCCGCTTGGGCGCATTGATAAAAAGGATATTAATACACTCGAGGGCGCAAAGCGTGAAGTCGTTGAGGAGACAGGTTACGAATTTGAAAATTGGCGCTTAGTAGAGGTGGTGCAGTTCTATGCAAAGATTGAATGGTTTATGTATGTTTATGTAGCTTGGGGTGTAAAAGCCCAGCGGGCACCAAAACTTGATCCAGGAGAGACTATTACTATTCGCAAGGAAAGTTTAGAAAACGTAAAGAAAAGCGCTCTTTATGATCTCGCCGGTAATGAAAAGGGTATATTTAATAGAGTTGATTCCGTTGATGAATTAGTGGCTCTGCCCGAGTTTACTGGTCGAGATGTCGATCGCTAGTTGCGCGAAGGGCGCGTCTCCTTATACAATAGCGTTAATGTTTATAACAAGGTGGGGCTAATAATATGAAGACACAGGTAGCGATCAACGGTTTTGGTCGCATTGGGCGTAATGCATTTAAGGTGGCGTTTGAGCGTACCGATATGGAAATTGTTGCAATCAATGACCTGACTGACACTAAAACTTTAGCTCACCTTCTGAAGCACGACAGTAATTACGGTACGTATGAACACGATGTGAGCTATGACGACACTGGCATTATTGTAGACGGTAAGCATATAACCGTATTTGCCGAGAAAGAGCCGTCGGCCTTACCGTGGGGCAAACATAAAATTGATGTGGTTATTGAGTCTACAGGCTTTTTCGTGAAACCGGAGCTTGCTCGGGCCCATATTGACGCGGGTGCTAAAAAGGTTGTTATCTCTGCGCCTGCTAAAGGCGAAGGTGCGACCACTATTGTCCTAGGCGTAAACGAAGACGAGCTTGAAGGCGCAGAAGATATAATCAGTAATGCCTCTTGTACGACTAACTGCATTACACCTGTCGCCTCAATCATAGAAGGTGCATTTGGTATTGAAAAAGCCATGATGACCACGATACACAGCTATACTGCGAGTCAAAAATTGCAAGATGCACCAGCAAAAGATTTACGTGAAGCCAGAAACGCTGCTGAGAATATCGTACCTACCACGACAGGGGCCTCAATAGCGGCTGGCCAAGCATTGCCAGCGTTACAAGGCATCTTCGGTGGTATGTCGGTGCGTGTGCCGACCCCAGTGGTGAGCCTTAGTGACTTTGTGATAATTACGAAAAAGCCTGTAACAATTGAATCAGTGAACGAGGCTTTTAAAAAGGCTGCCAAAGAGCCATATTACCAAGGTATTTTGGATGTGACTGAAGAAGAACTGGTGTCATCAGATTTTATCGGTAACAGCCACTCAGCCATTGTGGACCTGAAGCTTACAGCTGTTGTAGGAGGCAATATGTTAAAAGTGGTAGCGTGGTATGACAACGAATGGGGCTATTCTAACCGTTTGGTTGAGGTCGTGGCAGATGCCGGAGCTATGCTCCATAAAAAAGAAGATCATTCAGAACACCATAACTAAGGGGTGACACATAATGAAAATTTACGTTGGAACTGACCATAACGGTTTCCGTATGCGAGAAGGGCTAATAAAGCACCTACAAAAGGGCGGCTATGAAGTGGTAGATGTAGGTAGCGGCCAAATGGACCCCCAAGACGATTTCCCTACTTTTGCTCAACGGGTCGTGACAGATATGCTAGCTAGTGATAACCCGGATCCGCGCGGTATATTGCTATGTGGCAGCGGCCAAGGGATGTGCATTGCAGCTAATCGTTTTAAGGGCATTAGGGCTGCGTTGCTCTATGATAAAGAGTCGGCACGCTCTTCACGTAATGATGATGATACTAACATTGCTTGTTTGCCTGCTCGTGTACTGGAAAAAGATGAAGCTAACCAGATTATTGAAACATGGCTAAACACGCCATTTGCCAAAGCGCCGCGTTTTGTCCGTCGCATTCATGCACTTGATGAGCTAAACTAAGTGACCATGCAGGTGTACAGTTATAAACCGCAAAATTATCATAATAAGCGGCCCAAAAATGATTTACCAAAAAAATTAATTTATGCCACAGTATTCTTAATAGTTATAGGTCTTGCTGTCTTTTTTATTAACAAAGAGCCAGCGCTAGCCCCGGTCACAAATACACAAAATACGTCTGTTGAAAATACCTCACAAACGCCTAACATAGAGCCACTTCCGAATGTTCAAGATATAGTTGATAGCTTCGCAGAAAGTAATGCTGGTACATACAGTGTTGTCGTAACCGATTTAGCAACTGGGGGTGAGCTGGCTGCTTACGGAATCGATGGATCGTATTTTGCCGCCAGTATATATAAGCTCTATGTTGCCTATTTGGGCTACATAGACATCCAAGAAGGCAAATATTCGCTTGACGACGCTTTTTTTGGCGACTGGACCCGCAAAGAATGTCTAGACAAAATGATTAGAGAATCGCATAGTCCTTGTGCAGAAAAACTATGGGTAGAGCAAGGTAAGGAGAAGTCAACGGCACGTCTTGAGGAAAAATTTGAATTATCCGGCACTTCAATGGTTGGGCTGACCACAACTGCTAAAGATGTGAATATAATTTTAGAACGGCTGCATGGCGGCAAAGACCTTAACGAAAGCAACATGGCCTTATTCATGGATTCGCTAAAACAGAATATATATAGGGATGTATTGCCCGCAGCGTTACCAGAGCTAACGGTTTATGACAAGGTGGGTTTCAACGGTCTTGTTGAATATCATGATATTGGCATTGTGAGGCTAAAAAATGGCCGCGAGGTTGCCATAACCCTGCTTTCAACAAATGCCGGGACTAGGCGACTTGTGGCTCTGACACAAGCTATATTTAATCCACTTATTGCTGCCAACCAGTAACGCTTGAGCTATAATTTGTATATGTCCATTATCTGCCCGACTGTTACAGCTTCTACCCCGCATGAATATCGTGAACAGGTGGAGCGTTTAACGCCTTTTGCTAAGCGTATTCATCTGGATTTTATGGACGGCCTGTTTACAGCTAACAAGTCTATTGAGCTAAGCAAGGTGTGGCTACCGCATGAGCATAAAATTGAATGTGATCTGCACCTTATGTATATGAGGCCGGATCTTTACCTGAATGAGATTAAACATATTAAGCCGTCTTTAGTAATTGTTCATGCCGAGAGTCAGGGGAGATTCATGCAATTTGCCGACAGGCTGCACTATCTTAAGATTAAAATAGGGGTAGCGCTATTACCGCAGACCCCTGTAAAACTAATCGCGTCAGCCTTACCAGATATTGATCACGTTCTTATTTTTTCTGGCGATTTAGGACATTTTGGAGGCAAAGCTAACCTTGCTCTGTTAAAAAAAGCAGCTGAGCTAAAATTACTTAAGCCAGATCTTGAAATAGGCTGGGACGGCGGTATAAATGAACACAATGTGGCGCATCTTGTGAAAAGGGGGGTTGATGTACTAAATGTCGGCGGGGCTATCCAGCGCAGCGAAGACCCATCACAAGCGTATGCTACACTTGAAGCAATAGCGGAAATGATACAATGAAAAACCTATCAGTTGAAGAACTGGAACTTAAAGCAATCGAGATTCGCAAAGATATAATCCGAATGCTGGAGCGTGCCGGTAGTGGGCATAGTGCCGGGCCGCTCGGCTTGGCTGACATATTCACAGCACTTTACTTTGACATTCTAAAACACGATCCTAATAAGCCTGACTGGGATCAACGCGATATATTGCTGCTTAGCAATGGCCACTGCGTGCCGGTGCGCTACGCGACAATGGCTCACGCTGGCTACTTTGACAAAAAAGAACTTATGACGCTTCGCCAATTTGGTTCTCGCTTGCAGGGACACCCGGAGCGTACCAAGCTTCCAGGAATGGAAAACACCAGTGGACCACTTGGCTGCGGTCTGAGCCAAGCCTGCGGTATGACGCTCGCAATGCGTATGAATAAAGACCATCACCGTTGGGTGTACGTAGTAATGGGTGATGGTGAACAGGACGAGGGAAATGTCTGGGAAGCCGCCATGTTGGCTAGTAAGTACAGGTTAAATAACATCATCGCCATTACAGACCGCAACAATATACAGATTGACGGGCCGACAGAGACTGTCATGCCTCTGGAAGATCTAAAAGATAAATGGGAAGCTTTTGGTTGGCACGTGATTGAGATTGACGGTAATAATATGGAAGCGATTATCGATGCTTGTGCTATGGGACGCGCTATTGTAGAAAAGCCAGTGATGATACTGGCTCACACTATTCCAGGCAAAGGGGTAGATTTTATGGAATACGACTTTCACTGGCATGGTATGGGGCAATTGCCAGATGCAGAAGTAGCTCGAAAAGCCTTGCATGAGCTTAGAACATTGCAGGGCAAAATCAGGAGCGAACACGAATGATAAGAAGTATTTCGTATAACGATTTTCGTATAACGTATAAAACCCGAATACAACTAACTGCAGCGGTTCGTTATACGTTGCGCAACGTACCTAAAACGAACTATAAAAGGTGTTGGTGAATATGAGCGATTTACGATTGGTTGATATCAAAAAAGATATGGAAAATGAAGCGACTCGGAAAGGTTTTGGGCGCGGATTAAAAAGTGCTGGTGAACTTAACGAAAATGTCGTGGCGGCCTGTGCGGACCTAACTGAGTCAACGTCAATGAATTTATTTCGAGATGCGTTTCCGGATAGGTTTGTAGAAATCGGAGTGGCCGAACAGAACTTGGTAACAGTTGGTTCGGGGCTGGCTGCGATGGGGAAGATCCCGTTCGTATCGAGCTATGCAGCATTTAGCCCGGGACGGAATTGGGAGCAAATCCGTACTACAATTTGTTTAAATGACCAACCCGTAAAAATTGTTGGGTCGCACGCAGGCGTTTCTGTCGGTCCAGACGGCGCTACACACCAAATGCTGGAAGACATAGCCTTAATGAGGGTCTTGCCCAACATGGTAGTGGTGGTCCCTGGAGATAGTTTGGAAGCCGAGAAGGCTACATTGGCACTTGCTGAAGATAAGCGGCCAGGCTATTTGCGGCTTGCAAGAGAGGCTTCGCCAATTATCACCACAGAACAGACGCCTTTTGAAATCGGTAAAGCTTATGTGTACTCGCATGGAATGGACGTAACAATAATTTCAACTGGTACGATGACATACCAAGCAGTGCTGGCTGCTGAGATGCTTTTTAAAGACGGCATAGATGCCGAGGTCGTACATGTGCCGACTATTAAACCACTAGATGCGGTGACTATTTTACAAAGTGTTCATAAAACCAAAGCCGTCATCACTGTAGAAGAAGCTCAGATTAATGGGGGGCTAGGTGGCGCTGTGGCAGAGCTACTCGGCGAAGAGTTCCCGGTCAAAATGAAGCGCCTGGGCATGCGTGATAGATTCGGTGAATCGGGTAAGCCCGACGAACTGCTAGAACATTTTGGCTTGACAGCCAAACACATTGCGCTAGCAGCACACCATATTTTGGCTTAAATCTCTAGCTGCTTGCCGCGACAGGCGTAAGAGTCTCTGTATATACGAAAAAGTTAGCCCAGCACGTTCTTTCCTTGTCATGGGGTGCCTCGTTGTGCGGGGTTGGTTATTGACCAGCCGAGGATTATTAAGCGTCTATACAACCATGAGCGGAACAGATATACTGTCTGTAGATGTCCTTATCACTCACACAAATGAGAAAAAACTGTCAGCAAGCACGCGATGCTATGGCTCGTGCACGCGAAGGACATTTTGCGCTCGGCGCATTTAACCTAGATAATCAAGAGACTTTGCGTGCTGTTGCCCAGGCAGCAGCGAATAAAAATGCACCCGTGCTAGTTGAGGTAAGCCATGGCGAAGTTGAGGCCCTAGGGTTAGATAATGTCCGCGACATGGTTGATAACTACAAACAGCAGCTCAAGGTTGAGGTGTATGTCAATCTTGACCACAGTCCCTCGGTTGCGGCAGCTATTGCGGGCATTGAGGCGGGCTTTGAGTTTATTCATATTGATATCAGCCAGGCTCGCAAAGACGCGACAATCGAGGAGATAATCACTGAGACCAAACAGATAGTAAATTACGCTAGTCTGACTGGCGCACTTGTTGAAAGTGAGCCTCATTACTTCGGCGGTTCATCCAACTTGCACACAGAAAAAATTGATTATGAAGACATAAAAAAAACATTTAGTACACCAGAAGTTGCCCGAGCATTCGTAGAGGCTACGGGCATTGATACGTTTGCGGCGGCTATTGGAAATCTGCACGGTAAGTATCCGGCACCCAAAAAATTAGACATAGAGCTACTTGAGCAAATCCGTGAGGCAATCGATTGCAACATTAGCCTGCATGGCGGTAGCGGTACGCCCGGACACTACTTTGTGGATGCGGTTAGAGTTGGCGTAACGAAGGTCAATATAAACTCAGATATGCGCGTAGCTTACCGTAAGACGCTCGAGAGAGAGTTGGACGATAATCCCGACGAATACGCTGTAGTTAAGCTGATGGATAAAGTTATTGAGTCGGTCCAAGCTGTAGTAGAGGAGAAAATAGACATGTTTAATTCGGCTGGAAAAGCTGTGGTAGACTAACCTTAAGTATTTATGTGGGTGGGAAAAACAAATGACTAAATTAGATGTGTTGAGTATCGGCGACGTAGTCACGGATGCTTTTATTAAATTATTAGACGACAGGGCTGAGGCGTACCAAGATGAAAGAGGTAAATGGCTGTCAATACCATTTGCTACTAAAGTACCCTTTGACCATGCGGTAGAGGTTGATGGCGTAGGCAACGCAGCGAACGCGTCAGTCAGCTTCGCTAAAATGGGGCTTAGAAGTGGCTTGATTTCAAATGTAGGCGATGATCAGCACGGCCGCGATATTATCAGCACACTTAAAAAGCTGAACGTTGACACGCGTTTTATCCACGTCAATCCTGGCAAGATTAGCAACTTTCACTACGTTCTATGGTACAAGGAAGAGCGCACCATTTTGATCAAGCACGAAGAATACGAATATCAGTGGCCAAGTTTTCGCGAGGAAGATATCCCGAAGTGGATATATTTTAGCTCGATTAGCAAGGACGCACTGGACACATATCACGATTTCGTAACCGAATGGCTGGGAAAACATCCGAATATTAGATTTGCATTCCAGCCAGGCACATTTCAGCTTGAAGCAGGAGTCGAACGCTTAAGTGCGTTGTACAAAAGGGCTGATGTTCTGCTTGTTAACAGGGAAGAAGCTGTTCTGATATCTGGCGGTAATTACGATGATCTTAACAATTTATTTGATCGCTTGCATGCGTATGGACCTCAAGTGGTTGTGATAACCGATGGGCCGGCGGGCGCATACGCTAGTGAGCTCAATAACGCACGCTTCAAGATGCCGCCCTATCCTGACCCTGCGCCACCATATGAGCGCACGGGTGCTGGTGATGCATTTTCTTCGGCCTTCGTGGCGGAGTTGATCAAGGGGAACACGGTTGAGGGTGCGCTTCAGATAGCTCCAATAAACTCTATGAGCGTGGTCCAGCATGTTGGTGCTCGCGAAGGTCTTCTTACAGAAGCCGAGATAGAGGAGTTACTAAAAAAGGCTCCCCATTGGTATAAACCTGAGCGCACGTGAATAGCACGCCGATCCCTGGCTTAACAATTATGCTCATGCTAATCTATAAATAATTATGTCAAAGTACCTGTCCGATTTGCTAAAAGCAGATGAGCCGATGTTTACGTCTGCGCTCAAGCAACTTGAGCTTGCTTCTGGTGACCAAAGCGTAGATGTCCGGCTTACTGCTGAGCTAATCGGCAAAGCGCACATGAAAATGCGTGAACTTGGGCTAGACCCTGACGATACAACCGGAAAAGAACTTTATCACGCCCTGCTTTCTCTAGTAAAAAAGCATGATGAGTTCTTGGCAAAAAAAATAGGCAGCAAAACCGCTTCTGACGTACAAGATCTGCTACCGCGCATTAAAGCCGTAGTTGAAAAGATTGATGTTCCAAAAAAAGTTTGGGTTTTGCGCCCTAGCGTAGCCAAGCGTCTACTAAAAGCCATGCCCCCGAAACACGTAATGAAGCACCTGGGTTATAAATCTGTTGATTCAATGCTAAAACGCGAGCCAATTGCCGAACTCTATGGTAGTTTGCGGTTTGCTGAGGATCCGGCCTGGTTGCAGTCGTTTTTGCAAAGGTATAAAACCCTGCGTCCAAGCGATTTTGAAACACGAAACATTGAAATTGTGCTTATGGATAGTAAAAAGTGGGGCGAGCTGACAAAGGCTTTTGTGCATAAAAAAAGACACAACCTAACACACCTCAAGGAACTAGGTGTGATCCTAATGTTGCCGATGCCAATAAAGCAAATGCATGGTATAACCATCACGGTCCTACCGCTCCTTCTCCATTATTTAAATGAAATTCGTCTTTATAGCTCTTTCTTTAAGCTACAACAAGTTAAACCTGGCTTCGGGGAGATACTTGTAGATACATTGATCGCTGATCCCGACAAGCATGCTGTCATGGCTGGTCAGAAGATACACTGGCGTGTAATACAACGTTACTTCGGTAAATTAGAATCAGAATATCATCCTGAAATGTTTGAACCGCACGTACAGCCTGAAGACCTGCACTGGCGTAAAGCTGAAGAAGTGCTGTACAACATTGAGCCAGCCCTACACTTTTGGTATGACCTAGATTATGTGGCGATACTACACGAAGGACGACCATTGACGTTTAATCTAATGGATATGGCGATAAGTTACGTTAATAGCTTGTCATATAGCGACAGGGCTGTTTATCACTTTCGTGAATCGCTGTGGAATGAAATATTCATGCGTTATCTAGGCCAAAAAACATTGGAAACCCAAGTGTTGAAGCAGCTTGATAATGAGATGATAGCGCCCGAATCTTTACTTTTGCACTCGGGAGGGAGCAGTTGATGTATCAAATATGTATATCTGGTGCCGCCAAAGGTAAAAGCGTTGAAGAAGGTAAGCATATTGCAATAGCTGCAGGGCAAGCGATTGCAAAGGCAGGCCATAGCCTGATGACGGGCGCGACTATAGGTATACCGAACTATGCAGCTGAATCATACAAGTCGGCAGGTGGTAAGATGAGTGTTGGTATAAGCCCGGCTACTTCAAAAATTGAGCATGTTATAAAGTATCGCTTACCCACAAAAGCATATGACGTGATTGTGTATTCGGGTATGCACTATGTCGGTCGAGACAACTTGCTGATCGTCTCTAGTGATGCCGTTATTAGTATTGGGGGCAGGTTAGGAACTTTGCATGAGTTTACTATTGCAATGGAGACAGATACACCGATTGGTTTTTTGGAAGGTGGAGGTGGTATTAGCACGGAGATCTCTGACATTATGCATGCAGCTGGTGAAGCAAATAGTAAGAATGTGATTTTTAGCGATAATGCTGACGACCTACTCGCTAAACTTACAAGACTGCTTGACACAGAAAACAAGAAGTACCTACAACTGTATGAGTAATCGTAGTCAGGACTCGCACTGGAAATGGCCGATAATATTGCTGTTTATAGTATTAGCAATGTTTGCCGGATGGGAAACAATTAGCTCCCGAATTGGCACTAATAATATTAATAACTTTGAAGACTGTGTCAGGTCTGGGAACCCGGTTCTAGAGAGTTTCCCCGAACAATGCATTTACGACGGACGTACTTTTGTGAATACACCTTAAGCATGCTTGTCTAAAATCTACATGAATTAACCGGGTAAGTTGGTACAATTATATGATGACCAAGTTTCATCTAGTTTCTGAATACCAGCCGACAGGTGACCAGCCAACAGCGATAAGCCAGCTGACAGAGGGCCTGCGGCATGGCGCCAAAGAGCAGGTTTTGCTGGGTGTTACAGGTTCTGGGAAGACCTTTACTGCGGCCAATGTAATACAAAATATGCAGCGTCCCGCGTTGGTACTTTCTCACAACAAAACTCTTGCAGCGCAGCTTTACACAGAGTTTAAAAACTTCTTTCCGAATAATGCAGTGCACTACTTTGTCAGCTACTTTGACTACTATCAGCCTGAGGCTTACATAGCGCGTAGCGATACTTATATAGAAAAAGATAGCCAGATCAACGAAGAGATTGATCGTTTGAGACATGCTGCGACGGACGCGTTGCTTACGAGGAGCGATGTTATTATCGTTGCCAGCGTGAGCTGTATTTATGGAATCGGGTCGGTTGAAGACTATGGGGGTTTATCAGAAACTGTTCATGTTGGAGAAAGAAAAGTTCGTGACAAATTCATACGTCGTTTAACGGACATCCAGTATCAGCGCAATGATATAGACTTTCACCGTGGAACTTTTCGGGTCAAGGGGGACGTAATAGATGTTATGCCAGCAGGCGAGGAAATTGCCTATAGGATTGATTTTTTTGGTGACGAGATAGAGCGTATAACTCAGATCAACCCTCTTACAGGTGAAATTCAGCAAAAGCCTGAGAGTGTGAGAATATTCCCCAGTAGTCATTATGTGACCCCGGCCGATAAGCTTAAGGGGGCGATTGTGAAGATTGAATCCGAGCTTGCTGAAAGACTTACTTATTTTAAAAAGAATGGAATGTTGCTAGAAGCGCAACGCCTGGAACAGCGAACGCGGTTTGATCTTGAGATGCTTGAAGAAACAGGTTTTGTTAAGGGTATTGAAAACTATAGCCGTTATCTTACTAATCGCGAACCTGGCGAGCAACCAGCAACGCTGCTTGATTATTTTCCGGACGATTACTTGCTCTTTGTTGATGAGTCACACATGACAGTCCCCCAGGTGCGCGGCATGTATAACGGGGACAGAGCCAGGAAGGAGGTCTTGGTTGAGCATGGCTTTCGTCTGCCTAGTGCTCTTGACAATCGGCCGCTAACTTTTACTGAATTTGAAAAACACCTTAACCAGGTGGTATATGTTAGCGCCACTCCTGCCCAGTACGAACTTACACGCAGCACAAAGCCTATTGAGCAGGTAATCCGCCCGACCGGATTGATTGACCCACTTATTGAAGTGCGGCCTATTGATGGGCAAATCGATGACCTCATTAGTGAAATACGCGCTACGGTAAACAAGCGCCAGAGGGTACTGGTCACAACGCTCACTAAACGTATGGCCGAAGACCTGACAGAATATTTGGCAGAAATAAATATTAAAGTTACATACTTGCACAGCGATGTTGACACACTGGATCGCACCGACATACTAAGGGATTTGCGTCTTGGTGTTTACGATGTGGTAGTAGGTATAAATTTACTTCGTGAAGGACTCGATTTGCCTGAGGTGAGTTTAGTGACAATTCTAGATGCTGACAAAGAAGGTTTTCTGCGTAGTGAGCAAGCGCTAGTGCAGACTATCGGTAGGGCGGCTAGACACATAGAGGGAAGGGTGATTATGTATGCTAGTCAGGTTACCGGTAGTATGAAGCGGGCTATTGATGAGACTAATCGCAGACGTAAAGTACAAGAGACCTACAACAAAGAACACAATATAACCCCAATGGGCATAGCTAGGGCGATTGAAAAAGGTATGCGGCCAGACCTCCCAGAAGAAGCTAAGACTGCAAAACTTAACCTGAAAAAAATTCCAAAAGACGAGTATGGGCACCTGATCAAGGACTTAACATCCCAAATGGAGCTGGCAAGTGCTAACCTGGAATTTGAAAAAGCTGCCGAGCTCCGTGACATAATAAGCGATATTAAAAACAAACTGTAAAGGATAGAATAGGATTGGCCAATCTGTTATACTGACAGATACATATGGCGAAGTTAACACGGGAAGATGTATTAAAATTGGCTCAGCTGTCGCGCCTGAAGCTTAGCGACGAGGAAGTGCTGCGCTTCCAGGATGAAATTACAGAAATATTACAGTATGTTGAAAAACTGCAATCAGTAGATCTTGCTGGTGTTGATCCTACTTACCAGGTAAGCGGCCTAAGCAATGTGATGCGCGAAGACGCTGTTTACGACTATGGCGTTAAGGCCGAAGATTTATTGAAAAATGCAACGGTCGCAGAAGATGGCCACATCCAAGTAAAAAGGATTATTGAATGAGCCGGTGGCTTTCAATTGCTGATATTGCAGAAAAAGTCCAATCTGGCGAGCTGAAAGCTACGGCAATGGTTGAGCAGGCGTTTAAGAGTATTGAACAATGCCAAAAATACGACGCAATTATTGCTACGATCCCCGAACGCGCAAAGAGACGCGCACAAGAGCTGGACGGTCGTATCGCGCTGGGCGAACAGACTGGACGTTTGTCTGGCGTCCCGTTCATTGCAAAAGACAATTTCTTAACTTTTGGTTCTGAGACTACGGCTGCGAGCAACATCCTAAGAGGATTTGAGGCGCCATATCAATCTACAGTAATCGAGCGCCTAGAAGCGGAGGGTGCGATTTGTGTTGCCAAGGCCAACTTGGATGCTTTTGCGCACGGGGGCAGCACGGAAAACAGTGACTTCATGGTGACCAAAAATCCACATGACGCAAGTCGTGTTCCGGGTGGGAGTAGCGGTGGGTCGGCAGCAGCCGTGATGCTTGACATGGCGCCGTTCGCCCTTGGTACAGACACGGGTGGCTCAATACGGCTACCCGCATCTTTCACTGGTGCGGTTGGGCTTAAGCCTACCTATGGGCTTGTCTCAAGAAGTGGTGTGGTGGCTATGGCTAGTAGTACAGACGTAGTGGGCCCACTCGCCCGAACGGTTGAAGACGCTGCACTAGTTCTTGATGTGATTTCTGGCAGGGACTTACTAGACGGGACAACAGTCAACCGTGACCCAGAACCATATACGAATCTAGATAGAGCCACAGTAAGCGAATTTAAAATCGGTATTATCAAAGAGTACATGGGCGAGGGGGTAGATCATGATGTGCGTGAACAAATCCAGTCTACCGTGGAAGCCTTGCAAAAAGCTGGAGCAGATATACAGGAGCTTAGCTTGCCTTCGCTTGATTTAGCGCTTGCGGCTTATTATATTATTGTTCCGGCAGAAATTAGCAGCAACCTTAGCCGTTATGATGGGCAGCGGTACGGATTTTCTCATCCAGATGCTACCAACTTAGATCAAAGCTATAATTGGTCAAGAAGCGAGGGCTTTGGACGGGAGGCCAAACGCAGAATCATGATTGGGACTTATGTGCTTAGCAGCGGATATTACGATGCGTACTACAAAAAAGCACAGCAGTTACGCACGAAGCTTATTGAAGAATTCAATAAGGCTTTTAAGTCGGTTGATTTCTTAGTTGGCCCGATTGCGCCTATGACAGCTTTTAAGATTGGTGAAAATACAAACGACCCGCTTAAAATGTACTTAGCTGATGCAATGACAGTTGGCGTCAGCCTAGCTGGGCTGCCTGCAATAAGCGTGCCTGTAGGTTTAGACAGGAATAGCTTGCCTGTCGGTATGCAACTGATTGGCCAACAAAGGACCGATAGAAAACTTTTCTCTTTGGCGAAAGAAATTGAAAGGTTAGTAAAATGAGTCCAGAGAAACAGATTGCAATAGTAGCAGCCACAATACTACTGTTAACCACTCTAGCGATATTAATAAGAGCTCTGCCCAAGCGTCTCAAGCATGACAGGTTTATCAATAAGTGGCGCTTATTACAAAATCTGTGCCGAGACAAAGCGACATGGAATGAGGCGGTTCTACTTGGCGATAAACTACTTGACGAAGCCCTTAAAAAGCGCAAGTTTAAGGGCAAAACAATGGGCGAGCGCCTAGTTTCGGCAGGCGCGAAATTTATAAACAACGATGCGGTTTGGTATTCTCACAATCTTGTAAAAAAACTAAACATAAACCCAAATGCAAAGCTGAATGAAAATGAGGTAAAGCAAGCGCTGATCGGCTTTAGACAGGCCTTGCGCGACGTAGGTGCGCTGCCATCACCAAAAGAAGAAAAAAGTGACAAAGAGGGTTTGGCGTGATTAGCGATGCTGCACGCAAAACCTACATCCCGACCATCGGGATAGAATGCCATGTGCAGCTTAAAACAAGGACAAAGCTTTTTGCTGCAGTCGGGAATGACGCACGCGATGCTGCACCAAACACCCTTATAAGCCATATATGTTTAGGTATGCCAGGCGCTCTGCCTGTACTTAACAAGAAAGCAGTTGAATACGCGATACGTGTTGCGTTTGGCTTTAACACGACCCCTCAAAAGTACAGCTATTTTGAACGAAAACATTACTTTTATCCTGATTTGCCGAAGGGCTATCAGATAAGCCAACTTAGCAAGCCCATTATTGTTGGAGGGACGGTTAGCTTTGAGTTGGGCGGTGGTATACAAAAGACGATTCGTATCAATCGCGTTCAGCTAGAGGAGGACGCCGGCAAAAACACTCATCCAGCAGGCGAAGATTATAGCCTGGTTGACCTTAACCGTGCGGGTACACCATTGCTTGAGGTGGTTTCTGAACCTGACATACATTCAGCGTCGGAGGCCAAAGCCTATGCTCACGAGTTATGGTTGCTCATGCGGTACGCAGATGTATCAGACGCAGATATGTACCACGGCAATATGAGATTTGACGTTAACGTAAGCGTTAGTAAGGATCCTAATGAACTCGGGCTGCGGACTGAAACTAAAAATATAAACAGCTTTAGGGCTGTTGAGAAGGCCGCCGAATACGAGATTAACCGTCAGATTGAGCTAATTGAAAAAGGTCAAAGAATAGTCCAGGAGACACGTGGCTGGGATGACGCTAAGCAAAAAACATTCTCGCAGCGTAGCAAAGAAGAGGCTCACGACTACCGTTATATGCCGGATCCGGACATACCGCCGATTATACTTGATAATGATCTAGTACAGACCGTGCGCAAATCTATGCCCGTACTCCCCATTGAGTGGCGGCAGCGTCTAGCTAGCCTTGACCTGGACGCTCTAGTTATAGAAACATTGATTGATGCCCAGGCCGAGGTGCCCGAAGCAAATTACCTGCCCTTTATAGAGACTAGTCTTGTAGACGCGCCGTTTGCTAAGTTTGTTGTTAACCATATCGTCAACACTATTGACCCTATGCGCAGAGAAAACGGCCAAGTTGCCAACACATGGGATACTTACTTAAAAGAAATATATAATTTGCAGCAAAACGGTAAATTAAGCTCGACTAATACAAAAGCACTGATAGTGACTTTACTTAGTTCTGGTGCTCAGCCCCAGGAGCTTGAAAAATACGCCGAAGAACAAGGGTTCATACAGGTTTCTGATGAAAAAGAAATTGCCCGAATAGTAGCCGAAGTGATAAGCACAAACCCCAGAGCCGCCGAAGATGTAAAAAACGGTGAAATGAAGGCGATCGGATTTTTAGTTGGACAGGTCATGAAACTCTCAATGGGCAAGGCTAATCCCGGCCTAGCCCAAGAACAAATCAAAAAGCATCTTAATAGTTAATTATTCTGCAAACTACTTGTAAAATGTAGCTATGCACAAATCAAAAGTTCGAAAGGCTGTAATTGCGGCGGCAGGGTTTGGAACACGGTTTTTACCACAGACTAAGGCGATGCCTAAAGAGATGCTGCCGTTGGTAGATAAGCCGATAATTCAATACATTGTTGAAGAGCTGGTTGCTGCCGGCATAGAAGATATTGTGATTGTAACCGGCTACCATAAGCGAGCTATTGAAGACCACTTTGACTATATTAGCGGCGATTTAAGAACTAATCTGCAAGAGAGTGGTAAAGAGGACCTACTTGCCTCGACTAATAAAATCTCAGATCTAGCCAACTTTGCATATGTGCGGCAGAAAGGTCCATACGGTAATGCCACCCCGCTTCTGAATGTTGAGCACTTGATAGGTGACGAGCCCTTTATATACACTTACGCAGACGACATCTTTGTAGCAGAACCTTCGCGATTTAGTGTAATGATTGACGCATATCAAAAGCTAAACACCTGCATTCTGCCGTGCATTCGTACCACAAAAAAAGAGGACTATTCACGGTACGGGTTTATAACGGGTCAAGAGACTAAGGGTGGCGTTGTGCGCATGACGAATATCATAGAGAAGCCTGGAATAGGAAACGTTGAGTCGGACATAGCTAGTGCAGGAGGATATCTACTAACACCGGATATTTATCGTTATCTACACAAGTCACTTGACGAACTGCCACCGGGCAAGGAATTTCAGATTCAACCAGCCATGATTGATATGATAAAAGACGGTAAGGCATTATACGCGACAGAAATACCGAACGGGCGTTATTACGATGCCGGCAATAAGCTTGAGTACCTAAAAACAGTCATAGATTTTGCTCTGAAGCATGAAGAGCTTAAGGACGACATATTAAGCTATATACGAAAGGTAATTGGCTGATCTGAGAGCTGATCTGCAATGTAGCCTAGCTCAACTTCTTGTCTAATGTTGTATACTTAGTCTGTGATCGATGATGCGGAGAGAACACTAGTCGTTATATTGGCAGCAGCCTTAGCTTTGCTGCTGGCTTTATCTATACTGGCTGTCGTTAAGTTTATGCAGCTTCTTAATACTCTAAGAAGTGTTGCTGAAAAAGCTGAATATGTTGCTGAAGCTGCCGAGACACTGACCAATAGCCTGCCGAAGGCATTTGGTTCGCTGGCTATAGGGCGAATATTTGCTAAAGCATTTAATGCTATGATGAATAAATCGTTTACCGGAAAGAAGGGCAAATAATGGCAAAACAAAGGACGGGCAAATTAGCTATTGGGGCTGTAGTTGCGGCTGGGATTGGCTATGCTGCCGGAATCTTGACTGCTCCAAAAAGTGGCAAAACAGCAAGACGCAACATACAAAAAGCGACAGTAAAAGCCAAGAACGAAGCCGAGGCTAAGCTGAAGCATCTTCACAGCGACTTATCCGACGTAATAGCGCAGAGCAAACGCCAGGCCAAGGCTGCAACTATCAAGACAAAAGTCGGTCTAGACGACGCTTTAAAAACAGCACAGACAGCAAAAGACAAAGCGCGCCAGTTGTTAAGTGCGGTCCACGAAGGCGAAGCCGATGACAAAGATTTACAAAAGGCCATTGATGAGGTTAAGAAGGCTACGTTGCACCTGAAGTCATTTGTAAAAAAAGATGATACAAACAATGCCAAAAGTAAGTCCAAAAAATAACACCATTCACTACGAACAACTCGGTCGTTTAATATCCGATGTTTACGAGACAGGCTATGCTAGCAGGGGTCGGATCTATCGCATGAGCTTTGTAAAAGGTCTGTTGGCGGGTTTTGGAGGTGTTGTTGGTGCTACTATTGTTGTGGGCTTGGTGGTTTGGCTTTTGTCGCTGCTTGATGCCGTGCCTTTTGTTAACGATCTTCGGGATGCGATTGAGCGAGGCAGATGAGCTGTTGTAATAATAAACGTCGCAACCACGGACGTGTTCTTATAAAATAAAGACCAAAGAGGGTAAATATGGCATTAAACTCTAGGGACTATGTACATCTGCACAACCATACCCAGTACAGCTTGTTGGACGGTCTGACTAAGATCCCTGCGCTTATTGATCGTGTCCTAGAGCTCGGTATGAAATCAGTTGCAATAACAGATCACGGTACGTTGTCCGGTGTGGTGGAGTTTTATAAAGAAGCAAAGGCTAAGGGCGTAAAACCGATTATCGGGCTAGAGACATATGTTGCGCCGCGGCGACATACTGACAGAGATTCGAGCAAAGATAAAAATTACTACCACCTGATCTTGCTTGCTATGAATGAAACTGGCTATCAAAACCTAATGCGGTTGAGTACTATAGCTAATTTACAAGGGTTCTATTATCGTCCACGCGTTGATCGTGAACTGCTTGAAAAGTATAACGAAGGGCTTATTGTTTTATCTGGCTGTATTGGTGGCGAGGTCGGAGATATGCTTCGCCAGGGGCAATTTGAGAAAGCCGGACAGGTAGCAGAATGGTACAAGAAAATATTTGGCGACAGGTATTATCTGGAGATCCAGGACCATGGTCACGCAGACCATCCTAGTAAATGGTCAGACCAGGTTGAGGTTACAAAAAACACGTTTAAGCTGAGCGAGCAGCTTGATATACCGTGTGTAGTTACGTGTGACGCACATTACCTGAATCATAAAGACCAGCAAGCCCATGAAATATTGCTATGCGTACAAACGGGGTCTTTCTTGAGTGACGAAAATCGCATGTCACTTAAAGACTTTGAGCTATACGTCACCGAACCAAGTGACCTAATAAAAAGGTGGGGCAAAAAACATCCCGATCTTATATTGAATACTTCGAAAATTGCCGATAGATGTAACGTAGAATTAAAACTCGGCAAATACCTTATTCCTAAATTTCCAGTTCCCCCAAAAGAGACCGAAAAAAGCTATTTGGATAGACTGACATTTGAGGGATTGGTTCAGAGATTTGCCGATACAATGCCAAAAGCGACCGATAGTATAGCCCAGTTAAAAAAACTACTACCGAATAATGTGATAGAAAGAGCGAACTACGAGCTAAGTATTATTAACGGTATGGGCTTTAGTGGCTATTTTCTTATAGTTCAAGATTTTATTAACTGGGGCAAGGATCAAGGCATCGTGTTCGGCCCGGGACGTGGCAGCGGAGCGGGCTCAATCGTTGCCTATGCACTTAGGATTACTGAGCTGGATCCGCTTACGTATGACCTGCTGTTTGAGCGTTTTTTGAACCCTGACCGTATTAGTATGCCTGACTTTGATATTGATATACAAGATTCGCGTCGGGATGAGGTAATTAACTATTGTGTACAAAAATACGGCGAAGGTAGAGTCGCTAATATCGTCACGTTTGGCCGCATGGCGGCCCGCAATGCAGTGCGTGATGTAGCGCGCGTCTTAAGAGTACCGTATTCTGAAGCCGACCGACTAGCCAAGATGATACCGCCCCCAGTCCAGGGCCGGCATATATTGCTAGAGAAATCCTTAAAGGACAACCCCGAGCTTAAACACGAATACGAAACCAATGAGCAGGCAAAAGAGGTCTTTGATCTTGCAGTCCAATTGGAGGGTACGATTCGTAGCCATGGAGTACACGCTGCAGGAGTTGTTATTGCGCCCGACGACATTGTAAAGTTTGTCCCCTTGGAGCTGGCGCAAAAGGGCGTAGTAGCCACACAATACCCCATGGGTCCTATAGAGGATCTGGGTTTGCTTAAAATGGACTTTTTGGGCTTATCAAACTTAACAACAATCAAGAATGCGCTTAGAATTATCAAGAAAGTTCACAACGAAGACATAACTATTACAGAGATCCCGCTGGATGACAAGAAAACTTACAAACTTTTAGCTAGCGGCAACACGACCGGTGTTTTTCAGTTGGAGTCAGCTGGTATGAAGCGTTATTTGAAGGACCTCCAGCCGTCGGTTTTTGAGGATATTATTTCTATGGTTGCACTGTATCGTCCAGGACCGATGCAGTGGATTGATGATTTTATTGATCGTAAGCACGGACGTAAGCCGATTACTTATTTGCACCCAGCTATGGAGCCGGCCTTGAAGTCTACATATGGCGTTATTGTGACCCAAGAACAGGTGATGCAGATTTCAAAGGACATGTGTGGTTTTACGGGGGGTCAAGCTGATACTTTGCGTAAAGGTATAGGTAAGAAAATCCCCGCTGTGTTAGCTAAGATGAAGAAAGAGTTCATTGAAGGGGCGATAAAAACCGTAGGTGCTGACAGGCCTCTTATGGAAAAGTTTTGGAAACAGCTTGAGGAGTTTGCTGCCTATTGTTTCAATAAGGCTCATTCGGCGTGCTACGCCATGATCGCATACTGGACAGCTTACCTGAAGGCAAATTACCCGGCGGCTTTTATGGCGGCACTTATGACCAGTGACTATGATGATACCGATCGACTTGCAATAGAAATCACTGAGTGTAAACACATGGGCATCGGTGTCCTTGCCCCTGACATTAACGAGTCGTTTATGGAATTCGCAGTTGTTCCGGAGATGAATCAAATCAGGTTTGGCATGCTTGCTGTAAAAAATGTTGGTACTGGAGCTGTTGAAGAAATTCTGAGAGCTCGAAAAGCTGGTGTTTTTGTAAGTTTGGAAGATTTTTTCACAAGAGTAAATGTTCGTGTTGTAAACCGTAAGACCCTTGAAAGCCTTATAAAATCTGGTGCATTTGATCGTTTCGGTGAACGAGGAACACTACTGCACAATATTGACCTACTTCTAGCCTATGCAGCGCGAATTCAGAAACAATCTGCCAGTGGGCAGACCGATTTATTCGGCAACCTAGTTGAAGACAATCAGGTTCAGTCCCAGATAACTCTAGAAAAAGTCGCTAACCCGGCATCCCATCAGTTGTTGGTTTGGGAAAGGGAGCTACTTGGGCTTTATCTTTCCCGTCACCCACTAGAAGACTATCAGCTCATTCTTAGCGAACTGTCGTTGCCCATAAGTAGTGTTACGGCCGAACACGACGGGAAAGTTGTCAAAGTAGGCGGCGCAATTGAAGAGGTACGTGAAATAACAACCAAAAATGGACAAAAAATGGCTTTTGTTAAGATTACCGATCAATCTAATCAGATTGAGCTTGTGCTGTTCCCTAGTGTGTATCAGCAAACCCTTGGTATATGGGTGCGTGATAGAGTGGTTTTGGCTAAAGGTAAGGTTAGCTCTAAGGATAGGCAAGGTAACGATAGTGGTGAGATCAAGATACTAGCTGAAGAGGCTAGAGAAATTACAGCCGAGCAAGCGGAAGCTTATCAATCAACAGGCAAAAAAGTTAAGGGGCCAAAATCAAACCCTAAAGTAACGAATAAGAAAGTCGTTGCTGCTGCAGTCGAGGCGCCGATACCGAGGCTATATCTACGTCTTGAAAACAGCGAGGACTCTCAGCTACTGACGAGTCTTAAGTCTACGATTGACTTATATCATGGTAATACCGAAGTCGTCTTGGTGGTTGGCAGTACACAGCGTAAACAAGCAATAAAGCTGCCAATGAAGATCGAGCCCAACGAAGAAAGCCTGCTAAAACTAGGCGAAGTTCTAGGCAGAGAAAACATAAAACTACACTAAAGTATAACGCCTATGTTTTGGGCTAATGTAATAGTTAGAATCAAAAAGCTGACTAAGGTTACGTCCAACACTGGGTGGTGAAACACAAACTTTTCGCCTCCCTTGAGCAGCTTGCTGCCAGACCGGAAAACCTTATGCAAGCGCACACCGTGACTTATGAATAGAGCGGTTACCGCTATACCGCTCATAATACCTACTGCAAAGAGCGCCCAAGGAGCCCTACCCTTTGTTAAAGCCTCTATGCGAGTTACTGGTTGCTCGCTTGCAGATTGTGCCAAGATTGTAGGCGCCACCTCTGCTGTAGTGGCTTGAGGGTTGTCTGCTAGATTTACGCTTGGCTTACTTTCTGTTGCCGTCGGAGGGGCAGCTACGGGATCTGCAGTCAATGCTTTTGGCGAAGATGTAGGCGTACTTGCTTGTGAAGCTGGCGGTGGTGTAGCGGTCGCTGGAGTAGATGCAGGCGATGACGCACCAAGCGTTTGAGGGTGGCCATACATAGCAACAACAACTGTTTGATTACCCTGGTCTTGATAATCAAGCACGTTCGTATACCCAAAACCAACTTCGGTAAATTCGTCGTCCAGCATATTTGTCCGATGCGACATACTATTCATCCAGCCAGATATGGTTTGAGAACTTGTAGCAAATCCATAAGCTAAGTTTTCGCCTGCCTTGGTGTATCTATAGCCAGCTTGGTCAAAGAAAGTCCACGGTTCCTGGCCGTCAGGAGTATTGTGTGACCAATAATTACGATTAGCCATATCATTTGCCTTTGCCTGTGCTGCCGAGGTAAGTTTAGAATTCAATATTAGATTTGATTTGCTGTTTGTGCTTCGCTGTTCATTAGTGTTCGAGAGTAAGGTTGCTGAGCTAATCTCCGTCGCATATGCCAAAACGTTTTTTTGGATTATCGGTATGCGTATGTTGCTAAGGACCAGGCTCGTTACAAGAAATATTACTGCCGGAAGATATGGTAGGTAAACATTGTGGTAGCGTTTAGTGCGGTTGTGATGGTGGCCGACGCGTTTTTTTTGTGTTACGTGTTTGGTAGATTTCATTCTTGGTTGGATTATATCATTATTATATCTTGTGTTTCAGACTATACAAAGCCATTGCTGCTGCCTGTGCTACGTTGAAAGACTCCTTTGCGCCTTGCATCGGTATTTCTAATATTGTATCAGCACTATCAAGTATGCTTGAGTCAATGCCGACAACCTCATTGCCGACTATAAGTCCTACACTGCCTCCTGGTTTATAATCTTGCAAGTTCACCGCGTTATTGGCTTGCTCGAGCGCGCATATACTAAAACCTTCGGTTTTTAGTTTCCGGGTTACTACATTAATATCCGAACAATACTGCCATTCAGTAGTAGCTTCTGCTCCAAGTGCGGTCTTGTGAATTTGCCTTGCAGCCTTAGCAGCCTCATGTGGCATGCGTGCGTCATTTGGGCAGGGCGGATGAGCTGTGTAGCCAGTCAGGTAAATCTTGCTGATGCCCAAACCGTCGGCGGTTCTCAGCAAGGAGCCAACGTTATGGGCGCTGCGTAGGTTATGAACAATCAATACAAGTTTATTCATATAGAAAAGTTTAGTAAATATACTGATGAAAATTATAGGACATAGTTACTTATAAAGCTTACCTTTATTATCGCTAGCGGTTATAATGAGCTCCATGAGTTCTAATGCCCGGCTTGATGAAGAGACAAGCACACAGCGCCGTGCCCGAATATTGGGTCTAGACTATTATGACACTTCTGCTAACCAGAAGTTAATTTTTAAGAATCTTTTGAGCGTGCCCGAGATTACTGCTATGCGATCGATTCCTCTGGCTGTGGACCAGGGCAATATACTGTTCGGCGTAACCAACACCACATCGCAACAGAACATGGCTCATTTAAAACAGCGCTTTTTAGATCAACGTGTGAATTTTTCCCTTATTTCTGAGGCGGGGTTTCGTGAATATATGCAGCTCTACAACCCACCCAAAGAAGTAGTGTACCAGGATATTACAATCAATACCGCCGGTACAGACAAGCTGGTTCAGCAAGTATCGTTAACGCTCGAGCAGGTTAAAGCAGACGATATGCTGGCATATCTTGTCCAGCAAGCTCACCGTCTTGGTGCTTCTGACATACATATTGAAACCGGTAAAGAGAGCGTCCGCATTAGGCTTAGAATCGATGGCGTGCTGCACCATGTTGCACAGATTAGTAACGAAAAGTATCGCGTACTGATGGCGGTAATCGCAAGCGCCGGCAATGTATCAACTGCCGCCGACGATGCCCAGCAAGGCCACATAGCTCAAAAAGTTATTATGGCTGACGGCAAGGTTGTGGATGTAAATGTTCGCTTGGAGACAGTGCCCACCATAAACAGCATGGATGTTGTCATGCGTTTGTTTAACCTAGATCAAAACATGTACGATCTTGATCGGCTTGGCTTATCGAAAGAAGAAAGAACGATAGTTGACAGTATTATTTCTCGCCCTAGCGGCCTGGTGCTTGCTGTAGGTCCTACAGGCTCAGGTAAGACCACTACGCTTTATTCAATGCTTAATTCGCTCAATACAACTGAACGAAAGATTATTACTATTGAGGACCCAGTTGAGTATCAGTTTGCTGGAATCACTCAAGTATCTGTGACATCAAAGAACAGTCAAGAAACTAACTTTGCCGATAGACTTAGGGCTATTTTGCGACTTGACCCAGACATTGTGATGGTCGGAGAGATTCGCGATATGGACACAGCAAAAACTGCCCTGCAAGCTTCACTTACAGGGCACTTGGTCCTGTCTACATTCCATGCCAGTTCGGCGGCTGCTGCGCTGACTCGTTTGATGGATGTTATAGAGCAGAACCCCTTGTTTGTGTCTGCGATCAGGTTGGTTATGGCGCAGCGTTTAGTTAGGCGGCTCTCAGACGATACTAAACAGCCATATCAACCAAGCCAAGAGGAGCTTCATCATATCCACGCGATACTTGATTCTCTTCCAAGCAACATACAAAAACCTGATCTTAGTAACTTACAGCTTTATAAGCCCGGGAGTTCAGAAGAAAACCCGTACGGCTATCGTGGACAGATTGCGCTACGCGAGCAATTTATTATGACTGGCGAAATTCGCCAATTACTTGAGCGTGGAGGGGTCGTGTCGGCCCAGCAAATTGAAGAAGCGGCAATTCAAAGTGGCATGCGCACCATCCTCCAAGACGGCATGCTCAAAGTTTGTTCTGGCGAAACAACCATAGAAGAAGTCTACCGAGTTATCGGCTAGAGGATAACCTTCGCGATTGAGGGAACTAGACGGTCGTCTAATACGCTCGGGACAATCAGCTCAGTGGTTGGATTCTCTACAAGGCTTGCTATGGCTTCGGCGGCTGCAATTTTATGCTCGTCTGTGATGGCTGTAATCCCATTATCTAAAGCGCCACGGAAAATTCCTGGAAAGGCTAGTGCATTATTGATTTGATTAGGAAAATCACTGCGTCCTGTGGCGACTATAAATGCTCCGGCAGCTTTTGCTTCATAAGGCATAATTTCTGGAGCGGGATTCGCCATGGCAAAAACAATAGGCCTATCTTGCATTGTTTGGATCATGTCTTTAGTAAGGATGCCAGCTTGCGAAACACCGATAAAAATATGTGCGTCACGTACAGCATCTTCAAGTGTCCCCTCAAGGCCATGAGCATTAAATCTTAGTAAATTCTTTTTTTCGGTATTTAGGTCTTGACGTGCTGGGCCAATAATCCCCTTACTGTCCACCATTACTATATCGGTGGCTCCGTACAGCTCAAGCAGTGAAGCTATAGCCGTTCCTGCGGCCCCTGAGCCAACAATCGTTATCCGACATTCGGATATATTATAACGATCCCGTAACTTTAGAGCATTTATAATGCCGGCTAACACTACGATGGCTGTGCCATGTTGATCATCATGAAAAACCGGAATATTAAGTTCGGCTTTTAGCCGTTCTTCAACCTCAAAACAAATCGGTGCGGCAATATCTTCAAGATTTATCCCGCCGAAACTGGGTGCAATTGCCTTAACCGCAGCCACTATTTCATCTGCACGGTGCACGTCTAAAATAATCGGAACCGCATCAATATCAGCGAAATGTTTGAACAGCATGCATTTGCCCTCCATTACGGGCATAGCGCCATACGGCCCAATGTTACCCAGGCCAAGTACTGCAGAACCATCAGAAATAACTGCCACACAATTGTTGAGCCAAGTATAATCTCGTGCATTGTCTGGATGTGATGCGACGAATCTTGAAACCGCAGCAACCCCAGGCGTGTAATAAAGACTTAGCTTGTCTTTGGTGTCGGGAATATCTTTGAGCTGAATAGAAAGCTTGCCCTTGAGCTCTTTGTGCTTTTTGAGCGCCCTGTCATCATAATCCATTTAACTATTGTAACAGAGAAAGGAATAGTGTAGGATAGTTACTTATGCAATCTCTCATTCAGAAAATTGAGGCAAAATACAAGAAGAGCCAAGTTGTCGATGTACAGTCTGGCGATACTGTGAAGGTGCACCAAAAAATCCGTGAAGGCAATAAAGAGCGTGTTCAGATTTTTCAAGGCACTGTTATCCGTACCGACCGCAAAGGGAGCCATACTAGTCGTATTACTGTTCGCAGAATCGCTAGTGGTGTTGGTGTTGAAAAAAGTTTCCTCTTACACAGCCCCCTTATCCTGAAGGTTGAAGTTACTAAGCGCACAAAAGTCCGTCGAAATTATTTGACTTATATGCGTGAACGTACTGGAAAGTCAGCGCGCCTAGCAGGTGTTGATTTTGATCGTGAGGCAGTTAACACGATACATGATGCTAAGGCTGAAGCCGAAGAAGAAAAATTGAAAGAAGAAGTAGCAGTTGCCGCAGAGGCAGAAGCTGCTAAAAAAGCTGAAGAAGAAGCTAAGCTTGAGGCCAAAGCAGACGCTGCACTCGCAGCACATAATCCCGCGACCGAACAAACCGAACAAACCGAACAAAAATCTAAATAGTTACTTAGCGTAAAAAAGCTCTACCGAACAATTAGGCCACTTCTTGTAAGCCTATTTGTAAAGCCGTTAGCTGCTTTCTGACTAGCTCTTGAACGTAAGGAGATTCTGGCGTTATTGGTTGCGTGTCAATAAGTTTTAGCTCAGAGCCCTGACCTGCTTTCACGCCAACAACAAGGTTTCTCACGCCATTAGTATCCGGTAAGCAGCTAGAACCCTCCGCAGCAGAGAATGATGCGTCCACGAACTCTTTTAAGGCGTCATCAATACCCGTGTGCGCGCGGCACAGCTGATCCAATGCGACAATATTGACATTAGGGTGACCCATAGTAAACAGTTCCAGACCTTGTAAAAATTCATAGTATGGTTGTCGCGTTTGAACGGCTTCTAGGCCGTCCCCTAGAGGGTGCCTGTCAACTGTAATAGTTTGTTCCAGCATAAAACTCCCTAAATGTAACTTTAACATAGCAAATTCATGAAGCTTCTTCTCAAGTACAAGTTGCTTTTGGTCCGGAGGCATGTTGATGCTTCTTCTGTGAACCTTGATTACCTCACTATCTTCCTGCTTCTTGTATACAGAAGATTCAACGCCAAAACCTAAATATTCTAAGCCATGGGGCGCAAGAACGGCTCGCCATGATACCGTGTGCCATTTTTGGATGTTCGGATGCGATATAATGAATTGCTTGAGCACCGGTACGTTTGATTGGGTTTGCAATTTCCCCTATATGGCGCTGACGCTCAGCTTGCCAATTGTGGTTGAGAGTGCTGGCAAAACTAAACTCAAGCATACGTGCTACAGTTAACATGACTATATATTGTAACGGAAGATGCAAAATGCAAGTAGTTGGAGTGGATGAGGTGGGTCGTGGTTGTTGGGCGGGACCACTGGTAGCTGCAGCCGTAATTCTTAAGAATCCGATTAACGGGCTGAAAGATTCTAAGCTGCTTAGTAAAAAACAGCGAGAAAAACTTGCTGAGGATATATGGAGCATTGGCGACGTATCGCTCGGCTGGGTGCCTGCTGGAGCAGTTGATAACATTGGCCTTACTTCGGCTACTGGGCTTGCAATGCAACGAGCAATTGACGGCATAAAGTCAGACTACGACAAGATAATTATTGACGGCAAATTAAATTTTCTCCCGGAGAATCCAAAATCAATAGCTATAATAAAAGCTGATATGAACGTCCAGTGTGTGAGTGCTGCAAGCATTGTCGCTAAAGTTGCAAGGGACCAGTACATGTGCAGTATGTCATTAACTTATCCTGAATATGGCTTTGATAAGCATGTGGGGTATGGCACGGCTCACCATCACTCTATGCTTAAACTGTATGGTGTCTGTGACTTACATCGTCTATCGTACAAACCACTTAAAGATTTATTGGGAGCCAATGTCTAATTATTCAGCAGGTCATAACGCAGAAGTAACAGCTGCGGATTATCTTGAGCGTTTGGGCTTTAAGATTTTACAGCTCAACTGGAAGACGCGTTATTGCGAAATTGATATTGTAGCAGTGAAAAGTAAGGCCATTTATTTCGTAGAAGTTAAGTATCGAAACAATGATAAACAAGGCCATGGTTTGGACTACATTACGGTTGGTAAACTTCGTAGGATGACATTTGCAGCTGAAATGTGGGTTAATACGAATCAATGGGATGGTGAGTACCAGTTAGCTGCAATAGGTATCGACGGTGACGACATAACATTTGTAGATGATATATGAGCTATTAGCTGGCGCGACTTTTTAAGTACCTTTGAACCAGCTCATTGTCGCGTTCTAGCCATTCAATACGCGTACTTAACTCTTCTATACCCATAACGACATTACGGCCTAACGCAGGATGTGATTTGTACGGGCCAAAAAACTTAACATATTCATCTAAACGAATTCGTGTGTTTAAAGAGCTGGCGGCATAGCGCGGGAAAGAGTCGTACGACTTATCACCGCCAAAAGTTTTTTCAATCCACTGCCAATTGTCACGCATCCAGTTCCATGCTTGCTCCTGTGCGTGCCGATTGCGCATAAGGTACGCCAGCCAATGATCTACATCATGCAGACGTACTTTTTTGTTGTCCTTAAGCCTGGCCAGGAGTACTTTAATCTCTGCCTCAGTTTTAGTAGTTGTCAGTGCGGACATTATGTCTTGCTTGAGGTTTACATTGTTGGTGTTCTCTTCAATACCAAGTAAATAATCAAACGCTCCAGTGATTGTGTTGCGGATAGCGGCCGCAAATATTGTGCTTCGTAGCTCGGCAGGTACCTTGAAACTGTCATTCTTATAGATTTCAAAAAGCTCAATCGCATGGTCGGTGATTGCTTCATGCTCGGCATAAACACCAAGGCTTATTATGGTTGCCCGCAGCTTCGTATCTTGGACAAATTCTCCAGGGCGTTCCTGCCATCCTAGCCGCTGGAACTGTGGCTCAACCAGTGTGCGGATAAGTCCTTTTATCTGATCTTCAACTGTCTGGGCTGAATCAATAAAGCGTCTTAGGTCGGCCAGGATAAGCGAGATGATACCCCAAACAGGTTCACTGTCTTCGTTAAGATAATGCTCGAGTAACTGAAGGGTTGTGGCAAATGGCTGAATGCCTCCACGCGCAAGCATCGCACTGTCACTTAAGAGCATAAGTCTTTCTGCTTCGCTCAGTTGTTGTGTGTCTATGAGGCTAGCGACTGCCTGGGCATGAACTGGCTCTTGATAATTCACTATGTAATGTCCGACAGCACCCTTATTAAGACGGACGAAATCATCAGAAGCAACTGTTATTGTATTGCTCTGGCTGCTAAACAACGGCAGGACGTTTTCGTCGTCACAAAGCGTGGGCACCGGCCACAGGCGCAAGCGATCTGCCTTTCTAGGGTCTAGCGTAAAGTGTGCCTGACTTATCCTCAGCTCATTTCCGGTCTGACCTACGTTAACCACCGGGAACCCAGCACGGGTCAGCCACGGGTTCATGAATGCCTTGACGTCCTTGCCACTTGCCCTGCCGAGAGAGTCCCATAAATCATCACCGGTAGTATTTTTGTACGCATAGCGAGTGAAATAATTCTTTAATCCTGACTTAAATTCATTTTCATCTAAGTAATTCATCAGCATGTTAAGCAAGCGACTACCCTTGGCGTAAACAATCGACGGATCAAATAATGTTGATATCTCATCCGGGTGATTAACTGCTGTCTTGACTGCTTGTACGCCGGCAATGGCATCACGTCGAAAAGCCGATAAGCCCTCGGAGCTTGTGAATGTATCCCAAACGCGCCAATCAGGATACAGCGAATCGGCGGCTACATACTCCATGACGTTAGCAAAACTTTCGTTTAGCCACAGATCGTCCCACCACTTCATTGTTACTAGGTTGCCGAACCACTGGTGAGATAATTCGTGCAAGCAGACCATCGCAGCTGTCTCGCGATTGTTGTGTGACGCTGTTTTTGGGTCAATCAAGAGAATCGACTCACGGTATGTAATTAGCCCCCAGTTTTCCATTGCTCCAGCCGAGAAATCAGGTATGGCTATATTGTCACATTTTGGCAACGGGTAAGGCACTCCGTAGTATTCGTTAAAAAATTCAATGCCGTCTTTGATAACATTCAAGGCATAGTCCAGCGAAGCTAATGAGTGTGCTTTTGTAGACCAGGTCCTGACAAGTACCCCGTCCTTGGTTTTTGTCTCCCGGTGCTGTAGGTCGCCATAAACGAAAGCCAGGAGATATGTCGACATCAAGGGTGTGGTGTCAAATGCGGTTATGAGTCTATCACCTTTTTTTGATTGAGATTTTATGGGCATGTTGCCAATCACAGCCTTTCCTGATGGAGTAGCCAGCTTAAAGTCAAATGTCGCTTTCGCCTCAGGCTCGTCGATCCCAGGGAATGCTTCACGTGAATGATGGCTTTCAAATTGGGTGGATATAACAATTTGGTTTTTGCCGCTAATCTGATAATTCGAGATATAAATGCCGTGCATAGCATCTTGGATTTTTCCATTAAAATTCATGCTAACCGAGTATGTACCTGGGTAAATCATTTCCGCTGCATGTAAACGGACCTCGTCATATGAACCATGATGATTGATGCGATCCAGAGTTATATCTTGATTCCCGTTTTTGCCAAGCTTGACTATGGAGGCCGATGTAATTGTCAGGCCGTGTTGATGAAATGATATTCGCTTGGACGGCGGGCCAACCTTTTTGCCGGTAATAACCACCTTGCCCGTAAACTTCATATCGTCAGGGCTTAAATCAAGCTCAAGTGTATAGTGGCTCGGTTGAAATTGTTTATAAAGTCGCGTAACACTATTTCCCATAGCCCTCTATTGTAGCATTGACTCTGAGTAGCTAAGAATGTAAACTTATAAGGTAGTAGTCGGCCGGCAGGTCGGCTTTTTTAATAGAGTTATTACTAGCAAGGAGACAGTTATGGATTTAGACATGAAACAGCTCGCAGTTGCTATCAAGACAATTGCCGAGGAAAAGAACCTACCCGAGGAGTCGGTAAAGGAGGTTGTTGAGCAAGCCTTAGCAGCCGCATACAGACGCGACTACGGGGATCGCGAGCAAGAAGTTCGCGTAAGTATGAACCTTATTACGGGTGACTTAACAGCGTATATACCGAAAGAGGTTGTTCAGTCTGTGGAAGATCAGAGTTTTGAAATCAGCCTAAATGATGCCTCCGTCATGAAAAAAAACGTAAAAGTTGGTGACACTATCGAGGTAGAACAGAAAATTGAAGACTTTGGACGCGTTGCTGCTCAGACTGCCAAACAAGTTATTCTACAAAGACTCAGAGAGGCTGAGCGAGAAATTATAATGAATGAGTACGAAGATAAAATAGGTACATTAATAAATGGCATCGTAGCGCGGGTTGAGGGCAATATTGTGCGTATTGACCTTGGCAAAGCACAGGGAATAATGCCTCGTAGTGAGCAAATACAAGGTGAAAGATACTTTCCTGGACAGCGACTTAAAGTTTTTCTCAAGGACGTAGAACGCGGGTTTCGCGGCCCACAGTTAGTAGTATCACGCGGCAACTCACAATTTATTGAATGGCTCTTTCGTGCTGAGGTCCCTGAGATGGAAAGCGGAGCTGTCGAGATTAAGGGTCTTGCAAGAGAGGCCGGCGTGCGAACCAAACTGGCTGTTAATAGTACGGTTCAGGGAGTTGACCCTGTAGGTACTTTTGTTGGGGGTCATGGTACGCGAGTAAATGCAGTAATGAGCGAGACTGGTGAGCAGGAAAAGATCGATATAGTAGTCTGGAACGATGATCCAGCTACATATATCACCAGTGCACTAAGTCCGACACGCGTTTCAAAAGTAGAAATAGATGAAAAAAGTATGAAAGCAAGGGTAATAGTTCCCGAGGACCAGTTAAGTATAGCCATAGGTAAGGGTGGTCAAAATGTCCGTCTGGCTAGTAAGCTGACCGGCTACGAGATTGATATAGTAGGTGAATCTGATGCTGAGCCCGAGCCCGATAAGACGGAGGCCAAAACGGTTGTCCAAAAACTTAAGAAGAAGACTGAACTTGAGAGTTCGTTGCTAGAGGCAATCGAGCAACATGGCACCGATCATAAAGAATAGGCTAACAGTCACTTAAACGACCGTGTCCGACTCAACGAATACGCCAAAGCATTTTTGCTACAGAACGGATCCCAAATAATTAGCACTCTTGACCTCGGAGTGCCAAGTGATATTATAGTGTTGGCGGTCGTTAACACCGCACAACTCTTCAATTAACGGGAGACATTCTGCTCAATGATGCCACAATCATCAGAATTTCAAGAATTTTTGAATCATTTGACAAGCAATGCCTTGCAGAGTCTAAAACATGCGGACTCTATTGCACGAAGCTTTGGTAGTGCTTACGTGGGTACAGAACACCTACTGCTTGGCGTCCTTGCTCAAGACTCTAGCATAGGCGCAAAGATGCTTGAGGGGATTGGCGTCACGCTGGATCGTGCGCGTTTGGCGCTAAACCTGACACCTAAAACGCTAGTTATTAATATGGGCGCAAAAGGGTTAAGCGAAACAGCTAAACTTACTCTTAATATGGCCTATGATATTGCTCAAGATTTTAGTCAGGAGTTCTGCGGTACTGAACACATCCTTTACAGTATATTAAAGCAAAAGAACGCTAGGGCAACAGTACTATTGCGGGATATGAACGTGCCGTTAGACAATCTTCTGGGCGAGCTCGAACAGTTCTTGAACCGTCAGCAGTATGAGGATGAGGGCGAGCGAACCTCGGACAGCGTCCTTAGGAGTAAGAAGCAGCGCAAGACCGCACTCGACTTTTTCGGAACTGATTTAACCGCCCAAGCTAGAAGAGGAGAGCTTGATCCTGTCGTCGGCCGAGATGCTCAGATTAGGAGAGTGATTACGATACTAAATAGACGTACAAAAAATAACCCGGTACTTATCGGAGAGCCAGGTGTCGGAAAAACAGCGATTGTAGAGGGCTTAGCTCAGCGCATTATCACAGAAGATGTGCCTGACAGCCTGTTAGAAAAAAGAATTGTAATGTTGGACCTGGCTGGCATGATAGCTGGGACCAAATACCGAGGTGAATTCGAAGAACGCTTGAAGAAAGTAATGACCGAACTAAAAAATGACAATAAAACCATAATTTTTATTGACGAGCTACATTTAATCGTTGGTGCCGGGGCTGCTGAGGGAGCGATGGATGCCGGGAATATTCTAAAACCAGCTCTAGCACGCGGAAAGATACAGCTAATAGGTGCAACCACTACGGACGAATATACGAAGCATGTTGAAAAAGACGCAGCACTCGAAAGACGATTCCAGCCAATTCAGGTTCCCGAAACCACACCAGGAGAGACTCTTGCCATACTGAAGGGTTTACGAAGACATTATGAAGAGTTTCACGGAGTTGAAGCTGCTGATGAGGTCTTGGAAGACACCGTTAATTTCGCGAAACGCTATATCAATGACAGATTTATGCCCGACAAGGCTATTGACTTGCTTGACGAAACCTCAGCCCATCTCCGTGTTGACAAGGGTAAAACGCCACCCGAATTACGAAAGCTTCAAAAGGAGCTCAAACTTTGCAATGTTCGTAAAGAAGAAGCTGCTGAAATTGGCGACTATGAAAAAGCAGCCAGCTATAAACAGCGGGCCATACAAATCGGCGAAGAGATAAAGACGCTGCAGGCAAGCGGTAAAGTTGCTAATAAATTAATTATGACAAGTGACGATATAGCTGAGGTTGTTGCGCGCATGACGGGTGTGCCGGTAAAGAAGGTGATCAAGTCTGAGGCGAAATATCTGTTGAGCTTGGAGAAGAACCTTAGCAAGCACGTAATAGGTCAAGAAGAGGCTGTTCATGCAGTCGCCCGAGCGGTACGTCGCAACCGTGTCGGCATAAGCGCAGGCACAAGGCCGATCGGTTCCTTTATATTCCTCGGGCCTACGGGCGTCGGGAAGACCGAGCTCGCACGAGTACTTGCGCGTGAATTCTTTGGTGGGGAAGAAGCGCTAGTAAAAATAGATATGAGTGAGTTTGGTGAGCGGCATTCTGCGGCCCGACTTGTAGGTGCTCCAGCTGGCTATGTTGGTTATGATGAAGGCGGGCAACTAACTGACAAGATTAGGCGCCAGCCGTATAGTCTTGTGCTGTTTGATGAAATAGAAAAAGCTCACCCCGAGGTTTTCAATATGCTGCTACAAATTCTTGAAGACGGTGCATTGACAGACGCTAAAGGGCGCAAGATAGATTTTACAAATACAATCGTCATTATGACAAGTAACATCGGTGCTGAAAAGTTACAGAAAGAGGCCAGCCTCGGTTTTCATGCGACCAATGATGGAGAGTTGAGAGATCTTGATGCTTTGCATGCTGCAAACAAAAGCAAGGTACATGATGAATTAAAACAACTAATGCGTCCTGAGTTAATCAATCGCATTGATAAGACAATCGTATTCCGGGCTCTAACCCGTAAGGACGTTATGAGAATCCTGGACCTGCAAATTGACCAGCTAAGAAAGCGACTTATTAAGCACGGTCTTGGCATAAAAGTTCACTTGTCTGCAAAACGTTACTTGTTAAAGCACGGATATGATGCGCATAACGGTGTAAGGCCAATGCGTCGGCAAATACAAGACACAATTGAAGATCATGTTGCAAGCGCACTGCTAAAAGAAAACTATGCAAGCGGCGTCATAGTAAATGTTAGCGCCAGTAAGGGCGAGCTAGTCTACGAGCCTGTCACAGAATCGGTTAATGCCTCATAGCCGTATGCGCTAGAGTCATCTGGAGCAATCTTTTGCAAGGTGCTTCGTTGCCCGCATCTTATCCTGTATATGACAACGGCTGGCTATGATAGACTGACATTATGCACGCGCTACGGCGAATAATAAAAACAACGCTTTTAGCGGCCATTATCGTAATGCCGTTTGTTGTGTTGTGGCAACATAGGAATATCACAGACTGGCTGCGCCTAAGAAATTATACCCCCCCTTCTCGCATTGCTGAACTTGCCCAGCACACACAAATGACCGATGAAGCACGAAAGTTATTCTATGTTCATGCACCCGAGCTGAATGATAGGAGAGCGTTTAATCTCAATTGCGCAGGATTTGAGCAAACTATAGTCCTCGGTTGTTACATTACCCATAAGTCAATATTTATTTTTGATGTAGAAGATTCGCGGCTTGAAGGCATAGAAGAGGTAACTTCAGCGCATGAGACGCTTCATGCGGCGTATGACAGGCTTAGTGCAGCCGAAAAACAGAATGTTGACCGCATGACAAAAAACGCATTTGACGGTATCAAGAACGAGCGTATAAAGCAGGTTGTAAGGTCTTACGAAGAGCGTGACTCCACGGTTGTAAGTAATGAACTGCACTCCATACTCGCTACAGAAGTGCGGGAATTACCGGCGGATCTAGAGGCGTACTATCGGCGATACTTTACTAATAGGCAGGCAGTAGTGGCGTTTTCCGAACAATATGAATCAGTGTTTACAGAAAAACAGAATCGTATTAAGTTTCTCAGCGAACAAATTGAGGTAATAGAAAATGAGCTCAGACAACAGAAAACAACGATTGATGAGTACGAAAATATTTTAAGCAACGATGCCGAACAATTAAGCGCCCTAAGGCAGGAAGGTAAGATTGAAGAATATAATAGTAGGGTAGGCCCCTATAATAATCGTGTCGGGCAGTATCGCACTTTGATCGCTGCTTATAATGTGAAGGTTCAAAAGATGAACCAAATAGTCGAAGAGCATAATTCGCTTGCTGTGGAGCAAAAAGAGCTTATCAACGCCATCGACAGCCATCAACCTTCGCTTTAACCCAGATGAATACTTGGCCACCTAGTGCTTCATTAAGTAAATGTGTGTAAACTTGCTGTATGGCTAAAAGGGACACAGTACGATACGTTTGCACAAACTGCGGAGCAGAGCACAACACATGGGGCGGTCGTTGTCATGTATGTGGACAGTGGAACACCTTAGAGCAGCAACTCATTATCAAGCAGGGAAAATTAAAAAGTGGCGGAACGATTCTTCAGGTAGAAGACGTAACGAGCTCTATTAAGCGTGATCATAAAAGGCTGGCTAGTAATATTGCGGAAATTGATGATGTGCTTGGTGGAGGGTTAGTTTCCGGCAGTGTTAATCTGATTGCCGGCCAGCCGGGTATTGGCAAGAGTACGCTGCTGTTACAGGTTGCATATAATTTAGCAAAAGCACATAGGGTTCTCTACGTTAGTGGCGAAGAGTCATCGCATCAGATCGGGATAAGAGCGGAAAGATTAGGGGCTAGCACCCAGGGGCTTCAACTTGCAACCAGCACTGTAGCAGACGATATAGCTACCACGATTGCCAGCGGAAAATACGAAGCAGTTATCGTTGACTCCATACAAACACTGAGCTGCAAAGATATAGCCTCAGCTGCCGGTACAGTCAGCCAGATAACAAACAGTACGCAATTGCTTACGGCAGCTGCTAAGCAAACCGATACGTCACTCATTTTAGTTGGGCACGTAACCAAAGAAGGCTCAATTGCGGGCCCGAAAGTTTTAGAGCATGTTGTTGATGTTGTTTTGCAGCTGGAAGGTGATCGTTATGGCGGGTTTAAGGTGCTTAGAGCAATCAAGAATCGTTATGGGACTACAAATGAAGCTGGCATTTTTGAAATGACCGACAAGGGTCTGCAGTCGGTGGACAACCCTTCTGCGGCTTTGCTTGCTGAAAGGCAGATTACTGACGGTTCAGTCGTGCTTGCAACCATAGAAGGTACCCGCCCATTACTAGTAGAGGTCCAGGCACTAGTAAATCGCACAAGTTATGGCTACCCCAAGCGTACAGCTAGCGGAATAGATTTAAATAGACTTAACCTGCTTGTGGCTATGCTAGAAAAGCGCACCAAACTAAACCTGGCCGATCAAGACATCTATATAAATATCGTTGGTGGTATACGTCTAAGTGAGCCAGCTGCTGATTTGGCTATTTGCATGGCAATAGGTTCTGCAGCTAAGGGTTTGCAGCTTAAGAAAAACGCAGTAGTTTTTGGCGAAGTAGGTCTAAGCGGAGAGGTACGTCACGTTCCATTTGTAGAAAAACGTGTTGCAGAAGCAAAAAAACTTGGTTTTGAAGTATGTATTGGCCCGCAATTGAAAAACAGAAAACTCACAAAATATCTGGCAGTTTCAGACATACGCATCGCGCTGAATTCAGTATTAGAAGGTAAGTAAGCTAACAACTTTTTAATTAGTAACTACTACTGTATTAGACTGGCTTCCATCCTCATCTTTAGCATATACGGGTGTCCCTACGGGTGCATTTGTGAGTAGTGTTGTACAGCTTGAGCCCGAAGAACTACAAAGGACAGCGTTAGTAGTAGCGTTATAAACAGTTACAGTCCCGTCTCCGTCAGACCAGTTAAAGCGCGTATTTGCACCCTGGCGCTTGGCTGACTCAAAAACCGGAGTTTCATTATCGGTATCATCATTATTCGGGCTTACTGCGGTTATCGTGGCACTATCCTGAGCATCATAAAGCACGCTGTCTATGACTTCTGCGGTGATTGTTTTAGCCCCTACAAAGTCAGGCGTATAGGTAAATGCAGCAACTGGTCCGTTTCCGGTTACATTAAAGGAGCGTATGATTTGCCCGTCAACTATGAAGTTGACTGTGCCCGGAAATTTATCGCTAGATAAAGGATGAGTCCCAGCAACCACAGTTGCGCCTATAAGATAACTGCTCCCTTGAGGTACGGCGCTGATAGAGATGCTTGGCTTGACATCACTACATTGATGTATATCATCTGTTCCTTCGGATGTGCCACTACCTCCAACGAATTTGTCTCCCGAAAATGCGGCTGCTCCTCCACCGGTTACTTCTTCTCGGGCACGAGCAGGGGTACAGTCGGTCGCAAGCTTATTTGAAACCTTGTCTATAGTCTGCTTCTTAGCTGCCACCTTCTTCTTGTACCAAGAAGGGTATAAGTCAGTAGCTGGACTTGGCTCTACGGAGCCCACACCAACATGCGTACGAACAACAAACGCCGGCAAGACCTGAATCCCTGGGGGCCTTACGCGTTCTTCGGGTTTTAAACTGTCGTGTGCGCCTTGCATCCACCCTTGCAAGATTGGTTGTGTCATGTTCTCCATAAATCCTCGCATAGCAACCTGTCCGTTATGGTAGCCAACCCAAACGCCTGCTGCATAATGTGTTGAAAAGCCCATCATCCAGCCGTCTTTAGAGTCGTTGGTTGTACCGGTCTTATAGGATAGCTTGTGGCCCTTGTAGTTGTGTGGCTTGCGACTCAGATAACTAGCATTAGGGTCTGACAGCATGTCGGCGACTATATAAGCTGATTCATCACGTATAACTTGTTCGCCAGCCTTCGGCTCCCACTTCTCCACGACATTGTCAGAGCCATCCTTGATCTCCAGGATGTATGTTTGGTCAAGACGATTGCCGTTACGCGAAATAGTTGCATAGCCATGCACGTGTTCGTCTAGCTGTAGATACGCCCCGTCACCGATTGCTGAAGAGGCATAACAAGGGGCTTCTTTGGTTAAGGTGATATCACCCTTCTGATAACACTTATAGCCATGATCTTCTGCGCCCATAAGTTTGTTGGCTGTTTCTATGGTTTTATCGATACCAGCTGTTAACATGGCTTTTACTGCCGGAATGTTACGAGAACCACCAAGCGCATAACGCAACGTTAGCGGCCCTGGCTCGCGGAAGTCATAGTTTTGAAGACAGTCCCCTGGCGGCGAAGTACGAGAGCGGTTGGTGCACGCATACCCTTCCAGTGGACCGAGGGTGTCGTAGAGCACCGAACCAGCACCAAACTGATCGGTATGCTCAATCAACGAAATATAATCATATGGTTTGATACTGGATCCAGGAGGGAGCTTGGCCCGCGCGTAGTTATTCTCTCCAAAGTCTAGATTACTAAAGTCTGACCCGCCGACTAGTGCAACTACTTGGCCAGTCTTTACGTCTTCGGCAACAAAAGCTGCTGTGTCCCCGCCTTGCCGTATAACTTGTGCCATGCCTTTTTGGACTTGTTCCTCGGCGAGCTTTTGTAAGTTCATATCTAGTGTGGTGGTTACTTTCCAGCCACCACAAGTAACAGTCTCCTTGCAACGTTCTTGTAGATGCTCTTTAGCCGCCAGTACAAACCAAGGAGCTTTTATGCCGTCATGCTTTTTCCTTCGTGGCTGTACCTTGGCTACAGTGTCAATCCCCTTAGCTTCATCGCGCTGCTCGCCAGTAATCATGTTTTGCTTCTCCATTTGGTCTAATATGTAGTGCATACGACCTACAAGCGCTTCTTGGTTAAAACGAGCTCCGTTTGGAGAATAAAATGTGGGCGACTTAGGCATTGCAGCAAGGAAGGCCGCTTCGTCTAGGGTTAAATCTCTTGCCGGCTTATTGAAATAATCCTGTGTAGCGGCCTCCACACCATACGTTATATCTCCGTACGGAGCGGTATCAAGGTATCCATGCAGTATCTCTTGCTTGCTATAGGTGCGCTCAAGTTCAACAGATAAAATAAGCTCTTTGACTTTGCGCGTGTAAGTTCGTTCATTAGTCCAGTTTTGTGTTAACTTAACTAGTTGCTGAGTGATAGTTGAGCCTCCCTGTGTGGAGCCTTCACGATCTAGTATGTTGTTAAAAGCCGCTCGGCTGATTCCTCTCACGTCAAAGCCGCCATGGCTAAAGAAGTCTTGATCCTCAATAGCTATAGTTGCATCCTTCATAAACTGTGAAGCGTCACCGTGGACTGGTATCCGTTTCACCGCATCATAATCTTCCCACAGTAATGTCTGGTTTGTCTTGTCATAGTAGCGGATGCTGCCACCAATATTGCTTCCCGATATGTCGCGTAAGTTTGGCAAATCTTTTCTAAAGTATGCAAACAGCCCAACCAGTATTAAGAACCCTGACACAATCCCTATGCCCGTGATCTTCAGCGCCATTAGCGCGCCCTCGCGGCTGAACCAGTATTTATAAAGACGCTTCGGGTGCATACGGTAAATTATCCGCTTGAAACGACTCTTAGGCATCCCAGCCATCCTAAGTGCTCGCCTACGGGCGCTTGAGTCGCGCCGAGCATGCAATTTTTCTACGATATTGCGATGAACCTTTATGGTCTGCCCGGATCTGGTTGTGAACGTGCTTTTGGACTTGCGAGCACCGGAGCGCGCACGATTAGAGCGAGTGATTCGTGACTTATTGCTGTTTCCCATAGATTCACCCTATTATATCAAACTTATGCCTTAAGCAAGAGTTATGTGTGCTGATTTACAGGAGTTGGTATAGTATATTACAGTAAAACTATGAAATTATCTGACGAACTCACCTGGCGCGGCTTTGTTAACCAGACGACGCTCAAAAATATCAAGGAGCTTGATAATGCTTCCCTGACTTTTTACTGGGGCGTGGACCCTAGCGCTCCTTCTATGACTATTGGTCATCTTGCGATGGCCATGATGGTTCGGCATTTTGTCTCGCATGGCCACAAGGCGGTGCTTCTGGTGGGCGGAGCAACAGGCATGATCGGTGACCCAGATGGTAAAAACGAAGAGCGTACGCTGAAAACAACTGAGGAAATAAATGACAACAAAAAAGCCATCGCACTACAGTATGAACAAGTTTTTGGCGGACTAGAGTTTAAGCTTGTTGATAATTACGAATGGTTTAAGGGCCTGGACTATTTACGATTTTTGAGAGAAATCGGGAAGCATGTGCCGATGAGGCAAATGCTGGGTCGCGAATTTGTCCAAGAGCGACTAAAAGATAATGGCGGCGGTATAAGCTACGCCGAGTTCAGCTATTCATTAATACAGGGTTACGATTTCTTACACCTGTTTCGGGAAATGGGAGTTACGCTCCAGGTTGCTGGGTCAGACCAGTGGGGCAATAGTATTGCTGGTGTTGATTTGATTCGCCGCATGACTGGTAAGCAAGCACATGTCTGGACTGCGCCACTTATCATTAACAAGCTGACCGGCAAAAAGTTCGGCAAGAGTGAAGAAGGTGCGCTTTGGCTGGATCCTGAGCTGACTAGCCCCTTTAAGTTCTATCAATTTTGGCTCAACGTGGATGACGCAGGAGTTGAGGATTACCTTAAGATTTATACGACGCTGACACAGAGCGAAGTTCAATCAATCATGAATAGGTTTAAATCGAATCCAGGAGAGCGACTCGCACAAAAAAGCTTGGCCTATGAAGCAACTAAGATAACTCACGGTTTAGAGCAGGCTGAAACACAAAGTAAAATTAGTGTGAGTTTGTTTAGCCGAAACTTCCAAGGTTTTTCGGCTAGTGATTTTAAGCTGCTTGAAAGAGAGCTTCCTTTTATGGAAGTGGGCGAGGGAATAGTCATTACCGAAGTTCTGGTGGAGACGGGGCTAGCCAGCAGCAAGTCTGACGCGCGTCAGCTGATAAGCGACGGGGCCATTACAAGTAGTCAGCGTGTTGATTTAACTTCAAGCGAAACAGTCCTACAGAAGAAAGATAGTCTTAACGGCTATATCGTGATTTTCAAAGGAAAGAAGTACCCGGCCTTAATTAAGGTTAAATAGTGTATACTTGTCCGAGTTATGGCAAAAAATAAGCGCAAAAAAGCAGACCAATACGACAATGATAATTATAATTATCTGCACTATTGGACTGGCCGCGCATACGAACACGCTGCAGAAGAACTAGCAATTAAGCGATTGCTAAAGGGTAAGCATTTTAATTATGCGGTAGATATAGGCGGTGGATATGGGCGTTTGTGTGTGCTGCTACAAAACTACGCTGACAAAGTAACTCTAGCCGAACCGTCCCAGGCCCAACTTGATATTGCCGCTGCTTATCTTAAAAAATATCCGCGAATTGAGCTGAAAAAAATGCAGGCTGATGACCTGAAATTCAAAGATGGCAGTGTGGATCTAATAACAATGATCCGTGTAATGCACCATTTGCCAGACCCCACACAAGAGTTTTCAGAACTGTCGCGCGTGCTTTCTGATAAAGGATATATTGTTCTTGAGATGGCTAATTATGCGCATGCCCGTAACCGTGTTAAGTATTTATTAAAAGGCAGGGCACTTCCAAAGCAGCCCATAGACATTCGTTCTGCCGAAAATCGCCGGGCTGAAGAAATAGCTTTTGTTAACCATAACCCCAAAACTGTAGTTAAGCAGCTGGCACACGCCGGCTTAAAAGTTGACCGCGTATTATCAGTCTCTAACCTGCGCTCACAAGGGCTTAAAAAGATTTTGCCACGCGCTCTAATGCTGGCAGCCGAACAGGTGCTTCAGCCTACTTTGGCTAAAACTTATTTCGGTCCCAGCGTGTTCTTTCTGGTCCGCAAAGCCAAATAATTCTATACTTGCCTCACTATGACATTGCGAGATATGGTTAGTGAACTGAAGGGTGTAGGTGATGAGCTGTCCAAAACGCTTCTGACTGTTGGTGTTGAAAATATTGGCCAGCTAGTTGATTACTTGCCGCGTAAATACGAAGATTATTCACACGTAACACCGATCAAGAGCATAAAACCTGGCATAGTTACGGTAAATGCTGTGATTAAGCAGCCTGTAGGGCGCTATGTAAGGCGCGGGATGCATATAACCGAAGCTGTTGCTTCTGATGATACCGGCAGCGTTCGCCTAATATGGTTTAACCAACCTTATCGGGCCGCATCATTGAAGCCTGGAGTGGCGTATTACATATCCGGGGATTTTCAGCTTAGAAGACAACGCCTAAGCATCTTGAACCCTTCTATTGAGCTTGTAAGTGACTTTCCAGTCAATACTGCGCGGATTGTGCCTATTTATCGTGAGACAAAAGCCTTGAAGTCTAGGAGTATCCGCAAACTAATTAGAGAAACAGTCCCGCTCATGCGTACTTTACCGGAGACGGTACCAGGCTGGCTCGTGAGGCAGCAAAAGCTAATATCACGCGCAGAAGCGTACGAAGCAATGCATTTTCCTGAAAGTGCTGGCCAACTTAATGAGGCGAAGCGACGTTTGGGATTTGAGGAGGTTTTTCAGATTACACTTGCGAGCTTACTGAACAAGCGTGAATTCGACACGGAACAATCGTTGACTATCCCCTTCAAGGAAGATCTTGCAAAAGACTTTGTCAAGCATCTGCCGTTTAATCTCACTGATGACCAGCGAAAAACAATATGGCAAATTTATTTGGACATGCAAAAAACTCAGCCCATGAATCGTCTTGTTAACGGGGACGTTGGATCTGGAAAAACAGTAGTCGCTATCATGGCGGCGCTGATGGTGATCAGATCTGGATTTCAAGTTGCCTTAATGGCTCCTACAGAATTGCTAGCACAACAACACGCAGATACCATACACAAGCTTCTTCATCCACTTGGAATGGCCGACAGACTGAGCCTACTAGTGGGAAGCCTCAAGCCGGAACAAAAGAAGGCAGCACACGAACGCATACAATCAGGCGAAACTAGTTTGATTGTTGGTACACACGCGCTCATTCAAGAAAAAGTAAATATGCATAATCTAGGACTTGTTGTTATTGATGAGCAGCATCGTTTCGGTGTAGATCAAAGAACAAAACTACAAGCTAAAGCCGGACACATGCCACACGTTTTGTCACTAACAGCTACGCCTATTCCGCGCAGCTTAGCTCTTACGCTTTACGGCGAACTAGACATCTCTGTTATTGCAGAAAAACCACCCGGTCGCTTGCCGATAAAAACAAAAATTTGTTCTCCGAATTCCAGGGCGCAGCTGTACCAAGCAATTGAGAAGCAGATATTAGACGCAAGGCAGGTGTTCGTCGTGTGTCCAGCCATAAGCGAATCAAATAATTTGCCAATTAAATCGGTTGAATTAGTTTACGAACAGCTGACAAAACAACACTTTAAACATAGAAAAATTGCGCTTCTTCATGGAAAGTTGAGTTCAGATGAAAAAGATAAAATCATGAAACAATTTCTGGAACACAAGTACGATATATTGGTGACCACTACGGTTATTGAGGTAGGTGTAAATGTGCCGACCGCCTCGGTGATGCTCATTGAAAATGCTGAACGGTTCGGACTTGCGCAAATACACCAGCTGAGAGGCCGGGTTGGTAGAAGCGATCACCAGGGTTATTGCTACTTAATGATGGGTAGCAGTAGCGCTCCTAGTAGCCGATTGAAAGCAATTGAAAACTCAGATGACGGATTTGAATTAGCAGAAATGGATTTAGACATACGAGGGCCAGGAGCAATATACGGCACAACACAGCACGGCGCCCTGGATCTGAGGATAGCAAAATTATCAGATAGCAAACTGATTGCTTTAGCGCGGAAAGCTGCTCAAGATTTTATTGATAGAGGTGAAGATTTGTTACAATACAAAGAGCTGCATGAGCATGTTACACGTTTGCGTGCTATTACAAATTTAAATTAGGGTTTTTATGTATTCCGGGACGACACTTACAAGATATTCGGGCCGATTATTAGGTGCTCATCAACGTATTGATAGGGTTGCTTACAAACATCTTCTTAAGATCGTAGAAAACCAGTCAAACTTCCCTAGTATACGGACTATTATTCATTTTGAAGGTAAAAATGGTCCAGACGGAATTAAACGTAAAAGCCCGGCCCAAAATGAACCCTGGCATTATTATAGCCCGTTTGACGATAAAGATTTTGGGCTGATTGAGCTCATAGAAGGTCACTACGAAGAGCTCGTAAAGCAAATTAAAAAAGGGAATACTGAGCGAGCCGGTTTTGAGGCAGCGTGGCTTTCTCATGCGATAGTGGACGGCCTAACCCCGGCCCACCATTATCCATATGAGAAAAAATTAACTGAAATACGCGGAGAAGGAATAGAAACACGAACGACGGTTCGCCAAAAAATTATTATGTCTGGTGCAACCAGGGGTGAAAGCATGAAGAAAAATTGGAAGATGTGGGGACCAAAGGGTCTTCTAACAACGCATGGATTATTTGAAATTGGACTTGCAACAATTATTGCTCCCTTACGATTTGGAGAAGCAAAACCAAGATCAGCCGACATAAAGAAAATGGAAGAAATTGGTCCTGTTGCTTGGTTCAAGCAGGCAGCGAGAGAGATAGCTATATTGGGGATGTACGAAAGTTATTACGAAAATGGATGGACATCAAAGCTTGCATGGCAAGTTAGACATCGCCTTGCTCCTGTAACGGTCCAGACGGTAACTCTTATTTGGTATAGCGCGCTTAAAGATGCTGGCTATAAATGAGAATCGTATCAGGTAGCTTAGGGGGCAGAACTTACAACGCCCCGGCGGGCAATCGTACCCATCCTATGAGTGAAAAGGTGCGAGGAGCGCTTTTTAGTGTATTAGGCGACATAGGCGGGTTAACGGTTGTTGATGCTTTCAGCGGAAGTGGTGCGTTAGCTTTTGAGGCCATTAGTAGAAACGCTAGCTATGTAACTGCGATAGATATTGATACGAATGCTATTAATATAATTAATAAGAACGCTCAACTGCTTGGCGTAACAAACAAGCTAAAGGTTGTTCGTGCAAACATAGGTTCGTGGTCGGATAACAATCCTGCTATGCATTTTGACATTGTCTTATGTGACCCGCCATATGACTCTGTGAAAAAAAGCTTGCTGTATAAAGTGGCCGCTCATACAAAAATACATGGATTGGTGGTGTTTTCTTTGCCACCTAACATTGATTTTTCATTACCCCTTGCATGCTATCGTCAACTTTCGGTTAAGTCGTACGGTGACGCTCAGCTAGTGTTTTACAGAAAGTTTGCCGATTAGACCTTGTGCTTTTTTATTTTGATTGCGTGTTTTGATAGCTCCAAATATCGTAAAGCGGGGGCGCAGGAATACAGAGTTGTTAGGATTAGCACGGCCAAACCTCCCCATACTGGAACTATGTTAAAAACACTAAATAAGACTGATACTCCTATGACGCCCCATATTGCCTTAGAGTGCAGAATAGAAGCTTGGGCGCTAGCAGACATAGCCTCTTTAACACTCAAGTTTTGGTCAATCAAAAAGTATGGAGTCAAAAAGTACCTTCTCAATACTATCAGACCAGGAACTATAAAGGCTATCAACCCAAGAAAAATAAATAATGCAAACAGAAAATTGAAGCCTATTATTCTCCAGAAGTACTTAAGTGAATCGCTTACTGCCTCTATGAGCCCGACTATTTTCCCTTTAGCTACCTGAAGCTGTAGATAGTAGCGCGAGGGAAGAAGCAGTACTGAAAAAAGTGCTCCTAAGATATAGTACGGTCTTGATCCTGGTAGTGAGTTTTTGAGTGACAGTTGTTCTATAAGGGTTAAGTTGGATGCTAAAAAATTTGCTATATTCATGGTTTCGGCGATAAGTATCAAGAATGAGGGTATAAAAACTATCGTCAAGAAGCTCAAAAAATTATTAAGTACAGCCTCTTTACTCGGTATGAATAATTGGAACGCACCAATTGGCTTAGCCATATTAATCCTTCTTGTTCGTTGCCTATTTATCATAGCAGACGTGAACGTGCCACATAGCCCACCACATAATACGAGGGCCTATTGAGTAAGGCACCACACGTTCATTATGTCTTTATGGCACACACAACCAATAGACTTTACGGCGAACCTTGCATACAATATGTCTTGATGCGCGGATGTGGTGGAATGGTAGACACGCTAGCCTTAGGAGCTAGTGCCGCAAGGCGTGGAGGTTCAAGTCCTCTCATCCGCACCAGATAAAAATTTTTGAATAAGGTTTCTGGCGAATTTCTTAGAAAACACTAAGACAACTCAGGGCTGTCGGTACGCTTGCCTGAGGATAAGAATAAAATCGGCACGTTAGCCGCAATAAGCTTTTACTTATCCTAGTAGCTTGATGAATAAGGGCAGGCTTAAGACGTAGAGACAGTCAGCCTAAACTTTGCAAAATGCCAGACGGTCTTGCTTTCTTTGCGACGCAAGAAAGGGGGTCAATAAAACTATATAGCTACCCGACAACTACATCTTAAAGGCTGGACATATGCACCTGAAGACTGATTTGTTTTTACAAATCTTTACTGATTAACTACACTGTCATCAGCATATGAGCTTATCAACACAACCATATAAAGGGGCGCGGGATTTTTACCCTGACGACAAACGCCTCCAAAAATATATCTTTGCTAAATGGCGGCAAACTGCCGAACTATTTGGCTATGAAGAGTATGACGCTCCGATTATTGAGCCTTTGGAGCTTTACTTAGCTAAGTCAGGCGAAGAAATCGTTAATCAGCAGACCTATACATTCGCTGATCGTGGGCAGCGGCAGGTAGCTATTCGGCCAGAGATGACACCGACAGTGAGCCGTATGGTTGCCGGCAAAAGACAGGAATTGGCCTACCCGCTGCGTTGGTATTCTATCCCGAATCTGTGGCGCTACGAGCGCCCGCAACGCGGTCGGTTGCGTGAGCACTGGCAGTTGAATGTTGATATCTTTGGGGTGGACGGCGTAGAAGCCGAGCATGAAATAATCATGCTAGCCGACACTATCATGAAATCATTTGGTGCTAAGTGGGATATGTACGCCATACGCCTAAACAGCCGAAAACTGATCGACTACCTATTGCACGACTACCTCGGGCTGGACCGTACGCAGGCCTACACGATTAGTAAAATAGTTGACCGCGTAGACAAAATGGACCAAGCCGAATTCGTGGCTCAGATTGAAGCTGTTTTTAGTCCATCTCAGCGTGAAAACGGAGCTAGTGACAAATTAATAAGCTTTCTGCATATAAAGAGTCTTGGTCAGCTGCCCGAAGAACTTTTGTCACATGAATCAGTCAAGCAGTTACAAAAACTCATAGAACTGCTAGAGAGCTCCAAGATTACCAATGTCCATTTTGCACCTAGCGTAATGCGGGGGTTTGATTACTATACGGACATTGTTTTTGAGGTTTTTGATAGTGACCCCAGTAATAACCGCTCAATGTTTGGCGGGGGGCGATATGATGGTTTGGTCGGTCTTTTTGGTGTCGAGCCTGTGCCGACGGTTGGCTTCGGGTACGGTGACGTGACGATGTTAAACTTCTTAGAGACACATGATTTGCTGCCAGATTTAAGACCAGAAGCCGATCTTTATATTGTCCTGATAGGCGATGTGTATGATAAAGCGCAAGATATAATTGCCGAGTTAAGAGGCATGAAACTGAATGTATCTGTGGATGGATATGGGCGCTCTGTTGACAAGCAAATAAAATCAGCTGTCAAAAAAGATGTCCGATATATTATGTTTGTTGGTGACAAAGAACTTTCAACAGAT
>JAJDCK010000005.1 GCA_029260855.1 Candidatus Saccharimonadota bacterium
GTTGACAAAACTGCTAAAGCTTGCTATAGTTTTAATCCATGAGTAAATCAAGCGAAGGCAATCAACGCCGAACCCGCCGTAAAGACCATCAAGTTGGGCAGATTGAGCTTGCTTACACTAGTGAGCATGATGCACTCTTAAGTAAAATTAATCGTCGTGGTACTCAAAAATCAGCCTTCGAAGGGCTGTCATTAACAGCTAGAGGAAAAGTTGTAGGTGCTGCCGCGTTAATAGCCACAGTACTTTTGATGCCTGTCATATCTGAGCGTGGTGATGCTGTATCTAGTGAGAGTCGCACGGATAGGCTATCTAACGCCCCAGCACAGCAGCAAATTTTTGATGAAAGAATATCTCCAAACAGCATGGCATCGCAGATTGCCAGAGATATAAAAGCAGGTAAAAACGTTGTGCGCATGGCAGTTGACGACAGTAAGGATCTCCCGTGGAATTTGGCGATCCGCACGGCTAAGGCTGCAGGTATTAAAGGTGAAAGCATCGCTCCACTAGTTGATGTTTATACTGAACAGCTCCAGCCAGATGGCGTAGCCAATGTAGGTGATGAGTACATCCCTGCAGATAATTATATGGTGCCATCAGACTTAGCTGATAGAATGCTAGAGATCGAAAACGAGTCTCAAGAATAAATAGTGTTTTTGTCGTGCGCTTATCCACCACATGTTGTGGTGGATGTTTTTATTTGGCAAAACTGTGGATAAGTAATCACGTTTCTCTTGATAGTGGGTCAAAAATGCTTGCATGTGGGTGAGGGTGGGTAGTAGACTGATGTCAGTGGGTAATCGTAGGTAATCCAAAATAGATTACTGGGCGACCAAACCAGCAGGAGACAGCTCCGATAGGTAAAAATAAAAAACCACTAGTAATTTAACTATCATCATATGCCCAAGGTAGACTACTTCGTTCGCAAACTCGACGATAAACGGCGGTTAACAATACCGACTGAACTTCGACACGAGCTGGCGGGAGGGGTGGTGATCACTAGGGGCTTCGGTAAATACTTGCACCTGTATCCTAAAAAGATATGGGACAGTCAGGTTGAACCGCAGCTTGAAGGTGATCTCTTGGACGAGCGGATCGCAGACCTGAATATACGTTTTCGTACCGGCAAAGTTGAAACTGAGCTGGACGGAAAGCAGGGAAGGGTGATGCTTGAACAAGACCTTTTGGATTACGCTGGAATCAAGCGTGACATCGTGGCAGTCAGTGCAGGACGTTATTGGCGTCTAATGGCACCTGGCCAAGATAGTTAGTCCTTTAACAATTAGGAATGAACTGTAGTACGTAGAACGAATAACGTACAACGGGGAAAGCCGAAAAGTACAACCAACCCGAAAGCGGGCAAGGGAAAAGAGCAGCCCGAGTTTGAATTCATTTCAAACCCGGCGCGACGAGAAAAACCGTAGGTTTGTCTCTGTTACCCCGAGGTTAGCTATTCGGCAGTCAACAAGTGGAACCTAGGTAACCACTCAAAAAACCTATGTTCTTTACACTAAAACACCTCCCAAAACTCCACCTCACACATAAGTCTCTCAAAACTTTAGAACAGGAAGTAAGAAGTTCGAAGATTTTTCAAATCTCTCATTTAACCTTCTACACATACGGCCTGTTCTTATAAAAACAAAAACTCCAAAAAAACAAATAGTTGACTGCTGATTAGGTGACCTTGTCAAAAACAAACACCAAAACAAAAACAAAGGTGTATATGCACCAAAACCAACAAAATGAGCATATTCCGGTACTGCTGGAAGCTGTTCTGTCGTATTTAGCGCCGTCAAAAGGGGATTCATACCTTGATCTGACGGCTGGTTACGGCGGACACGCAAGAAGCATACTGGAACAGACTTTACAGCCAAATCAAGCAACGCTTGTTGATCGCGATCAGAATGCGGTTGATTACTTGCACAAAAAGTTCAAGGGGCAGCCTGTAACGATTATCCATCAGGATTTTCTAGCAGCTAGCCGAGAGCTGATCGCCTCGGGCAAAAAGTTTGATCTCATTCTGGCGGATATAGGCGTATCGTCACCGCACCTTAACACCGCAAGCCGTGGGTTTAGCATCAACCATGATGGACCCCTCGACATGCGTATGGACCAAAGGCAGGAGCTAAGTGCAGAAATTATAGTAAATAACTATGATGAGGGGCAGCTAACTGAATTGATCCGAAGCTATGGAGAGGAACCCCGGGCAAGAACTATCGCCAAAGCCATTGTGGCTAATCGGCCGATTGTTACCACGGGACAACTTGCACGCATCGTTGCCTCAGCCCAACCTAAAGGTAGTAAGATTCATCCGGCGACGCGCACCTTTCAGGCGTTGCGTATAGCGGTTAACAGCGAGCTTGAACAACTCAAGTTAGCATTGCCGATATGGATTGATTTACTAGAAGTTGGTGGCAGGCTAGGGGTAATAAGCTTTCATAGTCTGGAAGACCGTATTGTTAAGCAAGCTTTGCTTGAAGCAGGTGGTAACCGATATGATGCCGAGCTGAAACTGCTCACCAAACATCCGGTCACGGGGCAGCAATCCGAAATTGTTTCTAATCCGCGAGCACGTAGTGCAAAACTACGAGCCGCAGCTAAAATAAATAACCAAAAAGAAAGGAGAGACTAATGCCCATTCAGGTAAAAAGCCTCTCCAGAGCCTACAAAGTCCGCGTCAAAGTGATGCAGTAGGCATTGGTGTCCGTGTCCCGTATAAAACCGGGACACGGACAAGCATAAAACAAATAAAAAAAGTAGAAAAAAATGACATACTCAAATTCACTCGCAATGGGCCGTCAGCGATTTGCGGCTCGCAACCAAAACTCAACCAGTTTTAGGACTACAGAAAAAACACTGGGGCCAGTTAGTAATACCATAATGCTTATAGTGTTAGCGTGTCTTTTGGGGCTTTTATACTTGACGCAAGTAACGAAAACTAATGCGCTAGGGTATCAGATAAGTGAGATGGAAGCAGAGCACACCAGTCTCAAAACTGAACATGACGAATTGCAGGTTGCGTCTGCCCGCCTCCAGGCTTTAGAGCGCGTAAAAAACAGCGATATCGCCAAGCAACTTGTAAGCGTTGCCCCAAGCGGAACAATTAATCAGTAAAACTGTAAAAGGTAGGCCTGAATCTAGATGCAGCCACCAGATAAGTTATTATTCACACCAGTACAGCGCGTTCGAGTATGGTATTTCTTGTTGCTTTCCATCTGCGCGGTGTTTATTGTGCGCTTGTTCTACCTACAGGTGATTAAACACGACTACTATAGATCAGCCGCTCTTACATCACAGCTTAAGCAATATGAGATACCTGCCGAGCGAGGTATTATTGAGGTCCAAAACGGAAAAGAAACAGTCCCGATAGTACTAAATGAGATGCGTTATACACTTTTTGCAGACCCCAAAATTATCAAAGATCCGACTCGCGCCGCCCAACTAATTCACGATGCCATTGGCGGTGATGTAGATGATTACGAAGAAAAGATGAAGCTTGATACGCGCTACTCTGTTCTGGCCAAAAAGCTGACCAAACAGCAAAACGAAAACATCAGTAAACTAGAAATCCCAGGTGTGCTGACTGCCGATGCACCGCAACGCACCTACCCCCAGGGGACATTAGCCGCCCAACTACTTGGTTTTGTCGATGACGAAGGGCGGGGCAAGTATGGACTTGAACAGGCGCTTAACGATCAGTTGAAGGGGCGTAATGGTCAACTCAAGGCGATTACCGATGCCCGTGGCGTGCCTTTAGCAGCGAACAACGAGAACGTTTTAAAAGAGCCCGAGCATGGTGAAAAAATCATCTTAACGATCGACCTTGGTATGCAGCAACAGCTTGAAGACATACTCAAGGACGGTGTAGAACACGCGCAATCGCAGTCAGGTGGAGCAATAATCATGGACGTGCGCACGGGTGAGATAAAAGCCATGGCCAACTACCCAACATATAGCCCAGCAGAATTTTTCAAGGTTGACGGTAAGGATATAGGTGTTTTTGAGAATAAAGTTGTCAGCGCACCGTTAGAAGTAGGGTCAATCATGAAGCCACTAACAACAGCTGCTGCACTTGACCAGGGAGCTGTTAATCGTAACTCATCATTCTTTGATAAAGGGTACTTTAAGATCGACGGTGCGACAATCACAAATGTAGAGGAGTCAGGCGGCTCGGGCCAACGGACCCTAAACGATATTTTGCAGCAATCATTGAATACGGGCGCCACCTGGTTGTTGATGCAGATGGGCGGTGGGGAAATTAACGAACAGGCACGAACGGCCTGGCACGACTACATGGTCAATCATTATCGTCTAGGGAGGTCTACTGGTATTGAGCAAGGCTACGAGGGTGCCGGCACAATACCAGACCCTAACGAAGGCTATGGGCTGAATATCCAGTTTGCTAACAGTGCCTTTGGCCAGGGGATGACAGCGACGCCGTTACAAATGGTTGCTGCTATCGGTAGTGTCGTGAACGGAGGCACATACTATCGTCCTCACCTGGTAGAGAAGATCATTACTGCGGACGGGCGTGAAATTATCAAAAAACCGGAAGTCTTGCGTTCAGAGGTGGTCAGCTCTGAAGTGGGTAAACAATTAAAAGAAATTATGGAGTACACATTTGGCAAGAACTATAGGGCGTACGGGGGGATGCCCAAGTTGCGTGATGAGTTTTCTGTTGGCGGCAAAACCGGTACAGCGGAAATCCCCAACCCCGAAGGCGGCTACTACACAGACCGCTACAACGGTATGTTTATGGGCTTTGTAGGCGGTAACGAAGTTGAATACGCAATAGTCGTTCGAGTCGACGCGCCAAAAATTGCTGGATATGCTGGGACTAAAGCCGCCGGGCCCATATTCGTTAGTATCGTTAATACTCTGATTGATAATTTTGGCGTAACACCTAAGAAATAAGTTATAATAAGAAGAACACACCATGCCTGAATCATTCACATTAGTACTTGAAACAAACACTGTAATACATGTCTTGTTGCTGGCTTTTTTTGGGTTTGCCCTTAGTATGTTGCTCACTCCGATCTACACAACGATAGCTTATCGTTATAAGTGGTGGAAGCAACAAAGAACAAATGCGTGGTCGGGTGGGATAGCGGCGGTTTATAACAAGTTACACGCAGAAAAACACAAGCGCAACATACCGACCATGGCTGGCATAGTTTTTGTTGTGTCGGTAGGACTAGTAACTCTACTGGCTAACCTGGACCGGGGTGAAACATGGCTTCCGTTGGCCGGCATGATAGGGTCTGGGATGATTGGTTTTATAGATGACTGGATCAATATTAGAGGGAAGAATAATCGTCTTGCGGGTATGCGAGCAAAAATTAAGTTTGGGCTTCATAGTCTGGTCGCAGTTGCGGGAGGGTGGTGGTTCTACTCTAAGCTTGAAGTTTCTAGTATCCACATCCCAGGTCTGGACGAGGTCAACCTTGGGATTTTAGTCATAGCGCTGTTCTGGCTGGTGGTTATAGCAACTGCCAACGCTGTTAATATCACTGACGGTTTAGACGGTTTAGCTGGCGGGCTCCTTGTCTCGTCGTTTACTGCCTATGCGGTTATTTGTTTTAGTCAGGGCCAGTTTGCGCTTGCCGGGTTCTGCCTAACAATTGTAGGCGCGCTTCTAAGCTACACTTGGTTTAATATTTATCCTGCCAGGTTTTTTATGGGCGATGTTGGGGCCTTTGCGCTCGGTACGGCGCTCGGTATTATTGCGATGCAAACTGATACGATTTATATACTACCGGTTATTGGGTTTGTGTACCTGGCGGAGACGGGCTCGGTAATTATTAATCGTTTGTCCAAAAAGCTCAGACACGGCAAAAAAGTGTTCAAATCGTCACCGATTCATCATCATTTTGAAGCGATAGGATGGCCGGAAACCAAGGTTACGATGCGCTTCTGGGTCATTGGACAAGTTGTTGCGGTTCTTGGATTGATACTTTATCTGTTAGAAGGGAATATATGAGCATAGCTCGGCGCCCGATACTGTTGGATCGGCCCCTACAAAGGAGGCACCGCCCGGACTATATATTGCTACTCTTGAGTCTTATCCTGCTCAGTGTTGGTTTGATTGTGGTCTATGCTATTAGCCCGGGGCTGAGCGCGCAAAAAGGTGTCGCAGCAAACTATTACGCGTCAAAACAAATAATAGCTGTCGCACTTGGGCTGGTTGCATTTATTCTAACGGCTCAGCTTCCGCTAAAATCATTGAAGGTGGTCCAAAAACCACTAATTATATTGGCAGTATTAGCATCTATATCTGTGCAGTTGTTTGGACAAGAGGTCAACGGAGCCTCGCGCTGGTTGCAGGTTGGGGGGATATCATTTCAGGCTGTAGAGCTAATAAAATTTGCGTTATTAATATGTATGGCCAGCTTTCTAAATCAGCGGCACAAAGAGGGCTTGTTGGGCAACCAGGAAAAGACGATTAAACCGATGCTAATTGCTGTAGGTATATGCAGTTTCGTCGTAGCTTTTGTCCAGAGCGACCTTGGCTCAGCCGGGGTAATAGTTGCTATGGTGGGGAGTATGGCGTTTGTGGCGGGGTTACCGATGAAGAAGGTGCTAATGTTTGCCGGTATAATTGCCGTTGGTACATTCTTAGCGATCGCCAGTAGTCCTTACAGACGTGAGCGCCTGGCAATATTTATGAACCCAGGACAAGACTGCCAGAACGTTGGATACCAATCTTGTCAGGCATTGAGCGCGATAGGGTCGGGCGGTTTGTTTGGAAAGGGGATAGGTGGTAGCGTGCAGGCCTACGGCTATCTACCCGAGTCGGCTAACGATTCAATATTTGCGATTTTTGCTGAGATGTCGGGTTTTCTGGGCGCTACAGTACTGATAGGACTATTCATCGCCTTATTTTCACGGCTAAAATTAATTATTGAAAAGGCTCCCGACACCAGAACAAGACTTCTTGTTACCGGTATTTTAGCCTGGCTGAGCACGCAAGCATTGATTAATATCGGCGCGATGATCGGTCTGTTGCCCCTAAAGGGCATAACCTTGCCGTTCGTAAGTTATGGCGGTACCAGTATTATATTTGTGGCGGCCGCGATAGGTCTGGCATTTAACGCTTCGCGTTACACTACTTACGGTGTAAATAGCATGGCATTAACGGAGGGAAAACGTTATGACGATCCTGCTGATCGGCGGGGGCACGGGCGGTCACATTACGCCGCTATTAGCCGTCGCCCATGAGCTAAAACGGCTTCGGCCCGATATTACACTGATTCATGTTGGTGAAAAGGGCGGCCGATTTAAGCACCTTACGGACAACCACTCGGATATTGATAGGTCTGCTTATATTTTTGCCGGCAAATTTAGACGTTATCATGACGAATCATGGTTTCGTAAATTTATTGATGTGAGAACTAATCTGCTTAATCTACGCGACGGGTTTTTGGTTGCTCTTGGGTTTATACAAGCTCTCTGGATGCTTATTAACACTCGTCCGAATGTCATATTTATAAAAGGTGGTTTTGTCGGGGTGCCGGTAGGCCTTGCAGCTGCAATTATGCGTATACCGTTTGTGACGCACGATTCAGACACGATGCCTGGCCTGGCCAATCGTATTATCAGTAGATGGGCAAAGCTTCATTCCACAGGCATGCCCGTCGAGTTCTATTCATACCCCCGCAATAAAACAAAGTTTGTGGGTACACCTGTCGGGCGAGACTTTAGCCTAGTTAATAAAGAGGACCAGGACAGCGCAAAAAACATACTTGGCATTCCTCAAAAAGCACAGATTATACTGGTGACAGGTGGGAGTTTGGGCTCGCAGCGAATCAACAGCATTATGGAGGCGATAGTGCCGGGCATTTTAGAGAATCACGATGAAGTGTTTGTGATTCACCAGACCGGAGAGTCAAACAAAGGAGTTTACGGGGACTATCACAACCCGCGCTTACGAGTTGAGCCATTCATAAAAAATTTTTACACAGCTTCAGCTGCTGCTGATATCGTGATAGCGCGAGCTAGCGCAACCACGATCGCTGGGCTCAGCATCCAGGCCAAGCCAATGATACTTATACCTAGCCCTTTTTTGAGTGGGGGGCATCAGCTCAAGAATGCGCAGGCTATGTCGGACAAGAATGCCGCAATTGTTCTACAAGAAAAACATCTAATAGCAAAGCCAGGCCTATTAGCAGAAGTCCTGGAAGACCTATTAAGCAACACCAAGCTTAGACAAAAACTTTCCAGCGCAATGTCAAGACTGGCGAAACCAGATGCCGCGAGCGAACTAGCGCGTATAATACTAGAAAACTCAAAATGAAAGTTTCTTTCAAGCGGCGCAAAAAAGAATCAAGACAGGCCAAACCTCCTGGTGTGGCCAACGTGTTTTCGTACTACGCGAGCCGTTCGCCCAGCTCTAAAGTGACCGAACGATACCACGACAAAAAACCAGCAAAACAAGCGCGTTCTGTGAACTGGCATATGTTTCCGGTCTGGCTGGCCACGGTGGCGATATTGATAAGCCTTGGCTATTTATTATGGCTGGATATTAACCCGCGCATCGAGGTTGTGGCTTTGACGCCAGAAAAAGAGTCGATCATGCAAAGCACGGGAACCTATCAAAGAGCCGGGCAAGAAATTTTGTCAAAATCTATTTTCAATCGCTTCAAACTAACCGTTGACACCAATCAGTTGGCGAGTAATTTTCAAGCGCAATTCCCAGAATTATCTGAGGTGGCCGTTATTACTCCAATCGCAGGGCATAGACTTACTTTTGAGATTAAACCTACAAAACCAGCGGTAGCGCTGTTGTCGAGCGCTACGGACTTTACTGTTTTAGACGAGCGGGGGAGGGCGCTCTTTAAAACGGAGAACGTTAATAAAATAACTGCGCTTAATATCCCTGCGGTTGTTGATGAGACCGGTATTGAAGTCGAGGTTGGCGACAGCGTACTACCAGCCGAGAACGTAGGTTTTATCACAGAACTCACTAGACAGTTATCGGCGAAAGACATCCCAATTCAAAGTGTAATTCTGCCACTAGTAGCAAACGAAATACACATCAAACCCGCCAATCAGAGCTATTATATAAAATTCAATATAGTGGGCGATGCTCGGTTACAGGCCGGCTCACTCGTTGCAACTCTCCGACACCTTGAAAGGGAGGGAAAGACCCCGAGTGTATATATAGATGTTAGGACCGGTGAAAAAGTATACTACCAGTAAGCGGTTCAACTCGTTGTTAAGCCTCAGCTTAGTTTATGCTTCTCCCGCTCTGCCCCTTCGCTGTTCGCAAATTGTTCGTAATGATAAAATTCTTACATAACGCAAAAAAACTATACGAACATACAGAAGCAGGGGAAAGTCAAATATAACTGCACAAGACAGAAAAGCAGGGCAAAGCAATTTTTAATACTAAACGTCCTAAAAAGCAAATGTTTTCACATATGTGCTGTGGAAAAGTCGTACTCTACAGCACCGGTCCTATTTAGTCGCGACCGGGGGCACACTTCAGCCATCAAGAGCGGAGATGAAAATCTATCTTTGCGTGAGCTGAAGCAACCATAAGCCGAACATTTGTGCGCGTAACAATAAAACTCCCCTACAGGCAAAGCAGTGTTTAACCATTTGCTGGCCCGAATATAGAGTCGTAAAATATACATTGTGCGACATCTCGTCTAGTGCTCGCTTGTGTGTCCTTGCTGGCTATATTTTAGCTCCTAGCTCTTACGGTTTTTTTTGTTTAGTTTTGTTTTTGTCAATTGCTGCACCCTTGCCTGTAGTTGTAACACTTAAAAAATCGATTCGTATCATCGCACTTTACTAACCGCGTAATTTTTATCATAACATGTTCGCATATTGTACAATTCACAATTTATTTTTGCTCTAGTATTGGCTCAATGTCCATAAGAATAAAAGTAGTTTTGCCTAAGGCGCCGGGTAGCTTGCCATTTCTAAATTGGCCATAACCCATAATCAGCCCAAACGAGCGTCTCCTTAGGGCTTAATCTGCGATGCCGATTCCAAGCATCATATATCTTTTTATTTTGTTTGGGCGTTGATCCAAAGGTATCTCTTACTACCGGGACTTCTGCAACCAATAGATAATTTTCAGGTATTAGACGTGTAGGCGGGTTTTTACAAATATAGTCGTAGTGGGCGGGATACATGTCGGTGGTTGAGGTTTTATAAAGACCCCAGGTATGTGGTAACACCACGGCCCCACAGTGACTCGCGACGAATTTAAAGGCCATATCCGCCGCCAGCAAAGCTTCAGCGAGTGACCCCGCCCCATGTGCAGACAAGCGTGTATGGCGAACTATTGAGTCTGGTTGTTGTTGGCCTGCTTGTAGCAGACCCTCAGCCCCATATACAACTTGCGTTTCTGGTCCAAACAGGGGAAGTTCTAGGTCGGGATAGTTGAGAAGAGTTGCCATGTTTTGATTACAGATGAAGGTTATTGATAGAATAACTTCAAAGTTCTTACTGAATTTACTCAGCTAGGCTGTAGGTGGCTTTGGCGACGCGTTTGAATTGTGGCTTGCCTTGCAGGTTCAACAAGATGGTGGTTTCTTTAACGTAGCGACTCTTCAGGACCTCTTTGACGATGTCATCACGGTGCATGGGCTCGCCTTTTTTCTTCAGAATATTGGCTATGACATCCGACACTGTGCCCTTAGAGTATCCCCACTCTTTTAGAGCGTAGATACCGCGGCCAATAAGCACAAAGCGCTTGTCTTTGATTAGTTCGTTATGGATGGCTTGAGTGGTCACATCTTTACGCTTAAACTCCGAGCCCTTGATAGCTTCAGAAATTTCGTTAAAGTGCATGTGTTTGCCGCTTTCGTGCAAGATGACATAAATCTTATCGCGAATATTCTTTGGGTTGACCATCGGCCACCTGATAAGCCCCCAGCGTTTGTTAAGCGTTGCTAGATGCTTGGAAATACTAGCCAGGGCTTCGGCGTGCTTTGCGTCCTTGTTCCCTGCTTGGGTGGCAACCTGGTCTATTGTGGTGGGTTTACCGATCTTCTTTAGAGCATCAATAACTTTGCCGACGAGGTCTTTAATATTCTTCTCATCATGCATGTCTTTAATGCCGACCGCTAAGTGGAAGTGGTCGTTTTCATCTATAACAGCTAGCTTAGGAGAAAGTTGAGCCAAAAACGAAACCCGGGACTGGTCTATTCGGCTATTGTTTTTTGTTAGTCGGGCGCTTAGCTCGGAAACTCTAGCTACATGACCAAGTTCCTTAATCTGTGCAATAAAAAGTTCTTGAATTTCCGAGATGTGCGGAAGCTGGCCTTGCTCAGCCTGAGTCTTAAGACGAGCTACAACAGCCTTTTCTAGCTGACGGACTCGTTCACGAGTAATACCAAGCAGTTCACCAATCTGCTCCAGGGTCTCTTTACGGTCAAATAAGCCATAGCGACGTGAGATAATTTCTCGTTCTCGTTCTCGTTCTATTGTCCCCAAGGCATCGTTAACAACCTTTTCAATATTTAACCTCTTGGTATTGTCTGTCATGATTCGGTCAGTCCCTTGCTTTTAACATAAGTTTAGTATTATTCTAAAACAATAACTTTTAAAAGTCAATCCCTCTTTTTTTATGACTTAACTATAGCACAAAATGGACTTCCCTGCACACAGTAGCGTGTAGAAATATCATCATAAAATAACTTGCACAGATCACAAATTGTGGATAACCATGTCCTTTTTAATAAATCAAGCTTCTAGTAGTGTGTTTTGGCTAAAAAGAGCCTGTAAGCTTTCCCCTAGATCGGGTGAGTAAGCTTTATCGTGCAGGTCGTATTGGACTTCAGTATAACCGAAACCACTTTCGTGTAGTGCTCTCTGCATAGTAGTTTTGGGATAGTATACGTCTGGGCTGTATTGTTGATAAACCAATGGTTGATCATGGTGTATGCGTCTATATAAAAGAATACTGGCCATACTCAAATCATCTTCACAGACGAGAATAGCCTGGATATGACCTGGATTGTGCACTTCAATGTTTTCTGTCACTTCAAGGTCTGCAGACGATGGAACTAAATGATCCCTTGTCTGCGATGGACAGTAACTACTTAAGGGGTGTGAATGTAACACCATCAATAGATCGTTACGCATGACAGGCTTGTCGTGATCTTCACGAAACATATAGATCAGCGAAGCTAAACTTATTGATGTTGCTTCGTCCTTGAGGGGGGTCCCAGGGCTACTTCCACGGATAACTTCGGATATCCTCGGCTTCTTATCCTTAGATGTGTACACCACAAAACCTGCTTCTCTGTAATTTTTCGCAGTATATCTGGCTACTTTGCGCGCGGCAATTTTGAAGTCAGGCAGCTGTAATATCTTCTCAAGTTCTTGAGGACTATTAGCTAAAGAATTCATAAATCATATTTATACCATATTATATAAGTATTTAAAAATATTTGTACTATTTTTTGGCGGTTTTGCGGCGCTTAAAGCCTTTTTTCTTGGTGGGGGCTTTTTCTATTAGCTCCTTGGCTTCTGCTTCTGTTATCTTGGTCGGATCAACAGACTTTGCGATGCGTGCGTTTTTCTTGCCATCGGTTACATATGGACCATATGGACCATTTAGTATTTTTAGGCCGGACGGAAACTCGTTTATATGCTTCTCTGCTTCTTGTTGTAGTTTCTTAGCATAAAACTCTCTTGCTTCGCCTTCTGTGATCTTCATAGGGTCATGCGGCTTTATAGAAACATACAGCTTACCTACCTGTATGTATGGACCAAAACGTCCAATGTTGGCTTTGATCTCTTCTCCGTCATCGGTCTCCCCTACAGTCCTCGGTAGTTTGAACATTTCTAAAGCTTGCTCCAGCGTCACGTCGTTCATATCAACACCGGTTGGCAATGGGGCAAAGTCCGGCTTTTCGTCTGATTCGGTTATACCGCGCTGTAGCATCGGCCCGTAGCGACCAAAGCGCACCACAATAGGCTTAGATGTCTTAGGGTCCAAGCCAAGTTCACGCGATTGACTAGTTTCCTCTCTGGTGACATTTTCTGACTGTTTAATTAATGGCTGAAAATCTTTATAAAAAGCTTGAATCATTTTTTGCCACTCCTGTTTGCCTTCGGCTATATGGTCAAAATCTTCTTCTACATGTGCGGTAAAGTTGTAGTCTACGATGGATGAAAAGTGCTTTACAAGGAAATCCGTGGTCACCTCTGCTAGCGCCGTCGGCATAAGCTTACCACGGTCGGCTCCTGTCACCTCGGTTACCTCGGTTTGAGCTATGCCACCATCCTTAAGTCTCAGGCTCTTCACGGTTCGTTCTGTGCCTTCAAGATCCAGCTTCTCAACATAACCGCGCGCCTGGACGGTAGAAATTGTCGGCGCATATGTACTTGGCCTTCCTATCCCGAGCTCTTCAAGTTTACGCACAAGGCTGGCTTCTGAGTAGCGTGCTGGTGGCTTGCTGAAGGTTTGCGTGGCTGTCATTTCCTCTAGAGCGACCTCTTGACCGTTTTTTATGATTGGCAGTATAACGTCATCTTTAGTGCCACCATAAACCTTGAAAAAACCATCAAATTTCAAAACCTCGCCCTTGGCTGAAAAGGTTTCGCTGCGGTTGCTGGATGACACGATAATCTCGGTCTTGTCTACTTGTGCTGGTGCCATCTGGCTTGCCAGGGCTCTTCGCCAGATTAGTTGATAAAGTTTTTCTTGCTGGGCATCATCACCGGCCGACAGTTTAGTGAAGTCGGTTGGCCTAATTGCCTCATGAGCTTCTTGAGCGCTTTGGTCTTTTGTCTTATATTGGCGGACCTGATGATATTTGTCGCCATACTGCTTCTTAATAAACTCTTTTGCCGATGTAATAGCAAGACCAGAAAGCGTGGTGCTATCGGTACGCATGTAAGTGATATGACCGCTTTCATACAGACGTTGGGCTAGTGTCATTGTCTGTTTAACGCTATAACCGAGCTTACGTGCAGCTTCTTGCTGTAAGGACGATGTAGTAAATGGCGCACCAGGGTTGCGTGTACCTGGTTTTTTCTCGATACTTGTAACCTTGAAAGTTGCAGTTTTGCTCGCTTCTAGAAATTCTTTTACAGATTTTTCCTCGGCAAAACGGCTGGCTAGTTCTGCGGGCAGCTTGCTGGTTCCGGCTAAGAAACTTGCTGTAACCTTAAAAGCAATTTGAGGTTCAAAGGCTTTGATCTCCCTTTCTCGCTCAACCGTCAGCCGGACGGCTACGGATTGAACGCGACCAGCACTTAAGCCCGGGCGGACTTTTTTCCAGAGTACGGGTGATAATTCATAGCCCACTAGACGATCTAATACTCGCCGGGCTTGCTGGGCATTTACTAGTGCCATATTGACAGTACGGGGGTTTGCTACAGCGTGTTCGATGGCTGGCTTGGTTATTTCGTGGAACACGATGCGCTTCGCTTTTTTTTCATCCAGTTTGAGAGCTTGGCATAGGTGCCAGGCTATAGCCTCACCTTCTCGGTCTTCATCGCTTGCTAGCCAGACAGTGTCAGCGCTTTTGGCAGCTTTTCGTAGTTCGCTAATGGTCTTGGACTTATCAGACGGTACCTCGTAATGCGGCTCAAAACCATTTTCTATATCTATATTAAGGCCTTTTTTGGGGAGGTCTCTGATATGGCCAAAGCTACTTTTGACGCTGTAGTCTTTGCCTAAGAATTTTTCAATGGTTTTGCCCTTGGCCGGGCTCTCCACGATAACGAGGTTTTTAGAACCCATCTTACTGCTGCCTCCAATTGTGAAAGCCGTGTTGGCGAGTGCGATTTGATAGTTCTCCTGAGGACGCGTAACTTCCGTTACGTTGACGAGTGAAATCATCAAGGCGTGCCGCCAGCACGGCTTGCAGCAGGGTGGTAGTGGTAATATGGATTCTACTCATGCTTCCTAAGTGTACCTATTAAATATGTATCAGCAAGTAACAGTACTTGTGTTGTTGATAAATTGCAAACGCTATTATCACTAAAACTAATTCAGGCTCCAGTGGCCGGCGCCGAGCGGGTGAATTTTCCCAGCTATTTCTAGCATTGTCAGTGTCTGGTTAAAGGTCATAGCGTCTAGCCCGCTCTTTTTATGTAGCTCACCGCCATCGGACATGCCCGCAGCCAGTAATTTCAATATCATCAACTCTTCCTTGGTGTCGGCGATAAGCGTTTGCTGTTTTTGATCCTTTGTATTATCCATCCCTAACGCCATAAAGATGTCTGCTGCTTCGGTTATCGTTAGCGCGCCTGTTTTTATTAGCTGGTTGGTGCCAGCACTTGTTGGGCTGGTAATGTTGCCCGGTGCCACCATGACTGTCCTGCCCTGTTCGAGCGCAAAACCTGCTGTGTGGATGGTACCGCTTTTAAGAGCCGCTTCGGTGATAAGCACGCCCTCACTTAGGCCGGAAACCAATCGATTGCGGGCTATAAAGTTCTCGCGTCGGGCATCAGTGTTAATGGGGTACTCGCTAATTATTGCTCCGCCCCGCGCTAGGATTTTGTTGGCAAGGGCTCCGTTGGTCGAGGGGTAGAATCGGTCTAGTCCACAAGGCAGTACCGCTATGGTCCGACCGTTCACCGCCAATGCGGCTTGGTGAGCAAGCGCGTCAACACCGAGAGCTAGCCCGCTTATTATCACTACTCCTTTGCTTGCCACTGCTTCTACCAGGCGCGTGGTTATTTGTTTGCCATAAGGAGACACCTGCCTTGTGCCAACAACCGCCAAGCGGTGTGTGTCCATAAGCCCCTCTATATCCCCAAGTACGTATAACTGTTTTGGAGGGTATGGTATCTCGCGCAGCATTGACGGGAAAGACGCGCCGTTAAGCGTTAGCTTCTTGACATTATTCATTTATGTTTATAAGTATTGACATAATGTAATAAATTTGCTAGAATTGCAATTCGTAAGCGGAATTATCCCGACTTACCGTACCTTATACCCATTCTAACACCCTTCATAGCATTAGCGACGAATGGGAAGCGTTAGATTGTTTTAGAGCGTGCCGCGGGCTGAGTTGTTACCCTCCACTTAATCTATTGGCGCTGGTCCTTAATTTATTATTGGCCGAATGCGCTCTAAAACAGACTAACCCCTTTAACCCCTGTCACCCCTGCGTTTTATTTGCAGTTTAAAGGGTCGACCAGGCATCACCAGGTGGAGTGAAAACTTCAAGGTGGGTTGAAGGGTGTAATAGACCTCCAGCGGTGCCCACCCCCACTGGAGGTCTTTTTTGTGCCCACCCCTTTTGACTTATAGAATAAAATTGCGAGTTTCGGGTGCGAGTTTATTGCTGTAAATATATTCGGTTAGGATGCTTGTGACTTCGCGCGTTAAGCCGGATAGGTGCGCTATTTCGTCTTTGTTGAATTTAGCTAGGACAAAGTCTGAGCCGCTCATTATCGTATCTGCTCCGATACCTATACGAACTCTCCCAAATGTGTCTCCGATGTGTTGAGTTAGCGACTTGATGCCATTATGACCAGCGCTGCTACCGCCTATGCGCATGCGGATCTGGCCAAAGGGCATGTCAAGTTCGTCGTGGACAACCACTAAATTATCATTCGGGACTTTATAAAAATGCTGAACGCGTTGAGCAGCTTCGCCACTTAAGTTCATAAATGTCATAGGCTTACAAAGGACTACGCGCGTGTCGCCTAACGTCTTGGTCGCAACGTGGCTTTTTAAGTCTTTCTTTTCTACCCACGGGCCAAAATCGTGCGCTTTGGCAAATGCATCCAGGCACTCATAGCCTATATTGTGTCGCGTACCGTCATACTTCTTGCCGGGATTTCCCAGGCCCACAATCAAAACTGTTTTGTTCATGCCAAGCGTATAAAGCGGTATATTGTCGCCGGTTTGCGGTTTTTTCTGTAATAACGCCATAATGAGTATGAAGTATGAGGTATCAAGTATGAAGTATGCAATAGTACAGTGCTGCTCTAACCCAACTACTATCTACTACCTACCAACTACTCTTTGCTTACTGGTTTTCTGCCGTGTTTGTGGGTTACGTGTTTTTCAAAGAACCAGAAGCGGACGGGGGTGCCTTCGAAACCGTATTTTAGTCGTAGCTCTTTATCCATGAATCGCTTATAACTCCAGTGTAAAAACTTTGTATGTGCTCCATACACCTTGAAATTAGTCGGGTTGTCGTCTTCTTGCAAGATGTAGTTTAGCTTAGGCATACGATTTTTTAGCCCAGCTGGCGGATGGCTGTTTGTAATGTCTCTGAGCCAACGGTTTAGCTCGCTGGTCTTTATGCGCGTATGACGCGCCTTGTCTATGTCTAATACTAGATCAAATAGCTTTGTCACATTTTGTCCGCTTACAGCACTGGTAAAGATCAATGGCGCCCAAGGCACAAAATCAAAATCATAGGCAATTTCTGGTGCAAGCTTATCTCGGGTGTAGGCGTCTTTGTCCAGGCTGTCCCACTTGCTGACGACCAGCACCAGGCCTTTGCCTGCCTCTTTTATCATTCCGGCGATCTTCTGGTCCAGCGCTACATGTAGCTCGTTTGCGTCCATCAGAAGAAAACATACATCAGACTGTTCAATAGCGCTTAAAGCACGGATGACGCTAAAACGCTCTATGCCTTTTTCTATCTTGCCGCTTCGCCGAATACCGGCGGTGTCCATAAGCTCGATTTCTCTGCTCTGATAACGCACGATCGCTCGGTTTATGTCGCGCGTGGTGCCCGCTTTGTCTGCGACTATGGCCTGCTGTTTTTTAGCTAGTGTATTGAATAATGACGATTTGCCAACGTTTGGGCGCCCAAGTAGCGCTATGCGCAGGCGATCATCATCGTCCTCTAGCCTTGCACTAGGGATTGACTCAACAAGATGGTCTAACAGCTCGTCTATACCGCGGTTTTGGGTAGCGCTGGTTAGAAAGATGTCCTTAATACCGAGACGCCTGTAATCATCTATTTGTGCTTTGGGCTTCTTGTCCGACTTATTAACTACTAAATAAACAGGTTTACGGCTTTTTAGGGCCAGCTTTGCTACTCGCCTGTCCTCCTCACTGATTAACACATCGGCCTCAATTACTACCCATATAACATCGGCACTATCGGCGGCCTGGGCAATTTGTTCTTGAATAGTGAACTCAAAGTCGTCTTCGGCTGTTTTGAGGCCGGCTGTATCCACTAGCCAGAAATTCTGACCTGCGTACTCGGCCTTGGCTGTAATGCTGTCACGTGTCGTGCCGGGCTCTCTTGCGACAATGGCTTCACGCCGATCTAAAACCGCATTAAACAAGCTGGACTTGCCAACATTTGCCCGTCCCACAATAGCAACAATAGGTAACTTGCTCATATGGGTATTATGGTTTACTTACCGGTAATTGCCAAATAGCCAGGCCGTGTGGTGCGAAAGGCTCTTGTTCGCCGGGCTCCCATACGACATAAGGTCCAAGCAATGTTGAAAGGCTGTCGGGTAATCTTGCCTGTAATACCTCAGCCATGCCCGTATAACCTGGTATTACGCTAATCTGCAACATACAAACTCAAACTCCGAAAAATTAATTCACTTGCTATTTTAGCAAATTATTGTAATTTATGTAAGTGTTTTATACGTACCTGTATTAAGACCACTTAATTTATAAGTATAAAAATCCGTGCGTTGGAGTTTAGTAAGCACATAACCCATAGAGCCGAAGGTGCGGCGGATTTGGCGGTTCTTGCCTTCTGTCATTGTAACCTTCCAGACGAAGCCCTTATCGTCGAGCGGCTCGAGTTCAAACTTACTGATTCCGTCGTTCAGTTGGACGCCGTCTTTGGTGATTTTGTCGTGGTCTTCAGGCGCGAGTGAACGGCCTAAGCGGACTTCGTAGACCTTGGTCTTTTTAAAACTTGGGTGCGTCAGCTGGTAGGATAGCTGGCCGTCATCAGTCATTAGTAATAAGCCGGAAGAATCTTTATCTAAACGGCCAATTGGCTTTAGTTTGCGCAGGTGTGGCGGAAGCAAATTATAAATAGTCCTACTGCCCTGCCCGACTCTAGAACACACATATCCGACAGGCTTATTCAGCATTATGGTTATGGTCTTGACAGGGGGTGTAATAGCGCGCTTGTCAAGGGTCACAGTGTCGTTTGGCCCAACAGTCTGTCCTAGCTCAACTGGCCGGCCGTTAATGGCAACTCGCCCTTCGGCAATAGCCCTATCGGCTGCGCGGCGACTTAAACCTGTAGCATTAGCTACAAAAACATTGATTCTCATACGATTAGTCTAGCAAAGATTGATTTTATAGTGCGATGGAGTTTGGGCTATCCCCGTCCCGTTGAGTACTACCTGGATCTGTGGTCGTATCAAGGGGTTTATTGGGTATTGGTGTGGCAACGACAGGGTTGTCTGGCGTTATCACCGAACTGACTGTTGGTTGTGGTGCTTGCTCGCCTGTGTTTTCTTTTTCAAGTAAGGCGTTCAAGTCTGGCTTGCCGGATAGATCGTTGATTGGCTGTATGATCCTTTTTCTAGACGAAGCATTGCTGTCGTCATCATTAGTGTCTGTAGGCTCTGTTCCTTTATCTCCATCTAGAAGGTTGTTGACTGCATCGGTTAGCTTCTCTGCTGTCTCTGTAGCTTGTTTGGTTTCGTCAACTGTCGGGGGCTCTTGGACGGGGATGGGGTTGTTATTGTTTACCTGTATGTTTGTAGCCGGAGGCTGCACGGTGGGTGGGTTTGTTGCTGGCGGTTCCGTGGGTGCGGCTGAAGGCGGGTCGTCCGCAATGGGCGTTGCAGCAGGAGATGGCTGTGGCGCTGCTGCAAACACGGCATCATTCGACGGGCTCATAGGGGTTGGAGCGTCCTCGCCCTGCAAAACTTCTCTTGCAACTTTGGCTACATCCTCTAGGGTCACCTGGGACTTGACCAAATAACGATCTGCGCCTAGCTTGTCGGCGCGGGTCTTGTCTTCGGCTTGAGAGAGCGCTGTCATCATAATGACTTTGGTGTCTTTTGTCTCCGGAGTACTTCGCAATATGTCAAGCATGTCAAAACCACTGATTTTGGGCATCATAACATCGGAAATTATAAGGTCAGGGCGCTCCTTGACGGCTAGAGCAAGAGCCTCCTCGCCGTCTTTAGCGGAAACGATCTCGTAGCCTTCAGCTAGAAGGCGCGCTTCGTAGATTTCGCGCAGGTTGTTGTCGTCTTCGACCAACATTATTTTTGCCATTTGGTTCGGTCTTCCTTTTTCTTGACTATTATTTTACCTGTTATTATAACGAACGCTTATGTTTTAGTCTAGGCAGCGCGTTAGTTTATGGGTTGCGAAAGTGTTAATGCTTTCTCTGCTTCGGAAGCCTGTAGCTCAGTCGCCTTTTGGCTGCTGACCCTTGGCAGATTAATGTAGAATGTACTACCTTTGTTCAACTCACTTTCTACCCAGACGCGCCCATTATAAAGTTCAATTATTTTGCGACAAATAAAAAGCCCTAGCCCGGTGCCGCCAATTGTGCGCGTTGCCGAGCTGTCTACTCTGTAAAACTTCTGAAAAAGGTGCGGAACATCATCAGCTGGTATGCCTGCACCAGTGTCCTTGATATATATCTGGATGACCTCGTTGTTGCCGGTCAGACCGACAGATATTTTGCCTGCTTCGGTGTATTTGGTGGCGTTGTCGAACAGGTTGGTGATCACTTCTCGTATACGATCCGGATCAACATGGACATAATATAGCGGTTTGATCACCTTGCTGCCCGCAGTCACATGCTCCTCCGAGCCGATTACGAAGTCCATCATTAAGCCTTTCTTCTCGGCTGTAAATCTCAAAGAATCGGTCAGCTGCTCAAGATACGAACCCATCTCTACCACGACAGGATGGCTGACAAGTCGTCCGTCTTCTGCTCGGGCGCTTGTTAAGAGATCCTGAAAAAGCTTGCCAAGGTGCTGAGTTGAAGAATGTGCTTTTTCCAAAAAACCCCGCGCCTTGCTGTCAATGGACGATACTTTGTCGTTTAGAGCTAAAGCTAAATAGCCTTCTATGGCTGCGACAGGTGTGCGCATTTCATGAGAAGCCGTGCTAATAAAATCTGCCCGGCGCTTTTCTTCTGCGCGACTAACGCTGATATCTCTTATTATAGCTACGGCACCGCTCACGGTTTTGGTTTTCGGTAATATGACCGGCGAGACCACGATGGATACTACGATTGACTTGCCGTCACGCTTGACTAACAGCTTGTCGGCGCTAATAGTTTCGAGCTGACCAAAGATTGCTTTTAACGGATTCCCCGTATCATTAATCGGCTTGTTATCCTCTTCCAACAACTTTACGACAAGTTGAACGTCAAGGCCTATAGCCTCATCTACCTCCCACCCAGTCAACCTGGCAGCAGCTGGGTTGATTAGACTAATTTTTCCCTCAGGCGTAATTACCACTAAACCGTCACTGATGGACTGAATGAGCATCTCGGCTTGTTGCTGGTTTGTTTTGAGCTGACCAGTTAGTTTCTGGACTCGCTTTGTCTCGTGGTCAATGTATAAATTGCGCCAGATTAGGTAGCCAATTGCACCAATCAAATAAGTACCAACGACAGCGCCGACAGTGATTATGTCCAGTTGCTGAGTGCCAGCCTCCCCGGTAGCTACAAGGACAAAATATAGTGTCATTAGAAAACCGATAGCAGCCACCACATATACGCCGAACAGTCCGCTGAAGAACGCTTGTATAGCCCAGAGCACCCAATACTGGGAGTGTAGCTGGCCAGTATCTTGCATAAGACTGATCACATTTAGGGTTAGTAGCATTGCGGATATAAGAGCGGCTATCCAGGGGCTAGTTTTTGCCCTTAACCTGAAGAATATAAGGCCATAAATAATCTGCACGAATCCAATTATGGCTGTTATGGCAATAAAACCATTTTCAGGGTTGAGAATGCCTGTAGGCATGGTCAAAGCAACAATGCTAGCTACAGTCAGTAGCAGGCCCAAGCTCGTTACGGCCCAGTTGTACCAGTAATAATACTTATCAGATACGGACTGCATTAGTACGGCCCGCCTGATACTGTGTGAATTTTAATTTTTTTTGTGTTCATAAATAGCCCACCATATGAAAAAGCTGCGCCATGTAAGCGCTTACGCTTCAGTATACGGTAAAGCCTATATTTTGTTTAGCTGTGGGTGTTAGGCTGCGTTACCGGGCGGATGTGTGGGTGGTGGTCTGTGATGGGCCGAAGGCGCCTCGCCAATAGGGATGACGACAGCCTGCTGCTCTGGCGGCCGACTAACAGGGTCTTGATCCTTATCAACGATGCTGTTGGCTGCAACGGGCGCGGATAACCCAAGCAAGAATCTAGCGAGTCGGTCTTGCGCTGATACAGGCCGAAATGGATTAGATTCGTATCGCTCCGAGAGCCCTCGGACTAAAGCTTCTACGCCGAGCGTCACATCAGGGAACATACACTTTCTCCATAATCGTCATTTTAACCTAAAGAATGTATATTTGACAAATAGCAAAAACTAACACGCTACCATGACTGATCTGGTGATCCCAAGGGGAATCGACCTACCTTCGGCAGGCCCATGATTTTCATACTGCAAGCATGGCCTGCAATCTGAAAAGTCCTCTTGCTAAGCGCCACTGGCGCTTCTCGCCCTGTTGGGCAACAGGCGCTTCGGTCCACTATAAATCAATCTAAAAAGCCCACCATGGAGGTGAGCTCTTTAGATTGGTGAACCTCGTTGAATCGCATTGGAACGATATCCTTATGGAGTTCAGGCGACTCCATCATCTTATGAAGGGACTATCTCTGGCATAGGGCATCGCTGTAGTAGTGGAACTAACAACGCAATAGAGTATAATGACACTAATAGCATAACAGAGGCGATTACTTGGTGGTGTAATCGGTAAGAGGTGTATGAAAGTAAGAGACACAATCAAAGTCGACATAATTAAGCTAAAGCTGGATGTTGATAACCCACGATTTGCCGAACTGTACAACGGTAGTGATAATCAGGATGATTTAATAGAGTACCTTTTGAATTCTGAATCGGCTACTGCTATCGTTAAAGAATTACACGACTCTCAGGAGTACTACGCTGACCGCCCGTTATGGGTAATAAAACAAAAAGACGGCAACTACTTAGTAAAGGATGGTAATCGGCGGCTTTCAGCTGTTTTAGCTCTACGCTCTCCAACTAAGTTCGGGTTGACCGTGCCCCGTCAGACTGTTGATGAAGTTCCAGTTATTGTGTACGACACGGAAGATGAGGTAAACAAACGTGTTCGCCTTGAACATATTCAAAGCTCTTTTAGGGGCTGGGACAGGATTGCTAAGGCTTTAGAAGTTTATAAAATGCGTTCAAGTGGCGCTTCTGTCGATAGCCTTAGAGAGCTAGATTCGGAACCAAATCAGTTGACAAAATTAGCAAGTTTTTACTATGCAGCTGTTGCTGTAGGTAAGGATGACTTGAAGGTATTACTACGCAAAGGGCGTGGAAATACAGGTGGAAAAACAATTGTATTTGAACGCCTATTCACCTACCGTACAAAATGCGGTTACGATTTCAGTGGTAAGGCTGGTGGTTACGAGATAATTATTACAGACCAGGCTCAGTTTGACTCATATATAAATGCTATGGTCGAACTTCTAAAAGCCGATACGGATATTACCCATAAAACGGCTGACACCGAAAAAGAGACATTTCTTGACAGGCTCAAGCCTTACGGCTTCACACCATCAAGCAAACCCTCTTCTGGTACAAAGGGTAAAACTACGGGAGGAGCGACAACCACAGCTACCGCTACTGCGCCAGGCGGAGCTACTCAGCCCACGACTACTACTCCGCCATCCCCTCGTAAGAGTATTAAGACAACTCCAAAATATGCGAGAAAAGCTATTCCTCGTGCTGTTGACGACCTCGTAAAAGAGGGGTTCAATCTTGATGCCGTATTCTTCACTAATTCAAAAGTCGCCATGAGCCGGGTTATCTTTGAGGCAGTACTAAAGTATGTAGTCGAGAACACGGAATTCTCGCTTGGCAAGAAACTTAGTGACTCTAACTATTTTCGCAATGCCTACTACAACGGACATGGCAACAAACGACCTGTGACCAACTTTGATAAGTTGAAAGACCTGTTTACTGAGCTCGTTCTAGATACGGGCAAAAAGAAGGCTTTTGTAGACTTTGACCTTGAACGTCCACACCAAATCATACATAACTACAATGTAACTGCCGTGCCGAAGGACGCTACAACGATTTGCGATAACCTCATGCCGCTGGTTGAGTTCCTGTTGCAGGAAGAGCAAGACCTGCTGAATAGTCTCGACAAGAATAAGCTATAATAAAAGCATGAGCTTCTTCTCTCCGTTGCGTTACCCTGGTGGTAAAAATAAATTGTCCAAATTTATTGATAAACTGTGCGTGGATAATGGTACGACTGGACATTACGTTGAACCTTATGCTGGCGGTGCTTCAGTGGCTCTTCATTTACTTATGACTGGGCGAGTTCGAGAAATTACTATCAACGACCTCGACAGAGCTATATATGCTTTCTGGTTCTCGGTTGTTAATAATACCGACGAACTCTGTAAGTTAATTGAAGGTACACCAATTACTACCACTGAGTGGGAGAAACAAAAGCAGATACTTTCTAATAAGAGTGGTGAATCTGACGTTGTGTTGCTTGGTTTCGCCACTCTCTTCCTAAATAGAACCAACTTTTCTGGTGTATTGAACGGTGGAATGATTGGCGGTAAGAACCAAACTGGAAATTACAAGCTCGATTGTCGGTTCAACAAGACGGAGATTATTAGAAAGATTAGAGCCATTGCCGAATATCGTGATTATATCCACGTCACAAATCTGGATGCCATTACACTTGTCGATAGAGTCTCTGCCGACAGTAATACTATTTTCTACTTCGACCCCCCGTACTACATGAAAGGCCCCTCACTTTACATGAACCATTACAGGCATGATGACCACAAGGCAGTGAGTGAGGCTATAAAGTCCATACCAAATGCCAAGTGGGTAGTCTCTTATGACGACACAGAAGAAATACACGAACTATATGCTGGCCAGCGGTTCATTAACTACTCTTTTACGCATAGTGCAGGTCGCTCTAGGCAAGGAAACGAAGCCGTATTCTTTAGTGATAATCTCAATATTGACTTGAACTTACACCCTGTAAGTTTGACGCCAATATCTTTAAACTAGATTTGTACTTGAGTGCAGCATACGAAGGTGGGGTGCGGTAGGGGTCGCCGAGGTTGGCGGTCTAAGCCATGTTTGATGGGGTACTACTTTATACCATAAGCGTAACATAAGTAAAAAACGAAATATCCATACTTCCACATCTGTAAATCTGCGGGTTCCTAGCGGTTTTTGGTTATGTTTAATTATATGTATTAGTAGCTTGTAGGAATGACTTTACATACTTCATCAAGAAGCTCATCAGGACTCATGTTAAGGTTTTGATTTAAGTCTTTGAACTCCATTGTTATCATGACGTAGACCATAGTCTGGAAGTTATTTGGATGTTCAAGTTTGTCTGCAATCTTGGCGGTGTATGCACTTAATCGTAATAGCTCATCAGGTTTTCTGAAACCAGTTCTTGCTGATGCAGTCATCAACCGTAGCTCTTCCTTACTTGCGTTAGGATTCTTGCTTTTGTTTAAGTCATACATTTTCTTCTGCGTCTTGGCTATTGAGACAGGACTACCAGCTTTTTTAAATAGACCGCCTATCCATTTGAATACAGCTACGACCCAGAAGAAGAGTCCGAACCATACAAGAATGCCTGCAAACATAGTTGGTAGCAGGTCGAATATACTTGGCAGTAGTAGTACAAGACCAATGATGAATAGTTGATAGGGTTTGATGCTCTTTCTTTGTTTCGACATATTTACTCCTTTAAATAAAAAACGACACCACGCTTGGTGTCTAAACCAGTAACAGAGTTATTAAGCCCTAATTACTTCGCATGGTGCCGTTTTCTAGGCTTAATACCACGCAAAGTTACTTGCGGTTCTCTATGACTGGTTTAGACTCTTCTACTATACCTCAAAACTTGCATTTTTACGATTTCTGACCCCTGAGACAAAACGCAAAACTCTCGTCCTAAATCAAAAGATGATGTTATACCCGTCTTGCATGTAAAAGCGTGTGTTTTTCCCATTTTTTACAGTAAGTTCGTCAATTATTTTGCATCTAAAATTAGAAGTTGAGTATTAGTACGTTTTGCAAATAAAAACGCAAAAAATCAATCAAGTCCAGGGGCGTTTCTAGCAACATGGGGTGTTATGGCTGGCGATACCTGCAAGCATAATCAAGTTGACAAGGCCACAGTATTGTAGTGTATAATACAACACATATTTGTCAGAGGTCGTAGGTGTTAACAGGGGTATTGACTTTTACGCTTATGTTTGATATAATACCAGCAAGTAAAAAATATCTATTGAGCCACTCGGCATAGTAATCACTAGCCCAGAGAGGCATTTTTTAATTTAGAGCGAGTGTAGGTCTCAGTCTTATTTTTTATTTACAAATAATAATTAACAGCGACCACACGTATGCCCTCTCGAGAATCTTGAAACGGGTGTCAACTTGGTGCTTACAAGCACGAGGTATTTTTAATGGCACACCAAAAAACATGGAGTGGGCAGGTTCTGTCTATCTCTGAAAAACCTATCATAAATGTCAATGAGGCTCGTAAGGTTCTAGGCAAAGACTATGAGCAGTTATCAGATGAACACTTAATGGGAGCGATTGTCTCCTTATCTAAGATAGCAAACTACTTTCTAGATAACATTAAAGTTCCAGAAAACCATAAGGTATGTGGTACAATAGGGGTATGAAAATGGAAGACAAAACCCCTATAAAAGTCTATGGCTACAAGCGTGTTTCTACTGAAGAACAACTTGATGGTATGTCTATGCAGACTCAAGAAATCGCAATTCATGCCTATGCAAAACAACACAACCTAGAGATAGTTGATGTATTCCATGATGATGGCATATCCGCCAAAACAGCGAAACGTCCTGCTCTTCAAGATATGCTCAATAAGGTAACTGCTAAAGACAGCACCATAAAAGGCATCGTTGTTTATAACCTGAGCCGTATTTCTCGTGACCTAGAGTCATACAGTCGTGACATTGGCTATCATTTGTCGGCTAAGGGAGTACGTCTTTATTCGACAGTTGAGAACATAGATGACACGCCTGAAGGTCGCCTAATGCGTAACATTGCCCTCTCTATCCATCAGTATGACAATGATTCAAAAAGCAGAACTGTCAAAGATAACATGAGGCTTGTTGCTCTTGAGGGCTGGTGGCAAGGTAACATTCCCTATGGCTATAGTCGCGTCAAAGTACCTATCGGCATAAAAGACAAAGACGGCAAGGCTAAAGAACGTCTGACACTTGAACCAAACAACCAAGATGATTTAAGCGATAAGATTCGTATGCTCTTGGAGCGTTTTAGCAAGGGAGATATTAAACAATCCGAACTGGCTGATTATGCAGAAAGTATCCAACTAGAAAGTTCTAAGGGTGGTGGTTTTGCTCCACAATCCATCAAGAACATACTCACAAACATCGCCTATGCTGGTTTTGTGTGCAATAAGATGACTGACTATGAGCCTGCTAAGGGCAAACACTCTGGTCTTATATCATTAGATACCTACGAACGTAACCAAGCCATTCTAGCTGGTCGTAAGCCTGATGAAATAGCCCCTCGCTTTACTGCTAGCTATCCACTCAAGCACTCTCTACTTTGCACTAACTGTAAGAAGCCGTTAACTGGCAGTGCTCCTACGAGTGGTTCAGGTAAAAGCTCACCTCGCTATCACTGTACACGTTGTAACGGTATGGGTTCTAAAGGACTAGACCGAGTTGATGAGTTGTTTGAATCATTCCTGAATGATGTTACACCTACAGACAAGATGATAAAGCTGTTTAATGTCATAGTACGCCGTATAGCCTCTAAGAAGCTCACGGACGTCAACAAAGATATTAGCGATGTACGAGAACAGATGACTAAGATTGATGATGATATGCAAAAGGCATTGCAGTCTATGTTTGATGGCGATATTACAAAAGAAGAAAAAGAACAGTACCAGTCAACACTACGTATGAAGCGTATAGACCTTGAAGAGCAACTAGAGAAGCTACGAGATATACAGAGCCTGAATGAATCGACTATTACTTACGTCTGTAACTTCATGAATGCTCCTGCGAAGATGTGGCTAGATGCTGACCCTGAGACAAAAGTAGAGTTTCAGAAGATGGTTACTGAGAATGGTATTGTATTCGACCTCAAGAACGAAAAGTTTGGAACGGACGGTTTAAGCATGTTTTACAGATTGAAAGACAAACAAAAAGACTCCGAAGAGTCTCTTGATTCCTATATGGTGATCCCAAGGGGAATCGAACCCCTGTTGCCAGGATGAGAACCTGGTGTCCTAACCGCTAGACGATGGGACCTCGTCGGAATCGACGGTCGGCTTACGCGAAACCCGTCAATGTGGCTTTCGCTCCACCTTCTAGTCGCCTCCTCCTCTCAGTTTTTCGTACAGTTGGCTAAATCGCCTCCTTGGTTTGAAAAACTGTTATAAAAACAGAAACTGAGACCGGAAAATTGTAGCATAACAGAGGAGCTTTAGCTACTACGGACAACCGGCAATTTGCCCTAGCGGCTTATAGAAAGTATCCTTACCAAATAACTTGATTAAAGCTCGCGAATCATTGCGTCAAGTGCCCAAGAATCACCTTTAGAAACATTCAAGTCTGCTCCACGCACTTCGCCGTCCAAAGACGCTCCTATAACGGTCACTTCACTCAGTTTCTCATGTATGTACGATGTTACGCGTTCCCCGTCTTCCCCGCTCTGAGATCTGCGGCTAAGATTACCGTCCACAATAGCAATTTCAACATCATTTGACGTTAAGCTGTCAACTAACGCTTCTGCCGCTGCAACCGAGTCGGCCTCACCAACTACAGTATGATCGGACACCTCTAAATTCGCTTTGTAGCTTTCTCTCATGGAGGGATCGTCTTCAATTACTATTATTCTTGCATTATCCATAAGGTCTCCTTATAGAGTATATTTTGTGATTAACTTAGAGGCATTGCAAGCATGAGCTATTTCAGGGTGTGTACAACCGGTAGTTCGTTCCAGCGGGTGACGTAGCGTGGGCTGCGCAGGCGGTGTTTTGGCTCCCATTTATTTCCAAGAGCTTCTGCGGCGTAGCGGATTTTGCCGCGGCCGAAGCGTTCATTTATAGAATCTAGCGTTTGCATACGGGCTTTAGACCGGCCTTCTGCTGCGACATTTACAGAGCCGAACACATCAGTCTGTAGATGATCAACAGGTACAAAATCTTGTAACCACACCCCTGCCCTGTGGTACTTGACGTGCGGATTGTAAAACTTATGAAATAAGTCCACGACACTTGCGATAAGCTTGCCCGTATCAGCGGTGGGAACCGGAAAGTACGTCTCCCGTCGCCACACCTGGTAGCCGGGCTTGTGTTTGTTGGTTGTCGCAAACACACCTGCTCGCCTGGCCAGCTGATGGTCTACGCGCAGCCGGAAGGCAGCCTTAGCGGCAAACGAGGCCAGAGCCGCCTCTAAAGAGCCTATGTCGCCAGTATCTTCACCGAAAGTGCGGGTGCGGGCTATGCTTTTTTGCGCCTTTCCTTCCCGCTCTAGCGGGTAACAGCTTAAGCCGTTTAATTCTGCGACCAGCTGGCGCCCGTGGATACCCATCAGCTGCTGAGCGTGTTGCGGTCTTAGCTGGCTGAGTTGCAGCGCATCATGAACCCCCTCAGCTTGCAGTCTAGGCGCTAACCGCCACCCAACCCCCCACACTTCCTGAACGGGTGTAGCCCGCAACCAAGCGTGAAAGGATAAACCTTTCACACTATCTGATGGGAATATTCTAACCCTGTTTTTGGCGGTTGAGTGTGAAAGGATAAACCTTTCACGTTGTCTTTCGGGTTGTGGGGGGAGCGGGGAGAGAGACAGGACGCTGTTCAGCGCGGGGTGTACTTTGGCGTGGTTGGCGGCTAGTTTGGCTAGGGTTTTGGTGGGTGCGACACCAACCGATACGGGGATGCCGATCCATTGCCAGATTTTATCCCGCACCGCCCTGCCCCACGCCCGGTAGTCGTCTATTTTAAGTTCACTTAAGCCTAAAAAGGACTCGTCTACAGAATACACTTCAATTTGTGGCGTGACTGAAGCCAGGACATCCGTAATACGCCGCGAAATATCACCGTATAATTCAAAATTTCCTGAAAATTGTACAACTCGATTGTCCTTAAAAAACTGTCGCCACTTGTATACCGGTGCGCCCATGGGTATGCCAAGCGCCTTGGCTTCGTTGCTGCGTGCCACTACGCAGCCATCCCCAGAGGACATCACGACTACCGGTTTGTTCTCCAGATCTGGCCTAAACAGCCGTTCGCAGCTTACAAAAAAGTTATTGCAGTCTATGAGAGCAAAAATTGGTTGCCTCATCTTTGTGCTTTTCTAAATTGGTGAATGGTGGCGGTGATTACACCCCACACGGCTGTGGATTCGTCTACCGTGTGCTTATAACTAAGAGTAAACCGGTCGGCCTTGGTCCAGACTACGAGGTCGTTTGGTTGAGCATTTATGGAGCGGTCAACGATCACTATATCGCCACCAAAAATACCCAAAATCTGCCATTCGTCACCAGACATACGCATTAGATACGTGGTGGCTGTGTGAGTGATTAGGAGTGTGTTAAGGTCAAGTGATTGAAGCGAGGTGTCGGTGGCTGGGTTCGGAAACCCTTCATGGACGCTGACACCATCAGTATTTTCGTAATACATAAGCAAACTACCTTAAAAGGATTAGAAGCGGCTGTCGCCAAGCCTTTCTAGATAAGACGACCAGTTGTTGAGTCATCCCGCCCTGGCGGGAAAACAGTAGTTTGCTAATAAGTCTGCGAGTTGAAATCCTACGAAGCCTTGGCGAAGGAGGAAGAAATCCCCTCACATAGCTTTACGCGAAGTAGTAAGTACCCACACGACTATTTTTATTATACGCCACCGTCAAGTCAATTTTTGCGTAAGACTACTGAACGTTCTTTGCAATCAAACTTGATAACAAAACGATCAAAGAAGCATTTCTGCCCTACGATAGCTAGCTGCTGGCTAATATCATAAGAAAAAAGCACGTCAGCATTAATTGTGACCCCGCCAATATTTAGACCAACCCTATGCCAGTAGCCGATTTGTGGTCTAGTACTGCCAATCCCCCCGAACTCATGTCGCTTACCGGACTTAACGTTAATCCCTAGTGCTTCCCCCTACTTCTCCCCAAAAAATACAAACGTCCGCTCCAGAATCGACTAGTACGATCAACCTGACCGTAGCCTTTGCTCCTTTTTGAATTTCAATAGGAATGAGAGGGCGCAAATTACCGTTAACGGATTTGTAAGCAAATGTAAGTGCTGAACGACCCATATTTAGCCGGTATAGGTCATTGAAGAAGCCGGCACTTTAAATAAAATAGGGTTTTCATGGCCAATATCTTGGGCCTTTTCTAAAACTTTAGACGCATTTTTGCCATGAGCGATTACTGTAATTTCATCATCTTTAAGGGCAACCCATTGCCCCTTGAACTCTCCAAATAGTTTTGTCCAATTTTTTGCAGTCATAATTACCCCTATACTTTTACCCATTTTACCTTAAAAAGCAACCTTAAGCATGAGTAATTTATTGCTAGTAATAATATCTCTCACGAAGAACTTTACCAAATATTGCATAATATTGCCGAGTGTGATATAATATATAGAAATGAGCGAGAAAATAGCCTTGATTGGTTTTGGCGGTACTATTGCTATGGCACCTAATGCTGAGGGTGCACTTGAACCTGCATTTACTGCTGACCAACTAGTAGACCAAGCACCCGGATTACGAAAACTGGGAGTAGACCTTGATGTTATACAACTTTCCAATGAAGATAGCACGGATTTAGCTCCAGAGGACTGGCAATTACTTATCGGCAAAGTAGCTGAACTACACTCACAATACGATGGCCTTATCGTCACCCATGGCACAGATACAATGCCTTATACAGCTACCGCTCTAGCTCTTGCTTTAGGCGAAGATCTAAGTCTACCTATTATCTTTACGGGGGCGCAAGAAACAATGGATACGCCTGGCACAGATGCTCGAGTGAATCTGGAGCGCTCCATGAAGGTTATGCTCAGAGCACTTGAAGAGTGTGTTACAGAAACAATGATTGTCTTTTCTAATAAGGTTTTGCGAGCTACACGGACAATCAAAATAAACGAATCAAGCTATGACGCCTTTGATTCCCCTGGCTTCCCGCACTTATCTAACCTGACTGCTGGTAATATTTTCTTTAACTCTATGGCTAGACGAAAGAGCAATATGGGATTTTCTTTGCTGCCTCGGGACCAATTTGATAGTGGGGTAGTCAGCATTGATACTAAACCAGGATTAAGGCCTGAAAACGTGCGTGCGCTTACTCAATCTGAAACCTGCAGTGCCCTTATTTTGAAATCTTTAGGTGCGGGAAATGTGCCATCAAAAAGAGCTGAATATTCGCTTCTGCCGGTTATTACAGAAACAGTTGAAGCTGGTAAGCCTGTAATTTTGGCGACTAAATTTGTTGGGGGAAGAACAAGGCCAGAAATTTATGCGCCAGGCCGCGCCGCTCTAGAATCGGGTGCTGGTCATGCGGGCAATATGACAGATGTGGCTGCAGAAGTGAAACTTATGTGGCTCATGGGCCAAGGAGTCACTGACCCTGAAAAAGTCAAACGAGCTATGCTGGTACCTTATAGTGGAGAAGTCGACCAGGCTTAAATTTATGGGGCGTGTTTGACGGCGCCGGGAGTAACCATTGTGATCCAAGTGCGTCCCGGGTTTAGTGCAAGAATCTTGCCATCTGCTAGTTTGAAAACATAAGAGCTTTTGCGATCGGCTTTTTCCCAAGTACCTTCTACTACACCACCGTCCTGGTATACATATACGGCGCCCTTGCCCGTAGTCTGATAGACAGAATAAATACCGTTTTGGCCTCTATTCGTAACTATGGCGACAACTACTTTAGGCGTAATCTGTTGGCCAGACCTTTCGTCAGTATGTGGCTGGCCGCCCATAACTCGGTTGTAGGAGTTAGTAGTGGCGTCGTAGTCGTAATGGACGTTATATAGAGCGCGAGAGATCGCAAAATCAATAGTTCTTACGGTAGGCGTTGCCAAAGGAGTTTCTTTCTCCTTACGGGCATATCCTGTAAATGTGCTGGTGGTGTAGCCCTTCCTGTTTTGGAGTTCGAGTAATTTGGCTCGGGATGTGTATAGATTGTGTGGCGCAAAACGGTTAGACACGCGCTGATAGGTGCCCCCACTGCCCGAATGGTCTAAATCTTTGATGCCTTCATTTCTAATTTGGGCCAGCCCTTCTGCGCTGCCACCGGCGTGAGCAATGGCTGCATCAAACGGCACCAAAAAGTCCAGGTAATACGGACGGACGGAGCGCACGGGACCTATGTAATCCGGCTGGTCTTCCATGAATAGTGCTAAGAAACGGGTTATGCCACCTTCAGCAATCGCTTCAAACACGACGCCCGCATCTTTTAGGCCGGATTGTGGTCGTGCGTCTGGGCTGTTTTCTATCATTACGCCGGTAACCGGCATCTTATTAAGCTCTGGAGTGATTTGCAGGCCGGTTAGGCGTGAGGCTTCAGTTGTGGGCTTAGGCGGTTCTTTTTTGGGCGCTATCACCACCGGTGCTGGCGGTGGCGGGTCTGGGGTAAAAATTGCCAATGCGCCGAAAGTCGTTCCTATAATAATTATGCCCGCAAAAAAGAGCAAGGCGATTCGTTTCTTTGCGTTAGGTGATTTCCAGCTACCCACAAAGGCTTTGAGCCTACCGTTATTTTTTTTGGCTTGGTGACTCGCACCAGCAAATGTCGGCTGATCGACAACGCCACTTGTTGTCTCGTCATTTTTCGGGGGTGCACCTTCGGCCTGAGGCGCTACAGGGGTTTCACCGTCAACTAAAGGCTCACGCCGAACTGGCGGCATAATGTCGTCTTGCATATACGTCTAGTATAAAACGCTTCCGCTTACGATGCCAGACTTTCTAGCATTTGGCCCAAACGCCTTAGGCTTGTTTCTTTGCCGAGGAGGGCTAGCGTTTCAGCTAGTGCTGGGCTGGCGGGGGCTTGGGTGGTGGCGATGCGGATAAGGCTGAAAAGTATGCCGGGTTTCTGGCTGGTTTGCTCTAATAATTGGTTCAACCTGTCTGTTAAGTCCTGAACAGTAAAATTACTCTGCTCCAGTGTGACCTTGGCTTGCTCAAGCAAAATATTTAGCTCACGTGTTTCAAGCTTTCCTAACTGTTTATTATCCCTCACTAACAGTAAGTCCACCGGCAAATCTATAAAGAAAAAGCGTGTTAGTTCCGATAACTCGGCAAAATACTTTAGTCGTTCCTGAACTAGGCCTAGGACCTGAATTTTATGTTCATCGGAATGGCCGCTTGCCTCTTCTGGCCAAAAGCCGCTAACTTTTTTATACAATTCTTCTAATGGCAACGCGCGGATGTGCGCGCCGTTCATCCAGGCTAAGCGCCGTTCGTCAAAATGTGCGCCGCTCTTTTGGACGCGGTCCAAACTGAATTTTTGTATTAGCTCTTCACGCGTAAAGACTTCTTGTTCGGTGCCGTCATTCCAGCCCAGGCTAACAATAAAATTGACTAGCGCATCTGGCAAAAATCCGTCGCGCACATAATCCAAAACATCTTTAGCGCCATCACGTTTGCTAAGCTTCTTTTTGCCGTCTGGACCAAGCACGTGCGGAGCGGTTGCCATGATCGGCGGCGAAATATCTAAAGCTTCATGCAAGTTTAGATAATTCGGTACACTAGCTATGAATTCTTGGCCGCGGATTACGTGCGTTATTTCCATTTCCAGGTCGTCAATAATATGTGCAAAATTATAAGTTGGGTAGCCATCGGACTTTATGAGAATAAAATCATCAATAACCTCTGGACCAGTCGATAAATCACCCATGATAGCGTCGTGCCACTTGTATGGTTTAGGGGCGGACTTGAACCTTAACGGCTGACTTCCATCCCAGGTTAGAGTCTTATCCGGACGATGGTTTCTGTATAAAAATGGCTGCTTGTTTCTTTGTGCTTCTTCGCGGAAGCTCTGAACTTCTTCGGCTGTGTAAGGATCTGCATAGGCTCGTCCGGCGTCAATCAGTTTCTGCGCCCATGCTTTATAGCTTTCTAACCGTTCGCTCTGGAGGTATGGCGTGTGCGGCCCGCCGATGTCAGGGCCTTCGTTCCATTCTAGCCCAAGAGCCTTGAGGCTATCCATGATATGCTGGCCAGAGCCTTCGACTTCCCTTTTTTTGTCCGTGTCCTCAAGCCTAAGTATAAATTTTCCCTTGTTTTGGCGTGCAACAAGCCATGCAAACACCGCCGTGCGAATCCCGCCCACATGCAGAAACCCCGTCGGGCTCGGCGCAAATCGTGTCCTAACATCTTTCTCAGGCATAACCTCACAATTGTAACAGATTAGAGAAACGTTACAGTCCTGAAACGATTCGCCTGAGCTGATCGGGGCTTAAAGCGGACTCGCCTTCTATTTCGTATAGGATGCCACCGTTCACCCAAGTTGCATTGCTGCCGTCGTAAACAAAGACGGTACGGCCCTTATCCTCAAAAGTCTGGTAGGTGCTTTTGGCGGCCGTAAAATTTTCTGCAAGCGATTGGCTGTTTAGGTCGGAATTTTTTTGGACAACGTTGAAGTTGCGGTCATCGGAGTTGGACTCGTACTTTAAGGTAACAGTACCGTTACTGTATTGAACTGGTCCGTTCAAGGAAAAGCCCGATGGCTGATAAGAAGGTAGTTGAGCTTTGACACCAGCACGAGTGGACGCAACCTTGAGGGCTAGCTGAGGGATGCTGCGATATGCAACAATCCCTCCGATAAATAAGCTGATAAATACCCCGGCTGCAAGGCTGAGTGCGGAGGGGCTAACGTGGAGATTATTGGCTGCGCGTTGTCTTAGTGAAGGTTTTTTGGTGCGTGGTTGTTTGTGCGCATCGGCTTTTTGTAGGGCTGTGTCAAACGGGTTAGCTGGTGCAGCGGAGGCAGGACGGTTATTTCGTAGATCTATAGGCGTGCTTAGGGCGTGTGGTGCAGCTTTGCTGTGCTTAGGTGCAGGTTTTACAGCTATAGGTGCTACATGTTTAGCTACATGACTTCGTGCTTCGCCAAACCTGGTCACAAGACTGCTTCTGTGTACGGCGGCGGCTCGCCCAACACGTGTAGGGTCAATATGTGTTGGGCGCTCTGCTCCTGGGCTGGTTTTTGTGTTTGGGTGATAAATAGAGTAGTTCTTATTGTGGACCGCGGCAACGTTTGAGTCGGGCTTTTTTACAGCACTCCTCATAAGGGTCTTTGAATGAGATGCTTTGCTGTGAACAGTGTGTGAAGGTGACGTGTGCCTGGCTGTATCTCGTTTTGGTCGTTTTACGAAACCATCCACCACTTGAGTGCCGGTTGTTGAAGTAGTTTTCTTGCTTGGTTTTCTGGTGCTGTTGTTTAGCAATTTTCCTGACAGGGCGTCGTAATGCCTGCCATTGATTTCAATTGTATTCTGAGCCACTAGCTCTACCCTCTTATGTTTTGGTTGAAACACTTGTATCTTAAACCCAAACCACTGAACTCTGCAAGTCTTGTTGCTTCTTTTGACAAAAACACCCAACGATATTTATACTATAGTCACGTTCAGCTAAAATACAAATATGGATTTCTTAGACCCGATCAAACAACGGCAGCACCGCATACGCCTCTATGTGGGTTATGTGTTAATGGTGATTGCTATTAGTCTGGCGTCGTTACTTTTAGTGCTTCAGGCCTATGGTTATACATTTGACCTGCAAACAGGTGCTGTTAATCAGAATGGTCTGGTGTTTGTAGACGCTCATCCTGAACGAGCTGAGGTTTATATTAATGGCGAACTAAAGGGCGCCACAGATCAACGGCTAATAATGCCGGCAGACAGGTATAACATTAGTATTAGGCGTGATGGTTATCGCGCCTGGGAGAAAAATATTAACTTGCTAGGAGGAAAAGTTGAGCGTTTGGTGTATCCACTTTTGTTTCCTGAAGCGCTAGAATCCAAAGAGACCCAGCTTTATGCTGAAAAACCTACCTTTTCTACACAAAGCCCCGACCGCCGTTGGCTGATCGTTAGACAGCCTGGTGCTGTTTTTAGTTTTAGTCTGGTTGATTTGAACTCTGAGCTAGCTACAGCCACTAGTCTAGTGCTGCCACCGAGTTTGTTTAGTGAGCCAGGGGCTCGTCACGATATAGAGATAGTTGAATGGTCTACAGATAATCGCCATGTTGTCGTGAAACATGTGTTTGATACCGGATTTGAGTTTGTTTTAATTGATCGGGAGGCACCCGAATCTAGCAGAAATTTGAGTAGGGTGCTGAGTGGTACTGCTTTCACAGATATAGTACTGCGCGATAAGCGTTTTGACAGCTACTATTTACATAATCGCCCCACACAGACGCTGATGACCGCCGGATTAGACGGCCAAGCCCCCACCCCACTACTTAACGGGGTTATAGAGTTTAAGCCCCACGGTAATGACGTGCTTTTATACATAGCGAGTAGCGGTGCAGCAGACGGAAATGTCGCGGTGAGGGTGCGTGAAGGCGACCAGATATATACGGTCAAGGAACTACCGGTTGACACGACCTACATACTAGACATAGCTCGCTTTTCCGATCGTTGGTATCTTCTAGCCGGGGGGGTTACAGACCAAAGAATGTATGTATTACGTGATCCGGTTTCTGTGCTTCGTCGCAACCCCGACGCCCAGATTATTCCTGCCGCACTACTCCGGATTGAAAATCCGCAGTTTGCCTCATTTTCTGCCAACGCTCGTTTTGTACAGATCCAATCAGGAAGTAAGTTTGTTGTTTATGACGCGGAGACAGCTCGTAATTATCGGTACGACACAGGGCTGAACGCTTCTCAAAAAGCTATCTGGATGGATGGTCATCGCCTATCACTTGTTAGCAAAAATCGCGTCAATGTGTTTGATTTTGATGGCACTAACAGACAGGAGCTTTCTCCTGCATATTCAGAATTTGTACCCTATTTTAATAGTAATTACACTGCATTTTATACTTTGACTGATTCGCAAATAGCAGGGCGTGCCACTTTGCTACGAACCGAACTTATGGTCAAGCCTGCTCAGTAGCGGGTGTAGCAGAAGCTGGGCTTGGTCTGCGGCCCTACGAGCTTAGCCACTCACGGAAGCGGCTCCAGAGGCTTGGAGAGTCTGACGGAAGCAGTGCGGGCTTGTCTGTGTCCGCTATGCCCTGGCCGCTGCTTGCGATGTTTGCGGTCGGATCAGGAGAAATCTGCTCACCAACCACCACTAGGCGATTGATCGCAGTACCGGGAGGGTCACAAGTTATCAGTGTGACAGAGGGTTTATCGGTGGGGCCTAGAACAGATAAATCAGTAGGAGGAACAATCTTTTTCTGATTAACACGATAGACGTATCGCTTGCCACCGTGGTGCAGCATGAACGTATCGCCATTCTCCAGCCGGCTTAAAAGTACAAAAGCAAACTTGTACTTGCCGCGGTTCAAAATATTGTTGCTGGAGTGACCGAATATCACAGTATTGCCGGTTTCTCCTGGATGAGAAGTCCCCCGGTAATGCACCACACCACCCTCTAGTGCTTGCTGAAAAACGTCCTCCTCAACCGATGCCACGTCATATACGATCGGGATCTCAACATTAATTTTTGGAATAATAATTTTCGGTTCGGGTCCGACGGAAGCATCAGAACCTAAGATGATGGGCGTGGCGCTAAGGACCTTACTCGGGGTGATAAACGGTGCAATAAATCGTTCGTTAAAAAATCCAAACAGCATGATAAAAGTCATCAATAGCCCCATGCTAATACCAAATAGTAAAGATTTATGATGGTGAGCTTTTTGTTTAGCGCGGCTGCCGACTTTATGCAGTAGCTGATCTTTAAGCTCCAGGACTGAACGACTATCTGTCAGTTTGCGAGGCTGTCTTTTATGCTGTGCTTGTGGACGAGTGTTTATAGGTCGCCCGGTTTCGGCCTTCACTACACTTGGTCGGTCTTGCTCGCTTGATTTGGAATGGTTGGCGTAAAACTCTTGCCAGACCTCGTGCTTCTCAGGATCAGGCAGCGCTGTGTAATAGGTGTGCCAAGCGGTTTGAATATCAGCTAGTGATCTGCCGGACTTGCTTAGATCATACATGTACTTTTGGTGTTTTGACTGATGATTTACGGCGGCTTTAGCTTCAGCCAGCTCTTCTTTGGCGTTGGGTTCGTTAGCGTATAAAGCGTTTATCTTTCCGCGGATAAGGCTTAAGGCGGGGTTGTCCGCTTCCTGTTTGGGGTCATGCAGCGGCTGGATCACTCTGTCTTTTTTGGTCGTGAGTCCTAGGCTATTCTTTAGTTCTTCTAATTCATCGTCTGGGATCATAAACAGTATAAGTATATAGGACTTTTGTGGCCGGTGCATTTTGCTTCAAAAACTTCGCTCTACACTGATCCTGGTCAGATGTGCAGCTTGTTGATAGTGTGCACCTTGAATCAAGCCACGCCATTCGCGCAGCTCGTGTAGTATAATCGCCCTGTATAATACAGTCTGTGTATGCCGGGGTGGCGGAATGGTAGACGCGCTGGACTCAAAATCCAGTGTTGGCAACAACATGAGGGTTCGAGTCCCTCCCCCGGCACCAAATAAATAGCTCGGCCATCTGGCTGAGCTATTTACATAATATTTCTCAAAGACGCAGCCTTGTGAGCTAGCTACCAAATTTAACCCGCGAACTAACACAATTTAATACCTATAGAGGTGTGGCCTTGTTAACCCTTGTTGCCCCCCCTTTTTTGCTAGTTCAGGTTTTAGACGTAGACTTATAATGTGTAAGAAAGTGGTGTTTTGGATAGGCTAATGAGTTATCGGGGATTTATTGTGTTTGTGCTGGAATCCTTAAAATCCGGTCCACTGCTTCGGCTTCTTTTTGTGTAAACCCTAAATTGAGACGAGGGTCACACTCTACGATGAACGGCTCCTGGAATGGCAGAAAAGGCTCTACTGTGTCGTCCACAATTGCATAGCGCCCCACAGGGTATTTGGCCAGCCAGGCCTCTACTTCTATGCCACGATCCCAGGGCCTCAATTCGCGAAATATCGCCATTCTTTCTTTGCGAGGAGGGGCTGCTGTCGATTTCCAGAGTTCACCTTCTAAATCTGTCGTTCTGTCAATGATTGGCGGGTTGGGCCAACCAGCCTGTGTGGCGTACCAGACTATCCTTGATCTATATTTACGAGCGCCACGCCAATCAGAAGAAATTACCAAACTTGCGTTATGTGCTTCCGTCACTTCTCTCAGGCATGCAACAGCGGCGGGATCAAAGTATTTAATGTTTGGTATTAGTTCTAGGCTCCTCTGTCTTAGCATTTCCTCGTTTGCCGCCAGAACGTTATCAATATCAAGAAAAATTACTTTCTCGGGTAATTTTTCTGGGTCAAATAGAGGCTTTGTTATTCCAGAATATGAGCGCTGAAGAATCTACCTAGAATCCTTAGGTTGCCACTCGTTATCGACTCTTGGGTTTAGTGATTTATAAATACTGACCACACACAACACTGATGACCGACCGGACAGTATTATGAGGAGGTGTCGGTAACTATTCCTATCATTTGGAGCGTCCTATTTTTGACAATCTTTATCTGTTAAGTTGAAAAACGATTCTCTATATTAGTTAATTCACGCATAATTCATCCGTTAACCGACTGAGACTAGAGCAAGCAATAACTCCATAATTGTCTGAAAAGTGCTCTCCTGTTTGGTCGTCAGAGATTCACTATCCTGCCGAATGGATTTTGTCGTAGAAATCAGGACTTGAGCCATGACTGCTGTAAGGATAGCGAGCGATAGTGCCAGAACAGCAAAAAACGTTCATATTGAGATGTAAGCAAATCCGATAGAAACTGGCATAAGCAGAATACTTACTATCGCCAATAGTTTTAGGGTTTTGCCGGGTATAAAAGTTTTGATAGTAGGTTTCATATTTTATGGTTAAGGATAGCATATAAAGCTTGAGTTAACTCAATGGTGTGGGTGCACTATTCGTCATGCTAACAAGGACGTACCTTTATAGGTGTTAAATTGTGCTAGTTTTGATATTCTGAAAGCATGCCGTCTCGCAATACTAGTAAGGGCGGTGTGACTGGATCTTTTACAATCCTGTATCGGTCCCCGAACATGTTTAAAATGGCGCTAGCTTATAGGGGCAGTATTGTAAGCCGGGCTAGAATCTCTGGGCGCAACCGGAATGCGCGGTTCTCGATCGCCGTCGTATGGTGGTTTCTGCGGGTCATTGCCTGGATCCGCGGGTTCTGCCCCTGGGATAGGGCTTATAACCACCTGCACGCCAAACATTGTCGTTGTTACAGGCTCACCATCTTCTATGCGAGAACGCAGCATATAGGTACCGAATTCTGTGCCATAATCAGCAGGTTTACGGTTTAGCCTGCAAAGGTCAGTATACCTAAATGCTAACTTTTGTTCAGGGCCTCCTGTTAGGCCACTAGCTGCTCCCTCGACTATCTCAAGGCCAAGCTCTTCAGGCGTCGGCACAGGATTATCATGACTGTCACTGGATTTTGATTCAGACATACCAAACTCCTCATTAATTACTGCAATTATAACACAGTAGTCAATATTGAGCAATAGTTGCGTAGTCTAATGATCTTTTTGCGCGATAGAAGTTGTTAGGGCTTCAAATGTTTTGGTTGGGTTTTGGAGCCACCAGACGCTTGCAGCTGCAGCTGTTTGGACTCGCCAGATTTCTTTGTTTTCCTTCAAACGGGTTGTACTCACACCTCCGTTGGCAGCTACGGCTATCTGGTCTAGGTGTTTAACGATGATGTTAGCCGGGTACAGATCAGTCAGTTCGTGCAGCACCTCTACTAGTTTCATTAAAGACATGTCAAAAGTAACGGGCGTACTAAACCCGGACTTCTGGACTATTTTCTGTAATTGGGCGAGGCTGACGACCAAGGTAGTTTCTGGCCGTTGAAGCAGTAATTTGGGCGTACCCTGAAAATAGTCTGCCGCATCTTTTGTTATCGTCAGCTGACCTTTGTGTCCATGGATAAATTTTTCTAAAACTGTGGCTGTTTCAGAATTGCGGCTCAGATCGCCAGCCAATAAAACTCCATCTGCCCAAGCTGCGTGTTCCATAAACTCACTAAATGATTGCTTGGCAAAGCTGCCGCTTGGCGTGCTGGGGGCAAAAAACGCCGTTTCAAAAAATCCACCAACCAGTTTTTGAATAGCATTGGGCAAAACAACTCGGGCGACGCCAACACCGGCAGTCTCGCCTGCCTGATAAGCTTCAGCGGGTGAGGCAAAACCATGCGCGTTACCGCCGATTATTACCAGCTTACCTGCATGGCGCTTATTTTCCGGCTGGCTCCACAGTAGCTCCGGAAATAGCGGCTTGTTAATTGTCTGCCTATGCCAGTACGTTTCACCCATCTCTTTAGGATACTCCAAATATCAAGGTAGCTATATTTGTTGAGCGGCCCGGGCCGCGGCTGCTGCTTTATGTTCCATGTCTTTTGAATATTTAGCTTCTCGTTCAATTCTTTTTCGCTCTTTGGCTGTAAGTATTGCTTGATAAACTGCGGGACCAACATCTTCATACCATAGCCACGGAATTTGGGCTGGATCTTTGAGGCTGCCTTCTTTAACTCTTGAAACACCTATCATTAACACCTCTTGTTTCATCCTTCTAGCTGCAACTTCATACGTAAATGCATGTTGTAAAAGCTTAGCGCGGTCTTGGCTATTAAGACCCTTTTCCTTTAGTCCTGCCTCTGCCTGGTTCATAACTGAAGTTATGGGTTGTACATACTTCCCAAAAAGAATTGACAATAAGTGACTACCTTGCCCGAGACTATAAGGCTTTGATGAATCTAGTTCACCATCTAAGAGCAACACGTTAAAGCTTAAAGTGCCCGGAGTTTGAGGTTGAATCTTTGACCCAGCTTCTTCCAGAGTTCTTGATATAGTCAAGTTATCGCCCTGAACCAAGCCATAGCTGTTCAAAGAATCTTTAATATCTCTAGCTTTAGATTGAGAATCTTCGGCAAGCAGTATACGCACCTCATCAATACCTACTTTTGGGCATTCTGTATTGTAGTAGTCAATCATTAGGAATACTATACCATACTTGTCAATTTTTCGCTACATCTTCAGGCGTAATTTGTGGGACCTAAAAAACTACTGCTATTTTAAAGTATCCGATCGATTCAGCGCACGAAGGCTGGCCGGTCGAAAACTGTCACGAACAACTAAATCAGTACGTATTGGCCGTTTGACGGCTCCAATTTATAAATGACGTTTTTTCGTTCTATAACTATTTGCCAGCCCGCCCCTCTGGCGTAATCAAACAGTGTTTTGTTGGGGTTAAAGGCGATTGGCTTCTCGACGTATTCCAGCATCTCAATATCACCGTGTGTGTCGCCTACCGCAATGCTATCTTGTAGCGTGCAACCATATTTACTAACTAATTTTTTTACGTGCGAGGGCTTATTTTTATAAGTCGCCCCCATTTTGCCAGTAAAATATAACCCATCATGCTCGTATTTATTGCCAACCCAATCGTCAAAGCCGTGTTGCTTACAAAAATGTTCAACAACGCTCTGCTCAGATCCGGAAACAGCAAAGATCATGTACTGCTTTTTCTTTAAGTCAGTAATCAACCCAGTTGTGTAGCGGTAGATTTTGTGAGCAAATTTCTGCATAACTTCGTCAACCACTGCCTGATAGGCGCTGAACTTTATTGTTGGTAACGCCCGGTCAAAAACTGCTATGCATACTCTTGAGTAGTCTTCAAAGCTTTGGTCGCTGCTTCGGCTCAGCCAAGCCTCAAGAGCTTCATCTATAGCCTTTGAATCAGAGTCTGGCAGCATACCACGTCGCTTCATTGCGTGTAGGGTTGCCAGATAAAGGCTCGTCCGAGCTACAGTCCCGTCAATATCAAACACCGCAAATGGACGCTTCATATGCTAATAACCTTTGACTCGCCATCCTCAGCTAGCTGATTATACGTGTCGCTGACCAGCTTGACGTAGGGACTTGGGTTGGTCCAGATGTCGTCATGCTGCCCAGGCAAGAGTTTAATAAACCAGTTGTTTAAGGTTGCAATTTTATGCATCTCTTCAGGGTGTAAGAAGTGGTCATTGTCATTGCGTATTATAACTACTTTTGGGGCAACATGACCAAGGATATTTTTACTTTTCCAGGCTAACCACATCTTGTACCAGCGTTTTGGTTTAATAAATATATATCCTGTGTTAACTATGATTTTCTTGATCCACCATAAGTTTTTGGGCTCATCCTTGAGCTTAGACCGAACGCTTTTTATTAATCTTTTGCCAGGCCAGTAAGGTAGGCCCACCAAGAGAACTAATTTGGCATCCAGGGTATTTGGCAACATAAAGCACCCACCAGAGTGGGCGATCAGTATGTTAGCATCTTCGCAACGTTTTGTTATCGTAAAGCCCGCGTCGTGCAGGGATTTTCTTAGTTGTTTACCGTGCCAGCTCCCTTCGGACCAGCCATATATAATGCACACCTTCGGCTTGTTCATAGTTCAACACTCACCGGACAGTGGTCGCTGCCCATGATGTCGGCGTGAATCTCTGCGGATTTGATTTTGTCTTTCAGCGACTTGGAAGCTAAAAAATAATCTATGCGCCAGCCGACGTTGCGAGCCCTTGCGTTTGCCCAGTGGGTCCACCAGGTGTAGTGGCCATTACCATGTTGGAATAGACGCAGAGTGTCAATAAAGCCTGCGTCAATGAACCCCTGGAAACCCTCGCGTTCTTCCTCTGTAAAGCCTTTTTTGCCGACGTTTTCTTTGGGCCGCGCCAAGTCATCTTCGGTGTGGGCTACGTTCAAGTCGCCACAGAAAATAACCGGTTTATTTTGCTCCAGCTGTTTTACGTACGCTAAAAACGCCGGATCCCATTGTTTGTGGCGTAATCCGACGCGCGACAAGTCGTCCTTTGCATTAGGCGTATAAACAGTAACTAGGTAAAATTTCTCGTACTCTGCCGCAATCACCCTCCCCTCTTTGTTTGGGTCGCCGTAATCGTCGGCGTTCAAGCCGTACTTGCTGATTATCTGATCGGGCATTCCGTTGACGACTGCTATAGGTTCTATCCTGGTAAAGATGGCGGTGCCCGAATAGCCTTTTTTTTCGGCTGAGTTCCAGTATTCCTCATACCCCGGCATATCAATTACAGCCTGGCCTTGCTCGGCCTTGGTTTCTTGCAGACACAAAATGTCTGGCTGATGTTTCTTAATAAATTCCTGAAGAGCCCCCTTACGCACCACCGACCGAACCCCGTTAACGTTCCATGAATAAATCTTCATGAATCTAAGTATAGCTCCACTTGGAATGGTCTGGTAGACTAAATGACGATGTATAAAAGGGTTCTGCTAAAAGTATCGGGTGAACAGTTGGCTGGTAGTTACGACGCCGGCATTGACCCACGAGTTGCAACTTATCTGGCGGAGGAGGTAAAAAAGGCCAGCGAAAACGGATGTCAGATTGTGATGGTTGTAGGTGGCGGTAACTTGGTGCGTGGAGCCGAGATAGCAAAACACGGGATCAAACGAGCTACTGGCGACCATATGGGCATGCTGAGCGGGCTGATAAACTCTATGGCACTTACTGATATCTTTGAAGCGCAAAAAATTCCAACTCGCTGTCTTAGTAATGTTTTTGCTCAGCAGGTTGCTGAGTCCTATTCTTTCCGCTTAGCTGAGAAACATCTTGAAAAGGGCCGAGTCGTTATAGTTGCCGGTGGTATAGGGCGCCCATATTTTACGCACGATACCGC
>JAJDCK010000006.1 GCA_029260855.1 Candidatus Saccharimonadota bacterium
GGTCGACCCACTAAACATATAGGACACTTGTATTTACTGTAGCATGCTCAAAGCCGGTTAGGCTTTGTAAGTATTCAATCGGGGTCATCATGTTTAGGCTACTGTGTGGCCGGTAGAAGTTGTAATCCAAACAATCCTCGGCGCAGAACTCAATCAGTTCAGCTCGCTTGTGGCTGTTGGTCGTCAGCCGTTTGTAACGGTACTTGTCAACGCCGTGCGGGCGTTCAATCCGGCCGTTGAGGTGTGGCGAGGCACTTGGTATGCGTAAGTGCTCAATGCCGTGGGTTTCCAGCCATACCCCCGTTGGGCAGCGGGTTTCAGGCTTCACTTGTGGGAAATGGTCATAGGTAAACTCGGTGCCGTTATCCGTTTGTATGCCAATAAAGGTAAAAGCAGGTGCAAAGAACCTGGTAGCATGTTCCAGGAAGTCAATCGTGGTCTGTGGATCCCAACCGGGATAGATGCGCTTGTATTTAATCCGGGTAGCGGCGTCAATGAGGTCATACTGGTAGCCCTTGCGCTTCCAGTGCTTGACGTCCATCTGTCCAACTTCGCCTGGATAGTACTGCCGGTCACTAAGACGCCGGCTGGTACGGACTCTCTTTTTACGTTTCTCTAGCAGACCAGCTCGTTTTAAGATGTTACCGACGCCGTGGCCGGAGATGGCGACACCATAATCCCGACCCAAAACGTGGGCCAAAGCATCCTCACCATAGCCCATACCTAGCCTAAGCTGTACTACCAGGCTAACGGTATCCTCGTTGGCATCGGCAGGGTGTGAACTTGGTGTCCGTGGCTGGTCATACAAACTAGTTAAAACTTTGTCGTTATCTAGCCAGCGGCTGTGCCAGTAGTAGTAAATACTCCTCGTTATCCCGTAGTACGTACAGGCAGCTGTTACGCTCCCCAGTTCTTCAGCTTTACGAAACCACCCTAAACGGATCCTGGCTCCGTATACCAATAGTTGTTTCTCGCTCATCTTCCTGTATCTCACTTTCACTCCTTTCTAGTTTAGTGAAAGTGTCCAAGATGTATGGTGGGTGGATAATTACCCAGTAAAATACTATTGCTTTTTTATACATATTGTGCTAATATAATGATTGTTAAACGTCATTAATGATAAAGGCACATTATATCCATGTCTGAGCAGCAATTTACACACCTTCCATATAATAACGGCGAGTATCAAGGCTTGTATCTTCCCCATGATGTTGCTCGTGAAAGAGCTCAAGAGGCAGGGGAGTCCTTCTCTGTGCCAGAGCTAATTATTCCGACCGATAAGGAGCTTAAAGAAAGTATTGCAGGGCTAGATCTCGGACCTTTACGCAATGATTCTCCCGAAAGCGTCAGGGCTGAAGTGCTTGATCGTAGTATTGACGATATGCTGAAGCCCAAAAACATTCTTGATCTTAAGGCTAACTTTGATAGCCGTAAAGAACGGATAGCTCAAGAACAGGCAAGTCCATTCGCTATAGCTGATAAAGACGGTTCAAAGGCAAACAGCCTAAACCAAAAGGCTGCCTCACTTAAAAAGCAACTTATTGAAGAGTACACGCAGATTGGCGCTAAAAAGAACCAACCCATGGTTGTGTCTGAAAATGTCAAAACAGATATTGCTAATCTCATGGGCCTATCTTATGAAGACCTGGAAGCCAAGGCGGTAGGCAAGAAAGAAAAGCCATCAGCAGCAGTTAATGACACAGAAAACGGCTCTGCTGCACCAGCGCTAGAAGCTGAAAAGCCCAACAACCATCAGTCATCTAATGGGCCTCCTCTAGAAGAAAGACCTTCTTCAAAGCGGAGTATACCCACACCCCCTGTTCCAGCACCTACAAAAACACCATCTCCATTATCTGAAGACACTTCAAGATTACCAGCCGCTACTGCATTAGAAGTACTCGAAGAAGACAGTGTAAGCCAGCAAGAAGTTGGCCCACAGACAGAGCGCTACAACGAATTAGTTATGATTGCTCGTGCTCAGATAGAAAAGACCCAAAATGATGGTCTAAATCCTGAAATTGAAGACATTGACAAAGATGTAGTGAACAGCCTAAGAAACTTAGCCATTCAAATGGCCAATGGTGACCAAAAAAGACTTGAAGAGCTGACGGAGAAGTCTTATAGCGATATTTTTGGCGAACAAACTATACGCGCCGAAATTATAAATAGAGTCAAAGCTGACGTGAGCCCTCCAGAACCTACTGAGACGCTTACTGGGCCAGAAAAACTTACGTATAGACGCGTTGGAAAAACAATGCTTCTCAAAGCACTAATCTGGGCCCGCTTAGCCGAATATCAAGACAATCCTATATCAAGAAGTGGCAGGCGTAAACTGTATATGTCTAACAGTATGATCCCGTCGGTTGTTAATGAGCCTAAAAAGTCAGGCCGTATAAGCCGGGCTGTAGAAAATATTGACGGGGCAATTATGGGGCCTTTGCGCCACACACTTGGTGTGGGCCCTAGTCAAGCAGCTGCAGAAGATGGCTATGGTCTGAGGTTACCCGTAGCTCGTACGGAACGTGTTGAGCCTAAAAAAGCTGAGCAGTCTCAACCCCAAGCTCTTGATGAAAACCAGGCAGAAGGTCAGGACGAACAGGTTGCAGAAGCTATTGATGCACGTACAAGATACCCTGCTAACACTGAAGTTATAGTTAAGCTTGATGATGGCCGGTACACTAAAGGGATGACCATTAATGATCCGTTCCGCTCTGCTAGTGGTATGAATTCAAGGCTCGTTGTTGACGGCAAGATAGCAGAAGCCCCTATTCACCTTTTAGATCAATGGGCCGCTGAAGCTAATGCCTTAGATGCACAGAACAGAGAGCTCGTAACAGCTTAATATCTAATTACTCAAGCAAATGGCGATGACCGGCGAGGAATGCTTCGCCGGTCATTTCATTTTTACCAGCCGGTTTGAGCCGTTCTACCTCTAAACCAGCTTCACCGCAGCATACTATCAGCTGCTTACCTTCTGTAACTACATGGCCCGGCTTACCCGAACAGTCAGTAACCTGCGCTTTGGTAATTACTGCATCTTTACCGGCAATAGTGGTGTGGCTCTTAGGCCATCCTAGGAATGCACGGATTTCTCGTTCAAGCTGTACGGCTGGCTTGGTCCAATCAATAACTCCGTCGCTTTTACTCAGTAGCTGGTCATAAGTGGCACGTGCTTCATCTTGGGGTCTGGCTACAACAGAACCGTTTATAATGCCTGGCAGCAATTCAAGCAGCATAGTTTGTCCAATATCTAACAGCGTATCGGCCAGAGCTTGCTTGGTCTCATTGCCGTGTAAGATTACTTCGGATTGTCCAAAAACCGGGCCGGCGTCCATAGCCTGGGACAGCTGCATAATTGATACTCCGGTTTTCTCTGCACCCTCTATAATCACGCTTTCTATAGGTGTCGGTCCGCGGTGTAGAGGCAGTAAGGAAGGGTGAATATTAACTATCCCATGCGGGAAGATATCAATAATAGACTGAGGCACGATTTTTCCGTATGCCACCAAAATGCCAATTGTCGCTCGGTAGCTTCTTAACTGTTCACTAATTGTAGATGGTTTATCAGGCAAGAGCAGGGGAATATTATGTTTAGCGGCAACAGAAGCAATTTCTAGTTCGCGTGATTCCCTTGATCTGGCTGCCTCGTAATTAGAAACAACAGCAGCTACGTTGTAGCCAGCTTGTACCAATACCTCTAGGGTAGGTGCATTGGTGGTAACGCCTGTGGCCAAGCGCTCATTACCAAAGAATAGGATTGTCTCTGACATCTTTTTCATAGTTTAGCTTTATTAGATGGCCATCTTCGCCCAAGACGAAAAAGGCATCGGGGTTGTCTTTGATATGATCTACGAAAAGTTTACCATTCGTATGGTCAATTTCATGCTGAAAAACTCGCGCCAGGAAACCCTCAGCGGTTATCCGGATTTCCTTGCCGTTTACGTCTAAGGCCCTAACCCTGATCTTAGTATTTCGGGGTACTTTACCATAAACGTCACGCACACTTAAACAGCCCTCGTAGTCCTCCTCTGTTATGCCCTCAAATTTTGTTATCTCCGGGTTTATAAAAACCCTGAAGTTCCGGTCTTCTTTGTTGTCAAAATTATTACGTATAACAACTATTCGCAATGGTTTATCAACCTGTATGGCTGCGAGGGCTACGCCTACCTCGTGCTTGCGGCTATCTTCCCAGTCCAGAGTGGCGTCCTTCATGGCTGTCACAAGCTGCTTAATATCATCTGATATAAAGCCTACTTTACTAGAGCGTTTGCGTAGGTGCGCATTCGGCAGCGCGATTATGTCATCTTTTGTCATTTAGGTTAGTATAACCCGGTAGCAACAGATTTATAATAGATTAGACGGATCGATATTGTACGACCAGCCCGAGGGCAGATGGCTGATGACTTCTAATAGACGGTTACGCTGCTTGGATTTTATAACGAGCTGCCAATAATATTGGTTGTCTTTTTTCGCATGAAAGGCAGGGCTTGGGCCTGCTATCTCAATACGTAAATTTAGCGCGACGAGCTGGTCTTTAAGCTTTTGGGCTGAGTTTTCTGCGCTTTTTTGACCAGCTCGGTGACAAGTTAGTTTAAGAAGGTAATAAAAGGGCGGAAAGCCAAACAGCTGTCTTTGCTTTAGCTGATTTTGATAAAAAACTTCGTAATTACGCCCTATAGCTGCTTGAATTGCTGGGCTTTCGGGCTCGTGGCTTTGAATAATAACTGTACCCTTCCGATGGCCTCTTCCCACTCGTCCAATAATCTGGACGAGCTGCTGATAGGTAGCTTCATCTGCCGTATAGTCCGGGATTAGCAGGCTGGTGTCGGCCTGGACAACACCCACAACACTTAATTTTGGCAGGTCCAGGCCTTTGCCCAATACTTGCGTGCCTACCAATATGTCAATAGTGCCTAGCCTGATGGATTCATAGGTGTTCTCTAGACGTTCATTTTTATTGTTGTCTTTATCGAACCTTTGTACTTTGGCTTCAGGAAAGATTCGTTTTAGTTCATCTGTGACCATTTTTGTCCCAATACTCCTAAAGGTTATATCAAAATGCCCGCACTCTGGGCAGTTGTTGGCCGCAGGTTTGGTGTAGCCACAAACATGACAACGCATAGCATGCTCATCGCCATGATAGACAAGTGGTAAGTCGCAGTTAGGGCAGGTAGCTTGCCAGCTGCATTTTTGGCATAGTATTACTCTCGCCGAACCTCGCCTGTTAAGGAAGATCAAGGACTGCTCTTGATCCGCAAGAGCTTTTTCCACGGATCTTAACATGGGTTCTGATATATAAGCTGAACGCCGAAATTTGTTACGGTCGTTCAGTCTAACTGTTTGAACTTCAGGTAAATCAGCGTCTTTTATAGCCAACGACGACAACCTAATAATCGGCAGAGATTTTTGCTTATAGGTGTAATAATCAGCGATCAAAGGGGTGGCTGTACCCATAATAAATTGAGCTCCATGTAAATTTGCTAATTTGGCAGCTGCTCGGCTTGTTTGATAGTACGGGGTTTGTTCTTGCTTATAAGCATTGTCATGTGCTTCATCCATAACCACTAATCCCAGGGTTTTAACAGGCGTGAACATTGCCGAGCGTGGTCCGATGATTACTAAAGGGTCGTGACTGTGTAGAATCCTCAGCCAGACGTTTCTGCGTTCTGACGAGGTTAGCATGGAATGGAGGGTTACTACGCATGATTTACCGAAAACTTCTTCAAACGTTCTGATTAGCTGTGGGGTAAGCCCGATTTCTGGAGTCATTATTAAGACCGATTTGCCGTTATCCAGAGACTTTTGTGCACACTCTAAATAAAGACGAGTCTTGCCTGAACCTGTCTCGCCGTGAAGCAAAAAGTTTTTGTCACTTGAAGCTTGAATGATCTTCATGGCTTGGCTCTGTTCATCTGTAAGGGGTGGGAGGTTCATTGAAGTTTTACGAATAGCCCCAGGTCTCTCCGTATTGGTTCGGGGTTTTGCTATTAGAGAGGACGGCAGGCTAGTTAAAAGAATATCCCCCATACTTGCAGGATAGTATGTCTTTAGCCAATCAAGGAACCCCGTAAATACAACAGGGAGCGGGGTTTTGTCCAGTACGGACATAATACGCCGGGTGTTAAATCGTGGCTTGCCGGTAACTCCTGCAACTACACCTATGACTGATTTTTTCTGTATAGGGACAGCGACTAAACTGTTAGGCTTAACTCTTTGATCATAAGCATAAGTAAGAGGCTCATCGCGTTTATACGACGAACTAGCTACTCGTACTAAGTAATAATACATAGCCACAGTTTATATTCTTTGACGAATAGTTTATAGGTGTAAGACCCAGAATCTTTGAACAGGAATTGTAAATTTTTAAAAAGTATTGAAAAGCAGCGCAGCCACGTTTATACTTTACGTTGTTTGAATAACAATGAGAGCTTATGTTAGACGTATTTATTACTTCCAGAGTTAGACGCAAAATAATCGTGGTATACGCCAAATACCCAGACTTCAAAACGCATGTTCGTGGCCTTGCCAAACTTATCAAAGAGGATGCAGGCAATATTCAACGTGAACTAAAACGTCTAGAAAAGATTGGCTTTCTGATTTCTGAGAAACAGGGAAACACTAAGATTTACTACACTAACAAGCATTTCGCTATATTCAAGGAGCTGCAGAGTATAGTGTTGAAGTCACAACGCATGACCCAGAAGAAGCAACAGCCCAACCAATAGACCTCAAGCATTTGACTAGCAATTTATCAAAACGAAGGTTGCAAAAGTCCATCTGTTAACGTATTATGTGACCGATGATACAAGTTACAAGAAAAGATTCCAAGGAATCGCTAGAGAATCTATTGCGCCGATTTACTCGTAAAGTTCAGCAGTCTGGTATTATTATTGGCGCTAAGCAAGTACAACATTTCGAAAAGCCAATAAGCAAACCAGAACGTCGCCAGAAAGCAATCGTACGGCGCGAGCGCAAGGCTATTAAAGCCAAAAATGCTAAATTCGGCATTAAGTAGATGAACCTAAAACAGCAGATTGAGCAGGACCTCAAAACTGCTATGTTAGCGGGCGACAAGCTCCTAACTACTACCTTAAGGGGTCTTAAAAGCGCTATTCTCTATGAGGAAGTTGCCAAGGGGCTACGTGACAAAGGCTTGCCCGATGCTGAAATAATTAGTGTACTAGGTAAAGAGGCGAAGAAACGACAGGAAAGCGCGGATCTATACCGTCAAGGTGGTAACCTCACAAGAGCTGACGAGGAAATTGCAGAAAAAAGCGTTATTACAAGATATCTACCGGTGCAGATTAGCGACGAAGAATTACTGCAGTTGGTCAGCCGCGCCGAAGCTGAGGTGGGAGCGGCCAACGGCCAGAATATTGGGCAGATTATTGCCTGGGTCAAATCCCAAAGTGGCGGAAGAGCTGATGGCCAGCGGATAGCCAATGCCGTCAAATCACGGCTGGGGAATACATGATCATATTTATGGGGGTTGCCGGTTCTGGCAAAAGCGTACAAGGAAGACTGCTGGCTGATGAGCTAGGGTTGCCCTGGCTGTCAACTGGAGAATTCTTGCGCATGTTGATATCTGGCGAAAGGCGTAAAGCAATGTTGGCTGGCAAACTTCTCGCGGATCATGAAATGATTGCTCTGGTTCAGAAGATATTTAATCTGATTGATAAGGGGCAGGAGTTTGTTCTGGATGGTTTCCCTCGTACTCCTAAACAGGCAGACTGGCTACTAAATCAAGCCAAACACCGGCAGCTTAATATCACTGCAGTAATACACTTAGTCGCTTCTAAGGAGACGGTTCATGCCAGGCTGTTGGACCGTGGACGACAGGACGATTCCGAAGAGGCGATTGCAGAACGGTTCAGGGAGTATGAAGAGACAGCACTACCGATAATACAGCACTTTGAAGAAGCAGGGGTACCGGTATGTGTTGTAGATGGAGAACGCACTGTCGCTGAAATTCATGAATCAATCAAAGCTTCGCTTAACTAGTCGTACGCTATGATGACTGTAGTAAAAACACAGCAAGAGATAGAAATAATGAGAAAAAGTGGCCAGATTCTGGCCACGGTCTTTCAGCATCTACGTAAGAAATTAGTAGTAGGCATGAATGCTAAGGAACTTTCTGATATTGCAAACCAAGAGATTAAAGCACTAGGTGGCCAGCCCAGCTTTTTAGGATATCAGGGGTTTCCTGCTGCCTTGTGTGTATCGCTTAACGATGAAGTGGTGCACGGTATACCAAGCAAGCAAAAAATTATTAATGAAGGCGACATCGTAAGCCTTGACTTAGGAGTAACCTACCAAGGTATGATTACGGATGCGGCATTTTCAGTTATTGTGGGTGATAAACGAGACTTGCGCTTGGAAAAGTTACTGTCGGTTACCGAGCAATCACTGTACGCAGGTATTGATGTGGTAAAAGACGGCGTGGCGGTCGGTGATATTTCTGCGAAAATTGAAAGAATCCTGTCTAAGAATAAATACGGTATAGTAAGAGATTTGGTCGGGCATGGTGTAGGCCACCAAGTACACGAGGAGCCAAATATTCCAAACTACGGCCAACAGGGCAGTGGTCCGCACTTAAAAGCAGGGATGACCATAGCAATCGAGCCCATGGCGACGCTTGGTGGCGATAGCGTATACACGGCTAATGACGGCTGGACGGTGTTAACAAGTGACAAATCTCTCGCAGCGCATTTTGAACACACAATCTTAATCACTCCCGAGGGCGCTGAAATTCTTACGACTGTCTAGTTTACGAAGTGGGTGTGTGCGGGGACAAATGCGCAAAACACTAACTCTTTGCTATACTGCATACTATGCGCGAACAATCGCCGATGCATTTCATTGGTTTGGATATTGGCACCCAAACCGTCCGTTGTGTAGTAGGCATGCTTGATCAGAACGACCCATCACACCCTTCAATAATTGGCCACGGTAGTTCTACTAATCTTGGCATGAGAAAGGGTGTGATTGTCCATGTGGATGACATTATTGAAGCTATAGTACAGGCTGTTACAGAGGCCGAAAGAGTATCTGGAGTTTCTATTAAACATGCCACGGTTAATGTGAATGGCTCGCATATTACGGGGATGAACTCCAAAGGAGTAATTGCCATTAGCGCTGCTAATCGAGAAATATCGTCCGAAGATCGGTTGCGGGTCGAGGAGGCGGCTACAATAGTCCAGCTACCCCCTAATCGTCAGATTATACAAGTATTTGCAAAGAACTACAGGCTGGATGGCCAGGACAATATCAAAGACCCGGTGGGCATGCATGGTGTGCGACTAGAGGTGGACACACATATTGTAACTGCCCTTGTGCCTAGCATACGTAGTTTGGATATGGTGCTTGAACGAGCGCGTATTGAGCCTTCACACTACACTATCTCTAGCTTGGGTGCAGCTGAAGCGGTACTTAACCGCCAGCAGAAGGACTCCGGCACTCTGCTGCTAGACATAGGAGCAGGTACGACTAATATGGTGGTCATTGAAGATGGTGAAGTTAACCACGTTGCGGTAATACCTGTAGGCGGGATTAATATCACCAATGACCTTGCCATAGGCTTAAAGACAGATCTGGATATTGCAGAAAAGGTAAAAGTTGAACAAGCCAGCCTAGAGTCTCCTTCAAAATTGATGAAGAACGTAAAAGTCGAACACAATGGTCTCAGCCACATGTTTGAAAGTGAAGAAGTCACCATGATTGTGGAGGCTAGAATAGAGGAGTTGCTTGAACTTGTTGATAAAGAATTAAAGCGCATCGGACGATCAAGGAAGCTCCCAGGGGGAGTGGTCTTGGTTGGTGGTACGGCAAAGCTACCGGGTATTGCGGATATTACTAAGGAAAAACTTCAGCTAGCAGCGCGGGTAGGCGAGCTTCAGCCCCTGAATGGTTTGGTAGACACGGTTCAAGATGTTACGTATTCTACAGCCGTAGGGCTGATGATTCTTGATATGTTGTTGCTTCCAGGTGGTGGCGGGTCTGCAGGGCAGCCAAACGACAATGCATTTGGCATGATAGAGGGGCTTTTTAGACGGTTCCGTAGGAAAACCCAGTAAGCTTACTTATGAACAACCCCAGTCGGTATTCTTTAATGATTGAATAGGCGCACCGCTTCCTGGTATACTCCAGACATTAATGTTAGATGATGGGATAAGGTGAAACAATGCCACAAGTCGCTCCAGCTATTGAAACTTTCGCACGTATCAAGGTAATAGGTGTAGGCGGTGCAGGCGGTGCAGCAGTAAATCGCATGGTTGAGGCGGGTATTGAAAACGTCGAGTTTGTCGTTGTAAACACCGATGCCCAAGCGCTACATCACTCAAAAGCGCAGGTTAAAATACACATTGGACGAGACGCAACTCGTGGTCTTGGGGCAGGAGCCGACCCGACGGTTGGCCAGAAAGCTGCTGAGGAGTCCTTAGAGGATATTGCTAAAGCCGTTGAGGGTGCTGACATGGTATTTGTTACTATAGGAGCCGGTGGTGGCACAGGTAGTGGTGCCGGTCACATAGTAGCCAACGCTGCTAAAAAGGCGGGGGCATTAGTTGTTGGCTTTACTACCAAGCCTTTTGCCTTCGAAGGCGAAAAGCGTCGCCGTAATGCCGAAGCAGCTATAGAGAATCTAAGAAAAGCTGTTGATACACTAATAGTGATACCAAACGATCGTTTGCTTCAGACTATTGACCGCCAGACGCCCCTACTTGAGGCTTTCAAGGTGGCTGACGATGTGTTGCGTCAAGGTGTGCAGGGGATTTCTGACCTTATTACCGTACACGGTCTTATTAATTTGGACTTTGCCGATGTAAAAACTGTTATGTCAAACGCCGGCTCTGCTCTTATGGGTATAGGACGAGCAAGTGGCGAGAATCGTGCTGTGCAGGCAGCACAACAGGCTGTAGAGTCGCCCCTACTTGAGGTGTCAATTGATGGCGCGAGAGGAATCCTGTTCAACGTTATAGGTGGTAGTGATATGTCTATGCACGAAATCAACACTGCCGCCGAAACTATTACTGCAGCGGCTGATCCCGACGCCAACATTATCTTTGGGGCCACAATAAGTCCTGAACTTGAGGGAGAGATTATTATTACGGTGGTGGCTACTGGTTTTGACGCGGCTTATTTCTCGGCTCGTGACGTGGCAGCCACAATCCCTGAGTCATCCACTGCTGTGGTGGCAGAAAAAAGTCCAGATGACGAAAATGTGATGCAGGGGATAGATATGGATTTAGGTGATGATAAGCAAACTGAAGAATTCCATAAAGAAACTCCTATGCCTAACATCTGGACCCTAGAGGGGGAGAAAGAGGAAGCAAAGGAAAACTCTAACAAGAAGTCGGAAAATTCTAGCAAAACATCACTCCTTGGTGACCCTAGTGAATCCGAAGACGAGCTTGAAAAGCCGTCATTTTTGCGCAGGCTAAAAAGCAAGCGCAATAAATCTGACAACAAAAAAGACTAACCGCAGCATTGCGCTGCACACACAGGCTAGACCTTAAAGATAAGCCGTTTGCCCACATAAGATTTGCAAAGCACTACAGATGGGGTATCATAACCAATGTTGACACTATATGTAGGAGAGGCTATTAAATATGAAATGCAGCCAGTGTTCTTTTGAAGATTCAAAAGTTATTGAGTCACGAGATGTTGCTGTAGGTGAAGCAATCCGTCGTCGTCGTGAATGTACTAATTGTCAGTACAGGTTTACGACCTATGAACGCATTGAACGACCCCAGCTTATAGTTATAAAGAATAATGGCACTCGTGAGCTTTTTAGCCGCGACAAGCTACTAGCTGGGCTTTACAGGGCTACAGAGAAAACGTCTGTTACGAGCCTGCAACTCGAACAATTAGTCGCAGATATAGAACATCAGATCTATGCATCCGGTGAGCAGGAGGTTAGTTCTGCCAAGATTGGCGACCTGGTAATGGAGGGGTTATCACGTTTAAATGAGGTTGCGTATGTAAGGTTTGCGAGCGTATACCGTAGATTTAAGGATATCGCTGGATTTGAACGAGAGCTCAACGAAATACGTGAACGCAAAACAAGCGTAAAAAACTAGTAAAGTCTCCCCTGGCAAGTTGTAAAATTTATACGTTAATTATGTATGCAGCAAAACGGAGATATAAACCCTACAAATATAAGTACACTAACACCTAAGCCCCAGAGATAGACTAGCCTGTCTTTGTTATTAGGGGCCAGAAACAGAGAAATCACAACACACAAATAGATGTAATTACTGCAACATTCCTGGCCAAGTTGTTAAAATTATAATTACAAAATGAAGTATTGTAGCGATTTCTGAAAAAACTATTACTGGCTTCTGATTTATGAACTGTACAATTTTAGTAACTTCGGCCCAAGATCCTGAAGCCTGCACTACTGAATACATTTTGGGTGTTACTGAGGTGGAGTATCAAATTTTGGTGACAGTTGTATCCTCTAAGCCATGTTAGCTCTAGAGCTTATGTTAAACTTAAGTTGTGAAAATCTGCATTCTATACCATCCAGATTCTGATCACGCACGTATGGTTGAGATCTACGCGAATGATTTTCAGCGCATAAAGCGAGGCACGATAGAACTGCTTAGCCTGGAGACAAAAAGAGGGGCTGATTTAGCGAAACTTTACGATGTGGTACGTTACCCGGCTGTTATAGCTATTCGTGATAACGGCGAGTTGCTGAAGTATTGGGAGGGCGGAGAGCTGCCTTTGATGGATGAAGTTGCCGCATACAATGCTAGTTGATGTGTAGCGGCATTCACGCTACAATCAGAACTGTTAACAATTCATGAAATCCGTTCAAGTGGCTATCAACCACAAGGAGTGAGAAGAAAGTTTGCTGACCTTGCAGATCGTAGACCTCACCGGGTAAGCCCGTCATAGCAGTAAATAAGTCCCAATACAGGATGGTACCTCCACTAGTCAGTGGATCCTGTAGTCTAAAGGGGCTTTTTTAGTTCAAGGAGATTTTATATGGCCGACACTACTAAAAAATCTAACCTGGCACTGATAGAAGAACAGATGCTTGCGACATGGCAGTCTGAAGGCACGTTTCAGAAGTCGTTAGAACAGACGAAAAAAACCGGCAAAATATTTAACTTCTATGACGGGCCGCCTTTTGCAAACGGCCTGCCTCACTTCGGTCACTCACTTGTGACAAGTATTAAGGATAGTTTGGGCCGATACAAGACCATGCAGGGTTATTATGTGGAGCGACGCAATGGTTGGGATTGTCATGGGCTGCCGGTTGAGTTTGCTATTGAGAAGCAGCTAGGAGTAAGTGGTAAAAAACAGGTACTTGAGCTCGGTCTAGAGAAATTTAACGCAGCCTGCCGCGACTCTATCTTTATGTACAAAGGCGAGTGGGAGCAGTTCTTTGAGCGGATTGGTCGGTGGACGGATACTGCCAACGCTTATGCGACGGTCAATCCTGATTATACTGAAAGTGTTTGGTGGGTTTTAAAACAGGTCAACGACAAGGGCCTATTATATAAAGGCTACAAAAGTATGCCGTATTGTCCCCGCTGTGAAACCCCTTTGTCCAATTTTGAAGTTAACGAAGGCTACCGCGATGATGTTCCCGACCCTAGCTTATATGTGAAGTTCAAGCTTGCCGATGAAGATGCGTCTTTGCTTGCCTGGACTACTACTCCATGGAGCTTGCCCGGTAACGCTGCTATCGGTGTTAAGCCGGATGAAACATACGTATATGCAGCCGTGAAAGATGAACACAACAACGAGGAAACCCTAATAATCGCTAAGAAAAGGCTGGAAAGCATATTCAAAGACGAAGCGACCTATAAAGTAATTAGGGAAGTTAAAGGCTTAGAGTTGGTCGGTAAAGTTTATGAGCCACTTTTTCCGGGTGCCGCTAACCGTATAGCTCCAGCTCTTAGTAACCTCTATAAAGTTTGGTCTGCTGATGCTGTGAGTACAGACGAAGGGACCGGTGTATTGCATGTGGCACCGGCGTTTGGGGAAGAAGACCTCAAACTGGCCCACCAGAATGGCATCCCGATACTTCTAACAATAGACGATTCAGGTAAAGTTATTAGTGATATTGGCCTTCAAGAAGCTGAGGGCAAATTTTTTAAGACCGCAGATAAGATAATTATCGCTTATCTTACAGAAAAAGGAGCCGTGTTTGCCGCCGAAACAATTAAGCACACCTATCCGTTCTGCTATCGTTGTGAAACACCTCTTTTGTACTATGCTATTTCAACCTGGTTCATAAGAGTGTCTGCCATAAAGGATGATTTGCTGCGCACGGCAGAACAGATCAATTGGACGCCAGAACATATCAATGACGGAAGATTTGGTAAATGGCTGGAAGGTGCGCGTGATTGGGCGATTTCGCGCAATCGTTATTGGGGCGCTCCTATGCCCATCTGGGCAAATATTGAAGACAAAAATGACTATCTTGTTGTCGGAAATACTACGGAACTACGAGAATTAGCTGATCCTGGAGTAGTGATTGATGACCTTCACCGCCCATTCATCGATCAGGTGGTAATACACAAGGACGGCAAGACATATAAGCGCATAGAAGAAGTGCTGGACTGTTGGTTCGAGAGCGGTTCTATGCCTATGGCGCAGCATCATTTCCCCTTCGATAATAAGGATAAAATGCAGGCTTCTTTCCCTGCTGACTACATAGGGGAGGGGCTGGATCAAACAAGGCTTTGGTTTTATGTATTGCATGTACTTTCAACCATAATTTTTGATCAGCCTGCATACAAAAATGTACTCGTAAATGGCATGATTATGGCCGCGGATGGTCAGAAGTTGTCAAAAAGACTCAAAAACTACCCACCTGTTGATGAAGTGCTTTCTCAAGAAGGAGCAGACGCTCTTCGTCTTTATCTACTCAGTAATAACCAAGCGGTCAGTGCAGATTATATGCGCTTTAACCGGGACGCGATGAAGGATCTTAACCGTAATGTGCTGGGCACTCTCATGAACTCGTTCCGCTTCTTTGATATGTACGCCCAGCTGGATAACTGGAAGCCAGTTGCGCCGGGGACACAGCCTATCACTACAAATGTGCTTGATCAGTGGATGTTGGTGCGTTTGAATGAGACTATCGCCGAAGTTACGAAGCAAGCTGATGGTTACAAATTGGCACACGCTATCAATCCGATATTTTTGCTTATAGAGGACATGTCTAATTGGTTTATCCGTAGATCAAGGCGGCGTTTTTGGAAGAGCGAGGACGATACTGACAAGCAATCCGCCTATGAGACACTGTGGTTTACATTACTACGGGTCACGCAGCTACTGGCACCTTGGGCACCTTTCTTATCCGATCATATCTGGCGGCAGCTCGTTAAAGACACCGATCTACCTTCGTCAGTACACTTGAGTGATTGGCCTAAAGCTATTGAGGTTGATTCAGTAGTACTTGAGGAAATGACACGTACGCGTCAGATTGTAGAACATGGCCTGGCTCAGCGAATGCTTTCTGGCGATGGACAGCAACAGATTAAAGTCCGACAGCCTCTGAACACGTTGATTTACACGGGTTTGCCGCTACGTAAAGAGCTGGAACTTACAATAGCCGAAGAAGTAAACGTCAAACAAGTTGTAAATGAAGAACCAGACAACGAAGGACCGTTAGCAGTATCGGTAGATAAAAATATCACTCCAGAGCTTAGGCGTGAGGGTCTGATGCGAGAGGTAGTCCGCCAAGTACAGAATGCCCGTAAGCAGGCTGACTTACAGGTTGAGGATCGTATAATCCTTTCGCTTGACACTTCCGATAAGGAATTAAACCGAGCTGTTCAAGAATTTGAGGCGACAATAGCTCAAGAGACGCTGGCTAATTTGGTCACCGATAAAGCGCTTGGCGGTTATGAGGCCACGGTCAAGATAGAAGGCGTAGAGCTTACAATTAAGTTGAAAAAAGCTAACTAACACCTTTGACATGCTCGGCTTTCTCTGTTAGACTCCCTCGGTAACTCTTTCAAAAAGGTAAGAATTTATTATGAAAAAAGCAGTCATCGCAACGGGCGGGAAGCAATATTTGGTAACCGAAGGTGAAACAATCAACGTTGAGCTATTGGATGGTGCGGGCAAAAGTATCGTCTTTACTCCATTATTAGTAATTGATGGCGAGAAAACCACTGTTGGTACCCCTGAAGTTGCTGGCGTCAAAGTCACTGCCGACATTATTGAAGCTGATGTGCAGGCTGATAAAGTCACCTCAATCCGTTATAAGGCAAAAAAGCGTGTTCATACTGTGCGAGGTCATCGCCAGCGACAAGCAGTTCTTAAGATCAACAAAATAACCTAGCATTTTTATAGACGACCCATCCCTAAAGCATGGCGCTCGTGCCTCTTGTTAATATGTTGTCAGGGATGCATACTAGACTCCAAGTCAAGCTATGTCCAAATTATATAAATATCTAGACAGCAAACTAGCCCGCACTATTGGCTTATTAGTGGGAGTAATATTTATTTTTTGTAGTGCTCCTACGCTGGCAGCAATAACGAGAGGCTACAACACCGACGATGCGCAACTAAGACCCGGAATGGTGGTAGCGCTTAGCCAGAGTAGTACATCAGAGAATCCTAAAGTTGAAGCTGCCTCCTTAGACCAAATAGAACGCATTATCGGCGTTGCTACGACAATTGACGAGAGCTTGGTCACCATATCATCAGGAGATAAAGAATCTTATGTTGAAAGCGAAGGGGAAGTAAACGCCTATGTGTCAGATCTGGACGGTGACATTAAGTATGGTGATCTGCTCACGCTATCACCTATAAAGGGTGTACTGGCAAAAGCCTCCTCGTCACGCCCCATAGTGGCGATTGCTCTTGAGGATTTCTCAAAAGAAACGGCAGAAACCTACCGTATCCAAGAAAATTCAGGCAATAAAGATGTGCTCGTACAGCGATTACGGGTTAACCTAGACAGACAGGCTTTCGCTAGCCTGGACTCCTTAGAAAATAATTCAGTATTGACGGAACTTGGGCGAGCTCTTATAGGAAAGGAGGTGGGAGAAATACAGGTTGTTATTGCGCTTATTATCTTTTTCATCGTGCTAGTCGCGGAGGGTACCATTTTATACGGTGCTATTTCTAGTGCGATTAGCTCTTTGGGTCGCAACCCCTTAGCAAAAAACATAATAAGGCGTGAATTGGTCAGAGTTCTCTTTGTCGCTATAGCAGTACTCGCTCTAGGGGTGGCCGCAATTTACGCAGTACTCTGGGTATAAAATACTTGCACATCTTATGGCTTCTGACTATAGTTGTTGTGGGATAGTCTAGCCATAAATATGCAAGACTAGCAACCAAAGGTTGCATAAACACTTTATTCAAGCAGTGTACCCAATAAAAACAAAACAAAAAACACATATGGAAAATGGTCGGCTTCAATCGGCTGAATCGCTACAACCAGGCCAATCGTCTGACAGCTTAGAGAGCACCGCTAATGTCGTGCCTGTGGCTGGCTATGCGTTGTCGCCTCAGAATAACTTGGCTGAAAACCTACAGGTCCATGAACCAGGCGCCCCAATCTACGAGCAACAGCCTGACGGGCTCCAACTTAGCTCTGCGCATGCTTTTAAATTCTCTAGACACAAAGCCGTAATAACCTCAACTATTATTGCCCTGATTGTTATTCTCTTATCTGGTATTTCCATTAGTATACTTCACAAGCAGTCAGAAAAAGCACCGAGCTCAAAGGTTAATGGTTCTGTCCCTATCCAGCAGATTAACCTTAACCAAACCAATAAGGCCCCTCTGGCACCCGAACTAGCGGGGGGCACGAAAAATTCATTGTTAATCAATGGCGACATCATATCCAGAGGCTTCATAAAGCTTTCTAAAGATGCCCTTATCGCTACTATTGAGCCAGGCGGACTTAGCGCAAATCAGTCTTATCAACTGCCCGACTCGTCCGGCACCCTGTGTCTAGATACTAACAACTGTGATTTTGCCACAACTGCTGCACTCCAGGCCTATGCCACCCAGGTGCAGCTAGAAGAGCTGCGGGGTTCCATTCCTGTACTAGGTAGTCCCGGTATTACCGGATTGATTGCTGGTTCTGCGAACCTGACCGTGAGCAACAATAACGGTAACGTTACTATCACAGACACAACGGCAAACGAGCCTAAGGTGTCGTCTCTAAACGGGGCCACTGGTGGGGTTACTTTGAGTATTCAGGGGACGCCTAATCAAGTGAGTGTCGGTGCTTCTGGGAATAGTTTCACAATTTCTACGCCACAGGATATTAACACAGGAGCGACTCCAACCTTCAGCGGGCTGATAGTCTCTAGCCTAAATTGCAGCAGCTTTGGCGGTGGCGGTGCCCTAACTACGAACGGCTCTGGCCAGCTAGTCTGTTCCGATGATGACGGTGGCGCTGGCAGCGCCATCACCGGCAATGGTACTAGTGGCGCTCTGACCCGTTTCACCGGCGCTCAGACCATAGGTGACTCCATTATTACTGAATCTGGTTCAGCCATTACCGTGGCTGGCGATCTGTCTGCTACTAATTTGAGCGGTGCTGGTTCTGGCATCACCGCCCTAAACGCTAACAACGTCAGCAGTGGTACTCTGGCCGACGCTCGCCTAAGTACCAACGTCACCCTTCAGGGCAACACCTTCAACGGTGCTTCCCAGCTAGTACAGCTCAACGGCTCTAGCCAGCTACCAGCTGTTTCTGGTGTCTTGCTAACCAACCTCAACGCTTCCAACCTGTCCAGCGGTACCGTCCCCAGCGCTCGTATCTCTGGCTCCTACACTGGCATAACCGGCGTTGGTACCATCACCGTTGGTGTCTGGAATGGAACTTCCATCACCGACGCCAATGTAGACAACGACCTAACCATCTCCTCCACTGGTACGGTAGACTGGGCTGCTCTGAACAACTACCCAGCTAGCGCCACCTGTGCCGCTGGCCAGGCCGTCACTGTCATCGCCGATACCGTCACTTGTGCCACCTTTGCCGCTGGCAGTGGATCAGGTAACTACATCCAGAACACTACTGGTAACCAGGACACCGCCAACTTTAATATCCGTAGTAGTGCGATCGGTAGCGTTACCGCCAAACTCCGTGTTCTTACCAGTCAAACCGCTGACGTCATACAGGTACGGGACAGCACTGACAGCAGCACAGTCTTCAGTGTCAGCCCAGCCGGGAATGTGGCTGGTGGTACTTATAACACAGCCACCATTAGTGGTGGCTCCCTGAGCGCAACAGCAGTTAATGGCCTAAGCGTATCCGGCGGCACCGTTAGCAGTGGCCTCTGGCAGGGGACCGCTATAGCAGCACAGTATGGCGGTACTGGCCAGTCAAGCTACACAACAGGTGACCTGCTGTACGCTTCTGGTACAACCGCACTGTCCAAACTGGCTGGAGTAGCCACCGGGAACGCTCTCATCTCTGGCGGTGTGGGCGCCGCTCCGAGCTGGGGCAAGATTGGGCTGGCAACACACGTCAACGGCACCTTACCAGTTGCCAATGGCGGCACAGGAACGTCCACAGCCTTTACTCAAGGTTCAATTCTGTTTGCCGGTGCCAGCGGTGTCTACAATCAAGACAATGCCAACTTCTTCTGGGACAACAGCAATGCTACGCTTGGCGTAGGCACAACAAGATCAGGCGCCATCAACGGCACCGGCAACTCTCGTTTAGTCGTCCAAGGTTCTGGCAGCACGTCAGCCACCTCAAGCTTAAATGTGCGTAATAGCAGCGGCAGTGGCTCGTTGTTTATGGTGCGCGATGACGGAAAGGTTGGGATTGGCACAAGCACACCTCTGACGACTTTGGATGTGGCTGGTACGGGGCGATTTATAGCGACAATAGATGTGCCAGACGACACGGGCACAGCACTACAGTACCTGAATTATACAAATATTAGTGATAACGTAGGGGCTACAGCGACACAGCTAATTGGCCTTGATTTGCAGGGGACGGTCGATGCGGCAGGAGCAGGCGGAACACAGGAAACAATCGGTATATTTGTTCGGCCATTAAATGGCTCGCCTGGCGCTGGTACACAAAACAACTACGGTATACGTATTGATAACCAAGGTTTAGCGGGCAGCGAGAATGCTTACGGGCTATATGTTAATACTCAAACAGGCTCCACTAGCAACTATGCTGCCGTGTTTCAGGGAGGTAATGTAGGGATAGGTACAATTGCTCCTGCTGCAAAACTTTCCATAGAGACAGCGGCAAACACCACTGCCCTCAACACTTTTGACGGCACGGTTACCACTAACATATTTAACGGAACAGTCTCAAGCTTAACGGGCGGGTGGGTAGGTACTGCTAGTAATCACAGCCTAATATTTATGACCAACAACACCAACAGAGCGGTACTGGATAATGCCGGAAATCTAGGGATTGGTGTAGTGCCTACGACTGCCAAATTTGAGGTTGCGGGTAATAGTTTGTTCAAGTCTACATCTACCGTTGCTTTGGATGTTCAGAACGCAAGCAATGTATCAATGTTCTCTGTAGATACAACCAATAATACGGTTTTTGTGGGTGAGGCGACAGGGTCGGTGTCCTCGGGTCGCTTGGTGATATCTGATGGTACAACTATGGCAACTGGCGTTGGTGCTGCCATCAACTTACGTGCCAAAATAAACTCTTCCGGCACATATGGCACAACGGCACAACTGAATAGCTATAAGGAAAACTCTACTAACAACGATTATTCAACTGCTATGTTTCTGCAGACCGCAGATGCAGGAGGGACTTTGAGGACTAGGATGCGATTGGCGGCAAACGGTAATGTGTCTATAGGCGCAAATCTTATACAGGGGTTTACCGTAGCGAACGCAAAGCTGACAGTATGGGACACAACAACCACGCCCACCAACTACTTGCTTGCGCTGTTGAGTGATGTGGGCGGGTCTCAGTCCTCAAAGTTTTTGGTTAGGGCGGATGGTCGCCTTGTGGTCCATACAGAAACATCGGCTCCCACGACCACGCAAGAAGGTGAGCTTATTTTTGGCAGGGTCGGGCTGTCTAGCTCGGACGGTCGCATATGGTTACGTTCTGGAGGAGATACCTTCCGCTGGGAATCCGATGCCGATACAGCAGACTACTCGGAGTACTTCCATAAAGTTGGGCAGGGCTTGGCCGGCGATGTTATGGTGGTGGCTGACGGAGCAAGCCCGGTACACGACACAGGCCAGGTGGTGCGCGGCAGTAGACCCTATGATTCCAGGATTGTGGGCGTCATAACTGAGCGGGGTACCGGTAACAATAATCCAGATGATGATCGTCAGAATAACCCTAATTTTGCAAATGTGGGAATGTTGGGGCACGTACCCGTTAAGATAGCTGCGGACTCCCCGGCAATATACCCAGGCGATATGCTTACGACATCGTATGTAAGTGGTCGCGCAATGAAAGCTGATCGGGCAGGTATGGTTATAGGGCGGGCACTGGAGGCCTGGGTCCCTGGTTCTGGCAAGGACAAAATCATGATGTTGGTTAACCCGGGCTGGTATGAGCCTGCTGATGAAGGCGACATATTGCAAGGCAGTTTTCAGTCCCTTGACGTTCTTGGTCAAGCTAACCTAACTCACCTAAACGTAACAGGTGCCACAACCACAAGTACTCTGAGTGTTACCGGTAATGCCACCGTAAGTGGCGTCCTAGAAGTCGTAGAAGCCATTACGACAGCCAAGATAACTATAAGCGGTCACTTAACAGTAGGCAGGGATACGAGCGGCACCATAGTAATACCTGCGGGGCAAACAGAGGCTACGGTAAGCTTTGAAGATGCGTATGAGCGCGTGCCTAAACTAACAGCATCGGCGAACAGCTTTGTGTTAATAAAAATTAGTGAGAAGACGGCAAACGGCTTTAAGGTTCAGATGCAGACCCCCCAGTTATCTGATACTGCGATTGATTGGATCGCCCTGGAGCCAATAGAGTAACTATTGATTGTGGATAACTTTTTAGTAAAAAAATGATTCACGAAATATCATAGTAAAATTAACAGTAAAAATTTGTTTCTCAAATAATGAACCTGGCAGCATAATTACACTCATTAGGTGTTAATTTATAATTGTTGTTGCGCGTACATCAATTTATGCAAAACAACAACCGTATATCTATGCTAAAGGCGGAATCGGTGTGGACTAAAAAAGTGTCCACACACCTATTGAGGTGCAACACCTTAAGGCGTATCCTTATACATAGGTTTAGCCAAAACAAAAAGCCAATAAAAAGCTCACGGCCAAACCATAGGAGCTGAACAAGGGAAACATCAGTGTATGGATTGATCATTCGTGCGCTGTTGCTGACTTTTAGCTCAAACCACCACAAATAGATCCATGAACAAACAAATACAAAAACCAAGTTTTAGATTTTCTGTAGCTCAACAGCTCCGGCGTGTCTTCCATATGGTTTTGATATTGGTTATTTTAAGTGGGTTATATATATACGCGCGGGCAGGCACGCCTACGCGCGTAGAGGCTGCAACAAGCAGCACCCTTAATTTCCAGGCACGACTACTAAACGCCAGCGGTAGCCTAGTAGCTGACGGCACTTACAACCTACAGTTCAACCTTTACAGTGTTTCGTCTGGTGGTAGCACTCTCTGGACAGAAACATATCTGAACAATGCTGGCCAAGGCGTAACAGTGCGGAACGGATACATGAGCGTACAACTTGGTGCGCTTACTAGCTTCCCAGCCATTAACTGGGACCAAGACCTCTGGCTGGGCATGACGGTCCGTGGCACCGGTTCGTGCACCTTCGGAGCATGTACTCCTACAGATGCTGAGATGTCCCCAAGGATCAAGCTCACCGCCGTGCCTTATGCGTTCGCAGCTGGACAGCTCAGAATAGATAATGGTACTAACACCGGCTTGCTTCAGTTCGGTGCAATTACGAACGATCCGGTCATAAATCTCCCGAACGCATCTGGAACTGTCTGTTTGAGCACCGGGAACTGCCTGGGTGGGGGAGGTGGCGGAGGAGCTAGTGTGGAGTTGGATAACCTTGTAAACGTAGCTATCAACACCAGCTTGCTTTCGGGGAGTGCAACCATAGACCTTGGCTCAAATAGTAACCCATTTCGTGATTTGTACCTTGGTGGTACCAGCACGAACAACATTCGCATAACCGGGACATCTGCTGCATCCCGAATTTATACTGTGCCGGATGTTGGTCAAAATGCGGCATTCTGTTTGGACACAGGTAACTGCGCAGGGGCTGGCAACGGCATAACCGGGTCTGGAAGTGTTAATCAGGTAGCATATTTTGATGGAAATGATACATTAGCCGGTAGCGCTAACTTCACGTTCAATGGTGCAGATGTAAACGTAGACAGCAACACGCTGTTTATACAAGGCAGCACAGATAGGGTGGGGATAGGGACAGCGACACCGGGCGCTAGACTTGAAGTATCAGACACAACAACCACCAAGACAGCCATATTGGGGCGTGGCAGCGATACAAATTTCAATATCTATACGAGACAGGACAAAACGGCAAACACCAGTGGCTCCTTGATAGGTGAGCTGGGGTTGGAATATACAACAACCCAGAACGCGGCTATTAGGTTCTATAGAGGTGGCAGTACTACAGGGGGCTTTATAACCTTTGCTACCAACAATGGCGCCGAACGTCTTAGGATAGACTCGTCTGGCAACGTAGGTATCGGCGATACCTCCCCAGCAGCTCTTTTGACGGTTGGCAACGGCGACCTGTTTCAGGTCGCTTCTACCGGCAACGTTACTGTTGCCAGCATCTCCGGCACAGGCCTAAGCTTCAGCAACACGGGCCTAACCACCGATATCAGCCTACAAAACGGAGAGACCATTCACAACGATACTGATGGTCGCATCACATTCGGTGGAGCTGACATACTAGTTGGTGACAACGACATCCTGGACAGCAGCGCTACTACACGCATAAGTCTTGGGAGTACTAACGCAATAACCGGCAATCTAGACATTTCTGGCACTCTCTTTGCTGGCACTAGCGATGCCTTCCAGGTAAATGCTAGCGGTAATGTCACCTATGTTAATGGTGCGACCAATACAGCTACCCAGGTTTGTCGCAACAGTTCTGGCCAGCTAGCCGCTTGTCAAACAAATGTTACTGGCTCGGCCTTTGTCCAGGGGGGTAACAGCTTTGGTGGTCAAGCAATCCTTGGCACTAACGATTCTCAGAGCCTGGCCTTTAGGACGGGAGGGACAACAAAACTAACAATTAACGCTAACGGGTCAATTATTAATCAAGGTGGGGTAACTCAGACGTTAGGGGCAGTCAACGTCTATGATAATCTTGGCTCAGATTTTGATAATGGGGCAGTAACTGGCGCAACAGTTATCACGACAAACATAGACTCAACTGATACAGGCATATGGCTTAATGACGTTGCGTTTACCATGTATGCATATGAAATCAATAACCAGGCTGATTTTAACCTTTCATTTTACAAGTTCAGTAGTGGTGGATACTTTTTTAACCACGGATATTCACGAAAGGGGTCAATAAACCCGCTGATACGTTTGGGCCACAACCCGTCAGGCAAGGTCGTTATTATAATAGGCGACACCGGGGACGTACGTCAGTACCCTCAAGTTCAAGTTGAGCGTGTTGCCTCAAACTCAAACAATTTATCCAAGTTTGAAGGCTGGACAGTTACCAACGGGATAACAAGCCTGGCTGGATACACTGACCTAGCTACTGTTAGCGAAGAAAATGTTGTGATTGCACAAAGCGTGACCTCCAGTGGCGCAATTACGGTTAGCGCCGCCTCCGGCACAGGCCTAAGCTTTAGTAACATCGGTCTAACCACCGACATAAGTCTCCAAAACGGAGAGACGATAGATAACGACACAGACGGCACTATCCGTCTC
>JAJDCK010000007.1 GCA_029260855.1 Candidatus Saccharimonadota bacterium
AACAGATGAGACGGGAACTGGTGTTGCGGTCTTTGGAACTTCCCCTGCTATTACTACTAGTCTAACCACCCCATCAAGCTCCTTTGATCTTTTGAATACAACAGCAACCACTGTTAACTTTGCAGGTGCTGCAACTACACTCAATATTGGTCCTGGGTCTACGTCTGCAACCAGCATTAATCTAGCAGGAGGATCAGCAGCAACAGGATGTACAGCTGATGGTGCAACAGGTGACTTTACCTGTACAGGTGCTGTTACAGGATCAAATACGTCAGGAACTAATACTGGTGATGTAACTCTTGCTGCAATTGGATCAACTCCAAATGCCAATGGAGCAACATTGACAGAACAAGTGCTTAACCTGCAACCAGCGGATGCATCGTTCGGTGGTGTTGTTACAACAGGTATACAGACCTTTGCTGGTGCAAAGACATTTAATAGCGGACTAACAATAGCTGCATCCTCTGGTACAGGACTGAGCTTTAACAACACTGGTCTTGGAACAGATATCTCTCTACAAAATGGGGAGACAATAGATAATGATCTAGACAATACAATCAACTTTGGATTTGGGGCTGCCAATGGTGTCCTCAACCTAACATCAGCAACAGGATCAAGTATAACTAACAGTGCAGGAGATCTGACAATTGATCCAACAGGAAATCTAGTTGTAAGAGGATCGACCAGCGCAACAGGTACAGCAGCTCTTAATGTTCAGAATTCTGGATCCAGCTCCCTACTCTATGTGAGAAACGATGGCAATGTGGGGATTGGGACGACGACGCCAGGATATAAACTTGATGTTAGGGGCGATACCCAGTTTGGCGCGAATAGCTGGTTAAGAATTCTAGATACTGGGGGTGGAAATGGAAGAATCACATCCACAACAGGACTTGCCTTTGACAATACTACAACTTATTTCCGAAACGCTGCCGGGTCAAGTGAATGGGTAAGAATCACAGGCTCCGGCAATGTGGGCATTGGCACAACAGCGCCAAGCAATCTACTGGAAGTAAAAATAAACTCAGCATCAGCAACCAATAACACACTTAGGCTTTCTAACACCGCTGGGCAAACAGCTGGTACAGGAATGGTGTTCTACAATGACATTAATCCGGTCGGTAGCTCGCTCTTCAACTCTGGCAGAATATACAGCGTTTTTGACGGAGCTAGCTATAGCACCGGGCGACTGACACTCCAATCTCCAACAGGAGCTGATACTTGGACTGACGTGCTCAGTATCAAAAACGGTAGCGTCGGGATTGGGACAACGGGACCCGCCGCAAAACTACATGTTTCCGGCGGAAATATAATCGTAGACTCAACTTTCTTTGTTGGTCTAAACGGCAACAATAACTTAAGCTACACTGGTGGAATAGGCACGCTAAAAGCCGCAAGTAATATGATTCTGAACTATGATTTTATTGATGACGGCGTAGGTGCTTTTACGCTACAAAGCGGCCCAGATACGATATTAACTGCTTTAAACGGTGGCAACGTAGGCATCGGCACGACGCTTCCTCTGTCAAAACTGGATGTCAATGGCGGCCTAGCCGTAGGTACCTACGCCGGCGCAAACGCCGCCCCGGCCAACGGATTGATAGTTAGCGGCAACGTTGGCATAGGTATGAGCAGCCCTACTTACAATCTTGATATAACTGGCCAGCAAAGAATAGCCGCTAGCTATGGTTTGAGTGCAGGCAGCGCAACAGCCCTGCTCTACGTACCTTTTACCCACGCCTCATCCAACACATCAGGCGTAGCCCAATTGTCAGGGATTCAAATCGTACCAACCAACAACTCTGCGGGCAGTGGCGGCATACAGGTCACCTACGGCTTGCTGATTAATCCTTTGGCTGGTACCGCTGGCGTGGGCACCCAGGAAAACTACGGTATACGTGTAGAAAACCAAGGCCAGGCATCCACAGAATTATCCTACGGATTGTTTGTAGACACTCAGTCCGGCTCAACCAGCTCATACGCCGCAGCTTTCCAAGGCGGCAACGTGGGTATCGGCGACACCACCCCCGCTGCCAAGCTAGATATAGCTGGTGATGTAGCCTTTAGGCTGGCAGCAGACTACACGGCAACTGGTATCCAGAATAATGTTAATCTTGGCAATCATTCTTCTGTCAGGTACAACGGGGCAGGGACGGCTACATTCACGGGTATTACCGGCGGCGTGGACGGAAAACTACTGTATATACACAACGTTTCGGCCAGCAATCTGACATTTGCCAATGACTCGGCTTCCTCAACGGCAGCCAACCGAATAATTACTGGTACTGGGGTAAACTTCACGCTTACCGGTGGCTCGACCACATCAATGCAATACGATGCAACAGCTCAAAGATGGCGCATAGTTACCGGTACCGGTCCCACGGAAGCTCAGAACCTCCAAGCCACCTATGATGCTGATAGCGGCAGTGATGACGCAGTCATTCAGCTTGACGACACAGGATCCATAATCTTCCGCAACTTGTCCGGCTCAACAAACACGAGTGCACAACTACTGCAAGCTGACAACCAGGCTACGGGCTCAACCATTGCAAACTTTAAGAATGTCAATGTAACTTCAGCGGGTAGCTTTAATACCACAGCAGCAGCGCTTACTAACTACGGCGGCTACTTCAATAACACATCTACAAGATCAGCTGGTGCTAATGCACTTACTAACATCGGCCTATATGCCTCTGCATCGGGTGCTCAGAATAATTACGCAGCCATATTTGAAAATGGAAATGTCGGGATTGGCACCACCTCTCCCAATACCGCAAAACTAGTTATACAGGGTGTCACAAGCGATAACACTGCCGCAGCCCTAAACATCATCAACTCCGGCGGCTCAACTAGTCTCATGTATGTACGAAACGATGGGAAAATAGGCATCGGTACCGCGAGTCCGGATGAGCGACTGCATGTTACAGGCGGCAACTTACTGGTAGGAGATATCGCAGGAGCCGGCAGCGACCCTGTAGTAATGAATAATGTAAGTTCAGGCTCAACTACCGGATCAAATGTTACATCGCTTACATATTCGCATACAGTCAATAGCGGCAACAACAAGTTGCTGCTGGTAGGTGTGAGGACGCGTCAGGAAAGCGGCGTTACTGTTACGGGTATTACTTATGGTGGGGCAGCTCTAACCCAACTGGACTCCTATACGTCTGCGGACACATGCAGCAACTGTCCACGCATAGAATGGTGGTATCGTCTCAATCCATCTGTGGGTGCAGCGAATGTTGTTGTGTCAACGAGTAACACCACGCACATATCAAGTGGTGCAACAACCTTTGATAACGTGGATCAATCAACACCATTCAGTGCAGTCACTAAGAACCGGAGTGAAGGCATCACTATTAGTACGGATCATAGCAGTGCTGAGGGCGAAGTGGTTATAGATATACTGGGGTCTGATTCCAGCAGCATAACGCATACGGCCGGATCGGGCCAGACAGTCCAGTGGGATCGGGAAGATGGTGGTCGCGGTTCCTCCTCAACGGCTGACGGCACTGCTCTTGTTAATATGGCCTGGACGCTTGGAAGTTCTCGTGACTGGGCTCATATGGTAGTTTCTATAAAACCGTTCGTCAATGCTCCTAAGCCGCTATTCTTTGATTATGCTGCGGGCCGATTGGGTATCGGGACTGTTACTCCAAGCAATACGCTGGACGTGAACGGCCAGGTTCGTGTCCGTAGCCTTGCCAGCTCTACGAGTACCCACATATGCCGTAATACAAGCGGGGTGCTTGCCGTATGTTCATCCAATGCCGCTCTTAAAGATAATATAGCCGATCTGGCTATCGGAGGTTTGGATACCATAAATCAGCTCCAGGCCCGTCAGTTTAACTGGAAGGATGGCGGAGCAGCTGACCTAGGTTTCATAGCCGAAGAAGTAGCTGCAATTAATCCTTTGCTGGGCCAATACGAAGCCGATGGCACGTTGAGCGGTGTGAAATATACTCAACTGACAGCTCTCTTAACCCAGGGAATCCAGGAGCTTGACGTTAAGACCAACCAAAATCAAAATGATCTTATTGGTCAGCAATCGGTAATCAGCTCACTTAACGTTAGTTTAACGGATACTCAGAACAGCCTGTCAATCATACAGAATCAACTAAACAACGGCCAATTCTCGTCGCTTAATATTAGTGGGCACAGTACATTAAGTACTCTTAAGGTAAATGGTGTGGCTACAATCCAAAGTCTGGTAGTTAAGACTGACGCCCGGGTAGAGGGTAACCTGGAGGTTGTGGGCGATCTGACAGTAAGGGGCAATCTCAAGATAGAGGGTGGTATAACCACGGCTATCGGAACCGCGACTACCGATTACACGATTACTGGTCTGGACAGCATTATCACCGCTGATGCCGCTATAGAAGCCTTTGAAGCGACGCTGCCTTCAGCCGCTGGCATAGCGGGGCGCCAATACACTATCAAGAAAACGGATGCTACTAGCAACCTGGTCAAGCTGATGACGGTGGACGACCAGACCATAGATGGGGCAGAGCATTACGACCTAGCCACTCCATATAAGTACATAACGGTGGTCAGTGACGGCTCCAACTGGATTGTTATCGGTCAGAACTAACAGATAGTTTTTTAACACTGAGCACCAAACTCAAGACTGTGGCCGGACCTTAACGAACGTAGCAGCTCTTACAAGGACAGTCCTTGTAAGATTCAGTCCTTGTAAGATTAACTAGGCGAGCTAAATCAAGCAGGCATGCCGCCGTAAACTATGCACATCGTGTAATAACTGTACGTGTCACCGGGCCAAGGCACTTCCATAAGATGGTGAGCGTAATAATCGGCTATACATTCAGCTGACGTTTGCGGATAGCCACAGGTATTACTTCCGGTCTGCTTGTAACAATACGCCATACCGATCTCTCTTGCTGCAACGAAAGTCAGGTATTACAAGGACAGTCCTTGTAATACTTGTAATAATTAAGAGAACGAGATTAGGTTGGAATAAGGTTGATTGAACTAAAGTTATAGGTGAGCTAACTCTAGCTTGTGTTCATCGAGTAACTGTTTTTGCTCTTTATAATCTTTCAAGAACTCTTGATATTGTACGATGTCATTATCAAACAAATCCATGATACGTGCCGGCCTAAGCCACTCGGACCTAATATATCTTAAATAATAGGGCAGGCTAGAAAACTCCCAAGCTTCATAGTCATGTGGATTTAGATGAACATATCGTGATATGTGTTGCAGATACGCCTCGTTCGATATACGAGAAGCTTTATAGCGGCTCTGGAACAAGGGTCCCATACGCTTATATCTACTATTATAGTAGCGCGTATAAGAGGTGAAGATGCCTCTCATAAGTTGCTGCATACCTGCTCCGTCCTCTTGATATAAAAGTAAGTGTAAATGGTTAGGCATCAAACAAAAGGCTAGGAGCTCAACTCGTCCGTACAGTGATTCATAAGGTCTACCTTGTTTATCTTTAGCGGGTGTTATATCAAGATATCTTTTGAGCAAATTCAAAAATACACTATAGTCCTGCTTGTCATGAAAAATGGTTTGTTTTGCCACACCGCGGTTATAAGCATGATAAAAGCTCTCCTCTACATATTCCTTAATCGTATTCTTGCTAGGCATACAAGTAATATTATACTAGCCGTATAGTATTATCAAGGACTGTCCTTGATGTGAGAGGATTTTATTAATGTGGTGGGGCAATTTACTCCCGAGGGTATTAGTGTTAGGCTTAAGGTAACGATAAAGGGAAATAAATGAGTCACATCATCGCGGTGATAAACCAAAAAGGGGGGGTAGGTAAAACTACCACTACTCTTAACGTGGCTGCGTATTTAGCCAAAGCTGGACGGAGTGTTCTAGTTATAGATGCTGATCCCCAGGCGAATGCTACGAGTGGGTTACAGATTAATAAGCACGAACTAGATCACACATTGTACGACGTCCTGTTTCAGCGAGCTAAGCTTACTGATGTAGTGCGAACGACTAATTTAGAGGGTTTGCATATTTTACCTAGTAATGCTGATTTGGCTGCTGCTGAAATAGATATGGTTAGCTCGTCCTCAAGAGAATTAATTCTGAAGAACAGTCTAACAAATCAGTCGTTTGATTATATATTAATTGATTGTCCTCCAGCTTTGGGCCTGCTTACGGTTAACGCATTAGCTGCTGCCAATAAAATTCTGATACCCGTACAGGCGGAATATTATGCACTTGAGGGGTTAAGCCAGCTTTTGGCCGGAGTTCAACAAGTCCGCGAAGGGCTTAACCCAGACTTAATGCTACTAGGAGTAGTGCTCACTATGTACGATTCCCGGACAAGCCTATCTACACAAGTAAAAGAAGAAATTCAAAAGCATTTTGGCGATAAAGTTTTTGATGCAGTTATTCCAAGAAATGTTCGTTTAGCTGAAGCTCCAAGCTATGGCAAGACAATTTTAGAACATGACAAATGGTCCAAAGGGGCGCGAGCATATAAACATTTGACTCAGGAGGTGATGAAACGTGCCGAACAATAGTAAACCTCGTGGACTGGGCAGAGGTTTTGATACCCTCATACCAAAAAATTTAGACACTGTCAGTTTACTCAATCAAGGTGAGCGAATACAAAATTTGCTCATTACTGATCTTGAGCGTGATAAAAATCAGCCCCGAACACAATTTGACACAGAGGCAATTACAGAGCTAGCTGAATCCATTAAGCTGTATGGAATAATTCAACCCCTTGTTGTAACCCCGCTTGAACACAATAAATATGAAATTGTAGCAGGCGAAAGAAGATGGCGAGCCGCCAAGAAGGCGGGACTTGAGCGCGTGCCAGTGATAATCCGTTCCACTAAGACCCAAGAGAAGTTAGAAATTGCACTGATAGAAAATGTTCAGCGAGTAGACCTATCCCCACTTGAACAGGCTATTTCAATAGAAAAACTACACCAGGAATTCAATATTACATACGTTGATGTAGCCGCTAGATTAGGTAAGGCACCAACAACGATTAACAATATTGTGCGACTATTACATTTACCTAAATCTGCACGTGAGGCACTACAAACTGGTAGGATCACAGAAGGTCATGCGCGGGCAATCTTGGCCATTAAGAACCAGCCTAAAAAACAAGAGGAGCTACTGCACTTAATAACTTCAAAACACTGGACGGTACGCCAGGCAGAACAGTTCGTGGTAACCCTTAAAAAATCGGGGCTAAATAGCGTGACCGGTTCTCAAGTCCAAACGCGCATGGCAACCAAAACACCAGCGACCGAAAAACTGTCCAAAAAACTTAATACAGAAATTACCTTAAAACGAACCGCAAAAGGTGGGCGTATTGAAATTAATTTCAAAGACGACAACCATTTAGGGCAACTGCTCAAACAGCTTGATAACTAGACTTATTAAAATTTATCAAATTTGCTAAACGGGTAAATTCGTAACACCAAATTACCCATGATATCTTTGGCGGGCACAGTGCCAAATGACCGTGAGTCACTAGAATTAGTCCGGTTGTCCCCGCAGACGAAGACCTCTCCCTCTGGTACGGTTATATCCACGGATTGAGGGGTCATTTCTGCGACACCTTCGTTATAATCACCAACCTCATCGGGGTTAAACCCCTGGGGAAATTCATCATTATACACAGTTATAACGCCATCTTTGACTACGACGCGTTCACCAGGTAATCCAATTACACGTTTAATGAGCTGTCTAGGCTTTTCATCTTCTTGTTGTTCGGGAGAGGCACTCGCTTGTTCGAAGACAATTATTTCACCACGCTTTGGCAGGTAATCTTCATTGGTTATGTTGGCCCATGTCTTGCCGGTCTTCAGAACTATCAACCTGTCTTCATGCTGCAGGGTTGTTTCCATACTTTCGCCGTCTACTTCATAGGACTGAAAAACAAATGTTGTAAGTAGAAAAGCAATTGCGGGCGCCGCTAATATAATAAGTATGGTTGAAAGTACGCTTTTCCAGCCTTCTTTAGGCTCTGGAGATTCTATTTCCGAGTCCGAGTAATACCCATTGGAGGAGGGCTGTGGTATAGTATTTAACTGTTCCATATTCAGCCTAACACTATACCTTACTTCTCTGAAATGTGCACCCATAAGCTTAGCCAGCTTTCAAATAACCTGTATACTAAATAGAATGCCAATGGATAATTTTAGACACCATAAACCAACACAAAACAAACAGCAGAACCTTATTGACGGATTCGTTCGCGGACAATCGCGTTCTAGTGAAGCGGGATTCCAGTTTAAGCGCCACACTTCATATCAGCCTACAACCCGTGCTAAACAAGATGGCCTTAATCGTAATAACCGCTATTTTTATACAGAAAATAACAATTCTTCAGGTCCTGTAAGACAGCGATCTTTTGGCCAATCTGGAGATGCACAAGCACCCAAAGACTCTGAGCCCGCTAATAAACCCAAGAAGCTTCAAGGCCGGTTAGGGCGACTTGGCAAGACGAAGTTTGCCCTAAAGGGCTTTGTAGTGTTGTTTCTGGTAAGCATTGTTACGGGTGGTTATTTATTTGGCAAGGGTTATCTTAAGGCCCGGCAAATCTTCAAAGGCGGTGGCGGCGCTGTGGCCCTACAAGAAAATGCCGACCCGTCCACGCTGAACGGTGAAGGTGACGGCCGCGTTAACTTGTTGCTGCTTGGCACGGGTGGTGAGGAGCATGACAACGCATCTTTTCTTACAGATACAATTTTGCTCGTCAGTATTGACCCTATCCAAAAAGAAGCAGCCCTGTTAAGTATCCCGCGAGACTTTTATACGAAGACCGAATACGGATCTATGAAAATAAATGCTGTTTATAAGATTGCCCGTAATGCCCACCTAAATAAAAACCCAAAAGATAAAGATGGAAGTGAAAAGGCCGGGTTTGACGCCGTTGAGCAAGTGGTTGAGAAATCTATGGGCGTACCGATCCACTACCACGCTATGGTAGATTTTGTCGGATTCAAAAAGGCGATTGATACCGTGGGCGGGATTACGATCAACGTAAAAGACCCAGTTTCTGAAGTGATGTGGATAGACGGACGCAGCTATACCCTGAACGTTAAAAAAGGGCAAGAATCATTTGATGGTTTCCGCGCGCTTGCTTATGCCCGTTCCCGTCACACCAGTCCAAGGGGTGACTTTGACAGGTCAGAAAGGCAGCGCGAGATGCTAATAGCACTAAAGGATAAAATCCTCTCACGTAGCACGCTGTCAAACCCGATCAAACTGAACCAACTACTTGGTGATTTTGGTGACCATATGCGAACTAACCTCAGCCCAAGTGAAATGCTTAGGTTAAGAGAAATAGGCTCGGAAATCAGCGGCGATAAAATACAGTCAATCAGTCTGGTAGACCCTCCAAATGTGCTGATTGCCAGCGCCAATGTGGGCGGTGCATCAGCACAAATTCCTAAAGCCGGAATGAATAATTATAAAGAAATCCACAACTTTATTCGTAACAAATTGAAAGACGGATATCTACGTAATGAAAACGCCACCGTATCAATCTTTAATGGTACGAACGTTACTGGACTGGCTGCAAGGACTGCTGAAGAACTAGAGTCATACGGATATAACATAAGTGAAGTTGCTAATTCACCGATTAAAGATCAAGTAAAAACTACAGTAGTTGACCTGCGCGGTGGAAGCAAAAAGTACACCAAAGCATATCTAGAAAAACGCTTCGGTGTAAGCGTAGTAAATTCATTACCAGACAATCGTATCGTGCCCGGTGACGCCGACTTTGTTATAATACTGGGACAAAATGAGCAAAATCGCCTCCAAAATTAAGCCTAAGAGCGGGTTTTCGCACTTTATCCATTTAACGTTTACTGTGCTCATCCCTGTACTTGTATTTGTTTTTGTGCGACTGACATTCGTGCCTCTGGCCCTAGCAACAATTCTTTTGAGTAAATGGCGAATGTTTGCTGTCCGGCCTAGACACTGGTGGCCCAACATACGTGCTAACGCAGTGGATATAATCGTTGGCGTATCTGTGCTTGTGTTCATGGTTGAATCAGGTCCAGGACAGGAAAATGGTTTAACCAAATTACTTTGGGCGGGCGCCTACGTCTTGTGGTTGTTGATATTAAAGCCTCGCTCGGGAACCCTAATGGTAACCATGCAGGCGCTAGTCGGCCAGACGATCGGATTGGTGGCCCTGTGGTTAGCTTGGAGCGATAAACCATTGGCGGTCCTCGTGCTTTTAACCGGGTTAATATGTTACGTTTCGGCCAGACACTTCTTTACGAATTTTGAAGAATCATATGCACCGCTTTTTGCGCACACATGGGGTTATTTTGCAGCTGCACTGGCCTGGGTTCTTGGGCACTACCTTTTGTTTTATGGCGTAATTGCCCAGCCTACGCTGCTTCTAACGGTACTGGGCTTTGGGCTCGGGGCTTTATACTATTTAGAGCATTCGGACAGGCTATCGGTACTGCTTAGGCGCCAGTTTATATTTATTATGATCGCTATTATTACTGTTGTTATAGTCTTCTCGGACTGGGGTGATAAAACTATTTAGAACTTCCGTATATAATAGTAGGTTGACGGAGGGACATAATGGCGGAAGAATCAAAGTCTAGTGGAATTATAAAAAGCGCACTTACGCGGGCACAGCTGCTCATAGTTATCGGGACGTTTTTACTGAGCATATCGGCGGGATTCGTTGGTGGTTGGTTGGGGGCGTCTAGCCAACAGAGGCAAAGCGGCACTATTGACACCAGTCAAGCTCGCCAACTTGTATTAAACGAGAGCCAGGCTATTAGCAATATCGCTAAGGAAGTAGGCCAGAGCGTGGTGTCGGTTAATGTTATTAGTGAAACTACAGCGACTGATTTCTTCGGTTTTGGGCGGTCTATCACACAGGCAAGCGCCGGAACAGGATTTATCATTAGTGAAGATGGAATTGTGTTGACTAATCGTCATGTAATACCAGAAGGGGCGGGCCAGGTAAGTGTGACATTGTCAGACGGCACGGAGCTAGAAGACGTAGAGGTTATCGGCCGTACCAATAGCTCCGACCCCTTAGACATAGCATTTTTAAAGATCAAGGACGCCAAGGGCAAACAGCTGAAGCCTGCTCAGTTAGGCGAGTCTGCACAAGTTGAGGTCGGCTCCAGGGTTATTGCAATTGGTAATGCCTTAGGACAATTCCAGAACACCGTAACAACAGGTGTGTTGTCTGGCTATGGACGAAGCGTAGAAGCCTACGAAGAAGGCGGTGCAGAGACACTACAGAATTTATTCCAAACGGATGCGGCAATTAATCAGGGAAACTCTGGCGGGCCATTGGTTGATATTCATGGCCAGGTCATAGCAATCAATACTGCTGTGGTGGCTGGTGGTGCCGAAAACATCGGCTTTGCGATACCAATTGACGATGCCAAGGGTCTGATCGCCAGCGTGCTGGAAACTGGTAAGCTACAACGTCCGTACCTGGGGGTTCGTTACGTGCAGGTAACTGACGACTATGCGTATGAGTACAACCTAAGCGTGAAGCGTGGTGCTTATATTGTGCCCGCACAACCTGGCCAGCCATCAATTTTACAAGATAGTCCTGCAGCTAAGGCCGGTCTAAAAGAGAAAGATATCATTACGAAAGTGGCCGGAGAAACGATTGATGAAAAACGCAGCCTAGTATCACTTATAGGCAGACATAAAGTAGGCGAAGAGGTTACCCTAACTGTTGTACGTGACGGCAGAGAGCAAGAAGTTAAGGTTAAACTGGAAGCTGCACCAGAAAATTGACAAAACTCTAATTATTTGCTACGATATGTAGGTGAAACCTAATACCGAAAAAATGTTTTTAAATGCTTTTGCTGCTGCTGCGTCTGTTGCAGCGGCCCTTCAAGGGTATGGAGCCGTAGAGGATCATGGAAGGATACTTGAAGCGAATAACCAAGCGGCTATATCCTCAGATCTGCAAACCATAGAGCGTCACGATGATGACGCTAATGAGGCCAGAGATGATCGCAATATACATATTGTTAATATCGTACCTAACCTTGGAGCGATAGGTATGGTCTCTTTAATGAAAGAAGAAAAAGACAGAAAAAGAAAAAACGGCGTATACAGCTAAGAGTATAGCACTAACGCTAACGACAATTCAGACAGCCTTTAGCGATTAATAATTGGTAACTCCCAAAGTTGTATAAAGTCAGAAGTGGTTTTCATATTATATCCAGCTATGCCGGCGATTTTTGTCATTTCTTTGTGTTGGAATGGCAGGGACTCCGTAAATATATATATCGGCTTTTGTGAAAAATTTGAAACTTGAGCGAAAAGTTGTCTGTATAAATCTAAACCATCCTCGCCACCAAAAATGGCGTGCCTGGGTTCAAACATGGCCGCTGCACTTATCGTATGGCTAGCGGGTACATAAGGGAGATTACAGAGAAGAATCGTGGAAATTTCAAAAAATGAGGAAGGCAGTGGCTCTAAAAGGTTACCCATCAAAAATTTTACCTTTGCATCTAATTTATCAGCATTCTTTTTGGCCGCACTAGTGCACGTGGGATCAATATCTATGCCGTAAACAATGCTAGCCGGCAGCTCAAGCTTTGCCGTAATCGCCAAACATCCCGATCCCGTACCTACATCCACCACATTGCAAGGTCCCACCTCGCAGCGGAGACTTTTATGCAGGTCAATCATGGTTTCGGTTTCTGGGCGTGGTTCCAGGGTGTGGGCGTTTACGATGAATTCTCGGCCATAAAACTCTGTTTTGCCTCGGATATATGACAATGGCTCGTGCTTAGCCCTGCGCAACAACTGGGCATCTGATACGTGTTTAGACTTATCATCTAAAATGAAATCAGGATGCGCAATTAGCCATGCGCGGTCTTTGCCGGTTATATCTTCTAGAAGCACCAAACAATCAAGCCTTGCCGTACTGATCCCTGACTTACTGAGCTGTTTGGTGGCTGTTTTTAGCCATTCCTCAAGATTCATTTGTTAGCAGTTTGTGTTCGTAATCTGAAAGTTGCGCCACAAGGTCGTCAATTTCACCGTTAAGGGCGGCCGGGATATTGCTGCGGGAGTAGCCGATACGATGGTCGGTAATACGGTCCTGAGGGAAGTTATACGTACGAATCTTCTCAGAGCGGTCACCGGAGCCTATAAGTTTTTTGCGAGCGTCAGATAATTGTTTTTGCTCTTCGTCAAGTTTCATTTGCAAAAGCCGGGAACGAAGCACGCCCATAGCTTTATCTTTATTCTTAATCTGAGACTTCTCATCTTGGCAGGTTACAACCAGGCCGGTAGGCATGTGAGTAATACGCACCGCTGAATCGGTTGTATTAACACTCTGGCCGCCGTTGCCGCCACTACGGTACACATCTATGCGTAGGTCGGCAGGTTTTACTTCCACGTCTGTCTCTTCAGCCTCAGGCATGACGGCGACAGTCACGGTGCTGGTGTGTATCCTACCTTGGCTTTCGGTTACAGGCACTCTTTGAACACGGTGTACTCCGGCCTCAAACTTGAGCTGCTTATAAACATTGTCCCCGCGTACTGCAAAAATAATTTCTTTGAAACCGCCGGCTTCCGAAGGGCTTTCACTAATAATTTCTAGTTTGAGGCTTTTTGTTTCAGCCCAGCGGGCGTACATACGGTAAAGTTCGCCCGCAAACAAGCTGGCCTCATCACCCCCGGCCGCAGCGCGGATTTCTATGATAGCGTCCCTGTCATCATTAGGGTCCTTAGGGGTCATCGCTTCGCTTAAAGACTCTTCCAAAGCTGATTTTTTTGCCTCTAACTCCTTTAGTTCTGTATCGGCTAATTCGGCTAGCTCACCCCCGGCTTGAACAAGCTCTTTTGTCTCTGCAATCTGCTGGTCCAAATGTTTGCGTGTATCAAACAGGGCTAACGTTTCTTCAAGATACTTTTGACGCTTTGCCATTTTAGGGTAATTTTTGGAAGCAAAAATCTCAGGATCCTGCAGTTTTTCCTGCAGGGCAGTGTATTCTTCGCGTAAAATTTGCTGTTTAGTGTCCATGGTTATCTCCTAGTATAAAGAAAAACCACTTCAAGATGTAGCAAGAAGTGGTTTATGGCTGGTTATAGCTAGCGTTGGCCAGGCTTGAGAGAACCGATTTTTTGGGTTTCGTCAGCTTTAAGCTCTTTGACTCGGGTCTTGGTAGCGGCTTTCTTCATACCTTCGGCTTTAGCTTTGGCAGCTTCC
>JAJDCK010000008.1 GCA_029260855.1 Candidatus Saccharimonadota bacterium
AGTATGCCGAATGCACGGCTTGATTATCCTTTTGGCGAAGGCGTTGCCGTCTATAAAGCCTTTGTATCTAATCGGTCCAGCGCCTCGCACTTTGATGCAGCGCAAGGCGGCAGCGAGGACAGTAAAGGAGCCGTACAAGCAGGTACGGTGAGTGCTGGCCAGAGCGACAACGCAGCGATGGACAAAGAGCAGCAGCGGGTCATGAGCTCTGCTCGTGAGCAGGCTGATGCGGTGCGCGGTGACTGGAAGATGTTTGCACTTATCCAAGAAGGGAAAGACCCGGTCCGTATCAGCCTTAAATGCGACCCCGAACTAGCCAAAGTTCTGCGCGAAAAATATGTAGAAGTCCAAGAAGGTTATCACCTTAACAAGAAACATTGGAATACTCTAGTTTTAACAGGTCAGCTGCCATGGGAAGAAGTCCAAGCTCTTATCCGCCATAGTTATGATCTGGTAACTGGCAATGGTATGCCCGTGCCAACATCTAATTAGTTATTGGGGTCAGAAGGCAATATTTTAGCAATCTGGGTATGGACTTCGTCCAGCGTTTTCTTGTCTTGACTGGAGTTTGTAGCATCGTAAACAATCCGAATTTGCTGTAAATATTGACGGATTTGATCATGAATTGCTGAGGTAAACGCGTCATCAAAGCGGTTGTTTTGATCGGCTGTAGTCAAAGCTTCATCAGTTTTTAGATCTTTAGCAGCGTTAAGTTGCGCCGGTGTAGGTTTCCGCCCCTTACTGGCAATAGCTACAATTTTATCCTCGGACGATTGCATGCTCAACTTGATTGTAGCTGCAAGGTTTCTGGTAGTTGAGCTCTTGGCTTTCTTGGTGCCTATATCGGCGACACGTAAAATTTCTGTGTGTTGCTGAGCCATTTTTAAGGATGCGTCCAAACCAGGGTCAGGGCGATTAAAGAACAGACTAAATATAGCGCCCAGGATCAACAAAACGAATAAACCAGCCCCGCCAAAAATAAAAACCTTCTGTTTTTTACTCATACCGCTTGGCAGTAGGCCCTTTTTTTGTGGTGAAGCGCCGGAATTCATTATAAAGTCATACGGCGGCTGCTGAGATTGCATGATCATATTTAAGCATAAAAATCTTCGTAGCGTACAATGTTGATATGGATGCGGTTGAAGAGGTTAAGGCTAGGCTGTCTATCGAGGACGTGATCGGTGAATATGTCCAGCTTAAGCGTGCCGGCCGGAACTACAAAGGTCTCAGCCCGTTTGGTAATGAAAAGTCACCAAGCTTTATGGTTAGCCCCGAGAAGCAGATTTGGCATGATTTTTCCTCCGGCAAGGGCGGTAATATGTTTAGCTTTGTTATGGAGATCGAAGGGCTAGACTTCAAAGGTGCATTGGAGCTCTTAGCCCGCAAGGCCGGAGTGGACTTGAGTCAATACCGAACTGGCCGCGGTGCTGATACTAGTAAGCTCAAAGAAAAGCTGTATCACGCTAATGAGCTGGCAGCTAAGTTCTACCAAGTGCAGTTTTCCAAAAATAAGACTGCCTGGGAGTACGTTTTTAATAAGCGCCAATTCACAAAAGCCATAGCGCTAGAGTTTCGGATCGGATACTCGCCCAACACTGGCAACGCCTTGCTAGAATATCTCAAGAAGCAGGGCCTCACAGAAGACGATGCCCAAAAGGCGGGGTTAGCCACAAAACGCTACAGTGAAGCGCGGGACATGTTTCGGGGGCGCCTGATGATCCCTCTTATGGATGCTCAAGGGCAGGTGATAGGTTTTACGGCTAGGCTGCTAGAGGATGATATTGAAGCGCCCAAATATATTAATACGCCCCAGACTTTGCTGTATGATAAAGGCCGGCATGTTTACGGATTGCATCTTGCCAAGGAATCGATCAGACAAAACAAATACGCTGTAGTGAGTGAAGGTAACTTGGATGTCATAGCCAGCCATCAAGCAGGAGTCAAGCAGGTTGTGGCTACGGCAGGTACCGCGATGACAGAGTCACACCTTAAGGCTTTGGCAAGATTTACCGATGATATTCGTCTTGCTTTTGACGAAGATAAGGCTGGACAAGCAGCAACAGAACGCGTTATCCCAATGGCTAGCAAACTAGGCTTATCGCTTAGTATCATTCCGATTCCAGAGGGAAAAGATCCAGATGAACTGATTAAAAAAGATCCGAAGCTGTGGGAGCGGGTAGTAAACGAACACGAATATGCTTTGGATTGGCTAATTGATCGTTATAAAAAAACGACAGATTTAAACAGCGCAGAAGGAAAGCGCCACTTTAGCGATACAATTTTAGCCACAATTCATCGGCTAAATGACCCGGTAGAACAGGATCACTATCTTGGCCTGCTAGCAGATATGTTGAGCGTGAGTGTTGATGCTTTGAGGGCTAAGCTAAAGTTGAGTAAAAATGAAGTGACAAGGCTAAAACAAAACAAATCTACTAAGCTCTCTAACGCAGACCACACTGAACACATAAAACTACAAGATCACTTGTTGTGCCTGGCGCTTTATCGGCCCGTACTCAGGACTTTTACTGAGCCCATCACTGAAGAAATGCTGATCGATGACAATGCTAGGCAGCTGCTGGCCTTTATAAAATCACACCCAGATTTTGACGGTACGATAGCAGATGGAGAAGAGGGTTCCGTCATTAGTGCCTTGCAACAGATTGCGGAGTATGTCAAAATTACCAGGTTACAATACGAGACGCTCTATCAAGACCTTGACGAGCTGGAACTTCAATACGAAGCCGCTCGCATACAAACGAGGCTGATAGAACATTATGTCAAAACGAAAAAAGCGGTTATAGCTCACGAGCTTCACGGCGCAAACGAAAGCAGAACAACACAATTGCTGGGGGAAGCCCGAGCCCTTGATTTATTACGAAAGAATTAGTGCATAAAGGAGACATTATATGGGAGACGATAAAGCGGTCACGGCCGATGATAATGTTGAGCCGACATTAGAGCAGGTCAAACAAGAGCTGCTTGAAAAGGCAAAAAAACACGGCAAAATTGAACAAAAAGAAATAATGTCGGCAATTCCAGACACGCCTGAGAACGCTGAGATACTAGACGCATTATATACGGAGCTGGCAGACTCGAGTATTGATGTTACAAGCGAAAGTACAGCTAGTGGGTTGGCCGACCCCTGGATTTCTGAGGAGGAAGAGGAGGTCGTTGAGGTCCCAGCTTATCTAGATGACATTGCTGATGACTCGGTGCGCCTATACTTAAGGGAAATTGGCAAAATTCCACTACTAAATGCCGAGGAAGAGCTAGCGCTAGCTCAAAAAGTAGTGGCAGGTGACAAGGGCGCAAAAGATAAGATGGCAGAGGCAAACATGCGTTTGGTTGTGAGTATTGCGAAGCGTTACGTTGGTCGCGGGCTAGACCTTTTGGATCTTATCCAAGAGGGAAATACTGGCCTGCTTAGAGCAGTGGAGAAATTTGACCCAGACAAAGGCTTTAAGTTTTCGACTTACGCTACATGGTGGATTCGCCAGGCTATTACCCGGGCCATTGCTGACCAAGCCCGCACAATTCGTATTCCTGTGCATATGGTTGAAACTATCAACAAGCTGCTTAGGACGCAGCGTCGCTTGACACAAGAGCTCAATCGCGAACCGACTAACGAGGAAATTGCCGAAGCGATGGAGATTGATGTAGATAAAGTTGAACACATCATGAAGATTAAGCAGGACATTAGCTCGCTTGACGCAAGCGTACGTGATGATGAAGAAGACTCTGTGCTCGGTGATTTTATTGAAGATGAAGATACTGTCAGCCCAGAGGAATCAGCTACCGGCCAACTGCTGAAAGAGCATGTTAAGGACATGCTCGGTAGCTTAACCGACCGTGAGCAAAAGATCTTGCGGCTGCGGTTTGGCCTTGACGACGGCAAAAGCCATACACTAGAAGAGGTAGGGCAGGAGTTTTCGGTCACCCGCGAGCGTATTCGTCAGATAGAAGCTAAAGCGCTTGCTAAGCTACGTAAGCACAAAGATTCTAGGAAACTGCACGACTATATCAAGTAGGCGCTCGTAATTTCATTCTCACCGGCGCTTTTCATCCAGGAAATCGCTAATGCCGATTTCTTGGTGAGCGCTTGCAGACCGGATTCGGATTAAAATACTCGCTATTCTTTTGGAAGCACTGGTTTTGCGCCTGTTTAGTATCTGTTAAACTATTGATAACAATGAAAATTATTGGATTATCTGGTACCAATGGGTCGGGCAAAGATACCGTCGGGCACATGCTTGCCGAGCGATATAACTTTCTGTTCGTTTCACTAACAGACATGTTGCGCGAAGAAGCAGTACGCCGTAACCAACTGGTAGAACGGGCGGTTTTGCGTGAAATTAGCGCCGAGTGGCGGCGCGAAAGTGGTCTCGGCGTATTAGTCGATAAAGCCAAGGAGTTTTATGAGGCCCAGCAAATACCATATGACGGGCTGGCGGTAGCTTCATTACGTAATCCGGGCGAAGCTGATCGTGTGCACGAACTTGGAGGACAGGTTGTGTGGGTAGATGCTGATCCGCAAGTCCGTTACGACAGGATCCAAGTGAACAAGAACATTCGCGGGCGCGCTGGCGAGGACGAGAAAAGTTTTGAGCAATTTATTGCTGATGAACTGGCCGAAATGAATTCTAGTGGCGATGAAGCAACTCTGAATATGAGCGCAGTGAAGGAGCAATCTAACCTGAGGCTGCTCAACAATGGAAACGACATTGCGGCCTTCCAGGACGAAGCCGAAAAAGCCCTAGCGGTATATATAGTCAAATAGCGACGATCGCTAATATAATGATATATCTGCTAAATCTATCGTCCCGAGCACAGTAACAGCAGCGGCTGACTGCGTGACCGTATTTTTATTCATTTTTGACTGTTCTGGGCCTGAGTAAACGTGTCTGCATAATTTATTGCTCGTATCAGGGTATAATAAGAACATGAAAGTTGAGCGTAAGCGACTAGCGATTATTGACGGTAAAAGTGTTTTTTATCGCGGCTATTACGCTATGCCAAGTTTATCTACGCGTGACGGCACGCCAACCGGTGGTGTTTATGGCTTTGCCGTAATGGCGCTTGAGGTAATAAAGCGGTTGAAGCCGGATTATGTTGCGGTGGCGTGGGATAAGCCCAAAACTAATATTCGCAAACGCTTAGAGATGTATCCAGAATATAAGGCTGGTCGCAAGCCTGCACCGGCAGACTTTGCAGTTCAGATACCGATATTGCACGAACTTCTGCAGGCTTTCGGCTGGCCACTTTATGAACTTGATGACTATGAGGCCGACGATATTATGGGTACGTTGGCCTTACAGGCAAACGAAATAGACATTGAGACAATGCTTATTACAAGCGATCTAGACATGCTGCAGCTTATAAACCTTCATGTAAATATATATGCGCTCAAAAAAGGCCTAAGTAATATCGAACACTTTAATCCGGAAAGTTTTACTGAAAAATACGGAATTCTTCCAAAACAATTCTTAGACCTGAAAGCCCTCAAGGGCGATTCGTCAGACAACATCCCGGGCGTACCAGGGATAGGCGAGAAGGGGGCGATTGAATTATTGAAGCAGTACAAAACATTAGACGGGATATACGATAACCTAGTGCTGCTGAAAGATAGTATGCGCAAGAAGCTTGAGGCGGGTAAAGATCTGGCGTATCTGAGTAAGAAATTAGCTGCAATTTGGACTGACGCCCCTATAAAACTAAACTTAGAAGAAGTAGACGGAAGCAAGTGTGACCCCCTGCGAGTCCGCGATATTCTGCAAAAGTACGAATTCCGCACCTTGGTTCGCCAGTTGCCGGAAGCTATGCAGGTGATAGAAAAGCAGGATGCCCCTCGCGTTTATGATCAGAATTCTAAGACCAAGACAATACTTATAGAGTCGGAAAAAGACCTAGAACAATTGAAGCTACCAGATTCTGGTAAGGTGTTCGTCTATGGGCGTTCAGCTGGCAAGCACGGCGTTAGTCCAAGGGTTTTGATACTTAGCACGGACGGCAAAACTGCCTACGCGCTAGACCTCACAAAAATATCGGCCGAGACAATACAGGCTAAAATTGGGGCGAAACTTGAGAAACTAGAACTGATCGGCCACGATGTAAAGTCAGTCATAAAGATTGGCTATAGCCTGGGGCTTGATCTGGGCAAAGTCGGTCACGATGTATTGATCGGAGCATTTTTATTAAACGCTCTTCGGCGTGAACAAACATTGACCGAATTGGCAAGTGCGGATATAGGCTACGACGGCTCATCTTTTGAAGATTTGTCTGACGAGGAGCTAATTGAACGAGCCGGCGAAATAGCGCACATCATAAAATCTTTGTACGACCAGCAAATTAAAGATTTAGCAGAAATGCCAAAAGTTGAAAAACTTGCTCAGATGATAGAATGGCCGGTTATTGCTGTGCTGGCTGCAATGGAATATGAAGGTATTGAGCTAGACACTAAGCATTTAGCTAAGATGTCTGAGCAGCTTGAGGACACTATAAGTGACCTCGAACAACAGATTTATGGTCATGCTGACCAGGAGTTTAATATAGGTTCGCCCTCGCAGCTAGCAGATATTTTATTCACTAAGCTTAACTTGCCATCCGCAGGAATAAAGCGCGGGAAAACTGGTTACTCAACGGCTGCCAGCGAGCTGGATAAACTTAGACCAAACCATCCGATTATTGATTTGATTACTAAGTACCGCGAGGTTGCAAAGCTCAAGAACACATATGTTGATACGCTGCCAAAAATGGTGGACGAAAAGTCGCGCCTGCATACTACCTACGCTTTGACCGTTGCTCAGACCGGGCGTTTGAGCTCGGTTGACCCAAATCTGCAGAACATACCTGTGCGTACGGAGCTGGGGAAGGGTATACGCACGGCATTTGTGGCTGCTCCCGGCAAAGCACTCGTCAGTGCGGATTATTCTCAGTTTGAACTGCGTCTAGCTGCTTATTTATGTGACGACGATGACCTGATTGAGATGTTTAACAAGGACATAGACGTGCATGTTGCCACGGCTGCAGAGATACACGGCAGAACTCCAGAAGAAGTAACCAAAACTATGCGCCGGGACGCTAAAGTAGTGAACTTTGGTGTCATGTATGGTCTGAGCACACACGGTCTGGTCCAGGCTACGGGTATGGCATATGATGCGGCAAAACATTTTATAGAAAAATATTTTGAGGTCCGGCCAAAATTACTTGCTTACATTGAATCGGTTAAAAAGCAGGCTCAAGAACAGGGCTATGTAGAAACTATATTTGGCAGACGACGGCCTACCCCTGACGTGCACTCGTCTAATTTCATGGTTCGAGAAGGCGCCATGCGCGCGGCGGTAAACATGCCGTTCCAGGGCAGTGCAGCAGATCTGATGAAGCTAGCTATGGTACATGTAGCCGAGAAGTTAAAAGATACTCCATGCAAGATGCTACTGCAGATTCATGACAGTATTTTGATTGAATGCCCTGAAGACAGCGCAGAAGAGACGGCAAAACTAGTAAAAGAAACCATGGAAAACGTCTATGAACTGCCCGTCAAACTCACCGTAGACACCAGCACAGGCAAAAACTGGGGCGAATTATGAGATATAAAAAATTAGTAAGGGATAAGATTCCGGAGATTATTCGGGCGAGCGGTAAAGAGCCAGTTACTAGGGTTTTGGATGATAAAGAATACCTAGAAGAGTTGGTAAAGAAATTGAAGGAAGAGGTTAACGAATTTACAGACGACCATTCGGTTGAGGAACTGGCTGATATAAAAGAGGTGATGATCGCGATCCGCGAAGCTCTTGGTATACACGCGGGTGAGTTAGAAGATGTGCGCCGCACAAAAGCCGACAAAAACGGCCGCTTCAAAAAACAAATTTACTTAGAAAACGTAGCATAAAAATCCAATCAGGTTAGTAGGGTATTTAAGATACCTATTTAGATAATTCTTCTATAACGGGGTCTAGAAAAAGATCGTGATAAGTTTCGGTTAATTCTACAAGAGTTAGCCATTTATAGTCAGCGTGCTCCGCTGGATCAAGTTTGATAGTCTTTGAAGCGTTGCAAGTTACTAGATATGTAATACGTACCGTGTGCCTGCCTTCAATTCTTTGTATATCTTGTGCCGCTAGCACACGGACAACTTTACTCAGCTCAAGTCCGGTTTCTTATTTTATTTCTCTTGCAAGTGCGATTTGTGTCGGCTCGCCAGGATGTATGCGACCACCAGGAATATCCCACATTGGTTTTGTTCCGCCGGGATAGGGTTTGGCACGGAGTAGCGAAAGATATTTTCTGTCTGCGTTTACAATAAAAGCTTTTACGCCTACCTCTAAAACTGTTTCAGGCTTCATCCTTAATACGATAACAAACTTTGCGCTATCAACTATATTGCAAATAATTAGAATTAATGCTATAATACCTATATGAAAGCAGTTTTGGCGGTAATCGGTATTATTGTGCTCGTGATCGCTGTGATCATGCTGATATTTGATGGTCCTGACGCGCCTAATCAACCCGATCAAAAGCGAATTAACCTAACAGATTATGTGGACACTGGGGCTCAAACCATCTATGAGATTGAGGGCGAGATCAACGCAGAAGAACTGCACCGCACTATCAGGATAAGCGTAGACCGCAGTATCCGCCGTATTGAGGTTCTAAACGGCTACAACAAAACTGTTAGTAAATCTCAGGAGTTTCCGAACACTCAGTCTGCCTATGATGAATTTTTGCATGCTCTAGACAGAGCCGGTTTTAACAGCAGAAAAGAAACGCAGATGACTGATGAAAAAGGGGTCTGCCCATTAGGCCAACGTTATATCTATCAATTACAAGAATCTAACGACGATCTTATACGGCTGTGGTCAACCAGCTGCAGAAAAAGTGACGGGTCCTTCGCCGGCAATGCCAGTCTTGTGCAAAGATTATTCCAAAAGCAGATCCCCGAGTACAGAGAATTTGTCCGCGGTGTTAAGTTGAGCTCTAGCTAACTTGTGGCGCTAAGGACTGTTACTATAGATAGGTGATTAAAGCGATTATTTTTGATTGTTTCGGGGTGCTCACAGCCGATACTTGGCACGAATTCCGTATGTCTCTACCGCCAGACCAACAAGATGAGGCAAGTGATCTAAACCACCAGTACGGAGCGGCTATGATGAGTCAAGAAGAATTTTTAAGCTCTGTGTCTGAACTGACTGGCAAATCCAAAAAAGAAATAAGCCAATTAATTGATAACGAGCAGTCCAAAAACAAAGCGCTGTTGGAGTATATTCGTGCACTAAAACCTAAATACAAGATAGGTTTGCTGAGCAATGTGGCCGGTAACTGGATACGAGACCAGCTCTTGACGTCTGAGGAGCAGAAACTATTTGATGCTTACGTATTATCTTTTGAAGAAGGCATAACTAAGCCAAATCCGCGCATTTATCAAATTGCTACCGAGCGGCTGGGTGTTATGCCGGAAGAATGTATCTATGTTGATGATATTGACCGCTATGCCGCCGCTGCAGAAAATGAGGGCATGAAAGCATTAGTATATAAAGACTTTTTGCGGTTCAAACAAGAAATAAGCGCACTTTTATACCCTGATTGATATAAGAAACTAAGCTTTAGCGTTTAAGCGTACAATTTGTTGACATTGCCATTTTGTAGGTGTTGTATGGAGGTATGGTTTAAACAAGGAAAATATAAAAATGTTTTTTGGCTATCGTGGAATGGTTATACCCGAAAGCTTGGCTGGAGAGCTTGCTGGAGTCAAGCCAGGGGAAGTCGGATCAGAGGCGATATGTGAAGCAGGAAAAGCTGCTGGCTTTGACTTGACTATCGTCTCGGATGAGGAAATTGCAGCTGCGCATGAGGCGTTGCTGCCACAAGCTCCTGAAAATATCGAACAGAACACCTCAGTAAAGGTGCCGCGCACTATCGGCTTTTTGGCTAACCGATCCGTATAACTAATCGCTTATCCGTTTTACATAATTCCTTGAGCTCATGCAGATACATGCGCAAGCTGCCAGCCAGGGCAGAATTGGGCACTATTATAATGATTTGCGACTGCTTAATTGATACTTGCGGCGTGAGTTGAAACTGCTCTTGAATAAACTGTTTGATAATACTTATTTCATCAGGGGCTTCATACCGCTGTCTACCCAAAATATCTGCCAAGCTATCCGTCATGTTCTTATTCTACAAGCCATGTGCGCAAAAAGCAGTAACATACATTTTTGACATTTGCTAAGCACAGGGTTTATATTGGTTTATAGGCGACATAGAAAGATTTACAAAAATGATACAAAGATTAGGCGCCCCCAGGCCGCTGATATTAACACGAACTTCAGAGATCATCGTTGCTAGAAGGGCGGTAGAGGACTATTACGGCCCTAAGGATGAACTATCCCAAAGACTAGACCGATCGGTCCGTGATAGGGATTGGAAGGGTACCACAACACCTTTGTTCACTGTTGAAGAAAGTGCTCTAATAATTGAAGCCTTACATGCTAAGCAGTGTCGGGAGACAAATACTCCAGGTGAAGAGTGGGAGCAAGCTGCTGCAGCTCATGTGCTCGCCCATCATGAACCATTAAGAGGTACAGAGATTTACGAATTAGCAGTGGCAACCCTAAGCCATATAGCAATAGAAGGCGCTTAATCACACTGGTGTAGAATAGGTTACATGCCGGAGTTACCAGAGGTCGAAACTATTCGTATTGGCTTGTCCCGGTTTTTGCCTGGCAAGCAAGTGGCTTCAGTGTGGCATGATTGGGCTAAGGGCTTTCCGAATGCGCCCGCAGATGTTGAGCGGTTCCTCAAGGATGCCAAAATCGTGGCTGTCCGGCGTAGAGCTAAGGTGTTATTAATT
>JAJDCK010000009.1 GCA_029260855.1 Candidatus Saccharimonadota bacterium
TCTTCGGCTTTGTCTACTAGGGCCATTGATACGACGCGATCGTTTTCGTTCAGACGCATAATTCGTACACCCTGGGTGGCACGACCAAGTTGTGGGATGTCCTTTAGGCCCAGACGAATAGTCTGCCCGTTTTGCGAGATAATAATCACTTCTTGACTATCGTCTTTCAGTGAATAAACTCCAACTAAATTACCGGTTTTACTATTCACAACTGCCGAACGGATACCCACACCGCCACGGGCATGAGCTGTAAACTGATCAATTTTAGTACGCTTGCCATAACCTTGGTCGCTAATAACGAAGATGGTGCTGCCTTCTTCGACTATATCCATACCAATCACTTGGTCACCAGTGCGAAGACGGATACCACGGACACCGCGCGATACACGGCCCATCGGGCGCGAGTCTTTCTCATGGAATCGTATAGCTTGCCCCTGCTGTGTAGAAATAACAACTTCGTTGTCGCCGTTTGTCATACGAATCCATTTAAGCTCGTCACCTTCGTCCAGATTAATAGCAATTAGACCGGATTGCCTGACGTTTTTGTATTGCTCAAATGGTGTTTTCTTAACAACACCACGAACAGTACACATCAGCAGATTACCCTCACTGGACTGCTTACTGACGTTGATTACTGAGCTTACTGTCTCTTCGGGCTGCAGCTGCAACAGATTTACAATAGCGACGCCCTTGGCGTTTAGGCCAACCGCTGGCACCTCATAGGTCTTCAGACGGAATACACGACCCTTGTTAGTAAAGAACAATAGGAAGTCGTGGGTGCTAGCATTCACGACATGCTCAATGACGTCCTCTTCCCTGGTTGTCATGCCCCGCTTGCCTTTGCCACCACGATGCTGTTTTCGGTAATCAGCAATCTGGCTGCGCTTGATATAGTTCGCGCTTGTAAGAGTAACAACAACTTGTTCGTCTGGGACAAGATCTTCGTCACTCATCTTGCCTAGCTCATTTGGAACAACTTTGGTGCGTCGCTCGTCACCGAACTGCTTTTTCATTTCTAGTAGTTCAGTTTTGATGATTTTCAAAACCTTATTCTCGTCAGCCAAAATACCCTCAAGCTCAGCGATCAACTTCATTAGCTCGGCAAGTTCTTTTTCAATTTCTTGACGTTGCAGTCCAGTCAGCGTCCTAAGCTGCATAGCGAGAATGGCCTTGGCCTGAATATCTGATAATTTGAACTGTTTAATCAAGTTTTCAGAGGCCTCCTCAACAGTCTGGCTAGCGCGGATAGTCTTGATGACCTCGTCGATGTGATCCAACGCGATCTTAAGACCCTCAAGGATATGGGCACGGTCCTTCGCCTTGCGTAATTCAAATTCTGTGCGCCGACGAACGACACTTTGGCGGTGCTTAATAAATTCCTGCAATATGTCCTGAAGACCAAGTACGCGCGGTTGAATGCCATCAATCAGGGCAAGCATGTTGTAGTGAAATGTCTGCTGCAAAGCTGTGAGCTTATACAGCTGGTTCAATAATTTTTTAGGGTATGCGTCTTTTTTAAGGTCAATAACGATCCGGACTTCACCCCGGGCGGTTTCGTCCCTCAGGTCGCGGATGCCAGCAATTTTCTTTTCCCTGTACAGGTCAGCTATTTTTTCTAGCAGAGTGGCCTTGTTAACACCGTAAGGAACCTCCGAAATGATAATCTGTTGCACGCCCTTTTTATTTTCTTCGATTGCGGCCACACCCCGAACGACTACTCCACCCTTACCGGTTGCTAAAGCGGTACGGATAGATTCTTTGCCGTAGATAATGCCACCAGTCGGAAAGTCCGGACCCTTAACAAACTCAAGCAGCTCATCAAGCGTAGAATCGGGTTTATCAACTAACTGAATAGTTGCATCAATAATTTCAGTAATATTATGCGGCGGAATATTAGTGGCCATACCGACAGCAATACCAATCTGACCGTTGAGTAACAAGTTTGGCAACTTGGCAGGTAGCACCGAGGGCTCTTGGCGGGTGCCGTCGTAGTTGTCACGGAAATCTACTGTTTCCTTATCTATATCGGCCAACATTGCCTCGGCTTGGCTGGTCATTTTCGCTTCAGTGTACCGATGAGCAGCCGGAGGATCACCGTCCATAGAACCAAAGTTACCCTGACCATTAACCAATGTATAGCGCATAGCCCAGTCTTGCGCCATACGAACCATAGAGTCATAAATAGCGCTGTCACCGTGGGGGTGATATTTACCCATGACTTCACCGACGATCTGAGCGCTCTTAACGGTTTTGCCAGTTGGCCGAATACCCATTTTGTCCATGACGTATAAGATACGGCGATGAACTGGCTTCAGACCGTCCCTAACATCAGGTAAGGCGCGGGCAACAATAACGCTCATGGAATAGCGTAGATAACTGTCTTCCATGATGTTTTCTACTTTGCGCAACTCGACCACACGCGAGTGATCTAAGTCCAGCACTTCTGTGTCCAGTGAAGCCGTGCGTTCTGTCGCCCCCTGTTCTGGGGCTACGATTTCTTCGTTGGTATCTTCTTGTTTAATCACTTCGTCATCCATACTAAATATCCAAATCCTTTACGAACTTAGCATGCGTCTGAATAAAGTTCTTGCGCAACTCCACCTCTGAGCCCATAAGTTTATTAAAAATTGCGTCAGCCTTTTCAGCATCATCTACCCGCACCTGGATTAAAACACGCTGGGCAGGATTCATGGTCGTCTCAAAGAGTTGCTCGGCATCCATTTCACCAAGTCCTTTATAACGTTTCTGCTCTACAAAGCCAGCCTGTCTAACGCGGTCTTCATTTACGTCAACCTTTAGGCCTTCCTTGGTGCGCTTCTCAATCGTCTCACTAATAACCCTGTCTAATTCACCCTCGTCATAGATAAAGACGCTGGACTTGCGGCCGGATTTTACGAGCTCAAACAGGGGCGGCTTGGCCAGGTACAAATAGCCCCCATCTATAATTGGCTTCATAAAACGGAAGAAAAAAGTTAGCAGTAACGTACTAATGTGGCTACCGTCAACGTCGGCATCGGTCATGATGATAATTCGGTGGTAGCGGAGGCCGTCCATACTGAATTGTTCATCTATGCCTACACCGAGAGCCTTAATAAGTGTAACGATTTCATTGTTGCCGAGCATCCTGTCCAAACGGGCCCGTTCCACATTCAGCACTTTACCCCTTAGGGGCAAGATAGCTTGTGTTTTACTATCGCGACCACCCTTGGCAGAGCCCCCAGCCGAGTCACCCTCTACAATGTAAAGCTCAGAATTACTTGGGTCTTTGCTTGAGCAGTCAGCTAATTTACCGGGAAGTCCAGAACCTTCAAGTACGCCCTTGCGTATAATGTTGTCACGCGCAGCGCGGGCAGCCTTGCGAGCGCGAGCGGCTAGTAGCGCTTTGCCAACAATCTTCCTGGCAACTGCCGGGTGTTCTTCTAGGTAGTAGACCAGGTATTCGTTCATTACCTGAGTCACATAACCTTGAACCTCAGGGTTGCCTAGCTTATTCTTGGTCTGCCCCTCAAACTGCGGGTCGGGTAATTTCACCAAAATAACCGCCGTCAAACCTTCGCGAGTGTCCTCTCCGGTCAGATTCTCTTCTTTCTCTTTCAATAGACCGTTCTTACGAGCATACTCGTTGATCACGCGAGTTAGTGCAGTCCGAAAACCAGTCAAGTGCGTTCCCCCGTCCGGGTTAAACACATTGTTAGCAAAAGGTTTAATGGTCTCTGTGTAGGTGTCGGCATACTGCATGGCGACTTCGACCTGTGAGTCATCAACTTGTTTGTCTACATAGAACACCTCTTCATCTACAACGTCCTTGCCCAGGTTCAAGTGCTTTACATAGGATTGAATACCACCTTCAAAATAAAAGCCGTAACGGGCACCGGTTCGTTCATCTAAAACATGTGTTCTTAGGCCTTTGGTTAAGTAGGCTTGATGGCGCAGGTAATCAACCACCCATTCATATTCAAGCTCTACTGACTCCTTGAAGATTTCACTGTCAGGATAAAAAGTGATGGTCGTGCCTGAACTGTTCGTTTTTTCGCCTTTTTTGATATCACTCAGCGGCTTACCACGTTCGTATTCTTGAGTATAGACGTAACCGTCTTTATGTATTTCAGCTTTTAGGCTAGATGAAAGAGCGTTCACGACACTTATACCCACACCGTGAAGACCAGAGGACACCTTATAGCCACCGCCACCGAACTTACCGCCAGCATGCAGTACGGTCAGCACTGTTTCAAGCGCACTTTTACCGGTTTTGGCCATTTTATCTACAGGGATGCCGCGACCGTTGTCGCGCACCATGATACCACCATCCGCCAGCATTGTTACCCAAAGATCAGTTGCGTGCCCCGCGATCGCTTCGTCCACCGAGTTGTCGGCAATTTCTTTGATAAGATGGTGCAGGCCGTCTCGGCCGGTACCACCGATATACATACCTGGTCGCTTACGAACTGGGTCCAACCCCTCCAGCACCTGAATCTGTGCTGAATCATAATTTTTTTGTTTCATGTCCTTAGCCACTATCAATAACCCTCTCTAGTTCCCAAAGTTTAGATGTTGACCACTGATATGCAGTATAAGCGACATGCGGATAAATGACAACCAAAAATAGCTATTGTGTGAACACATAGTTTTATGGTTCAATAAGCACTAGAATTAAACCAAACAACAAAAATGTTTAAAAAATTAATCAGCAACCTACCCTTCAACCCCAGCCTTATCAACCAGGTGTCTTTTTATGCTAAGCGCATGCACAAGGAAGAAAAGCTAAGGCGCTTAGGCGTTATGATGGTGGTATTGTCGCTCTTTATCCAGATGTTTGCCATCATATCACCTCCCGAGCCAACACTTGCTGCGTCTGATAACGACATCTTGCGCGGTGGTTTTACTTCCCGTGATCAAGCTGTCGCCAAATGTCGGGCAAACGAACAAGGCTTTGCAACCATTCTTAGCGCTTACTTTTATACAAACGGCAACTTAAACGAAGCCTGTGATATGCTGGCTCGATCAATAAACTCTAAGATCAGGTCTACTGACCCCAATGGAAGCAAAAGACTTGTGTCTTTGGGCCGGATTAGCCAGGGACCAACCATTGCGCGTACCGGTAAGCCGACCGGTGAATATCCTGTGAATATTCATGGAGCGGGAACTTTTTACATGAGAAACTTATGGGCATGGGACAGTGGCGAATACTCTACATATGATGCTTTAGCAGTAGCGAATAAGAATGGTACCACCATATATGTATTATTCAATTGTGGCAACATCGTAACCAATGGCCATGTACCCCCACAAATACCAACTACACCACCCGTACCACAACCGCCAGTTACACCGGGTACTGCAGTTTGTACTAGCTTAGTCGCAACACCAATGAGCGAGCGGAAATACCGGTTTCAGGCTACGACAACCGGGAATGATTACACGGTAAAAAGTTACGAGTTTAATTTCGGAAATAACAAGTCCAAAACAATAACCAGCAGCGCCAAGACAGCTACGACAGACCATACTTATGATGCGGCTAGCGCATATACCGCTAGCGTAAAGATAAATGTGGACGTCAAAGGCGCTAACGGCCCAGTTCCGCGAACCTTACTCTGCCAAGTTTCGGTGCTCACAACTACCCGCGACGAGTGCCCGCTAGTACCCGGCACCCAGACTAACAAGTCCGAGTGCGATGTCTGCCCCGCGATTCCGGGCGAACAAAGTACAACGGCAGAATGCAAACCCTGTGATGACTCTCAAAACGATCAAGACGTAACCGCCTGCTTGGTGCTTACGAAAACAGCCAAGAACAATACGCAAAAAATTGAGAATGCGGACGGTACGATAGCTAATGCCGACGATAGCGTAACTTATACGCTCAGAACCAAAAACACCGGCAAAGCGATTGTGCGTGGCTATGTAGTAGAAGAAAACATAAGCGACGTTTTGGACTATGCTACCGTTACTAGTTTTGGCGGCGGCAAGCTGGAAGCAGACAATATTGTGCGCTGGCCAGCTACAGATATAAGCGCTGGCGGAACAATTACAAAGCAGTTAACTGTAAAGGTCAAAAATCCTATACCCCAAACACCGATTTCAGTCTCAGACCCAGCTAAGTTTGATTTGGTAATGAATAATGTCTACGGGAATGCCGTCAACATAAAGCTGCCTTCAAGCATTGTTAAAACTACCGAAACTATTACCGGCAGCCTGCCCAAGACTGGCCCCGGCACTACAGTAGTTATGAGTATTATTATGACGATGATCGTGTCTTACTTCTTTGCCCGCAGTCGCCTGCTGGCCAAGGAAATGGATATGGTGCAGACTGAATACGTAATGAGTGGGAGCTATTAGAAATGAGCGAGAAGATTGAACACGCAAGAAGCCCTGAACATAAGTCAGAATCGGTTGATGCGCTCGCAGAAGCTCAGCGAAACCTTGACCGTATACACAAAGAGGCCGGCAAGGAACGGCACCATGGCGCCAACATAGAGCAACTCCAGACGAAAGCCGAAAAGCAAGCCTTCAGTCGCGAAAAAATTACCGTCGGAGAGAAAGAGACTACCCCCTCACCCGTGGGCGTACAAAGGGAGTTAAAGACTACAGCTTACAAACAGACCATTAGGCGTATTCAAACCAAACTGAGGGGCTCAGATAAGGTTTTAAGCCACGTTATGCACCAACCTGTAGTAGAAAAATTGAGTAATTTTGGGGCCAATACTATAGCCAGGCCATCAGGTATCCTCGGTGGCGGAGTCATAGCTCTCCTTGGCAGTAGCATATTGCTATATCTGACCAAGTATTACGGATTTGAATACAACTTAACTGTATTTTTCATCCTTTTCATAGTCGGATTCACAGCGGGAATTATTCTTGAAAGCCTAGTAAAACTCATGCGACGCAAACGAAGCATCAGCTAATAGCAGTATTGGGGGTTCGGGTAATAGTTTTTCTTAAACCTGTGCGGTTTATTAGGCCTCTAGGTCTTTTGTGGTTCGAAGATTGCCGTCTTTATCAATATGAATAGTGTCTTCTGTTGAGTCCTGATTATCACCTGTGGCGGGTTCGTTTCTGTTTATTTTGATCTCGCCGTGCATGGCTGACTGTTTAGGCCCTGGTTTAATCTCATCCCCCCTGAATGATTTTGATGTATGATCGGTGCTATCGGTAGCGACCGTCGCATGATGTACAGCCTGGGGGGCTGCGGGAGTTTGTGGCGGGGTGCTTGCTGTACCAGGAGGCTGCGATGATATAGGAGATGATGCTGTATGAGGCGGATCAGGCGCAGCGAATGGGGTTTGGGTGGTGGGTCCTGCTGCTGCCGTCTTAGGCCTAACAGGTCCTGTATCAGGCGAACCAGGGGTTTTTCGCTTCGCAAGCCACTCATCCAAGAATGACGCAGCACCGGGCTTGGGTGGTGCCTTAAAAGGCCCTCCCGCTGCCCCTGCACCAGCTGCTGGATAGCCACCGCCCATGGGGCCACCAAACGCTGGTCTAGCATCTTCTTTAGTGGCAAGTCTGGCAAAAATCTCTGATTCAACCGTATTCTTGGGTCGGCCAAATTTTGCCGCAGACAATTGCTTCAGCGCCTGTGCCAATTGTGGGTTAGGCGTACCGAGGGGCGGTAGAGCAGACATACTAAACGCATGTGTCGGCACACCACCGACAAGCGTGCGTACGATAGCATTGTAGTTTGGCACCCTTAGAAGGTCCTCCACTTCAAAGGATGGCTGGAAGTACTTTACGAGAGCGTCCACGTCTTTGTCGCCGACACGGAAAGCCACAATCGTACCCATATTACCGAAGACCGCATCGCGGATCTCTTCGGATAGCTGGGTAGTAAACTGGTTAGCCACAATCAAGTTAAGGTGATATTTACGAGCTTCTGACATGATGGTTGCAAACGAGTCAGTTGAGAAGTTCTGGAACTCATCTACATACAGACAGAAGTCTTTGCGTTCGCTTTCCGGCACATTGGCCCGACTCATAGCAGCTGCCTGAAACTTCATAACAAAGACCATACCAAGAAGTTTGGAGTTAAGTTCACCAGTGCGGCCCTTGCTAAGATTAACGATCAGTATCTTCTTATTGTCCATGATCTCCCGCAAGTTAAAAGCACTCTTTGTTTGGCCAATGATGTTGCGCATCATTTCATTACTCAAGAATGCGCCAAACTTACTCACGAACCAGCCCAGCACCTCACTCTTGTGATAGTCGCTTGTAGAGGCCATCTCTTTATTCCAGAAGTCCAAAACCGCCTGATCTTTAACGTGTTGGAGTTTTTGCTTGGCATACTTGTTATCTGTAAATACTTTAGGAATATCAATAAATGTAGCGCCTTCTGGGTCCGCCATAATGGTCAAAGCAGCATTGCGGAACCAGTGTTCGTACCGGGGTCCTATAATACCTTGATGTTGAGGGTCGTACAGTTTGTAGAGCATATTAATGGCTTCCTGAATAAGAAAGTCTTTCTGTTCTGGCTGATGAAACTCAAACAAGTTAAGGCCCATCGGATAGTCCATGTCTGCTGGGCAAAAATAAATTACATCCTCAGTACGCTCCTTGGGGACCATTGAGAGTAGCCTTTCGGCTGTATCACCATGTGGATCAATAAAGGCAAACCCCTCCCCGTTAAGCATGTCTTGAAAGGCTAGGTTCTCTAGAAAGGTAGACTTACCGGTACCAGTCTGCCCCACAACATACATGTGTCTTTGGCGGTCTGGTAGAGCTAGTTTTATTTCCTTTTTGACTCCTCGGAAGATGTTGTAGCCAAGCATTATCCCTTCCTCGGCTATGTTTCTAGGACCGTCCACCTGCTTAGAGGCCTGGCGCTCCAGTTGTGAGGTCGGAATATTCTTCTGGTCTGGAAAATGAAACAGTGTAGCGAGTTCAATTGAATTTAGAATACTTTTATTATTCTCTTGGGGGAAAAACCGCAATATATAAGCAGTAACGAAGCGTTCAATGTCTTTAGCGGGAGTATATTTAAAACCATTCCTTCCCGGTGCATCAAAAAGCGAAAAAGTAGCCACAACGTTACTAAGAATCGACTGGGCCCTTTGAGATATATTAGACGAAGCCACCACACGTATGAGCACTTCGTAGCCTGTATGGCGAGTTTTTTCGTCAATAGCATCCAGAATTGCTTGATCCAAACCGGAAAGTTCAGGTTTGTCGCTACCGCCACCGCTCTTTTCCTCTGGTGGCTTTACGAAAGCGGTTATTAAATCACGTATTAATGCCGCTGTTTTTTCCAGCCCCTTCTTGCTGTTTTTGCCTTTGCGTTTTTTACTAGCAACCTCAGTTGCAGCCTTGCGCCACTCCGGGTTAGCTGGCCTCATCAAGAACTGTATGCCGAGCCCGTCATCCTTATCAAGAGTTGAAAGGGCATTCAGCAGCGATTGCATTGCGTCGCGCTTCAGATCCTGATAAGTAGCTATAGGGTAGGCAAAATTCTCTTTAAGTGTAAGCTCCCCGCCAACAGTACCGCTAATCTTGCCGACTGGGCTAAAAATATTGTGCTCCGCGACCTCTTCTAGCCTGACCGCAGGATAAGCGCTTACCAAAGCCTGTTTCACCACATCAACCAATGCTACTGGCACGGCGGTATAGAAACGAACAAAGCCTTTACTGCCCACAATCTCAAATGTGAGGTGCCGCTGGCCATAAAACCTACTTTTAAGGCCTTTCTGAAGAGTGCTGGCTATTATGTTGTAGAGTATCTGGGCTTTGGATATGTTTTCGTCCACAACGTCACGCGTGTCTCTGCCGCCTATTTCAGTATCATCACTCTGTGGCGGCAAGTGAATAAGCAATGGCACCATCTTAAGGCCACGTTCAAAATTCTTTTGCTCACGAAATACTTTCCTAACTTGTATAAAAGCTATTGGCGAACCAACAGCTGCGATAATCAAGAGCACCACAAGCATAAAAAAGAAGGCTGTCATTTATTTTTCTTCTAGTTTTAGGTCCTTGTTGTATCGCTTTTTCAGGTAATCGGCTTTGGCCTTATTCATCTCTTTGTTTTGGGCATGTGGGTCACCTTTTGTGTGCTCAACTATTTCCTTAGCTTTATGCACCCATTCGCGCTCTATCAGATCAACATCATCAGCTATAGCTGGCATACCTTGACTCCTTGTTGTCGTTGCGCCGATTTGTTGAGCCAACGCTGATCCATCCCCTACCGTGGGGTGCTGCGACTGCACGGTAACAGGTGGTGGTCCCGAGCTAACAGAACCCGTCTCTAGAGCCACATTCTGCAATAGCTCCCCAGGGGAAGCAGTAGAGCCAGACTCATCACGAGCTGAACCTTGTTCTGTGTATGGCACCGGTAAGTCCATTGAGGCGTTGGGGTTGTTGTGTTGCTCGTTCATCTAATCTGTAATTATATCAAAATCACCCTGTTATAAAAAATCAATCTTACGAAAGTAAAATAGTAAAAGCACGATCAGCCCAGACGTAATTATAAAATCAATAAGTGTCAACTGGCCAATAGACTGTAGCAGCAGCAGCAAAACCGGCAACGCGGCAATAGCCAGGCTAAGCCCTCGTCTTGTTCGGGACTGTAAATTACTGGTGGCTTTTTCCAGGACTAGCTGGAGAACCAGGTAAAGTGCCATAAATAGCAGTATGAATGGCGCAGTCAAAAACGGAAGTGGCAGAGTATCTGGGCTGGTCATAAAGATCAAAGAATTAAAAAGTACAATAATTATACTCGCAAACAGTATTCGTTGATTATTGGTGCTCATATCGCATAAATTCTAATTGATTCATATGAAATAAAACAGCACCGCCACCCTGGCAGTGCTTTTAGAGCCGGGACGGTAAATCCGCTCATTATAATTAGATTAAATAGCAGTTACCGTCCTAGGCTTGACTGACCGCTCTCGCCCGCTTTAGGCAGGGTCGAGCGCTATCAAATTCTCCCATGTAAGTATTTTTGTTTTCAACTTACCTCGTAAACTTACTCTTTTATAAACAAAATGTCAATAGTTTATTGTTGTTCTTTATACACTCCATATCTGTCAATCTAGCTAGAATAGTAGTAAGTATGCGATTATTTAGTTGTTAAAATTACTTGAATATATTATTGATACTACTTCATTAAGTAAAGTATATTACATTTTGTGCTGTCGTATCCAACGAGATAGGGCTGTTATTTAAACCTAAGGTTCTTGGTACACGACTAAACTAAAATTGTCAGAATAATTTATCAACCCTACCTGGGTGATAGCGCCGTAGCTGTCATTCTAGCCAATTTTTATTACTGAACCGGCGCGAAGCATGAACCTTGAATATGCGCCCACCGATTAGTTCACGAATACTGTTTTGGATTAGTTAGCTTTTATTATTGATCTCAACTCAGACGTAACCTGTCCGCTGCAGCTACTGTACGCTCACATTGTGCCGTCAGCTTTCTACATTTACCTTAATATAACCTATGCGGCGCATTAAGACGGCGAAAGACCGCGCGCGCAAGTCTCGGCTTAGTTTGTATCAGCAACTAGAGACGCGCTCACATGTATAAAAAATTTACTGGTGTCGGTGTTTCTGTACTTCATTCGTACGTAACTGCCCGTATCATGATGCGTCATTCTTTCCAGTCGTGCAGTAACTTGGGCACCCTAATCGGCCAGTTCGCCTTGACCCTTATCCATATTTTGCCGCTTCCACTAGGTCATAAAATGTCATATGGATATATTACTTTTTCACCACCCTGCCTTGAGCCTAACGAGCTGTGTATGGGGAGTGAATACAGGGTGAAAAGACCTCCCTCGTCATGCAAAGAAGCCAATACCATGCCATAATCTTATTAAGTTATGCACAGGTATCGTAGGATTTAAACATAAGATGTATTGACAGCTTAAATAAGCCCCGATAAGATAGGAATGGCACTGAGTAAAAAAAGTGCTCAAAACAAAAACGACAAAAAACAACGGCTTCTCGCAAGCCGTTGTTCCATAGAAACAATAAAAACAAAGTAAACATCACAAACATTTTCAAAAATCAAAGCCCACCAACAGTCCCGAAAAAATCGGGACTGTTTTTATATAGTTATATTTGTGTAGTATGCTTGGAATACTACAAGGGGGGTAGATGAGCTCTAAGGTTCATAGCGTTGCAAGCAGCGGCGACAGCGCGCTTATAGTGGACGTGGAATGTAACTTATCCAACGGCTTGCCTAACATAGTAATAGTTGGGTTTGCTAATAAGGCTGTTGATGAAGCAAAAGAACGAGTTAGAAGCGCTTTTAGCAACAGCGGTCTAGATTTACCCCGTAAAAGGATCACCATAAATCTAGCGCCAGCCGATATACCCAAGGAAAGCCCGGTATTTGATCTGGCAATAGCTACCGCGATACTGCAAGCCAGTCAGCAAACAAAAGCTACCAATCTAAGGAAGACTCTTTTCATCGGTGAACTAGGGCTAGATGGCGACATAAGGGCGGTTAGAGGGATCATTGGCGCTCTGCTTTATGGGAAAAAAGCCGGATTTGATCAGTTTTATATACCAGAACAAAACCTGCAACAAGCAGCCCTAATACCCGACATCACCCTTGTACCCGTTAGTAAGCTTCGGGGTATATACCTCGACTTGACTGGCGCAACGCCCTTGAAACGCATTGCAACTGGTGTTGGGATGTTAGTTAAACCCGAGAGCACTGGCACTGCCCATGATTTTTGTCATGTTATCGGGCAAGCAAGAGCCAAGCGGGCTCTAGAGATAGCTGCTGCCGGATCACATAATATATTACTAAACGGTCCTCCAGGAACCGGTAAGAGCATGCTGGCTAAAGCGCTGCCCACCATCCTGTCGCCGCTTGAGCTGGATGAATCCTTAGAAGTAACGCATCTGCATAGTCTAGCTACGCGCCAATTTGATCGTATCGTAACAGACCGGCCTTTTCGCGCCCCGCATCATAGCGCCAGCCAGATATCTATAGTAGGAGGGGGTCAACGCCCTCGCCCTGGGGAAATAAGCTTAAGTCATCGTGGGGTACTGTTTTTTGACGAGCTGCCTGAATTTCACCGATCAACTGTTGAGGCCCTCAGACAGCCTCTCGAGGACAAGGTCATAACTGTTGCTCGTGCTAAAGATACTGTTACCTTCCCGGCTGATTTTATCCTTGTGGCAACATCAAACCCCTGCCCCTGCGGCTACTATGGAACAAGTAAGCCCTGTACCTGCATGCCCTACAGTGTTATTAAGTATCAACAAAAGCTATCTGGGCCCATACTGGACCGTATCGACTTATATGCGGAGGTAGATAGCGTTAAACATAAGGATTTATTAAGTAACGGCCAGGAGGAACCCAGTGCTGACATCGCCAAGCGCGTGGCTCAGGCTAGGCACCGTCAAATGCTTCGCTACAAAGATAGCAGCAAAACAAACGCGGGGTTAAGCAATCAGGATATTAAGCGTTTTGCCAGTCTAACCACAGATGCCCAAACACTTCTAAATACAGCCTCCGAGCGCTTGAATATATCTCCAAGGAGCTACATGAAGCTTATTAAGATAGCTCGGACCATCGCCGACCTAGAATGCGCAACGGTGATAAACACAGCACATATCAGCGAAGCCCTGCAATACCGCCGTCCTGTATCCGCCATATAAATAACGGATGTTTCTCGAAATATATTGTTGACCTCTGTTTATGTATCTGTTACAATGGGCCTAACCAGCAATGAATATATCTAAGGAGCCACTTCTATCGACAAGTCTACTCGTCTGAATGGATTTATTCGGGCGGCAAACTTACGCGTCATAGATGAGGACGGTGAGCAGCTCGGTGTACTCACAAAGGCAGAAGCCTTGCGAGCAGCTGAAGAACGAGGCCTAGATCTTGTAGAAATTTCACCAGGCGCTAACCCGCCGGTAGCCAAGATAGTTGACTGGGGCAAATATAATTATCAGCGCGAAAAGCAGCTGCAGAAGAACAAGCGCAACACCAAGGTGCTTGAAGTAAAGCAAATGCGTATCGGCCTCAAGATTGGCGAGCACGATCTAGAAGTTAAGTTAAATAAAGTTAATAACTTCTTAGACGCTGGCCACAAGGTAAAAATTACAGTAATATATCGTGGACGAGAGCTTGCGCACAAGGAGCTAGGTTTCAAACTTGCGGAGAAAGTAATCGGCCAGCTTGGAGACCGAATCTCCGTTGATCAGCAGCCACAGCTTGCAGGTAAGCAGCTAAATTTTGTCATAAGGAGTACTCAGAATGCCAAAGCTAAAAACACATAGCGGAACCAAGGATCGGGTTCGTGTAACCAAGAACGGTAAAGTCCTACATGGTCACGCCGGAATGAGCCATTTATTAGCCAAGAAAGGTGCCGGCCGGAAGCGTCGCCTTGTTAGCACTGCAACCATGACCGGTAAAAGTGCTAAGAATATTAAGCTTAAGCTGGGGTCCAAATAATGCGCGTTAAAAGAGGCGTGGCAAGCCACGCCAAACACCAGAAAATCCGCCACGCCACTAAAGGCATGACCCGAGGCAACCGTTCTTCTATAAAACGCGGCAAGCAAGCCATTACTAAATCTCTGCAATTCGCTACTCGTGACCGCAAAAACCGCAAGCGAACATTCCGCGAACTATGGAACACTCGTATCAACGCAGCCGCACGCCTAAACGGCACCACTTACTCGCGACTGATTGCAGGCCTAAAGCAAGCCAATGTTAACCTTGATCGTAAGATTCTGGCTGAACTAGCTGTCAACGAGCCCAAGGCTTTTGAAGCCGTAGTTAAAGCTGTCAAGAAATAATTAACAACTAGCTCTAAATAAAAAACCGCCTGTCGCATATGCTTCAGGTGGTTTTTTATGCCAGATTATCCGTAAGCCGGGTTCTGTTTTAGCTAATCATCTATCTAGTTTTGCCGTTGCCGACATAATCGAGCGGATCTTGTGACATACTTTCGGCGGGAACCTTAGTGAAAATATGTCTCCTTGCAGCAGACAGGGTTTACCTCTTCCCAGCGTCACCACTGGGAACTGTGGGCTTTTACCCCACTCGTTTCACCCTTACTCTTACGAGCGGTATTGTTTCTGTGGCACTTTCCCTAGGGTTACCCCCGGTTGCCGTTAGCAACTGTCTCTCCCTGAGCTGCCCGGACTTTCCTCTCCGACGCGCAAAGCGTCGGGGCGATCAGCCGATAATCTGACAATGAATATTATACCAAATAAATTCTTGCTTCTCTATTTAACGCACGCTAATACGTCGAATTACGAACGTAATAACTTCATAAGCCACTATTCCGGATATCGCAAGACTGATTGGTAGCAATAATACAAAATATATAGGTATACCGGATATAAAATCTACACGTTTCGGGTCATCCTTACCGTAAAAGGCCGTTACCTTGTCTCCCACCTTTTTGCCATCTATCAATCTTAACGGATTGTCCTCTTTATATGACTCCAAGTAACGATTGCTCGCAATATGTACATTGCCCCGTTGGTCATAGTACTGATAAACCGGATATAAAGCGTCTGCGCGGCTACAAAACCCTTGTCGAGGTGGGCAATAACTACGTTCTCTGTCAATCCTTATGACCGTTGCGGTTGTCTTATAAGCCTCTTGATTCTCGCGATGCATAGCAAGAGATACCAGGGGAGTTCAAGTATAATAGAAAACCCAAGAATAATTAGCAGCACTTTGTGTTTCTTACTCATACACTTTTTAGTTCGGCGTCAAGGATCTCGTTGACTTCGGCGTCAGCTAACTTATTAAGCTCGCGGGGCACATGTGTGAATGTAACTTTATGAAAGCCTTTTATAAGATCTTTTATAGCCTCATGTATAGGCCACAAGTCCCGGTTTTTAACCTTAAAAATGCCTTTCATCTGATTAACAACTAGTAGGCTGTCCATATAGATTGCAATATCTAATGCCCCCGCTTTGCGGGCCTCCTCCAGGCCTATCTTGACAGCCTGATATTCGGCTTGATTATTAGTAGTAATACCTTGATAGATTCCGCTCTTCTTGATAACGACGTCATTCATGTCCATTATTACGTACGCTGACGCAGACGGACCGGGGTTACCCCTAGACCCTCCGTCGGTATACAGCTTGATTTGTTTAACCACAACTGGCGGTTTTTGTTCCTTTGGTGGCGCTGCCCCAATGGCGTCTACCCTTTCTGCAAATGTACGGTCTTTATCTGTTATTTTATTACCGGCATCATGACTGGTAAGCCATAGCTCGACAGTGCTATAACTGTTTCTAATTTCAGGATGATGGGTCAACTCTTCGGCGATATTAGCCACTTGGTTCATAAAGGCCACAGCCTCTTTGAAGCTACCAAAGCTGAATTTCTGATAAAGTTTATTGTCTGTTTCCTGCCACATTCGTATATCTTAACATGGTCGGGGTGACAGGACTTGAACCTGCGACCTCACGGCCCCCAGCCGTACGCGCTACCAACTGCGCTACACCCCGATGTATTTGAATAGTATAGCGTAAAGATGTCCGGGCCGTGAGGGCCTCACGATCACCTTCGGCGCCTACTTCCAGCAGGCTTGACATTGACTTGCTTGAAGCATAGCTTCAAATCAGTCAAGTGTCCTTGCGATGAGCTACAAGCTCATCTCACCCGAAACTTCATCTTTGAAAACAAGTTTTCAAGAGAAGGCTTCCTTGCACACTGCCGCTGGCAGTGCTCACCCCAGCCGTACGCGCTACCAACTGCGCTACACCCCGATAACTCTCGACCCTGAAAACTATAAGAGCTCCTAGAACTATACTGATAAAAATAGAGCTTTTAAAGAATTAGGCTTAGACTTGCGTACTTGAGTGCAGTTTGGTTCAAAAAAGAGCACCGTAAGTGAGCCGTACTTCATGGTACGGTGAATGCGGGGCGCAGTTTTTGGGCCGAAATGTGCCAAGTACGAAAGTATAAAAATAGCTGGAGGGCCAGATGACAACCTGGTTTATTAATCCCAGGTGGGTCTCCGCACGATAACACCACAGCGTTATCGAATATTGGAATCCCGAATGATAAGTATTCAGATTATCATTTACTGGCCCTTGCCCAGCAGGTCTTATTATACCAACTTATCAGCCTATAAGAAGATTCAAAATCGTAATATTAACGGTTCTTAAAATCGGGCTAATGAGTGGAAAAAAGAGAAAAATAAAGATAAACAACCCTGCAAGCCCCATATTCTCTATTTGGGCCATTATGTTTCTGACCGGCTCAGGCGCTAAGGCATAAAGCAGCCTCGACCCATCAAGAGGAGGAAAAGGGATCATATTAAAAACAAAAAAGCCGACATTAACCTGAAGGAATATAAATAATAGGCTAAGTAAGACCTCGCCACCTCCGGCATTAAACGAAAGACGTATCAAAACGGCCGTTACTAGAGCCAGGGCTAGATTAGTCAACGGACCAGCCAGACCGACCATCGCCGCGCCGAAGTCATCGTATTTTACCCTAGCTGGATTAAATGGCACCGGCTTGGCCGCACCAACTATAGGCAGATTACGCGCAGATACGCTATTAATGTTGAGAAGTATTAGGCTCAAAGGTAATAATACTGTCAGAAACGGATCAATGTGCCTGATAGGGTTTAGTGTCAGCCTACCTTCTAGCCGTGCGGTGTCGTCTCCAAGCCAGTTACTTGCAAAGGCATGCATGGCTTCATGCAAGGTCATAGATACCAAGATTGAACCCACAACCGCTATAATCAGAAAAATCGTACTGTCTGCCATAAGCCATACTAGTATACCAGCTACATCGTTGACTTATTAGTCTAAAACAGATACAATTATGCGCTGAATCTATATAACTTTTAGGAATTATGTTATGCAAAAGTGTGATCTTACCGGCAAAGGCAAACAGTTTGGCAGCAATGTCAGCTTTTCTCAGCGCCACACCAAGAAAGTCTGGAAGCCAAACTTACAGACTAAGACAGTTGTAGTCGACGGCAAAAAAGTGACAATGAAGCTCAGCACGCAAGCTATCCGTACTCTCAAGAAAAAGAACCTTCTGTAAACCTAGACCATAAACCGGTTTGTTGTTACTGGCGTTCTAGGATAATTAAGTGGGTGATATCGCCCATTTCACCGGCTTTGAGTTTAAGCTTAGGCACAGTCTCTTTTGGCTCCATAGCCAAACCTTTTAGGGCCTCTTCCAGTGGCTGCTGGGGCACCTCATAGTTAATATCTTTATCCGCAAAGTGCGTGGGAATAATAATCTTTGGTTCGATCTTTTTTATGATCTTCAGCGCGCCAATACCGTCTAGGGTGTAACCGTTGCCGCCAACCGGGATTATAAGAACATCTATGGTCCCAAAGGCCTCTAGCTGATCATCTGATAACTCTGGGTAAATATGACCCACAACCGCCACACGAATATCTTCTCCTATAATCTTGAACATCGTGGCTGTTTTTTTACCTTCTTCGTCCATATGCGAACGCGCTCCAATACCCTGGATAGACGTATCGGATACCTCGTATTCACCTGGTAAATCAATAACCACAGAGCTAGGTATAGTAGCCTGGGATTTGTGCTCGCTCGTATATAAAACTATACCTGCCGCCTTATTGGACGACCCAAGACCTAGCTCGTCCAAATTATCATCAATGGTAATCGTAGCCCTTTTAGTAGTCAGCCTAATACAGTTAGCCCCATAGAATTGTACTTCCATTAGTAACCCCTTGAGCTGTTTGCTATTAGACGTTTGGAACTAGGCGTTTGGCAAACCAAAGCAACCGTAGCTAAATGTTTAATGGCTGGTATATGTAAAACACATGTGAATTGTGAATTAATAAATGTTAAACCTGGCATTTTTACTCCTCTTCTTTATCTTTCTTCTTGGCCTTTTCGGGTTTCGGGCTAACTATGCCCTGCTTGTCTATCAGCACCTGTTTCTTAGCTGCCAGGATAAGCCCGAGGAACCGGTCATTCACCTGACGGCGATATACGAACTCGTCGTATGGCATCACTGTGTAACGAATTTCCTTGCCCTCCTTTTTCTCTAGCTCGGCCACAAATTTTGCCAGCTGGGTTGGGTTTACGTCGCCCACGACCATGAAATCTATGCCACTTGATTCGTCACGCGTGAATTGACCTGTATAGATAGCCAGTTCCACGTTGCCGAGTATCTTGATGTCTTGTGAATCTTCGCCTGGTACTGCTTTTGGTTCACTCGGGCTAGTTCGTTGGCCACCACCAAATATTGCCGACAGCGGAGGATAGTGCTGGTATTTCTGATCTACTTCATAGTACAAGCGATTATTGTTTGTGTCAGAAGAGATAATACCGATGCTGAGGAGATTAGCTAATTCCCTGCGAACAGAGTTAATCTGTTCGTCTATTTTGCGCGTGATTTCGCGCACATAAAAAGAGCGATTCGGGTTGCTATAGAACAAATGCAGCAGCTTAACCCTCGTTTTAGACCCAAACAATTGCTCAACCATGAAGCCTCCACAAGAGGGGAACATCCCCTCTTATCGCGCCGGCAAAATGAGATACATTTTGGCGGGCTGTTCTCCCCTGAAAACAAAATTGCTCAACCATGAAGCCATTGTATCAGATAAGTGCACAATTACTTAGGCAACTTGTTCAAAAATGTTGTTACAATTTCTACAGCTTTACCGGGGTCGCCTATCCATTGAATACTATTGTTGCGCTTGAACCAGGCACGCTGTCGTTTGGCCAAATTCATGGTACTAGAAATTATTCGCTCACGAGTTTGCTCCATATCTTGCGAACCAGCGAAGTACTCACGCCACTCGCGGTAACCTATACCTTTTAAAGCCTCGCAGTCCCAGCCGTATGTTTCAGCTAGCCCCCTAACCTCTTGTTCTAAGCCAAGCGCCAACATACTATCTACACGAGCCGTTACGCGCTGTCTTAGTTCTTCTCGCGACACCGTGATACCCAGTGTCAGAGTGTTCGGGCGCATTTGGTCTTTTGTCGGCGTCTTTCCCTCGGTTTCTAGTAATCGTATAAGCCGACGCTTGTTACGCACATCAACACCTCCCAGGTCTATATTTTTGCTCTTCACCAATTCCTGTAGGTCTTCTACAGATAGATTATTAAGACCCTGCCTTTTTGAGCGATCGCCTTCGGGTAAAAAACCAAAATCGTATAAAACTCCGTCTATATAAAGACCGGTGCCGCCTACCATAATCGGCAATTTACCACGAGCGATGATACTAGCAATAGTCTTTTGGGCCATCTGTTTAAAAACCGCAGCCGTGAAGTCAGCGCATGGGTCAACAATATCTATTAGGTGGTGGGGGGCACGCTTTAGGTCATCAGCATTAGGTTTGGCAGTCCCTATATTTACCTCTCGTCGGACCGTCCATGAATCAGCACAGATGATTTCGCCGTTAAACTGCTCTGCCAGATGGATAGCTAATGCAGACTTGCCACTGGCTGTTTCGCCAACCAACACCACAAGGGGTGCTCGGCTAGATGGTAGATGGCATATGGCATATGGCATAAAAACTCCTATCTATAGTCTATCTACTACTGTCGTCTGCAATAGTAGGCTGCCATAGGTATTTATCCAAATCTAATCGGTAGTCTTCTGATACTTTAATGCCCTCGGCTTCTAGTGACCGCTTGTGGCCTTCATATCCGCCCCATGTGTAGCTACGCGCTAAACCACCCTGTTTATTAACGATACGTTGCCACGGCAGTTCTTCTGGACCCGCGTGGGCTATTTGCCCTACCTCCCATGCTGCCCACGCCACACCGCAAAGCGCCGCAACCTGCCCATAAGTCATCAGACGCCCCTCAGGAATCTGCGCTACTAGGCTATAAACTCGTTCTTTAAACTCCGCATCTACCCTTGGCATAGTCTAAAAGGTGGTCTTGTTGGTGCGATTTTTTGCTTCGCTAGAAACAGCGGGCAGGAACTCGCTAACCGGTAATGATTTACTGTTTTCTTGTTCCGACAAATCTTTGCGGATGCGCGGCGTAACTTGACCTGATTCAATTTCTTTTTCGCCGATTACTACGATGTACGGGACCTTCATCATCTCGGCTGCCCGGATCTTTTTACCTACGGATTCATTAGAGTTATCTACCTCAATCCTTAATCCGAGCTCCTTGGCTTGTTTTAAGATTGTCTCAGCAAACTGCACGGTTTTGTCTTCTTGGTTAACTGTAATTAAACGCACCTGCTCTGGCGCCAACCACACCGGGAACCTACCAGCCGTATGTTCTATGTAAACACTCATAAACCGTTCAACCGAGCCCAGTAACGCACAGTGGATCATAACTGGAGTGTTAGCCACACTATCTTGTGCAATATATTCTAAACCGAATCGTTCTGGCTGCACAAAGTCCAGCTGAACTGTTGCAACTTGGTGTTCGCGGCCGATTGCATCCGTAGCCATGAAATCAATCTTAGGGCCATAAAAGGCTGCTTCGCCTTCTTGTTCAAAAAATTCTATTTCATTGGCTGTAACTGCATTTTTTAGTTGTGTTTGAGCACTTTCCCACAACACTTTAGAGCCAAGATAAGCATCACTTTCGTCTCTATATGAAAGCCTCACGCGCAGCGCCATATCAACAGTGGCATATAAATCACTAGCTGCTTGTAGGAGATTGTGAATTTCCTGCTCAATTTGATCCTGACGGCAAAACACATGGCTATCGTCTTGTGTAATTGAACGTACTCGGCTCAGGCCGCCAAGCTCCCCCGTCTTCTCGTCTCGGTAAACTGTTGTAGTCTCAAGATATCTAACAGGTAAATCGCGATAACTGCGCGGTCGGCTGGCATAGAGCCTGGTATGGTGCGGGCAGTTCATAGGCTTCATTACTAGTTCGTCAGAAGTCTCTTGGCTCTTTATCAAGAATAATTCCTCGCCAAATTTAGCCCAATGTCCAGAAGCTTCATAAAGTTCTTTCTTAGTAATATGCGGGACCCATACTTTTTCGAAGCCATAACGCTGCCTAAGTTCGTTTGAATAGTTAGATAGCTCTTCTCTTAGTACGGTTCCTCGCGGCGTAAAAAGTGGTAGTCCAGATCCGACCATATCTGAGAAAACAAATAAATCTAGTTCTTGACCGAGCTTGCGGTGATCACGCTTTTTGGCCTCTTCTAGCCTTTCCAGATAAATACGTAGGTCCTTCTCTGTTTCAAATGCTACTCCGTAGAGGCGCTGCATTTGCGGGTTGGTCTCTTTACCACGCCAGTACGCACCAGCTACACGCATCAGCTTAAATGCGCCGACTTTGCCAGTTGACTCCACGTGCGGTCCGCGGCAAAGATCACAAAATTCCCCGTTCTGATAAAAAGAAACCTTGTCAACTGCGCTCTTGCCCGCAGTGATCGTCCCTAATTCGTCAGCATTTAAATCTTTGGCTACCGTTGTACCAGCACGCTTTAGGTCATTTAATAATTCCTCTTTATAGGGCTGGCCTGACTCCTTAGCCCAGCTTATTGCACCGTCTATAGGCTTTTCCAAACGCTCAAACGACTGGTTCTCGTCAATAATTTTGCGCATCTCTATTTCTATACCCTTAAAGTCTGCTTCGGAAATTTTTACGTCATCTAGATCAATATCGTAATAAAATCCGTTCTCTACGACTGGCCCAATCCCTAGCTTGGCCTTTGGCCAGAGACGCACTATAGATGCTGCCATTATATGCGCCAAGCTATGGCGCATCGCGTTAAGTTCATCTGTAGAGTTGGTCATATTTGCTCCCTTGAGTTATATAATATCACCCCTGTTTAGTAAGAGCCAGCTCTTGACCCGTAAACATAAAAACGGTCGAGTGCTCTCGCAAAGACACTCGACCGCGCTCACCCTTGGACTAAAACCCATCTCAAAACTTAACCTACCGATAGAGCATAGCATACTAGCACTATCATGCTAGTACTTTTGTATTGTTTTTCTTACATCTTTCCTGTGGATTTACTTTTCTACGCTAGTTCTGGTATTCTTTTATCTGTTTCTGGGCAATTAGCTCATTTGGCTAGAGCGCCACATTGACGTTGTGGAGGTGATAGGTTCGAATCCTATATTGCCCACCAGAAATAGGTCTTGTTCGCGCTCACCCACCCTAAGCTATGTTGCTCCTCCGTATTTATATAATTAGACCTGTATTTTACTTTTAAGTTATGTCATATAATTGACCGTCAGACCTTTTTGCTGTAGTATGGCTCGGTTAAACGGGAGGCGCTCAAGTTTTGAGTACCAATTCGAGTTCGCTTGAGAATTTTAAGTTATTTTACGAAGAGCTTTCTCGGGCGAAATCAATAAGTCGCATACGACGCGCACGGCGAGTTATCTCTACAGAGAGCTAGGCTATGTGTTCAGCCCCTCTAGAATCTATTAGATTTTTGGCGGGGCTTTTATTTTCCCCAGTTTATAGTGGTTTTCCACTGGCATAAATTATAGCGTTATGCCAATATGTAGCCATGGTATGTATATATTGTCATGGAGGGACTCAGGTCGTTAACTCTAGACCTCAGAAACGCACTAACAGCACATGGAGAAGGCGTCGCTGCAATCAGTGTGGAGGCGTTTTTACTAGTATAGAGGTGATCGATTTAGGGGTTGGTTTGGCCTTTAAGAAGTCAGGGGGTATTGAGCCCTTCTCGCGCGATAAATTACTCTTAAGCGTGTATGACAGCCTTAGACACCGCAAGACGGCTCTGAGCGACGCAGGGAGCCTCACAAACACTATCTTGGGATATGTTTATAAGCAGTTAGCGGATGCTACGATAGACAGGGATAATCTTGTGAGGATAACTTGTTCGGTTTTAAACCGTTTTGATCAAGCGGCCGCAACGCACTACCACGCCTTTCACCCGGCTAAAACAGACTGACTACAGTATTTTCTTCTTGTCTTCCGTAACAACTGCTTTGTCTGTAACATCAAATCTATCCAAATATCTTCCAAACATTAGGCGTGTTTGGGAGTAAAGAGCTGATAAAGCGTTATAGAGTATGGTGGTTATTGGCAACAGAATCCACTGTAGTACCATAAAAATTGTTCGGTGATTCTTGTATCTCCTTGGCTTAGGTGGGAGCATTTTTAGGCTTAAAAACAGCGTAATAAAGATACCCGCTAGTGCAATCGTCTGGATTCTGCTTGCTATAAAGGGCAGCTGTTGAGCAGCAAAGCTGTCAGGGTTGAAGCTAGATGGGATAAAAGCCGCAAAGGCTAATATAAGCGGTGCAGTAGCCCAGCTAACATGGCCCTCTAGTAGTCTGAGAAACTTGAACCATAAATCAAGCTTAGGCACTCTGTTGTTTCGGAAGAAGCCCATTTCAGCAACATACGCCACATCTGAAGCACCCCACGCCCACCGCCTAAGCTGTATAAACTGTGCCTTGAGGGTTTTTCGGTATGTATTAGAGAGAACAGCGTCTTGGTAAATTGGTATGTATACGGGATACACGTCATGCTTCCCGTCGTATCGGAAGTATGTGCGCCAAAATTGATGTCCATCCTCTACAATGGTCCGCACACTCCAATAATCTGTGTCTATTAAGGTCTGCATGCTCTGAGCATGAGCCGAGAAGTTACGAATCAGATGTTGGCGCATAGACATCACAACATTCCAAAACGAGCTGCCGGTGGCGATTACGCGCATCGGGGCCGGGGCATCCCAAATATTGTTGGTGTACATCGTGATCGGCTGAAAAGATATGTTAATGGGCTCTGGGACCATGGCATAAACATAGCTCAACGCTGCCAGGTACTTGGGGTGTGGTCGGTTGTCGGAATCCAGGGTGGTCACAATAACACTGAGAGGGTTTATGTGCTGCTTCTCAAGCCAAGTCGCAAGCGCACGCGCAGCATATGTAATGTTCCCGCCCTTACCTATCACCTCTCCAGGCATATCAGCTGGATGCTTGACAGCCATCGCGTATTTGAACTTACTCCCGTATTTTGCCAATAAGGCCTGGACCGACTCCTCAGATTGAGCACCATTACGAGCTTCATACGCCATTACCAAAATCACATCTTTCATGTCGTATTCGGAGTCCAGTATCGCCTGTATGGTAGGCTCTAGTATCTCTCTGCTTTCATTATAGGCGGCTACAATAACCGCATGGACTATTTCGTCTGCCTTGATAGGATTGGGTGTTTCCAGAATACGTTTGATGCTTTCATAGTGCCAAGTTGGTATGTGACTGTCCGGCTGCTCCACTTTACCTGCGGCTAGCTCCTTGAGCATTTGCTGCCACGGTAGCTTCATTTGCTGTTTCAAGGTTTTGTAACCTTGCATTACTCTAATATTCAAAGCGATTGATTTAACGAACCACATTAACAGATAAGCAATAATAAAAAATATAGGAATTACTGGGCTAATAAAGCTTAGGATTGCAGGCAAAATCAATATGGTCCAGCTGAGCATACCGGGCAGGATTTCGAAGAATCTATAGCGCTTGCCACGCTCGCGTACGTAAGGTATCTCTATATTTTTCATTATCGTACGACCAGTAAGCTAAAAGTTAAGCAGCTCGTTACTGACAATCAAAGCTAAAATATGTAGTAGCGACCCTAGACCTAGGACGGCAATCGAAAAGTGTCGCCTCAGATGATAGACGCGCTTACTGAGAAACGTGTGAAAAATAAGCACCAGAACAGAAAAAAGGATAAAACTAGTAATACCGCTGGACGTTCCGAGCTTATATTCGTCAAATCCTAGATTGGAACGATATTGAACAATATAATTAGCACCTTGCTCAGGCTCTAAGTTCAGCATAATCAATAAGCCGCACAAAACAGTCAAAAAAGCGTTGACGCTTAAGAGCAGCAAAATTGTACGGTCATGCAAAAATTTTTTGGGAACTGGCATTTCTATATAGTTTATAGCTTAAAGTGAAAAGTTTAAAGAAGGTTAAGGTCTGTAGTTAACACTTTATACTGGCGGGCCCGACCGGATTCGAACCGGCGATCTCCTCCGTGACAGGGAGGCGTGATAGGCCGACTTCACTACGAGCCCGTATTGGCCTTACATCAATTTAGACAAATGCAAGAATAGCAGTTACAGAGGTAAAACGCAACTAAACTTACGCCGTGTTTGCTATACTGTGGCGGATATGTACGCCACCTTAGCTCAGTTGGTAGAGCGACACATTCGTAACGTGTAGGTCGCCGGTTCGATTCCGGCAGGTGGCTCCAAGCTCTTTTAAAGCTTCGTAGGCCACGATAGAGCATTTATATGGGCGGGTATGGTTTAATGGCAGAATGTAGTCTTCTTCCATCCTACGTAGCCATTGCGCGAGATTAGTATAATGGCAGTACATTTGCTTCCCAAGCAAGGGGCACGAGTTCGATTCTCGTATCTCGCACCAGCAATAAACCCGCCCCATCTTAAGTCCTCACAGTAGCTCACGGCCCCCAATCAATCCAAATAACAGATAGATTTGCCAGAAATCACATTCTGCTTCCCTGTTAGAGCTGTTAGAGGACAGTCCTCTTTCTCCCCTGCCTAGAATTATGAGCCGTTATTGTGTCCTGTGCAAGGGTCTGGGCCGTAGGCTACTTACACTCCGGCAAAGGTAAATCGTAGTTATACATCTCGGACAAGAAATCATTATTAGCACCGCGCTTTAGGTTAATAAAATCTGGTGGCGTTTGGCGCTTAGCCACGTCTTTGATACTAAACTGTATATCTACTACTTGGGGCGTGGGCGAAATGCGTATAATGCGGTAAACGTTGTTGTCCTCAAAACTTTGCATTAGCAGCCAAACACTCTGGAAGCTAGGCTTCATTTTCTGTACTGCCTTGGCTATTTTTACAGGGTAGATTTTTTCACCACTATGCTCCCTAATAACCACCAATAAGCGCCTATTTTCCTTGCCATGAGGGCCTTGGTGCTTAATTTTGTTAGCTATAACATCTGGTATTTTATCGCTGTGGCCCTCGTATTCCGTAACCTGAATGTCGTCAGTTTGGAAAATTGGCTTATCCGGCTCTCCCCAGTTTATGGCCCTAACGTCAACATCAGGGGCAACATCTTCCCGGGGCCGCAGGTAGTAATCGTAGCCAGAGTGCAGAAACAAGCCCAGGTAAAACTTACCCACATTAAGCAGCTCCTTCTCAACCTTAAAGTGGCTAGGGTGTTCAACGTAATCAGGCCCACACTTTTCTATTAGCGCGTTAAAGCGGGCAACGGCATTCCGGGAGCTCATGTAGATTGTGTCCGGATACTTCACTCCTTTATTATAGCTTGTTAAAGGTGAGCATGTAGGCTGCTATTAGACATATAATATTCGGGTTTTGCTATGATTAGGTCATGTCAGGTATAGAACAAGCCGCATGGACCGCAGCATTCACCTTACTGGGCGGCACACTACTTTTTATTTTTGGAGAGTTTGCCAAGGTTCTAATTATTGTGCCTCTCCAGAAGTATAAAGAACATGTTCAGGTCACCTTAGACCGAGTTGAGTTTTACTCAAATCAACTTACTAACTTTTTTTCAGAAAAACCGGATAATGAAGAGCTGGAGCGAATGCGACAAATCAGCGCCGACCTTCGGTCTGCAGCAACCCAGCTAAAATCAAAATATACAGTAATCTCACTTAACTGGCCCCTAGCAATCATTAGGGTTATTCCAAATAAAAAACAGCTTGGTGAAGCATGCGGCTGCTTAATCTTTTTATCAAATAACCTCCCTCAACCCGATAGACCCAGAAATCGTGACCCTAAATACGACCAAATAACGCTTAATGATAATCGTATTGAAGAAATAAAGGCCTTACTCGGCTGACTGACCTATAAAGTTATGGACCGCCAAGTGGACAAATTATGTTTTTTGTGATATCATAAGTCAATGTTATTTTTATTAACTGGCGGCACTATTGATAAGCAACCTGTCTACCTACCCGATGGTAAGACCTTTGACAATGACTCTAAAGTTTTTGGCGAAACTCACTTACCAGAAATGCTAGAAAAAGCTCAGTTTTTAGGCGCTCACTCAATTAAAACCCTCTTTATGATTGACAGTTTGGATATGACAGATGAGCATCGTGAGCAATTAGAGACTGCCATTGTAGAGACTGACGAAACCCAAATAGTCGTAACTCACGGGACTGATACAATGCCTGAAACAGCTAGTTATTTAAACCGTAATGAACGTTTAGCAGCCAAGACTATAGTGCTGACAGGTGCAATGCTTCCATATAGCGTTGGCGAAGAGTCAGATGCGCTGTTTAACCTTGGTAATGCCATTGCTTACGCCCAAGCCTTGCCATCAGGTGTATATGTTGCCATGAACGGTCAAGCGTTTGAAGCTGATAACGTACGCAAAGACGTTGAAGCTGGTGTGTTCAAGCCCATAAAGTAGTTCCATACCTCTAAAGTAACGGCCCGCCAAACTAATTTATTCGTCACTGAGTTATTGGAATCCAAATTCACATTTTTTCTATCTGTTAAGGGTCAAACCTCTGTCGCACAGCTCAAAACGCAGGGATGCAGACAGTTTTAGTAGACAGCCATATTTCTAGGCAGTTACCTGGCTTTCCCAAACGGCCTATTTCAGGCTAGAAGGAGTCTATAGTCCTACTGCCGAGGCTCTAGGTCTTCGTTGGTTGGCAGAGTTATATATGTGCGAGCTTTTTGTTGCTCTTTCAGGTCATTTATATAGGTGTTGATGTCTTTGAAGTTAAATAATATATGGGCACCACGAACTCGGTCCGGGGTTTTTTCTATAGTTTTGACAATTTCCAGCGCATACCCGATGTTGATTAAACCAGAAATCTGTCCTGCCTGTAGCGCAAAAAGCGCTTCTGTAGTCTGTGCTGTCAGCTCAGGTGAAGAACGTCCAACGGGAGCTGGGAATTCTCCGCCCGCTTCTTTTGTGGCCGGATCATCTGAGTACTTCTTGGCTGTCTCGGCAAAATCTGCCCCGGACTGCAACTCTTGCAAGGCCACCCGAGCTCTTTCGTTGGTTTCTGCATCTAACGTTGCTAACGCCTTTTGAGTAAGAAGTTGTTGGCGTAAACTACGCTGAAAGTCGTCTACCGACCAGCCCCAGAAATTCTTCAGAACATCTTCAAATACGTTTTCGTTATTGCCCAATCGATTTTGGGCGCGCACAACTTTTAGCTGATCCTCTACTTCTTGGTTACTAACACTGACGTTGCTTTGTTCGGCTAGTTGTTTGATGTATGCGTCATTGACCACTTTTTCCAGGGCGCGTCTTTTGTATTCGGCCAGTTGTTTTTGACCAGCCTCTGTGTCAAAGTCCAACTCCTGTTGGTTTTCGTAATAATGCATGTAGTGGCGTAGCTCAAAAAGATAGTTCTCGTAAGCTATGAAACGTCCTCCTGTCCTCGCAATCGGAAACGGGATAACTTGAGTTACACGATAAACGAACGTAGAGGAAGACTGATATCTGTATAACGCCAACGTGCTATAAGTAAAAAAGCCTACGATCATAACGATAAATAGCGCTAAAGATATAATTACGATACGATGTTTTGAATGTTGAAGTGGATATATATATTTTCGGGCACTAGATAACACCTCTTCGCGGTGAGCAGCAACGGTTTCGTTCGTAATACGTGGCATCGATTCTTTGGGCGGCAAAAATTCAGAGAGGCTTTTTTTGTGTCTGCGGCGGTTGGTCAAAATATGTTTAATTCTAGGTTTTTTCATCTTGTATTGTCTCCGGGTTTTGAGGATAACTTTCGGTTGTAATGCCTTCTTTGCGGATAATGTCCACTATTTTCTGTTGCGTCTTGGCGGGATGATGAACGTCATGGATAAATAAATCGCCCATATAAGTCTGTATCACTATTGTACCAAAACCAAGCACGGTTTCCTGCAAACCATTTACTTCATAGTTAATTGTCTGTACATGCTGTAGCCCCAGGTCTGAAACACTTCGGTGGAACAAACCTCTCTGTGTAATTTGGATAAATCTCTGGTTGGTAACGATAAACACGCTGTAATACCAGCCCAGCCACGATGGGAAGAACAAGATTATGCCGATCATGAATCCTGCAGCTAGCCCGCCATAAAGGTAACTAAACTCTGGTTTTATGAAGGCCGGTACGGTGCCAAGTAATATCGCCAACATGCCCAAAATCAATCCCCGACGCATAACAACGGGATGTTTTCTGAACACGAACAAAACATCTTCATCGTCTAACTGATTATCAAAATATTTCTGTCTTGGCGCTGATGTTTTTTGTGTAACTGTTTTTTTATGCTGAACCATACGTCTTAAGGTTATCCGGCCTTTGTGGCAAATGCAACAAAATACACACCATAAATATAGTTCGCTTTCTTAGTTTTATCTTAACCTTATCATTTCAGCGGAGTAAGTCAGGTCAAGAGTTATGGGTTCGGAGCTTTTACGCTATACTGTGCAGGATTCGTCCCCGTAGTTCAACGGATAGAATAACTCCGTCCTAAGGAGCAGATAGAGGTTCGATTCCTCTCGGGGATACCATCAGCAATTAACCACTCCTGTCCGCACGTGTCCAGAAAAAACGGCCCAGTAGTATCACTGGCTAATTTGGCTTATTTGGCGGTCATGTGATTTTGGTGAATCGTGTTGTATTCAAAGAGTTCGTCCGGGCTAAACCACAGGTCAATTTCAAAGGCAGCCTCTTCTGCATTACCAGACGCATGAACAAGGTTACGGATTGGTCGCAGATCATTATTAGCAATTGAAGACGAGTCAAAGGAATAATCACCTGTAATGGTACCTGGTTGAGCCTTCAGGGGTAATGTATGTCCCCGGATCTTACGAACGACCTCTATAGCATGAGGCCCTTCCAGTACCAAGGCGAACACAGGTGACGAAATCATAAAATCAACCAACCATTTCTGTACCTCCAAGCCAATTTTTAGCGCATCCTCGTGGTCGAAATGAGCCTTAGGGTCAATGCCAAGCTCTTTATAGTTGTCTAAGGTTTTTTGGCCCATGCCTTTTATGAATTCTTCGCGGTCTCGAGGATAATGCTTATTCAACAAATCCTCGGACGGAACAAACATTTTAGCACCGACTAGTTTGAGCCCCACTTTTTCAAAACGAGTGACAATGTCACCTATAATGCCCCTTTGTATGGCGTCAGGCTTGATGACCACTAAAGTTCGTTCCATGCATATCCTTTTCTGTTATTTTACCCAGTATAACAGATAGAGGTCAAAAGTCTGGAGTGAATTCTTTTAGCCTGCAGGGGGCTGCAAGTGCTTCCCTTTTGACCGACTTCAGAGATTTAAGGGTGGGAGCCCGGCACCACAAGGATAAAAGTATCAGCAAGATGCCGTACAATGAAGTAGTGAACCCGTTTAATACCCCCTTTTCAGATTCAATAATCGGATACGACTTGAAAAAGACGTACCGCTCGCTCGCGTATCTATGGATACATTTATCTTGCCTGGTAATTGTTTCAACCTCGCGCCCGGTCATTTCACTTAACGAATGTGACACATAAAATGGGTTCTGTGTTGTTCGCTAAAGCTAAGATTGATTTCTTGGAATACATGGAAATCGAACAAAACCGTTCACAAAAAACTATCCGCAATTATGACCACTACCTCACACGGCTATCGGATTTTGCAGGCGATATTCGTGTGGGAGATATAGACATAGAGCTCATACGTAAGTGGCGACTGTGGTTGAATCGTTTGGGGACTAACTCTAGCGATGAGCTGCAAAAAACTACGCAAAATTATCATTTGATAGCCTTGCGTAGCTTCTTAAAATACTGCACCAAACACGATATAGCCGCCCTCCCAGCGGATAAGATTGAGCTTGCCCGAGCTCAGCGTAAGCAAGTAACTTTTTTGAACCCTGAAGAGCTAGACAGATTATTTGCCCAGCCTAAGATTGATACGATGCCAGGGCTACGTGATCGGGCTATTTTAGAACTACTTTTCTCCTCTGGGCTGCGTGTATCCGAGCTTGTCGGACTGGATAAAGAGCACATCAATCTCAAGCGACGAGAGTTCATGGTCCGTGGAAAAGGGCAAAAGGACCGCCCCATATTTATAAGTGAGGGGGCCGCTCACTGGCTACAGCAATACATGGACAAGCGCCAAGATACTACGAGGCCACTTTTTATACGATACAGCGGACGTAAGGCGGTTGATACCAGCGGTAATTACCACCGCTTGACCGCCAGAAGCGTGCAACGAATGATTGCCAGAAGCGCCATATTGGCCGGCATAACCAAACACGTGAGTCCTCATACCTTGAGACATTCGTTCGCAACGGATCTTTTGATGAATGGCGCTGATTTGCGCTCGGTCCAGGCACTGCTTGGTCATAGCAATATTTCAACTACACAGATATATACTCATGTAACTGATCCGCACCTGAAGTCAGTTCATGAAAAATTTCATAATAAAGAAGCTGGTTAAGTTTTCACTCAGGGCTTATTTAGCCAACGATATGACTATGGATAAGGTGTAGGTTCTAGTAAATTACATCGCTCCTGACCACCCCATTCGATTGGTACATTTGGAGCAAAAGCAAACCGTTTACAGATACTATCAATACTATGTATAGCAAATTCAGGATAAGGCAAATCTGTGGCCGATATGGGTACACGGACTTGTATACGACGTAAAACGTCGCTAGATTTACCAGTTGCATCAACCATCGCTTGAGCTGCTTTTAGCTCCAGCTGAGACGCACCACGAGTAGCGGTAACCGTTGCTGCTGATGGTTTGTAAATAGACTTTAAGCGGAGCATAAACGCGTTAGAGTTTAGACTTTGCAAACCCGTAATCGTCATATTACACTGCTTGCTTGCCCCGGCTACCGCGGCAGGTCCGCAATTAACTCGAACAATGCTTCCTTGGCGCTCAAATCCGGGTCGCGCAGTACCACCCCCTACATAAGAAGCCTCGTTCGTTGCGCCATTACTGCTTGACGGCCACGGGTATAAATAAACCGTTGATAACGAATCTAGCAAGGCGTTGCGCTGCAAAGTGCCCGCGATCGGGACCAAATCCACCCGCATCATGCCAGTGTCGCAGCCAGACGGCCAAATATTGGGTAGTTCCGGTATAGCGCTAGTGTCATTACACCCGTTCAGATTAGTCCCGCCAGACTTGTCCTGCCAGCCAATAGAGATAGAGTGTATTGCACCCCCGTCCTTAGCAAAAACCGGCACGACCCTTGAGCTATTGGTGTCAATATTGCCGTACTCCAAGCTTAAAGGGTCGGGGTCAACTAGCAAACAGGTATAGGATATGGTGTTACCAGTACCGCCTATTTGATTTACGAGCCCGCCCTTTGTTATAAAACTATTTACTCCCTCACATTTGTCTACATAACTATCAGTATCAAAGTTAAGACCAGTTGCTGCAGAATCTTTGAGCTCATCTTTCATGGTTTTTATTGCATCGCTGACGCCGGTTTCCGCTGCATAGAAGGCCTGAGCACTGAGTTGTCGATCAAGTATCTGCCGCTGTTCTCTCCGGCTTATGCGGGCGAAGCCAATAACTATCAAAGTCAAAATAATCATAATAATCAGGGTTACGATTATCGAGACTAGCCCTTTTTGATCTTTGTGAAGTGTAATATTTTGCATGGTTTTATTCTTATGCTTAGTTGTCATTTTACACGTTTTTGGACGGTTGTGCTAAGTTCTGCCACTGCGCAGAACTGACCGCCGACAGAGTTTGGCAAACATTCACCCGGCAAATCAGGCCCAGGTCGTGCGTTGTCGTTGTCCACTAGTACGTCTTGATGGCCGGCTACAACCCTGACTGTAACTTTGTACAGGTTGTCAGTAAGGCAGTCGGACGGATCTGGTGTGGATTCGTTTTTGACGCAAGTCACCTCAAACTTTGTTAAGCGCATATTTGGTGGCACCAGCTCTCTAGAATCCGTAATAAGGCTACTATTGTTTAGTGGCTGCGGGACGCCGCCCGTGCACGCGCTAGTATCAACAGCCAGCACGTGTCTGGATTGATTTGGACCTAAAGTATCCGACGAGATCAGTTGATTGTTAAGCACAAAGGCAAAGCGCCGATCGCCAATGCATATATATGACGGGGTCGCAGGATTTTCGCTCGGGTCTGACCCCGGGTGAATCATCAAGCCTACATTACCACCGTTAAATTGTATGGTTTTGCTGACTTCTTCGATAATAGAACGCGCAGCTTCTTGTGTTTTGCTAGAGGTGATACCTTTGTAATAAGTTCGGCCGATCTGGAGGAGCCCAACCGCACAAACAAGAAGCACTACAGAAAAAACCGCACTCGCAATAAGCAATTCAACAATAGTAAACCCTTTGTGCCCCACCCGTCCGCTCATTGGTCGTGCTTATTTATAGGTCTGTACATGTCTTTACACCGTTTCTGGTGGAACAAACGGTCCCCGACGACGAACCAGAACTGGGCGAGCTAGGTGAGCTGGGGGCGCTATTGCCTCCGCTCCCCCCGGGGGCGCTATTACTACCACTCCCTCCGTCTCCGGCATCTCCGTTACACGCATCACCACTTGATCCATCTCCTCCAGCCCCACCCGTAGAAGAATCACCGTCATGACCATGGCCAACAGGGCCAGGGTGCGCAAAATACGTACTCACCCCACAAACACCCCCAGGAGCGCTAGGATTTGATGGATTGCTAGGTCCAGAGGGTCCTGGTGCGCTGGGAGCGCGTACGCTTACAGTTATTGAGCTTATTTTACGTACTCCGTCCCTCCAGCATTCAATTCTAAAGGTAGTCGTATTATTAATCTCGCCCGTGCGCTCGTCTCCTTCACCATCTTCCACATCGCCATCGTCAAGCCTGCCATTCCAGTTACGGTGATTAGATTGTTCGAATGAAGCTTGGGCATCACAGTAGTCAAACGGACCATTAGTAGTTTTCCACCTCAACCTTGTGCGACTACCCGGGTCTACTAATATAGCGTCCGCTTCTAGGCTCACACTAGGATCGGTACTTGGAGGCGGAGGGGGGGGAGGACTACCACAACCAGGGCTACCAGGACACGGAGGAGCAGCTACTAAGACAGCACTAGCCGGGTATAGTCTGTACACAAGTTCAAGCTGATCGTCGCCCTGACCATTTGCCCGATACCATGTACTATGTATGATGAAATTGTTTTGGCCTACTCTTTCAACACCTATGAAATACTCTGCGCCACCTTGGGGCTTCTGTGCGCACGTCTCGTACTCTTCAAACTTATGCAAGTTGGGCATACTGGTAAACTTAGTGTATGTCAGGTCTTCATTGATACAAAAAAACGGCTCTGTCTCAGTAAGTAAGGCTGGCTGGAGCCTAGCAACCGTCTTAAGTCGCTCTAGTTGTTGCTCTGCCAGCTTCAAAGATTCGCCGCGTTCTTGAGCTTGTCTTGTGGCATTAAGGCTACGGTTACTGGACGCATACGCACCCCCCAATATAACGCTTATGACAGTTATAGAGACAAGAACCTCTATTATGGTATCGCCCCGGATGCGTAGCTTATTCATATGACACTATTGTAACTGCTATCATTGATTTTGAGTATAGCATAAGGGTGTTCGGTACGCTTTTGATCATACGGCACACCGATTATTTGAAGCTAAAGAGCGCAGTCACTAACTTTATTGCCATTATGGAAGCTTAAATTTGTAATTAGCTGGCTAGAATTTCCCCCTATCCTCAATCTTGCATGCTGTTCAACCGATTTACTTAACAGACATATAGTAATACCGGACTCCTGTGCATCATTAACATATGTCCGATAGGCAGAATTTGACCATGCTGCTGACGTTCCACTCAATTTTTCATTGACGCTAGTCACAAACTCATATGAAGGCTGATTTATGCGTGAGGGCTGGGCTGGAGTGGAAACAATTGGCACTAGCTGCGCAGTAGTAGTCCCAGACTGAAGCGAGTTGCCACTATATGTTCCAAAGGTAGAAAACACTCCAATTCCTCCTATTTCTTCCGCCGAGGAGCAGGTCTTGTAACAGACCTTGCCTATAGTAATATCGTGGCTTCCGGTGATTGTTTCATACGCGTTAGGGGTTGTGTCAGCAGAGCTCTTCGCAGCGATAAGTATTGCTTTTGTCTCACTGAGCGTCTTGGACTCACGCCGTAGCGAGCCCTCCATAACTTGTCTTTGGCCCGCTACAGTATGTATATGCATGGCTCCCTGACCTTCCCCTTGAGGAGAAAACTGAATAACCCTTCCGACAAATATACAGTCTGAGTTAGTCCCTTGTGTTGTGCCGCTTCCGTTGGTCAGCTTGATGCCACTGCCGGGCAAGCCACCACCTGCCGGATCATAGGCACATCGCACCGAACCGTTATTCGGATAAAACCCGGTTGATACATCGTTAATAATATCTTGTATTTGGGAGTCGAGCTCCCGGACAGCTTGAGTAAACTGAGTTCTTCGCTGCTGCCCGCCGAATAACGACAGAGCGCTCGCCAACAGAGCGCCAGATACTGCCAAGAAAATCAAAACCTCTACAATCGTATAGCCGCGTGAGTAAGCACCACTTATCATAGCGCTCAGTATAGCATAAGGAGTATGCGCTTACTTCGGTCCAGGCCCCATAATAGCCATTATGCTTCAGGGGCAATTTATATTAATAAGAATTGATTTTGGTACCAAGCGACGATTACAGGCCCGAAAAGCTGGACCACTATAGTTGCTGTGACTAAAAAGGGACCGAAAGGCACCTGGGTCTTCTTAGATGCTTTATTGGCTAACAGCAGGACTGCTGAAACCACCGTACCGATAGCCGATGCTAAGAAAAGAAGTAATAATGCCCCTGATAAATTACCGGCTATAATACCCAGCCCTAAACCAAGCTTTACGTCCCCTCCGCCAATCCAGCGACCACCCGAGACCTGAAACAAAGCATAGAAAAAGCCACCCAGTGCCATGACTCCAAGCAGTGCGCTCCATAATAGACTAGCTTCTCCCTCAGAAAATATTAACAGTCCAGCAAGCTGCACAAACGCCAGGCCCAGCAGGATGAATGTTAGCTTGTCGGGCAACACCATATGTCGTAAATCATATATAAACAATGCTATCAACAGCACTAGTACGGGCAGCCAAACCATAAACAGAAACAGCCCCTCCTCATCAAAACCATACGGCCAGACCAAGTATGACAAGACAAAGAGTAGCGCTGTTGTAAGTTCTATGGCCGGGCTGTCCTGAATTTTTTCGTGGCAGTAACGGCACTTACCACCGAGTGATAACCAGCTTATAACTGGAATAAGATCGCGTACACCCAACCGGTGGCCGCAGTGCGAGCACATGGAGCGGCCTTTTAATATTGAATAGTTTTTTAGCAGCTTTTTGTCTTCTGTAGCAAATTGTTTTTGTATACGCCAGATCAGTGCGCTAATGAAGCTGCCAAAACAAAGCCCGAGTAGTACAAGTACCGCTATAATCATTTACGTTTATGCTAACACAAAAATGGGCTCTCAGTGGAACCCATTTTATTAAATTTACATTTATTAATTATGATTCTTGACACTGGTGTATAGCGCTACCGTTCGAGCCCTCTACTGTATAGCGTATGGCGATTGCCCTGCCCGCAGCGACGACAGTGTTGCCGATTGTCCCAGTATCACAACGAGCCCCAGTTACAAGCTCCATGCGCTGGAGCACTAGTGCATGCGCTGTATTGTTTCTAGAACCTGTTACTACACTAGTTGGCTCTTCCATAAATGTACTGTTTGCAAGATCGTTTACGCCACTTATATCAGCAGGAGAAGCAGGTACTTTGCCGTTGTTGTTGTTTGACCACTCCTGGACGGCGCCCAAGTAGTTCGATACCTCACTACGTGCTTGGGTATTACGCTTGTTACGGTTTAGGGCCGGTACAGCCATGAAAACAATCAGCATAATCAGACCGGCAATGGCCAAGACGATCAAGACTTCAATAATTGTGAAGCCCTTATTCTGCTCTTTAAATTTCTTTAACATATAACAATGCCCCCTTGTGATAGTTTTGTTTATTACTTTACGCTTATGGTTAGATAGTACTGAGCTTGATTATAAAAAGCAAGGATTTATGTTAATTATCGGATTATGTTCTGTCCCGCAAGACTATATATAGGCAGAAGCACTGCCGCCACGATAATAAACGCGAAGACACCAAGTATCACCATAAGCACCGGCTCAATCACAGTTGAGACGGTCTTGATCTGATTGTCAACTTCCTTTTCATAGTAATCAGCAGTCTTAGCAAGCATCTGCTCTATAGAACCCGACTGCTCACCCACACGGAGCATATCTGGCACCAAGCTTAAAAAGTTCGGATCATGCTCAAGAGCTTCGGACAGGGACTTGCCCCCTTTTACCTTCTCGATAGCTGACCTAATAGACGCCTCGATCTGCATGTTGTCGATAGCTCTAGCGGTCACCTCTAGCATTTGTATAAGAGGCACGCCGGTAGAGACAAGCGTTGTGCCAGTCCGTGAGAACCGCGCCATGTAAAGCTTCATGAACAAAGGACCAATTGGCCATACCCGCATCTTAGCTTTGTCAACCACCCTCTTACCGCCTAGCGTCCTCGCCCAGCGCGTCATAAAGAATAAGCCAGCACCAAGGAATATCAATATGTATATCCAGTAATTGACTATGAATCTAGATATCGCCAACATAAAACTAGTCAGCGGCGGCAGGTTGGCCCCCGGTATGCCGTCGTACAATACCTCAACCTGCGGTAGCACCTTGACGATCATAAATACAATTACCGCCAACATAACTAAAAGTACAATAAGCGGATAAATCATCGCCCCTTTTACCTTGCTCATAATCTCAGCGTCTTTTTCTTGTTGATCGGCAAGCCTCTCTAGCGCAGCATCTAACGTACCTGATGTTTCACCGGCTGCAACTAGACTTACAAAAACCTGGTTGAAGACGTCGGGGTGGCGTGATAGTGCAGTTGAGAAATTCTGCCCCGACTCCACGTCTTGTATGACCTGGCTGATGACAACTTTTAGCGGCTTAGAGGGGGTCTGATCCCCTACGCTGCGCAAGCTTTGTACAAGTGGCAGCCCTGCATTGATAAGTGTAGCTAGCTGCCGAGAAAAAAGCGTCTTGTCTTTTGTGCGTATGCGGTGAAAATACCTGGCTAGGCCCTTAGTAGTATCACCGCTAAGCTCAATAGTTAAAGGCGCAAAGCCTTGATCATGAATCAGCTTTGCTGCAGCTTGCTCGTTCTCGGCCTGCACCTCTGCTTTAATCTTTTGGCCTGTCGCCGGGTCCCTCGCAATATATTTATATGTCAGCATATCGATATTTTTCTAATTAAGTCCTCATCAGACGGTCAAGCTCTTCTATGTCTACAGCAACGTTACGCGCCTCTTCATATGAGATTGTGCCACTATGGATCAGGCTGACTAGCGTCTTATCCATGGACTGCATACCAAATTCTGCTCCAGTTTGTATAACTGCTTCTAGCTGGTGTGTCTTACCTTCTCGTATGATGTTTCGTACGGCCGGTGTGGCAACTAGAATTTCGGCTGCCGCTATGCGCCCACCACCGATGGCTGGCACCAAGCGCTGCGAACAGATGGCCATCAGAATATTTGATAACTGAGTGCGAATTTGTGGCTGCTGATGTGGTGGAAAAACGTCAACCATACGGTCAATACTCTGCGAGGCAGAGTTGGTGTGTAATGTTGCTAATACCAGGTGGCCTGTCTCAGCAATCGTAATAGCAGCGGCAATAGTCTCAAGGTCACGCATCTCACCGATTAACACCACATCCGGGTCTTGACGCAAGCTTGAACGCAGCGCCGCTGAGAATGAATAAGTGTCGTAGTGAACCTCGCGCTGAACAATAACCGATTTCTTGGACTTGTGCGTGAACTCAATCGGATCCTCAATAGTAACAATATGTGCTGCCTGCTCATTATTGATCTTGTTTATAATACCGGCAAGTGTAGTTGACTTCCCTGAACCAGTCGGTCCGGTTACGAGTACTAAACCACGCGGATAATCTGCAAACTTATTAACAATCTGGGGTAATCCCAGCTGCTCAATACTCAGGAGCTCATTGGGTATCAGGCGCATGGCAGCAGCCAGATTACCCCTTTCATGAAAAGCATTCACCCTAAAACGACCAAGGTCACCAAAGGCGAAGCTAAAGTCAAATTCCTTATCCTTGAGCAAAATTTGCTTCTGGTCTTCGTCTAGAACAGCGAATATGAGCAACTCGACAGCTTCTTCTGTTAAGGCAGTAGCGCCACTGACAGCCACAAGAGCACCGTCGACTCTTAACATTGGCGGCAGGCCGACCTGAAGATGAAGGTCGGAACCTTTCTTTTTTATAACCTCTTCTAGAAGAATTTCGATCCGTGGTTGTCCTGCCATATGTTCCTTTGTCATTTATATGTACCCTTTAGGCGTTATCAACTGCCGCCACCCTATTTACTTCATCTATGGTCGTATCACCAGCCAGGGCTTTGAAATAGCCGTCCTCTCGCATTCTCACCATGCCTTCTTGAACAGCGATATCTTGGATCTCTGAGCTAGGGGCCCGTTTAAGAATTTTTTCTTGAATGGCTTCAGTAACTTCAAAAACCTCGTATAGACCCATCCGCCCCTTATAGCCAGCCGGGGTCTCAGGGCTATCCTTGCCCCTGAATAAAGTATAAGCGTTTTGGTCGGCTAGAGGCAAGCTTTCATAACCCAAATCATGCGCAACTCGTTTTACATCCGCTTCTTTGGTTGGCAACAATCTTCCAAGCGCTGCCTTGATGGCTTCGGTCTCTGAGGCGTCAGATTTATAGCTATCCTTGTGGTCAGGACTGATGCGCCTCACCAGGCGTTGACCAATGACTGTATGTACAGTGCTGGCTATCAGAAACGGCTCAATTCCCATATCAAGCAAACGGGGCAAAATACCTGCTGCGGAGTTTGTGTGAAGGGTAGAAAACACTAGGTGCCCAGTCAAAGCGGCCTGTACTGCCAGTTGGGCGGTTTCTTTATCTCTAATCTCCCCCACCATCACAACGTCAGGGTCCTGACGTAATATAGAGCGCAGCCCAGAAGCAAACGTAAGACCGACATCTGGATTTACCTGGATTTGGTTTACACCGTTTATTTTATATTCAACCGGATCCTCTAGAGTAACGATATTAATGGCATCGTTCTTAATTTCTTGAAGAAGCGCATACATAGATGTCGACTTGCCTGAGCCGGTGGGGCCAGAGGTCAAAATCATACCGTTTGGGCGCTTTAGGCCGTTGCGTATCATCGCCAGCGCTCGCCCTCTGTACCCCATATCTTCAAGCTTCAGACTTGTGCCGGTTTTATCCAATAAACGAATAACTACCTGCTCCCCCCACACTACTGGTGATATAGCTATACGTAAGTCAATATCTTTTTGGGCGGCTATGACTGTAAACTGACCGTCTTGCGGAATACGGTGCTCGTCTATCTTCAGATTCGCTAAAATTTTTACTCTTGAAACCAGTGGGGCCTCGGTATCTTTTGGCAATTTCATGATTTCGCGTAGAACCCCATCAATCCGACAGCGAATCTTAAGCTCTTTCTCTAGGGGCTCAATGTGTATATCACTCGCTCGGTTCCTGGCAGCATAATCAAGAATACTAGAAAGAGTTTTAGTAATCGGCGAATCTTGGACTATGGTTTTCATGCTTCTCTGAGCATCATCAACTGGCGCGGCCATGGCAGGCCCTTCGGCCTGTAGAGTTGATTCAGTAAACTTACCGCTGACTGTTCCGTCCAAACTATTGGCATACTGTTTTAGTACGCTTCTTACCCCTTCTTCGCTAGCAGCATAGACCTTGATTGGTCGCCCTACTTTGTTAGACAAGAAATCTACCGCCTGAATATTATCCGCGTCTAGCATAGCCACCACTAGACGATGGTGAATCTCACCAAGAGGTACAGCCATGTACCGTTCGGCAATGTCATAAGGCAGCAAAGCTAGTATCTCCGGGTTTATCTTGGCCTTGGTAAGATTGACATAAGGGAGCTTGTTGATGTGCGCGACTGTTTTTGTGAGATCTTCATTAGAAACATGGCCGTCATGAACTAGCAGGCTGAAAAAAGGGGTATCGCTTTTTATCGCCTTATCTTTGAGCTCGCGAATCTTTTCTTCCGTAAGCAAGCCGGCGCCAACCAAGCTTTCTTCAACTTGCCTCTGTGTAGTAGATGATAAGACACTCATAATTGGTGCCTATTGTGTTGATTGCTGAAACGGACTCGGATTGTTGTTGGGGGTAATCTCAATCAGCAAGGTGGGGTTGAGGGACTTTTCGTTAAAGAATCTTTCATTGGGTGTTGGGAAATCAGTCGTGATCGGACCGACAACTTCCACCTGCGTCTTCCTATCCTTAGGAGAACTAATAAACGCGCGCGACACAAATAGAGAGAATAAAGCGCTAACTATTATAACGACGGCTAGCGTACTAAAGTCATTCTTTTTCATTTTATTTCCTTTGTCGTGATATCTAGATTTTTAGCAGGCTGGTAGTACGTTTTGGCGCTAATTGAAAGCCGTGTCGCTTCGTTGTTGCCTGAAAGGGTCAGAGCAGTAATGTGCATCGGCCGGATTGAAAGCTCAAATACCTCAATTAGTGATTTGAGCGAATTGTAATTTGAGTTAACAGTTAGTTCAAATGGTATTTCTACGGCTAACGGGCTAGGACTTGTCTGCGAGGTCTGCGAGAGCTCATCGTCGGTACCGGCTATACTTTCTACACCAAAATTGCGTTCATCTAGTAGTTTTTCTAAGCTACTAGCCAGAGCCGGAAAATCGTATTTACTGGGCAATGCGTCAAGTATAATCTTGGCATTATCGCCATTCCTGTCGCCGTTTAACTTTGGGTCACCACCAATTATATTCTGCACTGTCCCTACAAATACCAAATATGAATCTCGGAGGTTTTTGATATTTTCGAGGTTGTCTTCAAGTTGCCTGGCAGCTTTTTCCTTTTCGCTAATAACACGCGCCTGGTAAGACCGCTGGCTCAGTAATGCATTACTGGCTACCAATGAGAAAGTCGTCAGGATGGCTGCAAGCGATATAGCAGCGACGGTACGAGTGTTTTCTTTATTAATCTGAAGCCTTTTGGCTGAAAATGTGATTTTTGGCATAGTATTACCCCTTATTGAGGGAGCTCCCCTTCGGCTGTAGGTATGGTTAGCGGCTGGAAAAGCGCTTCTTCGGGTCTTTCGGTCTGCGACCTAGTAGTTATTATGTTAGGAACAACGAGCTCGACTGCACTGGCAGACTCAAATATTGTTGGCTTGAACTTTAGATTGATGGTGTAGCTCGCACCGCGCCCGTCTCTCCCAAAAGATGAAAGCACGACATCAAAAAAGGCTCGCTCCTGAACGTCGCCATTCTTGAACTCAGTAAATTTCAGCGTGTCTACGAATTTATTTATTGTGCCCAGGGTATCTGCTGCGCCAGTTATGGTGATCGTCTGGTCAGTAAAGCTGATATTCAAGCGGGCAATGCTTGTATTAACAGGCGTTACTTGACTTGTGTATGCAAACAAGCGACTAGCTACCGGCTTCTGTTCATGCAGAGCCGGCAAACTAGTCAATTGGCTCTGTATTGTTAAGATTTTGTCTAAATCCTCAGTATCCTTGATAGCTGTGCCGGTGCGTTCGATATCACTAGACAAATTATTGAGATGTGATTTCTGGAATCCGTTCACCACAGTGAAGAGCAAGACCATAACCGTCACCGATACTGCAGTAACGACTGAGGCAATCAGCATAATTAACCGTTTTGTACGGCGTGTTCTTATATACTCTAGCTTTATATCGGGCAGCAGATTGAACTGAATCATTCTGTCCTCTCCGCTAATCCGGCGGCCACACCAAAGTGGTTTGACAATGCCAGCAGCTCGTTTTGTCGTTCAGCTGGAAACGATATGTTGCGCCACGAGCTACCGATTTCAATATTAATCCCAAACTTGTTGGCCAGATAGACGGGAAATTCTGGGAGTGAAGAAGCCCCGCCCGTAACGATAATCCTGTCAAGCTTGGTGTCACCATACCGCGACTGAAAAAATTTAATAGACTTGTCAACTTCACTTACCAGTAGGTCAATCGTACCTATTATCGCCTGGTAAATCTGTCCCTCTAACTTGTCTTTGGAAAGTCCAAACTTAAACACAAACTGCTCTGCCTGGCTTTCCTCGATGCTAAGATTTTGCATGGCTGCGCGGACAATAGCGTCCGAGCCCGTAGGTATGGCCCTTGTTAATCTAGGGGCGCCATTCATAGCAATTACTAGATCGGTACTTTTACTGCCAATGTCTAGAACCATCTGCGGAATCGTTGCTTCCGTAGCGATTAATGCGCGCGCAATGGCAACGTTATCTGGCTCAAATGCGATTACATTTAGACCGATAGACTCGAGCATATCAAGTCGGCTTTCTATAAATTCATTCGTCACGCTGGATAAAAGAACCTCTACTTTGTTCTTGTCTTTTGGCGAATCACCCAGCAATGCCCAATCCAATTTAGACTCAGATAAGGGGGTGGGGATTAGCGAATCCGCTTGATACTGGATAGTGCTAGCTAGCTCGTCCGGCTCCAGCCGATCAATATCCACAACAGCAGTAAAAACTCGTGAGGACGGCAAGCCCACTGCGACATTATGTGTGGTTATACGTGCTTCGTTAATCATGTCTCGTATGACCAATGCGACCTTTTGCTGGTCAGCCCTGGAATCACTAACCCCCGTTTTTCCATCAAGGTTGACGTAGGCGTATTTAACAAGCGTTTTTAGTGGAGGGTTGCCCCTAAGTTGCACGAGCCGAACAGCTGTCGTGCCAATATCTAGCCCAAAAAAATCACTGACGCCGCTGACAAGGCTCATATATATATATTATGGGTGCGCTTTAATTGATATCTCAAATAGCGCTTACCCACCCCTAATTTCAAATATGTTTTTCTTATTATTACATCGTTCATGTTACAAGCGATTATAGCATAAGCTTTTAGGCAGACTCAATGTATGCGATTAAAGTATTGGCGGCAACGTAGTGATGGAATCGTATGACTCAAAACCACCAGCCGGGCTAATTGACGAACTCAGCCAAGCCTCTGGACTAAAGATAAACTTCTCAGCCATTGTTGCGCTGTCTCTGGTTTCGTTCGGAGAGCTACTACTCAACGACCCGTTGGTGCGCAATAATCGTATTCTTTTGGCGATAAAGCTGCCGTAGATGGTGAGTTGGTTACGGCAATTATCACTTCCTGGGGTACCAGTAACTCTTGTCAGTTGAGACTCTGTAGGGGGGGTCGTGCCAAATGCACACGTATATATCTCGCCCCCTTCAGTATCTGGGTCAAGCAAGCTTTTTGGCTGGGCGATAAAAATACCGGCAAGTTCGGTAACATTAGCTCCAATAAATACATTGCCTCTTGCCACTAGAGTAAAGTTCGGCATCTCACTATAGTTCCAGCCACCAGATACGCCAGCATATGAGATATTGTTACTAATCACCACATCACCGTCAACATATAGGGTTACCCGCTTATTCAAGTCTACTACACCGCTGACACGCACCCCGGCGGCCGTACGTAAACTACCGTTCCACCCGCTTAAGTTTATATCTGAGCCCACAAACTCTCGCGTAGTCGGCTGAGTACCGAAGTAATCCTGTGGGCATGAACCACCCGCAACCATCTCGCCCCCCCACGCCCCGCTAGCTGCGACATTTGCAAACGAAAGCCCCTTTGGAGGAGTAGGCGCGGGTGTGCGGCCAGTGGCACTACTAAATTCATGAATAGCCCCGATAGCCAGCGCTGCAAGCTGAGCACCCGAGCCTTTACCCGGAGTAGAGGTGCTATTATACGCCGTAATCATCCCTGGAGTTCGGAATGCTGACCAGCCGCGACATTCGATTGATCCGGCTGATATATCGCCACCAAATACCTTGAAGTACGATTTGTTCATAAATTTGGCGCAGCCTTCATCCGAGCTGACCGCCGGACCTGGTGAGGTTACGTTTCCATTACTATCGACACTGCCCGAGCCAGGACTGACCGTGATCGTAATACAGACTTGATCCCCTACCGTAAAGCTCGGCGGTATGCTCCTGTTTTCTTGGTAGTTGTGCCCGTTAGCGTCCACACCGTTAAACCAGCGATTGTCTGGGCTCGGACTAGGACTCGGGGTAAGTGCAACTATGCTGCCGTTGGCCTTTCTTATGAAGAAAGATCTTGTAACCACTAGCCTAACACCTTGTGGGTTAGGCGCGCCAGAAGGACCATAGTTCACGCTAAAACCAGCAGATAAATCAACATTTTGGGGGTCTGATTCGTCCGGATTCAACTGAGCTCTGGCCGTAGGTTTTGGTACGTTAAACTGCCAACATGAAGGTGCTGTAAAGCTTGCAACTTGTGAGTGTTGGTTAGAGTTGACATAATAGACCCTTACGAAATATTGTTGACCCCGCTGCAACACTAGCGGGCCACCCCCCGATGGATACGGGTTAAAACCCGCAGGCGAATCCGTTGAAGAGGTCCCCTGCGGTATAGCCTTGTTCCAGAATTGATTAAAATTATTTGCGTCATCAACGTCAAGCATATAAGACGTGGCCGGCAAAGCTGATGTACTCCAGCTAATTTGTGCACTCACCGTCCCGTTGGTGCACTGAGCATTGATTGTTGGCGCAGGAGGGGTTAAGCGCTCGTAATGCCACCATACATTTACTGGATTGCCTACGTATACATCCACGACCACGGTATTGCTCCATGTCACACCGTCTCGGCCATTGTCGCAGGGGTTTCTCCAGCCAGCTGCCTGGTTATTGTTGTAGCACACGTTGTATCCAACCCTCCAGCCGGCGGGTACTTCGGCGGTTACACGGTGGAAGGCCCTATTGGGGCCTCCGGGACCGTCATCATCAGCCGGTACATCCGTAAAGAAATACGCATTATCCCTAGTGCTGCGCCCACCTTTGTGCGATGAGGTAATCAATGCGCTCTTAGGCGGCTCAATATTAGAGTTTAGCCCAGGGTTTGCAACCTTGAATCCCTGTATCACTCCCTCAGGCTGGGGCACTGGCCTTAGCCCCGGAGTTGACCCAATCGGATTGCCACAGTTTTTCTTGATGATAAAGTCACGCTGTGGGGTTGACGAAGCAGGACCATGGCCAGGAGTATAGAAAAGCACGATAAACTGGTCGTCATCTAACCTATTGTCGCGATAAAAAACATCGTCACCCGTGGCATGATCGTAAAGTGAGTTATCAAAATTAGCGTGGCGCCTAAATGTGTGCCAATCTACCAAACCTTGAGAATCATACCAACGTACGCGTTTTTCCCATTCACTAAAGTTATTGCGGGCATAGATAACCCCGGCATCTCTTGAGCCATAGTCACTACCCCACCGCCCAAGCATCGTATTTATTATGAAAGCCGCGCCAGTTGTATCCTGATATTTGTCAACTGGGCTTCCATCGTGTAGCCGATTATGAATAAAACCTACGAATTCATTAACATTGTTAACCGGCATACCCCCCACTCCAGTTGGACCACCAGTACTCATCACATAAGTGCCCGCGCCCCCCATGTGGTATTCTCTGTTTGTGAAATAACCGTGCTGCGAACATCTATTATAAAAACTGGGGCTACAACCGACATGCCCTGCTCGTGCGGGGGTCACAGCCAAGAAAACCATACCAACAGAACCAACCAGCAATAAAACAATTCCTAAACGGTGCCTCTTAATCAGATTTAGCATTCAGCTCCTCAATGCGTTTTTCATAACCGCTCTTATCCGCCTCATATAACGGATGATTTTTATCAAGGGCCTCTATAGCTTTACGGCTATATTCAATTTCCAGGGCCTTGTCATTATTAATCCTTGCGATGTTAATAATACCGTTGTATATACTTTGGTTCGGATGCGACGATAGCTGCTCCGCTCGTTTATAACTTTCCAAAGCCGCCGCGTAATCTTGCTTATTAATATAGACAACAGCGATGCCGAGATGTCCTTGCGCTTGATCCTCCGGATTAGTCTGATGTGCCATAAATTTGTTCCACTCGCTTAAGGCTTCGTCATAATTTTTGTTCGATAATAGGACGTCATTTTTCTGGAATGTCTCGTCAAGACTATGGGGCTGCTCTTCGGATTGGTCTCGGTTCCTAATAGAACCATAGGCTACAATTAAGCCTATTAAAATTACTATCAAGACCAGCAGGATAGCGTATTTACGGGGAAGTTTTGCGCCCAATTTTTTTGGTTGAGCTCGATTGTCGTCTGCGGGCTCATTGGTGTTGTTTTTGTCAATATTAGTCATTAGCGAGCACTAGCGTTGGTTACCTTGCCCCAATATTAGCAAAAGCACTATAAAATTGAAAGCTTACGCCCCTACTTTTGGGAAGCAGGCAAGATCACAGTTAATTGCTAGAATTACCCCCGTAAACTACAATAGGCCAAGTATGAGTTTAGCAATAGGCATAGTTGGGTTACCGAATGTGGGTAAATCTACACTTTTTAACGTGTTGACTACTAACAACGTGCTGGCGGCAAACTATCCTTTCGCAACCATTGAGCCTAATACCGGTATTGTGCCTGTTCCGGATGAGCGGCTACAAAAATTAGCTAACCTATATATGACAGGTAAGATCGTACCTGCCACTGTAACTTTTGTAGACATCGCCGGGCTAGTAGCTGGTGCCAGTAAGGGCGAAGGGCTCGGCAATCAGTTTTTGGCAAACATCCGCAGCTGCAACGCAATCGCACACGTAGTTCGTGCTTTTAATGACCCGAACGTCCAGCATGTCGATGAGAAGCACAATCCCCTTCGTGACATAGAGGTCGTAAACACCGAACTAGTCTTAGCCGATCTTCAAACCGTTCAAAAACGTCTGCCGCGCCTGGAAAAAGAAATGAAATCCAACCCAAAGCTAAACCCCCTGTATGAAATGCTTACCCGTGCGCACTTCCTGCTGGACGAAGGCAAAACACTGGGCAGCGAGTTGACTGCCGATGAATTTAAAGGACTTGAAGATTTACAGCTACTTACAATGAAACCAGTAATTTATGTGTTCAACGTCGATGAGCAAACACTAGCGTCAGAAGAGAAAAAACAGAGCCTAAAGGGCCTGGTGGGCCCCTCGCAAGTTATATTTGTCTGCGCAAAAATAGAGCACGAGCTCCAAGCTCTTGACGAAAATGATCGACAAGAGCTACTGGAAAGTTATGGAATTACAAACTCTGGTCTAGAACAACTTATACATACAGCCTACAAGATTTTGGGCCTGCAAAGTTATCTGACCGCAGGCGAAAAAGAAGTTCGGGCCTGGACAATACAAAAAAGCTCAACCGCCCCACAAGCCGCCGGTGTGATTCATGGGGATTTTGAACGAGGTTTTATCGCTGCAGAGATAGTGACCTACCAGGATCTGATGGCTGCCGGGTCATTAACTAGCGCACGCTCACAGGGCAAGGTTCGCACCGAGGGCAAAACTTACCTCATGAAACCCGACGACATTGTCGAGTTCCGCTTCAACGTCTCCAAGTAATCAAAACTAATATTACACCTTGGACCATAGGTGCACTTAACATAAAACGTCCGATCGGACGTCTTATGTTAAGTGTTTACTCGCTAGTTGTGACATTTTTAGCCATTATGACGTTTTTTGATAATTAACGCTTCCAGTGCGTGCTAATATTGTTCATCATGCGAAACAAATCGTTGATTTTTGGAATCGTATTATCGTCATAATAATGATCAACTGATATAAAGTTCTCCACCACACTAAGGCAGCAGATCTCATCGCCAACTAGGTGCATACGGTCAACCGCCACAACGTTAGCAATAGGCGCAGCTATGATCAACCTCTCTATGGCTATGGTTTTTAAGAAATCGTAAGCGATATCAAGCGAATAACCACTTACTAATCCATCCGAAACAAGCACGACCACATGATGCCTGAGCTGCTTAGCGTGAATCTCTCCGTCCCTGCCCATCAGTACGTTCAGCCGGTGCATTTTCTCCATTCGCTGAGCATCTATGTATTGATGAAACTCGCTTGCTAGTTCTTCTAGCTGGCCAGGGCTAAACATATCATTGTAGGTAAAGTTGCCGTATGAGCTGATGGCGGCAATCGCCTCGTGCTCTCCTGGCAAAATAATATTTTCAGTCAATAGCAGCATCATATTCGCGTGCAGCCTCATGGCAATCTGGGCGCCGACTATAGCAGCACCATTGCTTAGGCAGACTACAGATACATTATGGTTATTATAGTGTTCGAGTTTATTTGCTATTTTTCGTCCCGCATCAGCACGGTTTCTAAAGTACATATCAGCAGTTTAGCATAGGTTTTGGCGGGGTTAGACGAGCAGGGTCGCTTCGGCTATCTGCTCAACTGGCTAGTAGTCACAAACCTAGAGATCCTTCGCCTGAAATACGGCCTGCCTTGATACGAGGTTTTGTTAATCAAAGAGCTGTTATTAGTTTGCGGCACCTCGTAACTAGATATTTTCGGCTCAAGAAGCGAGAATTGCGGTTGAGGGGCTTGCTCGGAATTTATAGGCGTAAATATATAAGGTGATTGTTGATGTTGCTCGTCATAACGTCTACGCACTTCCATGACGCGCTGCTGTATGTATGCAGCAAGGCGTCTAAGGTTCGCCTGGTTCCAGCTTTTGAACTGTAGTGACTTAGCCACAAATGTAAGTGTTACCGTAGCATCAAGCAGACGATGTTGGTACATAACCTCGGCGATCATATCGTAGCGACAATCTTCCAGGGTGAGAAAAAAAAGCTTCTTATCAATTAGTAGCACGCGCTGATCCGTGCAACACAAAAGCGCAAAACCACCGTTATACCACCCCATGGAGACCTGCTGGAGTCGCTCCCCAGGGATGAGAATCCTCGGCAACTCGTGAATTTCCGCTTTAGTCCAAAGGCTTGGCCTCATACCGAGTTGTTTAAGCTGGCTTAGAACTTCATGCATGGTTACCATAGCTGCCTCCTTCAAGTGACAACCATATCATATTCCGTTAATTGGGATTATTCAGTAATTTCCATCACTATATATGTGTGACTTTCGTCACAGAGACTTTGCCTGTTAATGTTTTCATGTCACAATAGGCTCATGCTTGCTACGCAAAAGCAGTTAGACGTCATGGTGAAGGTCTTCAGGTCTGGAACTAATACGACGTTCCGCAAAGGAGAATTTATTATACGCCCCGGAGAAACGCCACCAGGCGTTTTTTTTATAGAGAAAGGCCTTGTCAAAGCTTTTGATATTACTAAGTACGGCGAGGAGAACTTACTTATAGTCCGCAAGGAGAATGAAATTTTCCCCCTTATATGGGCCATCACCGGTCAAGAGCGCAACATTATTTATCAAGCGCTCGTTCCGACCAGTGTCTGGCGAATCAAACGAGAGGATTTTGAGAACTATATAAAAAATCCAATCAACCCCCTCTCGCCGCTACTGGATATGACAATTGAGATGTACCGAATCCATTCGGAGCATATTATAAACCTAGAGTATCGGACTGTTCGTGAAAGGCTTGTATCATTTCTGCTAAGTATGGCGGAAAGATTCGGAGAAAAGACGGCAAGCGGCACACTGATCAACGTACCCCTCAGACAGCAAGACATGGCTAGCTCTATTAGTGCAACCAGGGAAACCACTAGTAGAGAATTATCTGTACTTGAAAAGCACGGTTATATACAAACCAAATCGCCGTATGTTGTTATATGTAATGTTAAGAAAATGCGCTCATTTTTGTAAAAGTTTCAGAAGGTAAAATCGTTCTTGGTTGCCCTTAGCTCCAGCAACTCCGGAGTCGGCCTTTGCAATAATTTTGAATAATTTTTGTATCCAATTCTCTAGATCTTTTAAGGTGTTGCGTCTAATTTTATCATTTTTAATCACCCCTTTATGTTTGGCTGCCAGGCCAACCTCAAACTGTGGTTTAGCCATGGCGACCACGTGAGTTAGGGGCGTAATAATATCTGCTATGTGGACCAGTATTTCTCTCAGGCTTATGAAACTAACGTCTATCACCGCAATATCTATCGTGTGCTCTGTTTTGAAATTACGAATATCAGTTTGCTCGTGCAGCTCTATTTTTGGATTGCTCCGAAGGCTCTGCGACATCTGGTTCGTACCCACGTCCACAGCAACAACTTTGGCGGCACCATGTTTTAGGGCATAGTCGGTAAAACCGCCCGTTGACGAACCGACATCTAGTACGATTTTGTTCCGAAAATCTAGCTGCAAAGCCTGAGAAACTGAACTTAATTTAAGCCCTGCCCTTGATACGTACTGTTCACTATTAATGATTAATGTGTCTTGACCATTAACCATCGTGCCCGGTTTAGAAACTACGCTGCCGTTAACCTTAACCTTACCGAGTCGTATATAGCTCTCAGCTTGGCTCCTCGTAGCGACTAATTCTTTTCCGACCAGTGCTTGGTCTAGGCGTTTTCTTGTCATATCTTTGCAGCTCCATCACGGCCTTCACTGTTGTTATTGACGCTCACCGATTACTAATTAATGCGGGATGCGCTACCGTATGGTCATACCTTAACTCGCTCAAGGTATTCCCCGGTTCGCGTGTCAACTTTTATAATATCGCCCTGCTTGATGAACGCCGGCACCTTGACTTTAATACCGGTCTCAAGCTGAGCTTCCTTTGTTATGGCAGAGCTAGTATCGCCCTTAACTACACTTTCCGTATAAGTTACTTTGAGGGGAATATTTTTAGCTAGCTCAATATTAATAACTCGGCTATCAAACATTTGAGCCTGGACCTTATCGCCCTCCTTCAAGAAACCGGCCTGATCGGCCATGTCGCTTGCCGGCAGATCAAATTGCTCATACGTGTCATCATCCATAAAGAAAAATGTCACACCATCGTTGTAAAGATACTGTACTTTTTTCTGGGTAACATCAGCTTGCTCGATAGATTCACTGCCCTTAAATGTTTTGTCTAAAACACGGCCGTCTATTAAGCTTTTGATCTTTACATTTACAATTGACCCGCCGCGGCCCATAACTTTTTGGCCATACTCAATAACCCTATACGGCGTGCCGTCCAGTTGAAATACTTGCCCCTTTTTTAGATCAGTGGGTCCAAATGCCATTTGTGCCGTCTCTAGTTGCTGGCCACAAATGGTAATAGCGCGATGTGACGAGCACGCTTGATAGCGGTGGCTAAACGGCGCTGTTCATGTTCGAGTAGTCCGGTTTTCTTACGGATTTCAATCTGTCCGTATTGGTTTACGTAGCGCTGTAAGGTCTTTACGTCCTTGTAGTCAAAATACGCTACGTCTGTTCTGTTTTTAAAAATCTTTGCCATCTAATTCTCCTTAAAATGGGATATCGTCTAAGTTAATTGGTTCATCGCCGATGTCTTCTATTACTACATCGTCTTTTTTAGCTGGTTTACTTGGCTTTGGATTGTCATCAGCAGCTTGGCCGCCTCCGTTGTCATCGCCTCCAGCCCCTCGGCTGTCTAGGAATGTGACGTCATTTGCCAGCACTTCTACTTTGCTGCGCTTTTGACCGTCTTGTTCCCAGCTGCGGCTTTGTAAGCGCCCCTGCACTAAGCATCGGCGCCCCTTGCTCAGATACTGCGCAACGCGCTCTGCTAAGTTGGCCCACGCAACTATATCTATGTAATCAGTAACTTCTTTCCACTCACCGCTTGCGTCCTTGTAAGAACGATTAAGCGCCAAACTAAAACTAACTACACTCTGACCGTTGGGTGTTTGCCTAAGCTCAGGGTCCCGAGTTAGGTTACCCATCAAAATTACTTGGTTTAAGCTTCGTGCCATGTCTTTAGCTCCTCGTTATATGTCTTATTCTACTCTTCGTCGTCTTTGTCGCTAGAGTCATCTTCGCGGACCGGGCCACGCTCAGCTGCTTTCTTGGCCTTTTCGGCTTTGGTCGCATCAGCTTTAGCTATAGCTTTTAGGTCTGGCTTCGTAATCAAAAAGCGGATGACTTCATCTGTAATATTAAGGGTGGTCTCCACCTTACGCACACCTTCGCCTGGCATATCCACCGTATAGAAAACATACACGGCATGCTCTTGTTTTTTGATTGGGTAAGCTAGTTTGCGCTTGCCCCAGTTATCGGCCTTAACGACCTTACCACCGTTTGAGGTAATAATTTTTGTAACCCTTTCTTCGGCTTTGGATAAATCCACTTCCAGGTCCGGGTGATACAATACGGCAATTTCGTACTGGTTCAATTTGAACTCCTTCCTTTGGTCTAAGGGCTACTCGCTCTAAAGTTGGCAGTAACCTGAAGCTTAAGTCTAAGCTAGATACAAGTATAGCCCATTCGCCCCTGTTAGTCAACGTGAGAGATCTTATTAAATAATTTTATTGACTACGCACAGTATGATGCGGCAAAATAGGCATAAGAATGAAAGCAAAAAACAAAAGGATTGGTATATAAAATGCTGGAGCCGCGATTATCGTCTGAACTTCCAGAACGATTCGCACTCCTCTACGATTACAAGTCCGGTATGTTTGGAGCTCCGCTTGATAAGGTTGGCATCGTGGATATTGATGCGCTGTACGAGCTAGCTATATGGACTTATCCTGATGAATTGCCCGACCTTAAGATCAATAGAGATAATCACCATGTTTATTGGACAGAGCAAGAATGGGAAGACTGGGCAGCTAGTCTGCCCCCGACCGAAAGCGATACAGTAACAACTTTTAGGAACTCAACACCGCAGATAGCATATGTTGCAAGGCCAATACATGCATGGATAGAAGAAAGCATAAAACGTCCGCCCCGCCCTCACATGGAGGTTATGAAAAAACGCAATATATCCTGGGCGATATCAAAATTATTATTGGAGCAAGCTATCCTGCTAGACAAAGCTGTCATCAATTACAATGAAAAGAAAGGTATAGTCCGTGCTATACCGGGTTATTTCGAAGGCTTAACACCAAAACATAAACGCAACGGCGTGCCAGTGCTTGAGAGAACGGACCGCGATTATTTGCAGAGTGAACTTGAGAGACGACTATTAGGTTGGCAGGCCTTAAAAGAGACGATTACCCAAACGCCCACAAAAAATCGTATAGTTCCTACGGCTAGATTAGCCGAATTTCGTAAACTCGAAAAGAGGATTAAACACGGAGCAATAGTGCCTAAAACGCCAGAACTTTTACAAGTAGCTTAGGTAGTTTTGTCTTCTTCAGGGAAGTTTTCTTCGTAAATTTCGTCGTCAGCAGCGGCAGCAGTACCGGTTTGGCCGAATACTTCGTCCATAGAGCTGATTAATACCTCGCGCGGCCTCGAGCCGTCAGCCGGGCCTACAATACCCTGTTCTTCCATTGTTTCAATCAAGCGTGCTGCACGCCCATAACCAATGCGCAAGCGGCGCTGTAGCAGGCTAGTACTGGCTTTGTGGCCTTCGATAACCACTTTTATGGCATCCTTCCACATGTCGTCGTCGGCATCATTCTGGCCGTAATCGGCTACCACTCCGCCACGGCCATTTAACTGGACTGGCTGGGAGATAATCTCATCATCATAATTCGGTGGACGCTGCATACGTATAAAGTCAGTTACTTTCATCGTCTCTTCATCAGAGATAAATGAGCCCTGAATACGCTTAGGCTTAGGCATATCTGCTGTCAACAGCAGCATATCACCGAGACCTAACAATTTTTCAGCTCCAATCTGGTCAATAATAGTGCGAGAATCCACCTGGCTAGCCGTAGTAAATGCAATTCTAGCTGGTACGTTAGCCTTAATAAGGCCGGTTATAACGTCTACGCTAGGTCGCTGTGTTGCCAGCACTAGATGAATACCGGTAGCCCGAGCCTTTTGTGCCAGACGCACAATCAAGGATTCTACGTCGCGAGCGGCCATCATCATAAGATCAGCTAGCTCATCAATCACAATGACAATGTACGGCATACCTTCTTCTTTTTTGAGGTTGTTATACTCCTGAATATTACGGCGGCCCACTTCTGCCATCGTCCTAAGTCGCCTCTCCATCTCAGCCACAGCCCATTTGAGTGCACTAATACATTTTTCTGGTTCATTTATAACAGGGGTAAGTAAATGAGGTATGTCGTTGTATGGAGTAAGCTCGACCTGCTTAGGGTCAACCAGAATCAGCTTAAGGTCAGACGGGCTGTTGTGATAGAGCAAGCTAGTCAGCACCGTGTTAATCATAACTGACTTACCCGACCCGGTTTGTCCGGCAATCAAAAGATGGGGCATTTTTACTAAGTCACCCATGACCGGTGCTCCAGCGATATCTTTGCCGATAACGAACCCAAGGGGGCTATTTAGATCCTGCCAAGTTGATGACTGCAGAAGGCTACTGATGCGTACCGTAGCAGATTTAATGTTTGGCACCTCCACACCAACTAACCGCTTGCCGGGGATTGGAGCTTCCATGCGTATAGAATGAGCTGCAAGATCAAGTGACAGGTTGTTTTCTAGAGCTGTTATCTTGGTTAGCTTGACTCCTGTCGGCGGCTTAAGGGTGTATTGGGTAACGCGTGGACCAATATTAGCGCCCTCCATTTCTACTGCAATATTAAAGTTGTTAAAGGTCTCTTTTATAATTTCGGCGTTTTCTTCTACATTACCGGCATCAGCTTTATCTTGTTTTTGAATTAGTAGGCTAAGTGGCGGAAACTGCCAGTTCGGATCATTCGCTGTAGTCAACGCCTGATGGTCAGCTGCTGGCGCCAATTTCTCTGCGGTGTTACGAAAGCTGCTCAGACGTGAGCTTTCTCGGCCGGAGTGATGCTCTACGGGTACACCTTCGTTTAGCTTAAAGCCCCTGTCTTCTGCTTTAGCCTTGAGCTCACTCAGATCGGTAGTTTCTTCGTTCTTTTTAAAGCCATCCAGCAGCTGCAAAAATACTCTTGGCGAGATGCCAAAGGTAAGTAAGTATGTCAGCAACGTCAGCACAAAGAACAACAGACTGGCCGGCACCTGGTTAAGTGCGGTCAAAACCATGCCACCGATTCCTTGCCCAATCGCGCCCCCTTGCGCACTCTCCCATCTTCCAAAATCGTACTGACCAAAAGCGAGTTGCAGCCACGTCGCTGTAGTAATAAGCAAGGTGAGCATGCTGACAAATTTATTAAACGGGACCTGGTAGTCTTCGTTTTTGAACTTGTGAACACCAAAGAACACTAGTGCTACAGGGGTTAGGTATGCAGCCAAACCTAGAGCAGCGTACGCTGCCTCAAATAGGCTCAACGGCAACGGGCCACCAGCTCCAAACCCGCCAAGAATCAAAAACAACGCCAAGACGAACATAAGGATGGCGCCAGCAAGAGGCCAAAAAGCCGATCGCTCCGCGACTTCTGGTGTTGTCTTTTTTCTTTTAGCTGATTTTTTCTTTTTTTTGGCCATAACTTACTATTAAAATTATATCACTTTTCAACTGGGTTAGCATATGCTTCTGGGTAGATACATTAAGTTTATTGGCAGCATCATACGTAACGCTGATATTATAGCAATTTTTACAACCTTTGTCAATCGTACTTGCGCTGCCGTGGGTACTTAATTAGTCGGTGCGGGCGTCTTGGCCTAGCAGGCGAGCGCGCATCTCTTCAAATCGTCTCTGCTGTTCGGCGGCGATGTCTTCTGGTTTTTGTTGGGCAGCTTGAGCTTGACCATTGCCGTTTTGTTGTGGTTTTTCAACCCCACTTGGTTTGCCGCTTATAACGTTCACCACCGGGATAACAATCGGGCTGCGTTGTGTTTGTTCAAACAAAAAGTGCGTCACGTGTTCACGGATTTCAATCTTGAAACGATCCAAATCAACACGTTTAAAGCGTTGTTGTACAGCACGACGCAATTCTGTACGGAAGGCATTCATTAGCTCCTCGTTGTCGCGCATGTATATAAAGCCCCGACTAATAATGTCCGGGCTCGTCATGAGTTGACCAGACTTTTTATCGATGGTCAGGACAACTGCAACCAGACCCTCTTCGGAGAGCAGCAACCTGTCCTTAATAACGATACTGCTAACAATCGCCCCAGTCTGGTCAACCAATACCGTACCGTTCTGAACTCGGCCGGTAATTTCCATTTTATCCGGGGAAAGCTCAATAACCTCACCATTTTCAGCGTTAACCATGTTCCTGCGTGGAATACCCTCTTCAACTGCAATTTCAATATGCTGCCTCTTAGCTGTGTAGTCACCGTAAATAGGGACGAAGAACTTCGGCTTGGTCATATTAATCATGTCTTTGTATTCGTCGATGCTGCCATGGCCAGAAACATGTAGGGGCCCCATGCCATCTATCTCGCGGGTTTCGTGACGGAAAACATGGACACCCTTACGGAATAGGTCGTCCACCATAGCGCGAATCTTAGAGTCATTACCTGAGTAAGGAATCGGTGTGGACGACAAAATGACTGTGTCCTGCTCCTTTAGCTTCACGTGGCGGTGTTCACCATTACTCATACGCTGTAAGGCCGAGCTTGGCTCGCCCTGAGAGCCAGTACAAACCACTACCAAGTCAGTATCTTTCATGGTTGCGGCTGCAGCAATTGGTACGAAAGTTCCCTTTGGAATCTTCACAAATCCGTGACGGACAGCCATCTCTAGAGTAGAAACCATACTACGACCGTCCATGGCAACTTTTTTGTTGTTATGTACGGCTGCATTGATGATCATCTGCACACGATTCATGTTAGTAGAGAACAGACCAACAAATATACGACCAGGTGCTTGTTTCATTATATCCGTAAAGCTCTGCTCGATCGTACTCTCACTCGGCGTACGTCCTGGACGCTCGGTCGTGGTGCTTTCTGACAATAGCGCTAAAACACCTTCGCTGCCAAGCTGTATCAGCCGCTCGGTGTCTGTACGTTCATGGTCCAGAGGGTTCGGGTCTAGACGGAAATCACCAGTGTTGATAATACGTCCAATCGGCGTGTCTAGCACTATAACCGTTGATCCCGGAATAGAGTGTGTAACCCGCACCAACTCTACATAAAATGGGCCGATCTTTAGTCGTTCGTGGGTGTCTTCATTCATCATTACGGTCTGTAGTTCGAAGCCTTCGGGCATGGGCAGGCCAAAGTTGCCGAAAATTTCTTCTACTCGACCAATCGAAAACTTTGAGCCGTAAATCGGCGCCGGGAACTTCGGCACCAGGTGCGGCATGCCGCCTATATGGTCAAGGTGGCCATGTGTAATTATGTAAGCTTTGATCTTGTGGCGGATAGTTTCTAGGTAGGCTGTGTCGCATATACCGTAGTTAATCCCAGGAAGATCAACCCCCAGGTCGTTACCGCAGTCCATGATCACAGCATCGTTCATATACTCCACAACGATCATGTTTTTGGACCCACCACCGTCCATACCACCTAGCCCAATAATTTTCACTCTCGGGTTATCGTCTATAACGTTAGCCCGTGATCTATCTTGAGATTGTGGCTCGCTGTTGTTAGAAGCGTACTGGCTTAATATACGGTGGGCGTCTTCTTGGTTGCGCTTTTGTGCGCGCATGGCGGCACCACGACTTATCGAGCGACCTTCAGTTATGGGTTTTTGCTGTTTGCTTTGCCCTGTGTTGTTAGGTTTGTTGTTCTGGTACATAGTTTTTTAAATTTCCTTTCAAAAAATTCTGTAAATTGCTTATATTGCTTTCAAAATTTGTGGGATAAGAGCAAAGTCATCAATCAATGTCTGCCTCATACCTCCGTTATATAGCGCCGCTGCCGGGTGGAACAAAGGCAGGTAAATCTGGTCTTTGAACTTTTTGGGCTGGCCATGCACTTGGCTGATTTTCAGCCCGGGCAGTAGCACATCCATGCTGTGCCTGCCTAGGGTGACAATCAATTTTGGTCTAATTATTTCAAGCTGCTGTCTCAGATAGGGTAAGAACGCCGTCTTTTCCTCGGGCAACGGATCACGATTGTTCGGCGGCCGATATTTTACAATGTTCGTAATATAAATATCCCCCCTCTTCAGCCCGATCATCTCCAGCATCTCATTTAGAAACTTCCCGGCTGCTCCAACAAATGGTTTGCCTTGCAGATCCTCGTTTTTACCTGGCGCCTCACCGATAAAAACCATATCGGCATCCGGGTTACCGTCCCCAAATACCAGCTGCGTCGCCTGCTCCGCCAACTCCTCGCAGACTTTGTTTATAATGATTCGTTCCTTCACTTTTTCAAGTTGTGACTGTTTACCCATTGCTAGCCTTTTTATGTAATTCAGCGCTTATCCTTTGCTTATCGCCTTGTGAAAGCGCCTTGGTCGTGTAATATGGCGGGCTTGCTGTGGCTGTGTATTGCAAAAAGAAGTACACGAGAAAATGTAGCATTTCCAAGATGAAGATCATAATTGTCCAGTTTTTATCAAGGTAGATGATGCTAAGGGCTATGGGCACATAGATAAACAGGATTGGGTACAGACCTAAACTATTCTTAGCCAAATAGCCATTTGGGGCTTTCCCGGAAGATGGGCCACCAAACCACCAAGGATGTTTGCGCATAAAGGCAGCGACTTTAGAATTACTGTGCCAATTTATGAAGAATGGAATGGGTTTCATTAAGTTCATGGTTTGCTCTCCAACGGTATTTTGCTGAGCTCTTGTTGCTTATTTGTTGCCATGGGTTTTTAAAGAACGAATCAAATATTTGACTGCGAAAACTAAGAAAACTATACCTAAGAAGTACTGGAACAAACTGCCGCTATCTATAGCAAGCGATACGAACAGATACGATATCAGCAAACTGGCTGCCGAGGCGACGAACAATTTTGTTCGTGTGCTGAGTGTTTTATCCGATGTCTTTGCCATCTTAACCTTCTTTTTTGCCGTTTAGCTCGCGGGCAGCTGCCTTCATACTTAGATTTAACCTACCTTTTTCATCAATTGCTACTAATTTCACAGTAACCAGATCGCCTTCTTTGACGACATCGCTTGGCTTGCCTACGCGCTCTTCACTCATTTCTGAAACGTGCACTAGGCCGTCCTTGCCGGGTAAAATCTGCACGAAAGCACCAAAGTCCATAACACTAACAACGGGTACATTTTCGTAAATAGTGCCGACTTCAGGCTCTACGGTAAGGTGCTTGATGTACTGGATGGCTCCGTCAATTGATTTCTTATCAGGGCTAGAAATAAACACCGTACCGTCGTCTTTGATGTCAATCTCGGCACCCGTCTCGGCAATGATCTTATTGATAGTCTCGCCACCTTTACCTATGACTTCACGGATCTTATCGGGGTTAATCTTGATTGACTCTACGCGAGGGGCGTACGGACTCATTTCTTTGCGCGGTTCAGCCATGACACTTATCATGTGGTCAAGAATCTTAGCGCGGCCAGCTTTGCCCTCTTGCAAGGCCTGCTTCAGGATATCTATACCCAAGCCGTGCACCTTCATATCCATCTGTAGCGCTGTTATACCATTAGCGGTACCGGTAACCTTAAAATCCATATCCCCGGCAAAATCTTCAGCGTCTGCAATGTCGGTTAAGATATAAGATTTGTCGCCGTCTAGCATCAACCCCATGGCAATACCACTGACTAGAGCCTTAAGCGGCACACCCGCGTCCATTAGAGCTAAACAGCTTGAGCAAGTCGCCGCCATGGACGTACTACCGTTTTGGCTCATGATTTCAGTTACTGAACGGATTGCGTACGGAAAAGTTGCCTCGTCTGGGATTACGGATAAGAGAGCGCGCTCGGCAAGTGCACTGTGGCCGATTTCGCGCCGGCCTGGGCTACCGAGTCGGCGGACTTCGCCAACGGTATAGCCAGGTGCGTTGTAGTGGTGCATGTAGCGCTTTTCATCATCGTTGCGCTCCATCGTGTCAAGCATCTGTGCGTAGCTAAGTGGTGCCAGCGTAACTATGTTCATAGCTTGTGTCACACCTCTAGTAAAGAGGGCTGAACCATGCGCACGAGGCAAGAAGCCGACCTCACTGGATAGTGGGCGTACTTCATCCAGCTTTCGGCCGTCTGGACGAGTTTGATCGTTGATAATGCCTGCGCGTACGTCCTTATGGATCGCCATATTGAAGGCTTCGTCGTAGTCGTTTTTCACGTCGGCAAAAACTTCACCAAGCTTCTCGCCAAACTCCAGCTCCAATGATCCCCGCAGTTGCTGAACGAGCTCGTTGCGCTCTGGGTAGGGCACCCTGAGTCCTTGTCCGAGCTTGTCTTTCACCCATGCGTCAACTTCTTTTTGGATGCCTTCATCAGGCACGGCAAGTTCATATTTTTGCGCCGTGACGCCTACTTTAGCAATCAGTTCCTTTTGAAGCTTAATGGCTGGCTGCATAGCTGTGTGAGCAAACTGCAAGGCTTCTACTATCTGTTCTTCGGTAACTTCATCGGCACCAGCTTCTACCATCATAATGGCATCGTCTGTACCGGCAACAACCAGGTCCAGCTTACCGCTAAGAAGCTGTTCTGAAGATGGAAAAGCTGTCAGTTTACCGTCTACTAAACCTACTCGCAGGCCAGCGACCGGGCCTTCAAATGGAGCACCAGTAAGCATGAAGGCCGAGCTCATCGCAATCATAGCGACCATGTCGGGGCGGAAGCTTGGATCCATACTCAGCACAGTTGCTACCCCTTGGACCTCGTGACGATAACCTTTTGGCCACAACGGACGAATTGGTCGGTCAATAAGTCGCCCGATCAATACTGCATCATCAGACGGACGACCTTCTCGTTTGACGAATCGTGAGCCGCTGATTTTGCCAGCCGCGTAAAACTTTTCTTCGTAATCTATGGATAAAGGGAAATAGTCCATTCCCTTAACAGATTTAGGGCTAACCATAGCCGTAGCCAGGACAACTGTGTCACCGTAACGAGCTAGGACCGATGCCGTGCTACGAAAGCCAACACGGTTTACTTCAAGTGTTAGCGTCCGGCCGCAAAGCTCGGTTTCTAATTTTATAATTTCTTTGCCTAATGGATTTATTGTACTCACTTATCCTTCTTTCTGAGGTGATAGGGTTCAAGCACCCTTTAGTCGTAAGGGGACCTGTGCTCCATCACCTGCTTTGATTTATAATTTTACACCTTACAATTCACATCTATTTATCAATTTTCATCGTTTAGGCATTTAGTAAATGTTAACCGTGAAATAAATAACAAATGTGAAATGACAAATGTGAAATTTAAGGTTCTATCGGCGAATGCCTAGTTTTTTGATTAATTCTAGGTATTGTTTGCTGTCTTTGTCGGCAATATATTTCAGCAGTCGTTTACGCTTACCTACGGCCTGCAAAAGACCACGTCGAGCCATAAAATCATGCTTGTTAGCCTTAAGATGTTCAGTAAGCTCTTTGACTCGCTCGGTAAGAATGCCGACCTGAACAGCGCTACTGCCAGTGTCGTTTTTGCTTGCTTGCAGGTCTTTTACTATAGCCTGTTTTTTCTCAGTTGAAATCATGTACTTCCTTGAATAATTAATTTATGACGAGATTACGATGGCGTTACGGATAACTCTAGCACACCTGCCCCTGTTAAGCAAGGGGTATTCTTGCAAGTGGTGTGGACCTATAAGGGCGTTAGGGGCTGCTGGGGCTGGTTATCGTCCTGGCTGCCTAGTGGTTGCCCGTCTAGCCTGATAGAGTTATGCGCGGGCATAATTGGTGGCGGGACCAGTGGTGGGGGTGCTAGAGGTGGCACAGAAAACCTCTGTGCGCTAGGTGTTGGGTCGGATAATTCATCCCTGGCCTCTGCGCTAGCAGGCAACCCCGTCTCTTCATCTAGCTTACTTACATCAAGATACTGATGATTAGCGTCTGGCGCAGCATCGGCAGTTGGTGTGACTGTAGCCGAGGGCGGCAAATTATGGCCTAAGTCCAAGTCAACAGGCTGGGACCCCACAGCAACAGATTCCTCTTGGTCAGAGGCGTTGCCGCTAGACTCTTCTGGTGCAACAGTTTTTTCATTGTCCTGGTTAAGATGGGGGCTGTCTACTGCTTCTTCTATTGACTCAAGTGTCTTGCTGTCTTCTTTTTTGGGGGTAGAAGTTTTTTGACTGGCTTGTTGAGCCGCCTCACTAGGCTTTGCTGCATCTGTCTTGTTTTGATGTTTTTCTGCGACATCATGATGCAGCAACGGCGTGTCAACCGGCGGAAGACTAAGTGGATTCGCGAATCCGCTTAGGTCATTTGACTGGCCGCTGGCCGTCAACGTGCCCCCTCTGGAAGGAGGCTCCGTAACGCGTTTAGGCGTTTCCGGAACAACTGCCTGACCCTGACCCCTATCCTCCTGTTCTGACTGTTGGGTGACCTCCGGCACTTTTACTGCTGCTATGCCTGGTCTAGCACCACGTCCGGTGCTTTTTTCTGAATCGTCGTGGTCAATCCTTAGGGCTCCCTTGCCATCACCAGCTTCACCTGTCTCGTCTGCCCCAGACGTGTAACTTTCCGATCGGGCTTCTGGCAGCATGTTATCAGAACTTTCCTGGAGCTTGGTTGCGACTAGCTGCTGATTGGCCCCTGCGGCCATAAGTTTTGCGCTTATGCCCATAGTAACTGAGGTAGTCTTTTGATTACTGAACCGCTCTGTCTCGGCTACAATTCCAGTTAGCAACGCTGTAGACATTTGAGCATCAAGCACATCACTTTTCAGGGTAAGCCCCAGATCAGCAAGCATTTCTGATAGGCTGCTTGCCTGCGGATCAACCCAGCTGATCGTGCCAAGATTACCATTTGGCTGCGTGTTGATCGTAATGATGGTAGCATCATGCAATATACGGCCATGGGCGCTGATAGCTTGGTCCAAATCTTGCTGCTCGTGAACACCAAGTGCAACTATGACATCTACGTTGAAATCCCCCAGGCTGAACTCCAGATCATCATGGCTCAGAGAAGTGTGATATGGGGTAATAAAGATCCTAACTAGTTTTTCTTCAACCTTATAGCGGAGCTTATCGGCTTTTGCTTTATCTAAAGATATGATGAAATCGCGAAGTGAATCAGTATTTCTTTCTATAGTCTCCTCAGGTTTCAAAAATTCAATCGTAGAAGGAATATCACCACTAAATACAGCGGTCGCATGCTTGCCCAACTTGTTCAAGAGCAGCGTCAAACCGATTACGCCGGCCAATTGGTCAACGGACGGGTTGGTACTAACCGTCACGAGCACATTACTAGCTTCCTTAAGGCGCTGGACTGCCGACGCTTTGGGATTTTCCATAATTTTTGTTTTTTGCTTAACCTCTGGTAGGAGACTATCATAAAACATAACCTTTGTCTATGCTTTTCAAACACATTTTGGCCAACCTTTACAAAAGAGGTGGTTAAGTGGTACATTCAACTCCGAACATAATTTTCATTTACTAATTCACATTTACCAAGATATTTTTCATTAGCCATTTTTCAGAAATGATAAATGACCAATAATTGAAAAATGATACCTGGTAAATGGTAAATTCTCTGAAGGAGAACCACATGCCCATTATCAAATCAGCCAAAAAGCGCGTCCGTGTTACCAAGAAAGCGACCGTGCGCAATGTAAAAACAAAGCGTGGCCTCAAGACTGTCCTAAAAACATTTCAAGCGGCAGTTGCTGGTGGTAAAAAAACCGCAGCGGCCGCACACGACAAAGTTCAAAGCAACCTAGATAAGGCAGGCAAAAAGGGCATCATGCACAAGAACAAAGTCGCCCGCAAAAAACGCCAACTTGC
>JAJDCK010000010.1 GCA_029260855.1 Candidatus Saccharimonadota bacterium
ACTGCATGGCAATTGCTCTCGCTTTAGGTAGATTAGGGTTGTTAGAATAAGCCATGGTAGGCTCCTTTCCTTGTAATTATTTGTAGTAACTACAGTTTAGGATGCCTGCCTTTTATGTTGCAAAGGTGTTGAGTTAGTACGAAACCCTTGTGTTATTACTTGAAGTATGTTATTGTAGAGTAATGCCTGAATTCCTAAAGTACGGGCATTAGTAGGACACTCCTTTCAGAAGCAATCCTTTCTCTACCGCACATTGTAACGCACTTTTGTAGCCGAGGCATTGCCTCGGTTTGTTGTTTATACGGTTAACTGCTTGGTTAATTTGTGACTGGCTAACTTTGGAAAAGTCCGTACCTTTCGGGAAGTAGCGTCGGATCATCTTGTTGGCGTTCTCTACACCGCCTTTCTGCCAGGAGCTATACGGATCAGTGAAATACACGGTTGCTCCGATCGCTGCCGTGATGAGCCTGTGCTGTTTGTTCTCAATGCCGTTGTCGGTTGTCATCGTACGTACCAACGTGCCGCCGACGAGACAAGTAATGGTGTCTGCATATGGCGTGGGCCGGAGACTCTGTACCAGGCCTGCCCGAACTAGCCTGGTGGCTCGTTCCTGTACTACAGCCAGCGCAAACGTACTCTGAGATCGTTTACTACTGACAATACTGTCGTATTCCCAGTTGCCGACTTGCCGGCGGTTCTCAACTACCCGAGGGCGCTCCGTAACAGATACTCTGTCTGGGATCATGACCCGCTGGGTTTTCTTGGTTTGTTTCTTTGGCCGATAGCGATGAGAGCAAAGGTACTGGCAATATAGCTGTCCTCTAGAGCTGTATAGCCAAGCATAGATCTGTGTGGTGCTGACGTATGGGAGCACGGTTTGCTGAGTTCTCAGATAACCAGATATAGATCTCGGGCTCCAGTCGTGGGGCGGAGCCAACCGCTTGATGATGAAGTCCCGAAGCTCCTTGTGCTGCTCAACTTTCTGCCATTGGTAACGGCGGCTCCGTCTAGCTAGCCGACTTTTGGCTTTGGCTTTTCTGGCTACATAGTGACCGTCTACGCTATTAACCTTAATCTCTTGGCTGATGGTATTCGGGCTTCTTCCTAAGACCTTAGCTATCTCCCTAAGGCTACATTTTCTGTTCAATAAAATCTCTATCTCGCTGCGCTCCGCGCTGCTTAACCCCTCGTATTTCTTCTTGCTATCCATTCCGCCATTGTAGCCCCTGAGATCTTAGGCGGGTGTCCTACTATATTCCGTACTTTCCGATTATTGCGCAGCTTCCGCGGCGAGGATATCGGTATTACACCTCCCGAGTATCCAGCTATAACAACCGCGGATCAATACTACGACACACGCATCAGGGAGATTGCTGGAACCATCAGAGAATCTGACAGTACGTTATGGCTAGCTAGAAGTGCTGGCAGATTAGCCGCAAATCATCCACGCGAACCGGATGACCACTCGAGCCCAGAAGCCACTGAATGTGCTGGACAAGTATGGGAAAGTTACAGCGCCATAGAAAAACTTGTTGAGCGTAATTTAACTCTTGCAACGTGGTTCGTACGCAAGAGTATGGCCCTTGACACGGAAGGCCTAGAATACGAAGGCTCGACTGTTGTTGATTGGGCTGCCCTAAACAGCCTGCCACTGGATTACTCGGAGCGCATGCAGCTTGCTGGCATTGGACTATGGGTTGCCATACTATTTTACAATCCGAGGAGAATGGGGTCGTTGGCCCCATATGCGTTTGAGTATATGGAGAGCAGTCTGCTCAGCACTACAGAAACTGAAAGAGGTTATATCAATAAACCTAGAAGAGTTGATGCTGGTTTACTTGAACTTTCTATGATGCTTGACGGCCTAGAAAGAGACGGTATTTACAATCCTACTTTTGATCAAGTTGCAGAACTGTTATCTAGTTTACCTGAAACAGCATATAAATCAGTCGAAGACCTTGATCGCATCCGAAAAGCACAAGAAACTGTATCGCTAGATCAGGTAACGGAAATAATCACAAGCAGGGTTGATGGAGACGGTGCTCAAGCTGATGATCCTGAATACGACGAGCGACTAACGCCTGCCGACTTGCTGCCTGATCCTACTACTACAGGGCACACGCTTGAAGAAACAGTTATCATACAACTCCTAGGTGATATAGATGGCTTGGTGAGCACCCTAGAGCCTAAAGAGCAACAGGTATTAATGCTGCTCTATCGAGATACCATGACGCTCAGGGATACAGGGATAGAACTCGGGCTAAGTAGTAAAGCCGTGGCGAAGATTGAAGAAAGGGCCTTGGAAAAGTTACGACGTCTGTTTACACCTAGCGGTCTTTCGGATTACATAAAGGGCGGGGACGATCACTCAACTTATGGTCTGCCAACAGTGCTTACTCTTACGCATGGTGAAGAGGCACAACTTGGGCTGGATGGCCCAGAAATTATCTGCAAGCCTAAAGGTACAGCCCCCAGTACTGCCGACTCGCCACCAGTAAAAGCGACTCCCCCTCCCGCCACCACGACAACACCAGACGTTGTCATCAAACCTCAGCAACCCAGAACTATTTTGGAAGAACCGAGGTCTTTACTTAACCGATTTTTGGATAAGCTCAGGAAGCGTTAAGGCAGTATTTGGCATATTACTGGGCAAGCGTAGCTCGAGCTAATTGTTTAATGCCTGCCGTCTAGCTCGTCAATGCGGTCATGATTGAGCCCAAAATAGTGGGCCACTTCGTGCCAAACGGTGTGTCGCACCATTTCTAGAAGTTCATCAGAGGTTCTTGCGAGTACAGTTGCCGGATACTTAAAAATCGTAATCTTATCTGGCAAAACGCCACTGTAATTGTTGTTCCTTGCCGTCAGCGGGATTCCCTCGTATAGCCCAAATAACATTTGACCACCATGAAGCCTTAACTTCTTCCGCTGACTTGGTGTTGGCTGCTCTTCAATGACGAATCCAATATTATTTAATCGTTTGGCATATTCTTCAGGTATGTCGTCAACCGCCATTTTGACAATATTCTCAAATTCTTTGTCTGTAATATCTTGCATGTATTCAGTACTTCCAATTGACCCGAAAATTCTTACGTTTTTATCCAATTCATATTATACTTTAGTGGCGTTTAAATGGAGAGTGGCTGCGTGAAAAAAAAGCTTTTGACAGTTGTAGTTGTAACCAGTCTTGCAACCTTGGGCCTTGCCATACTAGTCTTGTTGACAAGCGACACGACCGAAGCTCCTAATATACAAAGTGGCACAAACCAACAAGCCCCCCTAAACGGACAGGTAGAAACCGTAGCGCGCGGTAACGGTGCCTATATAGCTTACGAAGACGGGATTATCGAGAAAACAAGTGGCGACAAGGTTTTGTTTTTTCATGCGCCATGGTGTCCACAATGTCGCGCAATAGAATCTGACATAAAAAAACAAGGTCCCCCTGCAGGCTGGACAATCATAAAAGTAGACTACGATTCCAGTCAGTCTTTGCGCCAGAAATATGGTGTTACGCTACAGACAACTTTTGTAAAGGTCGGTGACAACGGCGAATCACTCGGTAAGCACATTGCCTACAACGAGCCATCGCTAGACGCAGTTAAGCGTGACTTTCTAGACTAAGCCATGGAGCTTTTGTTTGTATCTTTTGTAGCCGGAATCTTGACTGTGGCAGCGCCCTGCATTTTGCCACTACTGCCAGTAATCGTCGGCGGTAGCATTGTTCGGTCGGGACAAAGTTCACCGAAAAGTCGGTATCGGCCACTTGTCATTGCAGGCAGCTTAGTGCTGTCTGTAATTCTGTTTACACTTTTGCTTAAGGCCACAACTGCGCTGCTTGGTATCCCGCAAATGACCTGGCAAATTATTTCTGGAGCTATTGTGTTGCTGTTTGGTATAAATTTTTTGTGGCCAATAATCTGGCAGAGATTGGCGGTTATGACCAATTTTGAGTCAAGGGCTAATCGTTTTTTGGGTCAATCATCACAAAACCAAAGCTTATTTGGTGATGCACTAATAGGCTTCGCCCTAGGACCAGTGTTTAACAGTTGCAGCCCAACTTACGCATTGATTATTGCAGCCATTTTACCGGCATCGTTCGCCCAGGGTTTTACTTATCTTATTGCTTATTCAGTTGGTCTTGCCGCGGCATTATTGGTTATTGCATATGTCGGGCAATCTGCCGCAAGCAAGCTAGGGTGGCTAGCCAATCCCTCGGGATGGTTCCGTCGTATTGTCGGTGTTTTGTTTATGTTGGTTGGTGCTGCAGTCATTTTTGGTTTGGACAAAGATTTTCAAACTTTTGTTCTGGAACGTGGCTGGTACGACCCAATCTCTGGTATCGAGGAATCATTGCGTTAAGTTTATACTGTGTTCATGAGTGACACGCCGTTAGCTGAACGAATGAGACCGCAAAGACTGTCAGATGTGGTCGGGCAGGAACATTTGATTGCCAGCGGGCAAATAATTGATCGTGTTGTGCGCGAAAAGCTGCCGACAAGTTTAATTTTATGGGGGCCACCGGGCAGCGGTAAAACAACTTTGGCGAGGATTATTGCCAGAGAAACCGACTCTGAGTTTGTGGAATTAAGCGCAGTCACATCTGGCAAGGCAGATATAACTAAAGTTGTTGAGTTTGCTAAGCAAAATCAACGTCTTGGCCAACGCACGATCCTTTTTGTGGATGAAATACACAGATTCAGCAAATCCCAGCAGGATACGTTCCTGCCGCATGTTGAAAACGGTACAATAATTTTGATTGGTGCAACGACCGAAAACCCTAGTTTTGAGATTATTAATCCTTTGCTGAGCCGTAGCCGGGTGATTGTGTTAGAACCCCTTGACAAGCGCGCTATTACTACCGTTGTCAAGAGGGCTGCAAAAGCCTTAAAACTATCATCCAAAAGGTTGCCGGCAAAGAGCATCGATCTGCTGGCCGAACTGTCCGGCGGTGATGCCCGTGTGGCGCTTGGCAACTTAGAACTAGCGCTGCAGTTAGCCAAAGACACCATCACGACGGAAGTCATAGAGGCGGCTGCCCAGAAGCGCGTTCCTGGCTATGATAAGGCCGGCGAAACGCACTACAACATTATTAGCGCATTTATTAAATCAATGCGCGGCAGCGACGCCAACGCCGCCTTGTATTATCTGGCCCGGATGCTACAAGCTGGTGAGGACCCTAAGTTCATTGCCCGGCGTATGGTTATTTTTGCCTCGGAAGATGTGGGGATAGCCGCCTCGCCTGCCCTGAATCTGGCCGTTGCCACATTCCAGGCTGTAGAACGAATCGGCATGCCCGAATGCCAGTACAATTTATTCCACTGTGCAACCGTTCTGGCAAAGTGCAAAAAATCCCGCTTAGTTACCGATGCCATGAACAGCGCTTTGCAAGCCGCTCGCGAGCATCCGGACTTGCCCGTCCCTCTCCATATCCGTAATGCCCCAACCAAACTTATGAAAGACCTAGGCTACGGCAAGGGCACTAAGGCTTTTCATCAGAACAATTTGCACCCCCCTGGCCAACCCTCTTTGGACAGAACCGCTTCCGGCTCAGGCGATGTACCTACGGGTAGGTCTTCTTCGCCAGAAACAGTTCTGCCTCAAAAATTATCTGGCCATAAAAGCACAAACCATCCTGACGAAAAGCCTGAATGGAAAGCTGACTTCAAACATCCAAAAGGCTTCCTTCCAGACGAACTTAAGGATTTGGGACTATTTCATCTAGATTAATCCGCCAAGCCATTTTTTGTATTGTAACTGGCTGTAATTTGAGCGATGAATAGCTGGAGATATTTTTAATAGTAGTACTGCGTAAAGCCAACTTTTCTGTTTTTTTTGCTTACATACAGACTATTTTCCGAAACTGTATGACCCAGGAAGTGCAGACCCTGCCAGCTACGAACAATCTGATCCTGCTTATCATTTATGACTAAGTCCATGTGATAAAGTTGGGCCTGTGATCTATGACGAAACTCTTCCAAGCCAGCTCGATTGGGACAGAAAATTAAAAAATCATCGCCATAACGTACATATGCCAAAGGCCTAAGCTTGTGACGCACAAACCTGTCAAACCGGTCAAGATACATATTTGCTAGGGCTTGGCTGGTCAGATTGCCAATAGGCAAGCCGTAGGAACTGACTGACTGACTGACTGACTGACTGACTGACTGACTGACTGACTGACTGACTGACTGACTGA